>DAMBQR010000005.1:0-76523 GCA_032055545.1 Pseudescherichia sp. | reverse complement strand
CTCTAATTTACCCTCTTCGATAGCCTTACGTAAACCAGCCATTAAGCGCTGATAGTGACGCAGGTTATGAATGGTATTGAGGCGCGCGCCCAATATTTCGTTGCAACGGTCAAGATGATGCAAGTAAGCACGTGAATAATTGCGACACGTATAGCAATCGCACTCGGGATCCAGCGGCGATGTGTCGCTTTTATGCTTCGCATTGCGGATTTTTACTACGCCCTCGGTCACAAACAGGTGACCGTTACGCGCGTTACGCGTTGGCATGACGCAGTCAAACATATCGATGCCGCGACGTACGCCCTCGACCAGATCTTCCGGTTTCCCCACGCCCATCAGGTAACGCGGTTTATCCGCCGGGATCTGCGGGCAGACATGCTCCAGAATACGGTGCATATCTTCCTTCGGCTCACCGACAGCCAAACCGCCGACAGCGTAGCCATCAAAGCCAATCTCTACCAGACCCTTAACGGAGATATCGCGTAAATCTTCGTAAACGCTGCCCTGAATGATGCCGAACAGCGCGTTTTTGTTCTCCAGCGAGTCAAAGCGATCGCGGCTGCGCTGCGCCCAGCGCAGGGACATCTCCATTGAGCGTTTAGCGTAGTCCCAGTCAGCGGGATACGGCGTGCACTCGTCGAAGATCATCACGATGTCGGATCCGAGATCGTACTGGATCTCCATCGATTTTTCCGGATCGAGGAAGATCGGATCGCCGTTGATCGGGTTGCGGAAGTGCACTCCCGCTTCGGTGATTTTACGGATATCGCCGAGGCTAAAGACCTGGAAACCGCCGGAGTCGGTGAGAATCGGCCCTTTCCACTGCATAAAGTCATGTAGATCGCCGTGCAGCTTCATGATCTCCTGGCCAGGACGCAGCCAGAGGTGGAAGGTATTACCGAGGATGATCTGCGCACCGGTGGCTTCAACCTCTTCCGGGGTCATCCCTTTTACCGTGCCGTAGGTTCCCACGGGCATAAAAGCAGGCGTCTCAACAACGCCACGATCGAACACCAGGCGGCCGCGACGCGCGCGACCGTCGGTGGTATCAAGTTCAAATTTCACTTAACTCTCCAGCATCAGAAAAACAGTCTGACGTTTAAACCGGTGTCGCGGACTTATTCCCCGACACGCTCATGAATAGCGGAAGGATTGTACGTGATAAACATCGCATCCCCGTAGCTAAAAAAGCGATATTTCTCTTCTACAGCAGCGTGATAGGCGTTCATCGTATGCTGATAACCGGCAAACGCCGACACCAGCATAATCAGCGTTGATTCCGGCAGGTGGAAGTTCGTCACCAGCGCGTCGATCACCTTGTACTGATAGCCCGGGTAGATAAAGATCTGCGTATCACCAAAGAAGGGTTCGATGAGATCGCTTGTTGCCGCCTGGGCCGCGCTCTCCAGCGAGCGTACGGAGGTGGTGCCTACCGCTATCACCCGGTTGCCGCGCGCTTTCGCTGCCAGCACGGCGTCAACCACCTCCTGCGGCACTTCGGCATATTCGGAGTGCATGATGTGGTCTGCAATGCTGTCAACGCGCACCGGCTGGAAGGTACCTGCGCCCACGTGGAGGGTGACAAAGGCCTGCTCGATGCCCTTCTCACGCAGCGCGGCCAGCAGCGGCTCGTCGAAGTGCAGACCCGCCGTCGGAGCAGCTACCGCGCCCGGCTTTTCACTGTAGACGGTCTGATAAAGTTCGCGGTCGGCGTCTTCATCCGGACGGTCGATGTAGGGCGGCAGTGGCATATGGCCGATGGCGTTGAGAATATCCAGCACCGGACGCGCATCGTTAAACTCCACCTCAAACAGCGCATCGTGACGCGCCACCATAGTGGCCTGGATGCTCTCATCGTCACCCAGCAGCAGCTCAGCCCCTGGCTTCGGCGCTTTAGAGGCGCGAATATGTGCCAGAATACGTTTATCATCGAGCATGCGTTCGACCAGCACTTCAATCTTGCCGCCGCTGGCTTTACGGCCAAACAGGCGTGCCGGGATGACGCGGGTATTGTTAAACACCAGCAGATCGCCCGGGTTGAGCTTATCGAGCAGATCGGTGAAAGTACCATGCGTCAATGCCCCCGTCGGCCCGTCAAGCGACAGCAAACGACAGCTGCTACGCTCAGGCTGCGGATAGTGGGCAATCAGGGATTCAGGTAGTTCAAAGGAAAAATCGGCAACACGCATGACGCTAACTCAAGACATAATTAAGAGGCGGGTAGTCTAGTGCCGGGGCGTGCTCCCTGCAACCGTTACCCGCCTGTGGATAAAGAATAGACGATGAATTTTCTTGCTCATTTGCATCTGGCGCATCTTGCCCAAAGCTCGCTCTCTGGTAATTTGCTCGCCGATTTCGTGCGCGGCAACCCCGACGGCATCTATCCTGACGAGGTGGTGGAGGGCATTCGTATGCACCGCCGCGTGGATGCCCTGACCGACGGCCTGCCGGAAGTCCGCGAAGCCAAGGCCTGGTTCCGCCCGGAGACCCGCCGCGTCGCGCCCATTACGCTGGACGTGATGTGGGATCACTTCCTCTCCCGCCACTGGGCGCAGATCTCCCCCGATCGGCCGCTGAACGAGTTTGTCCGCTACGCCCGCGCCCAGGTGGCGACCATTCTGCCGGAATCGCCGCCGCAGTTCGTTAATCTCAATAACTACCTGTGGTCGGAAAAGTGGCTGGAGCGCTATCGCGAGATGGCGTTTATCCAGCAGGTGCTGAACGGTATGGCAAATCGCCGTCCCCGCCTCGACGCCCTGCGTGACTCCTGGCACGATCTGGACGCCCACTATCCGGCGCTGGAGCAGCAGTTCTGGCAGTTCTATCCACGCATGATGGATCAGGCGCAAAATAAGCAGCTTTAAGCATTGCGTTCTCTTTTCGCCCTCCTATACTGGCCGCGTTGCGCTAAATAACCTGATTATTAAAAGGAGATTTAATATGGTTCTGGTCACGCGTCCGGCCCCGGACTTTACCGCCGCAGCGGTATTAGGCAGCGGTGAAATCGTTGAGAAGTTTAACTTCAAACAGCACACCGCAGGCAAAGCCACCGTTCTCTTCTTCTGGCCGATGGACTTTACCTTCGTCTGCCCGTCGGAGCTGATCGCTTTCGATAAACGCTACGAAGAGTTCCAGCAGCGCGGCGTTGAAGTGGTTGGCGTCTCGTTTGACTCTGAGTTTGTTCACAACGCATGGCGTAATACCCCGGTCGAAAAAGGCGGTATCGGCCCGGTGAAGTATGCGATGGTGGCGGATATCAAACGTGAAGTGCAGAAAGCCTACGGCATTGAGCATCCGGACGAGGGCGTCGCCCTGCGCGGCTCCTTCCTGATCGATAAGGCGGGTATCGTACGTCATCAGGTAGTAAACGATCTGCCTTTAGGCCGTAACATTGACGAAATGCTGCGCATGGTTGACGCATTACAGTTCCACGAAGAGCACGGCGAAGTGTGCCCAGCCCAGTGGGAAAAAGGTAAAGAGGGAATGAACGCCTCTCCAGATGGCGTGGCGAAGTTCCTCAGCGAACACCTCACCAGCCTGTAAGCCGTGTTGCCTGGTGGCGCTGCGCTTATCAGGCCTGCTATTGCTTCACAGACTCTCGGCCGGGCAAGGCGTAATTGCCGCCCGGCATTTTTATGCTGACTTCTGCCGCACTTCGCGCCAGATGCCCAGCCCCACCCAGACCAGCACCAGCACGCCCAGCCCCAGCGCCGCCCACACCAGCATTTTCTTCCACTGGCTTTGCTGCAACGCCGGATCCACTGCCGTCAACCGTGCATCACCTCCCAGCACAATGCGATCCTCTACCAACGCGTACGGAATATCTGCGTTTGCCTGGCGCAGCGCGGCGGGTACCACCATTTCGACATCCATTGCCTGCGGTTGCGCGGCACCATTACCCCATGCCAGTAAAAACGGTCCTTTGCCCTGGGCGTTGAAGATCAGCGTCTGGCTGGCGCGCTCGCCGGTCACCTGGGCGATGCCGTCCTCAAGCTGGCCGTTAACCGCCGTCACGCGGATAGCCTGCACCATCCCGCCGGTGGGCAGCGGCTCAGAGGAGTGACCGTTCAGTTGATAAATTACGCTTTTCGCCAGCGGCTGCCACGCGGCCTTTGCCTCGCTGCGGTACTCGATCGCCAGCGGCAGCACGCGCCCTTGCCGAGCTTCGATCGTCACTGACACCAGCGGCTGTGGCTGTTGCCAGGAGAACTCCTGCACCGACGAGGAGACGG
Source organism: Pseudescherichia sp. (assembly GCA_032055545.1). Taxonomy (GTDB): domain Bacteria; phylum Pseudomonadota; class Gammaproteobacteria; order Enterobacterales; family Enterobacteriaceae; genus Pseudescherichia. The sequence goes on along the minus strand of DAMBQR010000005.1, from coordinate 72,291 downwards.
TTTTCGCCACCGCATTTAGAGGGATATTTACCGCCGTATCGCTGTAAATTTGCTCCACTGCCGTCGCGCCGGTCAGCGTCGGCGCACGCGCGGCATCATTGAACACCACCAGAACATAACGCATCTCCGTCGGATAGAGTGAGGCAGTGAAATCCAGGGTATTCAGCAGCAGACGGTCGCTGCCGGAGGTCAGATCCATCAGCGGCATATCGCGTTTATACAGCGTCCAGTTTTTCAGATCGCTGCTGACGAACACATCTGTCCGTGCCTGCCAGTTAGCAGGCACGGCGTTCCATGTCAGCTTCAGCTGCGACAGCGGAAATTCGTCTTTTTGCGTTTCAGGCAGGGTTAACAGGTAGCTTTTGCTCACCCTCTTTTTGCCTTCGCCATCAAGGCGGATTTCAATGCCGTCCTGCGAACGCAGCCACAGATTTTCTGACGCGGCACTACTATCCGGCACCGGCTCGAGGGCGAACAGGCGCAGCGGCAGCGTGCGCGGCGGCGTCTGTTTCTGCACCGCCGGGATCAGCGTAAAAGGCACCGTATGCCCCTGCTGATTGAAGACCCGCACATCGCGCAGATCGGGCGCAACGCTGTCAGTATAAATACGCTCCGGCAGCCTCACCTGATACAGCGGTGACGCTGACGTCGTCGTCAGCGCAGCGCCCCAGGCATAATCCTGCGGCGTTTCCGGGGTGGTGTCCAGGCTCCAGGCCGGCAGCGCCGCGCCGAGCAACGCACAAAAAAGTAACCGTCTGACGATCGTCATTATCCTTGTTCCTCGTTATGCGTCTGTTGTACCCGAGGCGGCAGCGGTGAGAAATAGCCTACGATCAGCACCAGTACCGCCACGCCGATAAAGGCAACCGCACGGGCCAGTCCGCCGCCGCCAGCGCTGTCTACCAGCATCAGTTTCACAATCACCACGCCAAGTAGCGCCGCACCGCACAGCCACTCACGCCGGGATAGCTGCCTGGCGGCACGCAGCATCACCAGCAGCGCCACCAGCATCCAGAACAGCGCGAAACAGGTCTGTACCAGCCGGGACGACCATAGCGCGCCTATCGACCAGTCGATCCCGCCATACCACGCGAGGCTGCGCAACAGCAGGCCATTCAGCCACCAGAAGGCAAGCCCTGCCAGCAGCAGCGGCACACGTCTATGGATCTCACGACCCTGCACGGGGAAATAGCGGGCGCACAACCGCGCCAGCGCGAGCAACGCCATTAAGGCAAAGGCGGCACCCTCTTCCAGCGGATTAAGCAACGGCCGGTAGCCCTGCCCCATCACCACGCCATCATCGATATTGGTCAGCAGCAGCATCACCAGCAGGAAGAGGCCCATGGGGGCCAGCGCCAGCGTGCCGTACCACTGCGGCCAGACGCGTAGCGGCCACAACGAACGTTTCAGCCCGGCGCGCACCAGCAGGATCGTCGCTGCCGCCGACGTCATCGCCAGCCCCGCCTGCCACGGGAACATGCCCCACGACAGCGTATCGATATACCACCACAGCTCTGCCGCCAGCGCGGTGACGATCATCCAGAACAGCGACAGGTGCACCCCCTGTGAAAGATAAGGCACAGGCGGCGTGCGCTGTTGATGCAGCAGCCAGAGCGCGGACGGTAGCGCGACACACCAGGCGAGATTTTGCCAGCCAGCGCTGAAGATCGCGCCCTGGGCGGCGATCTGCCAGGCCAGCGTCGCCAGCATCAAAGGCCACAGCAGCCAGACGCTATAGCTGAGCGCGCGCCAGCGCAACCGTTGCGCGGCCCACCGCCAGCCATGGACGCTCAGGGCGGTGAGCGCCAGCAGGCCCGGCAGATCGTTCATCCACCGGCTTAAGGTCAGCGCCGACAGCCCGTGCAGGGCCAGCAGCCAGAAGGTAATGCCGCCCGCCAGCAGGCCATAGCTGCCCTGCGTGTTCAGGCCGCGCCACAGCCAGGCGGCGGCAATCCACGTCAGGCTCAGCACCGTAAAAATCATCAGTTGCGACAGCGCTGGCAGCGTATCCTGCACCGCCCACAGCGCGCTGCCCACCGCCAGCAGCAGTAGGCCGGTGCCGCTGTAGCTCATCCGCCGCTGCTGTTGCTGTACGCCAAGCCAGAGAATGCCCAGCCCTTCCAGCGCCCAGGCCATCGACGTCCAGCGCGCAGAAAGCGCCAGCGGGATCGCCAGCGTGACAAACGCACCGCCCAGCGCCAGCGCGGCCAGCACCAGCGGCCGCCCGAGTTCGGGTTTACGCCGCAGCACCAGCCGCGCCAGCAGCAGATAAAACGCGCCAAACCCGAGCGCGGAAAACGCCGGGCCAAAGGTGAAATCCTGCGTGAGAACGTACTGCATGCCAAAACCGATCAGCGGCGGCGCGAACAGCAGTACGCCGTCAATAATGCGTTTGCCGCCGCCCTGCGCGCGCAGCGACAGCCCGACGCTCAGCACGCCAAACAGCACGATATTGGCGATCAGGAACAGCTGGCAGCTAAGGTAAAACGCAGGCTGATAGCTATAAAGTCCCCATACCCCACCGACGCCAAAGGTAAATAGCAGACCAAGCAGATTAAGCACCCGCCAGTGCTGCCAGACGCTAATGCCCAGAATGCCGCAGGAGAGCAGCAGATAGAATGAAAACAGCCCAATGTGGCTACCGCCGCTGGTAGAGAGCAGCAGCGGCGCGAGATAACCACCGAGGCTGGCGAGCATGGCGAGACTTAAGGCGCGCTGCAATATCGCCAGCCCGACGCTTACCGCACAGATCAGCAGCAGCAAGGCAAACGCCAGCGTCATCGGCAGCATTTGCCAGAGGCGGAACGCGCCAAACACCGTGAGGTAGAGCACCCCGGTAGCGCCGCCCTGCAAAATCAGCGCATACACCGGCTGTTTGTGGCGCAGTCGCCAGCCGAGGGCCAGCAGCGCCACGGCCGCCAACGCCGCCACGCAGAGGCGCAGCTCCAGCGGGAACAGATCGCGCTCGACGGAGTAGCGAAATAAAAATGCCAGCCCGAAGAACAGCAACAGAATGCCGAGTTTCGCCAGGGGGTTACCGCGCATAAACCAGCTCACCAGCGAGGAGATCATGCCGCCGCGCGGTTCATCGGCCAGGGGGGTGCTGGTCGCCACCGGGGTGAGGGCAACCGGCTCAGGCAACGCCGGTTGCGCAGCCCAGGGATCGACGGTGGGGTGTTCCGCCGCAGGCACAATGACAGGAACAGGTTCCGGCTCCGCTATCTCATCAGCTAACGGTTGCGGGGTAGGTGCACTCACCTGCCCCGCCAGCTGTTGCTCCAGCGCCGTCAGCCGTTCACGCAATATGCCCAGCTCCCGCTGCGTATCGCTGCTTTTTCGCCATGCTCCAATCGCCAGCGCAGGGGCGACGATCAGGGCGAAAAAGAGAACAAGACCGGCAACCAGCAACTCATCCATGGTTTTACCTTCGGTTCAGTGATCACTCTCGAAAGAAATTACATTTCTTTTCAATACTGGTAAAAATGTTGCAACAGGTTCAGCGATTGCGCCAAATCGTGGCGGAGACCGCCGGAAGCGACAGCACATTATCCTCGATGGTGCCGGTGCCCACTTTGCACTGCCAGGCAGGAACATCCAGCAGCGGCACATCGCTGAGTACCACTTCGCAGGCCTTGCCGCGGTTGATCGCCACCAGCACGCGTTCATGTTGGTAAACGCGCACAAACACCACCACATCGCCTTCCGCACTCACTACCTGACAGCCTCCGTAACGCAGCGCGCCGCTTTTCTTGCGCAGCGTCGCCATCTGCTGATAAAGCGCAAACAGCGTGGCATCCTGTTTGCTCTTGTCCCAGGGGAAGGGCTTGCGGCAGAAGGGATCGTTGTTACCATCCAGCCCCACCTCATCGCCGTAGTAGATGCAGGGCACGCCCGGCCAGGTAAAGAGCCAGACGACGCCCAGCGGCATGCGATCCACCTGTTTACCCAGCAGGGAGATAAACCGGGCGGTGTCATGGCTGTCGAGCTGGTTAAACATGCGCAGCTGTTGCTGATGCGACAGGCCGGCGCGGTAGTTGTTCATCCACGCCGCGCAGGTCTGGGCATCGAGCTGCTGCGGATCGTAGGAGATGTCAGTATTGGCCAAAAAGCCCCACACCGGCACGGTAAAGCCCCGGTAGTTCATGGCCGCGTCTTCGGCGTCGGCCTGTAACCACTGGCGGGCGTCGCCAAAGTGCTCTCCGACAATATAGGCCTCTGAATTTGTCTCCTTCGCCGCCTGGCTGATGCCGGTAATGTGCAGGAGATTATTGCGCGCGCCACCCGCCTCCCCCAGCATATGCACCACGTCAAGCCGCCAGCCGTCCATACTCCATGGGGCCTTTAGCCAGTGGCGCACAATGCTGTTCTCACCCCGGTAGATCTCATCTACCAAAGAGGGATCCTGATAGTCCAGCTTCGGCAGGCTCGGGTAGCCCAGCCAGTCCAGCGCCCGCCCGTCGGCAGAGAAGCTGTACCACGATCGCCAGGGTGACGCCGGGTTATGGCACGCCCCAGTGGTGCCGCGATTGTGGCGGTCAAACCAGGCATGGGAGTCGCCGCTGTGGTTGAAAACGCCGTCCAGCAGCAGGCGGAATCCCTCCCGGCGGGTATTCTCCCGCAGGCGCAGCAGAGCCCCATCGCCGCCGAACTGCGGGTCAACGTGACGATAATCTTCGGTATCGTATTTATGCACGCTGGGGGCGGTAAAGACCGGGTTCAGGTAGAGCGCCGTAACGCCCAGCTTTTTGAGATACGGCAGCTTTTCGCTGATGCCGTCGAGATCGCCGCCGTAGAAAGTCGAGCCGCCGCCGTGGGCGGTAACCGGCTCATCCCAGTTGCGCAGCTCAATGTTCTGCCCGGCGGCGTGGTGATAGTAGAGATTGTCCTGGCTGGACTCGCGCGGCAGGCTGCGGGCAAAGCGGTCGGTAAAGATCTGATAGAAGACCTGATCGGCCACCCACTGCGGTCCGCTATCCGGCGCGTCGATGGCAAACTGTTCCAGCCGGGCAGGCGGAAAGCGGCTAAAGCCCTGCGGAGTAAACCAGATCTGGCGGTCGTCCCACAGCAGCTTAAAGCTGTAGCGGCGGCGCGGCTGGCCGCTGGCTAAGTCGATCTCTGCTCGCCAGGCCGTGACGCCAGGCTTTGGCGCACTGCGCAGCGGATGCATGCGGATCGAGGTCTCTTCATTGTCATTTTCCGCCCGCAGGGTAACCCGCAGCGGCAGCGCGTCTCCGGTCAGCCACAGGACAACCTGCAGCTTGTCTTTATTCTGTTTTACAAACGGCGCGACCGGAAGATGCCAGGCATTCAGCATAACTGCTCTCCTTTAGGTTGATCCTGCCAGAGAACAGTATGCGACGTGAGGGGGTTTACGCCACTGCTTTTCGACGTTTAAACATCCAGCCCACCAGCAGGAGGGCGATCCATGCAAAGCCGACATACAGCGAGATGCGGGTCTCAGGGTGGTAGCCAATCAGGGCGATGATAAAGGCCAGGAACAGCACGCCGACAACCGTCGTAGGCACTCCGCCCGGCACCTTGAACTTCAGCGCCTTGACCTCTTCCGGCGACAAACGACGACGGAAAGCGATCTGCGACAGCAGGATCATAATCCATACCCATACCGTGGCGAAGGTCGCCAGGGAGGCGATCACCAGGAAGATATTCTCCGGCATGATGTAGTTCAGCCAGGCAGCAAACAGCAGCGCCACGGTCATCACCAGCACCGTCACCCACGGGATGCCCCGGCGAGAGGTTTTAGCGAACATCTGCGGGGCGCTGCCCTGCTCCGCCATGCCGTGCAGCATACGCCCGACGCCAAACACGTCGCTGTTAATGGCTGAAAGCGAAGCGGTCAGCACCACAAAGTTAAGGATGCTGGCGGCAAAGGTGATCCCGAGATGCTGGAAGGTCAGCACGAACGGGCTGCCCTGGGTCCCGACCTGGTTCCACGGGTAGATCGACATGATGACAAACAGCGTACCCACGTAGAAGACCAGGATACGCAGCGGGACGGAGTTGATAGCGCGCGGAATCGACTTCTCCGGATCTTTGGCTTCACCGGCGGTGATGCCGATGATCTCAATGCCACCGTAGGCAAACATCACCATCTGCAGAGCCATCACCGTGCCGAGCCAGCCGTTGCTGAAGAAGCCGCCGTTGCTCCACAGGTTATGGATGCCGGTGGGCTGCCCGCCATTACCGATGCCCCAGATAATGATGCCAAAACCAGCGGCAATCATGATGATAATGGTGGCCACTTTGAAAAACGAGAACCAGAACTCCAGCTCGCCAAAGACCCGAACGCTCATCAGGTTGACGGCGCAGATGATCATCACCACGCTGAGGACCCAGATCCAGTGCGGCACCGTCGGGAACCAGACGCTCATATAGATACCGAAGGCGGTGACGTCGGCGATGGCGACGATCAGAATTTCAAAGCAGTAGGTCCAGCCGGTGATATAGCCCGCCAGCGGCCCGAGGTTCTCCTGGGCGTAGCGCGAAAACGAACTGGCGGACGGGTTATGCACCGACATCTCACCAAGGGCGCGCATGATAATGTACGCCGCCGCGCCGCCGATAATATAGGCCAGCAGCACGCTGGGACCCGCCATCTTGATGGCATCAGCCGATCCATAAAATAGCCCGGTACCAATCGCCGAGCCTAGCGCCATAAAGCGGATGTGCCGGGTGCTTAATCCCCGCTTTAGCTTGTTCGTACTTTCCATCGTTTCCACTGCCGTTTAAAAATAAAAAAACCACGGGATTGTAAGCCCCGTGGTCAAAGACGCAACCGTAAATTAATGTGCGCTGGAGGTCTCCTGACGTCCCGCCGCGCGATCCCAGCAGATTGCCAGCACCGCCATGACGACGGTCGGCATCAACCATGCCAGACCCTGCTCCGCCAGCGGCAGACGTGTCGTCCACGCCGGTAAGATACCGCCAATCGCCGACGCTTTAATACCGTCCATCACGCCGAAGACCAGGCTAATAAACATCGCTGGCGCAATCACCCGGGAGGAATTATGCCACCAGTTACGGGTAAAGCTTAATACAACCAGTGCGATACAGGGCGGATAGATTGCCGTCAGCACCGGGATAGAGAGCTGGATCAGATGGCTCAGACCAAGGTTCGAGACCACCATCGAGAAGCCACCAAGGATAAATACCAGCGTACGGTAAGAGAGCGGCACGTACTGAGCAAAGAACTCGGCGCAGGCGCAGGTCAGGCCCACGGCGGTCACCAGACAGGCCAGGAAGATCAGTACAGCCAGCATCATGCTGCCCGCACCGCCAAAGGTGTGCTGCACGTAGGCGTGCAGAATAGCCGCGCCGTTTGCCGACTGATCCACCAGCGACGCGCTGTCGGAGCCGAGGCGGAACAGCGCCAGGTAGAGCAGCGTCAGGCCTACGCCTGCCATTACGCCAGCCATGACGGTATAACGGGTCAGCAGACGCGCATCGCTCACGCCACGGGAGCGTGCCGCGTTCACAATCACAATACCGAACACCATTGCGCCCAGGGTATCCATAGTCAGGTAGCCGTTCACGAAACCGTTAGAGAACGGTGCGTGCTCGTAGGCTTCCATGGCATGGCTGATCGGGCCAGCGGGCCAGACGATAGCGGCCACAGAAAGCACCACCAGCGCGACGATCTTCATCGGTGCGAGGAAGTTACCTACCGTATCCAGCAGTTTGCCCGGATAGAGGGAGACCAGAATAACAATCGCAAAGTAAACCAGGCTGTAGATAAACAGCGGCATCGCGCCGTCGCCGGTCAGCGGGGCGATCCCGACTTCGAACGAGACGGTCGCGGTACGCGGAGTCGCGAACAGCGGGCCTACGGCCAGGTAGCAGACGGTCGCCAGCAGCACGCCAGCCACTTTACCAATCGGGGTGCTGAGGCTATCGACACCGCCACCCACTTTCGCCAGGGCGATAACCGTTAGCACCGGCAGACCCACGGCGGTGATCAGAAAGCCAACGGCCGCCGTCCAGACGTGTTCACCCGCCTGCAAACCGACCATTGGCGGAAAAATGATGTTACCCGCGCCGACGAACAGCGCGAATGTCATAAAGCCCAGAGCAACAATATCTCGTGGTTTTAAACGATGGGTCATATGTATTAACTGCCTGTGGATGTGGTGTTGAACGTGTTGACTTTTTCGCCAGTCCCTACGGGACAATACAGCGGTAATATCATTAGATTCCAGCGGGATATGCTTCCCACCGGGCGTGGCGAAGAATAGTTTTTCGATTTACCACGCAAATCCAGCCTGTCTGTCATCGACAGGGGCGCAATTTAAACGCTTATAACGTTTAAAGGCAAGATGGGATCGCAAAACCAGATGGTTATCGCACAGCAAAATGAATAACCAGCATAAAACGCTAATTATAAGAAAAACACATGGCTAATCATGCGAACAAAAAAGCAGCAGCCGCAGAAAAAGAGGTGCGGTGCTGAAAGGTGCAAAGCAAACAGGCCGCTTTTGGCGGCCTGTGGAAAGGTATGCTGACAGCGTTAAGCAGACTGCGCGGATTTGGCAATCAATCTTTCCGGCAGCGTGAAGCTAAATCGGGTGCCTTTGCCTGGCTCGCTGCTGATTTCCAGTCGGCTGTCGTGATGGTTGACCGCATGCTTAACGATTGCCAGCCCCAGCCCGCTGCCGCCGGTCTGGCGGGATCGCGCCTTATCGACACGGTAGAAGCGCTCGGTCAGGCGTGGAATATGTTCGGCGGCGATGCCCGGTCCGTTATCCTCAACGCTGAACTCTGCGCCACCCTCTACCCGCTGCCAGTTGACCGTAATATGCGTCCCGGGCGGGGTATGGTTCACCGCGTTGTAAACCAGGTTAGAGATAGCGCTGCGCATCTGCTCATCGCTGCCCAATACCCTCAGGGCATTATCGACGTGGAACTCAAAGGTTTGTCGCTGCTGACTCAGAGTTAGCGCCTCCCGCTCAACGACCCGCAGCATCATCGGGACATCAACGATCTCATCGAGCACCTGAATCGGCGAGGCCTCAATTTTTGACAGCGTCAGCAGCTGCTTCACCAGCCCCTCCATGCGGGAGGTCTGCTCGCGCATGGTGTGCAGCGCCTTTTCCCGCGTCGCGCCGGCCAGGGTCTGCTCCTGCATCATCTCCAGATAACCCTGCAGCACCGTTAGCGGCGTGCGCAGCTCGTGGCTGACGTTGGCAAAGAAGTTGCGTCGCGCCCCTTCCAGCTGGTGCATCTGGGTCACGTCGCGGGCGACCATCAGCAGCTGCTGCTCGCTGTAGGGCATGACGCGGATCTCCAGATGCCGTCCGTTGTTCAGCACCAGGTTGAGCGGTTTAGTGAAGGTCTGCTGCTTCAGGTACTGGGTAAACTCGGGGTAGCGCAGCAGGTTGAGGATATTCTGGCCGTTATCGTCCGGCCAGCGAAGCCCCAGCAGCTGCTGGGCAAGGCCGTTGCACCAGAAGATCACGCCCTCTTCGGTGGTGAGCACCACCGCATCCGGCAGCGACTCCGCGCCGCTGCGAAAGCGTTTGATCAGGCTGCCCAGCTCGCGACGACGCTTTTTGTTGCGCAGCTGCATCTGGTGCAGGCCGTAGAGCAGTGGCTCCCAGCTGCCATGCCCCGGCGGCGGGGTCATACTGCGATCCACCCACAGCCACCAGGAGAGCTGAAGCAGGTTCCAGAAGTGCCAGATCAGTAATCCGGTGACCGAGGCCAGTAGAAACCATGGCAGATAGCCAAACATCGCTCCAAGCACCAGCGCCGGGATACAGCTTAAAAACAGCTCTAAGACCAGCCTTTTCCATGACAGCCGTTCCAGCACGCGTCACACTCCAGTCAATGATTAGAAACGGGTCGAAAAACGGTAACCCGTGCCGCGAACGGTCTGCACCATACGGTCATGGCCACTTAGCTCCAGCGCTTTACGCAGGCGGCGAATATGCACGTCCACCGTGCGATCCTCAACGTAGACGTTGGTTCCCCAGACGTGGTTCAGCAGCTGTTCACGGCTGTAGACACGCTCCGGGTGAGTCATAAAGAAGTGCAGGAGCTTAAACTCCGTCGGCCCCATGTCGAGCGGGTTTTCGCCGGTCATCACCCGGTGAGAGGTGGGATCGAGGCTCAGACCCTGCATCTCAATCACCTCTTCCACCGCCATCGGCGAGATACGGCGCATCACGGCTTTGATACGCGCCACCAGCTCCTTCGGCGAGAAGGGTTTGGTAATGTAATCATCCGCCCCGGTCTCCAGGCCACGGACGCGATCTTCCTCTTCACCGCGCGCGGTGAGCATCATAACAGGAATATCCCGGGTCATGTTTTCACGTTTCAGGTGCTTGATAAACTGAATGCCGGAGCCGCCAGGCAGCATCCAGTCGAGCAGGATGAGATCGGGCCACGGCTCGTTGAGCTGGTTCACTGCACTGTCATAATCTTCCGCTTCAACAGGCTGAAAGCCGTTTTGCTCGAGCACGAAGCAGACCATCTCCCGAATGGGGGCCTCATCCTCTACGACCAGAATACGTCTCGCCATGGTTTGCCCTATATAGTTGTAATCAATATGTTGCGTCGCATTATGCGTCAGATTTATGACAGATTTATGAAAAGCGTGAAGGCATTATGAATCTGAAAAAATGCAGATGACAACCAGAAGACGATCGCCGCTTTCCCGCTGTGCCTAAACGTTTATAATCCGCCTTACGCTTTTTTGCCATGGAACGAATATGCGCATCCTTCATACCTCTGACTGGCACCTCGGCCAAAACTTTTACAGCAAGAGCCGGGCCGCAGAACACGCCGCCTTTCTTGACTGGCTGCTGGAGACGGCCCAGGCCCAGCAGGTCGATGCGATTATCGTCGCTGGCGATATCTTTGATACCGGCTCGCCCCCCAGCTACGCCCGCGAACTCTACTACCGCTTCGTGGTTCAGCTCCAGCAGGCCGGCTGCCACCTGGTGGTGCTGGCGGGCAACCACGACTCGGTAGCGACCCTGAACGAGTCGCGAGAGATCCTGGCCTTTTTGCACACCACCGTAGTGGCGGCAGCAGGCTGTGCGCCGTTTATTCTTAAGCAGCGCGACGGCGCGCCCGGCGCGGTCTTCTGCCCGGTGCCGTTTTTACGCCCGCGCGACATCGTCACCAGCCAGGCGGGTCTCTCCGGCAGCGAGAAGCAGCAGCATCTGCTGGCGGCGATCACCGATTACTATCAGCAGCAGTACCAGCAGGCCTGCGCCCTGCGTGGCGATGCCGCGCTGTCGATTATCGCCAGCGGCCACCTGACCACCGTCGGGGCCAGCAAAAGCGACGCGGTGCGCGACATCTATATTGGTACCCTGGACGCCTTCCCGGCGCAAAACTTTCCGCCTGTGGATTACATCGCTCTCGGGCACATCCACCGTCCGCAGGTGATTGGCGGTCAGGATCATATCCGCTACTGCGGCTCGCCCATTGCCCTCAGCTTCGATGAAACCGGCAAGGCGAAAAGCGTTAACCTGGTGACCTTCGCCGACGGCAGGCTGACGAACATTACCCCCCTGACCGTGCCGGTCACCCAGCAGCTGGCGGTGATCAAGGGCGATCTCGCCACCATCGGCCAGCAGCTTGCGCAGTGGCGCGACGCCCCCGCGTCGCCGCCGGTGTGGCTCGATATCGAAATCACCACCGACGACTGGCTGACGGATATGCAGCGCCGGATCCAGGCCATGACCGAGGATCTGCCGGTCGAGGTGCTGCTGGTGCGCCGCAGCCGTGAGCAGCGCCAGCGGATGATGGCGGGCGAGCTGCGGGAGACCCTCAGCGAGCTGCGCGTGGAGGAGGTTTTCGAGCGCCGCCTGGCGCTGGAAGAGCCGGACGAGGCGCAGGGCCAGCGGGTTCGCACCCTCTTTAGCGCCACCGTCGAAGAGCTGACTCAGGAGCAAGACGCATGAAAATTCTTACCCTGCGCCTGAAGAACATCAACTCCCTGAAGGGGGAGTGGAAGATCGACTTTACCGCCGAGCCGTTTGCCAGCAACGGTCTGTTTGCTATCACCGGTCCCACCGGGGCGGGAAAAACCACCCTGCTGGATGCCATCTGCCTGGCGCTCTATCACGAGACGCCGCGCCTGAGCAACGTGTCGCAGTCGCAGAACGATCTGATGACCCGCGATACCGCCGAATGCCTGGCAGAGGTGGAGTTTGAGGTAAAAGGCGTGGCCTACCGCGCCTTCTGGAGCCAGAACCGCGCCCGCAACCAGGCCGGGGGCAATCTCCAGGTACCCCGCGTGGAGCTGGCGCTCTGCGCCGACGGCAAAATTCTTGCCGACAAGGTGAAAGATAAGCTGGAGCTGACTGCCACCCTCACCGGGCTGGACTACGGTCGCTTTACCCGCTCGATGCTGCTCTCCCAGGGGCAGTTTGCCGCCTTCCTCAATGCCAAACCGAAAGAGCGGGCCGAGCTGCTGGAGGAGCTGACCGGCACCGAGATCTACGGCCAGATCTCAGCGATGGTGTTTGAAAAGCACAAGGCGGCGCGCGGCGAGCTGGAGCAGCGCCAGGCCCAGGCCGAAGGCATTCAGCTGTTGAGTACAGAGCAGGCCCAGACGCTAAATGAAAGTTTGCAGGTGCTTACTGACCAGGAGCAGACGCTGGTTGCTGCCCAACAGCGCGAGCAGACTTTGCTCCACTGGCTGACGCGCGGCGACGAGCTGCATGCCGAAGCCACCCGGGCGCAGACCGCGCTAAATACCGCCCAGCAGGCACTGGAGAACGCCCGGCCGCAGCTTGCGGCGCTGGAGCAGGCCCGCCCCGCTCTGCAGCTTCGGCCGGTGTGGCAGGGTTTGCAGGAGCAGACTCGCACCCACGGCCAGACCCAGCGTCAGGCAGAAGAAGTGAATACTCGCTTACTACAGCTGCTGAGCAAGCGCAGCCGCATCCGTGCCGCCGCCGACGCGCAGATGCGTACGCTCCAGCAGGAGCAGAAAACGCTGGCCGACTGGCTAACCACCCACGATCGCTGGCGGCTGTGGCAGAGCGAGATGACAGGCTGGCGGGCCAACTTTGCTCAGCAGGCTGAGGAGAGAAAGCACGCCCAGGCCCTCAGCACGCGCCGGGAAAAGCTTCAGCAGCAGCTGACGGCGCTGAACGCGCCTGAGCTGGACCTGAGCGCCGAAGCGTTGCAGCAGGCGATAGCCGAGCTTGCCCAACAGCGCCCGCTGCGCCAGCGCCTGCACATGCTGCATGCTGGCTTTGCTCCTCTTCAGCAGCGTATTAAACAGCTGCAAAAGACGCTGGCCGAGAGCGACGCGGAGCAGGCGACGCTCAATCAGACCCTGACCCAGCGCCGTCAGGCGTATAAAGAGAAGAATGCGCTGCTGACGGAGGTGAAGACGATTTGCGCTCTGGAGGAGCGGATCAAAGGCCTCGAGGCCGAGCGTGAGCGCCTGCGGGCCGGTGAACCCTGCCCGCTCTGTGGATCGACCGCCCATCCGGCGGTGGCGGAGTATCAGGCCATGACCGTGGATGCCAACCAGGCCCGGCGCGATGTCCTTGAGCGTGAGGTTAAGCAGCTGGCGGAGAGCGGAGCAGCCCTGCGCGGCCAGCTGGAGGCGCTGGTGAAGCAGAGCGAGAGGGATCGCCTGGCTGCCGAAGCCGAAGCGCAAAACGATTTGGCGCTACGCCAGCAGTGGCACGAGCTGTGCACCGCACTCAATATGGCCCTGTCGCCTGAGGATGACGTCAGCGGTTGGTTGCAGGCTGAGGAGACCCGCGAGCAGCAGCTCTACCGGTTCAGCCAGCGGCTGTCGCTGGAGGAGCAGCTTAACGAGCTACAGCAGCAGGCGGCACACGCCCAGCAGGCCATTGATACCCGCCGCCAGACCCTGGCGGAGAGTCTGGCCCAGCTCGGCCTGGCTCTCCCCGCAGAAGAGGAGGCGGCAGCCTGGTTTACCGCTCGCGAGGAGGAGTCCCGTCAGTGGCAGCAGAGCCAGACCCACGCCACGACGCTACAGGAGCGCGTGGCCCAGCTCCAGCCGCTGCTGGAGACGCTTCCTGCCGACGGCGCGGCCGCAGGCGATCCCGTCAGCCTCGACGGCTGGCAGCAGGTGCATCACGACTGCGTCTCTCTCCTCGGCCAGGTGCAAACCCTCCAGCAGCAGCTGGATCTCGAGGCCGGGCGCGTGACGCAGCAGCAGGCGCAGTTTGACGCCGCGCTGGCGCAGAGTCCCTTTGCAAACCAGCAGGCGTTTCTCGCCGCCCTGCTTGATGAGGGTGAACGTCAGCGTCTGGAGCAGCTCCAGCAGTCGCTGGAAAATCAGCTGCAGCAGAGCCAGGTCCTGCTGACCCAGGCCCAAACGGCGCTGGCAACCCATCAGAGCCAGCCGCCTGCCGGACTGAGCGATGAGACCAGCATCGAAGGGACGCGGGCCGCGCTAAGCGCGCTGGCGCAGCAGCTGCGCGAGAACACTACCCGCCAGGGGGAGATCCGCCAGCAGCTTAAACAGGATGCCGAAAGCCGCCAGCGCCAGCAGGCACTTTTGCAGGAGATTGAGGAGGCTACCCGCCAGCTGGCGGACTGGAGCTACCTGAACGGGCTGATCGGCTCCAAAGAGGGGGATAAGTTCCGTAAATTTGCTCAGGGGCTGACGCTGGATAATCTGGTCTGGCTGGCAAACAATCAGCTCACTCGCCTGCACGGTCGTTATCTGCTGAAGCGGAAGGCGAGCGAGGCGCTGGAGCTGGAGGTGGTGGATACCTGGCAGGCGGATGCGGTACGCGATACGCGCACCCTCTCCGGCGGGGAGAGCTTCCTGGTCAGCCTTGCGCTGGCACTGGCGCTCTCGGATCTGGTGAGCCATAAAACCCGTATCGACTCCCTGTTCCTTGATGAAGGGTTTGGCACGCTGGACAGTGAAACGCTGGATACCGCGCTGGACGCGCTCGACGCACTCAACGCCAGCGGCAAGACTATCGGCGTGATCAGCCACGTAGAGGCAATGAAGGAGCGGATCCCGGTGCAGATCAAGGTCAGGAAGATCAACGGCCTGGGTTACAGCAAGCTCGACGGCAGATTTGCTGTGTCGTGACTATGCCGGGTGGCGCTACGCTTACCCGGCCTACGAAACGTCTACTCGTCTGGAAATTACTTCTCCAGCGGCCAGAGCCATGCCGCGCCGCGTACGCCGCTGGAGTCACCGTGTACCGCCTTGCGGATCGGCGTTTCGCACTCGCCGCCAAACACCCAGTTTTTGATCAGCTGCGGCACGGTTTTATAGAGCCGGTCAACGTTGCTCATGCCGCCGCCGAGGACGATCACGTCCGGATCGAGGATATTCACCACGTGCGCCAGCGACTTCGCCAGCCGCAGCTCGTAGCGGCTTAACGCCAGCTCGGCAACCGCATCCTGCTCGCCCACCAGGCGAATAATCTCGTTGCCCTTCAGCGGCTGGCCGCTCAGGCGATGAAAATCCCGGGCAAAACCGGTTCCGGAGATAAAAGTCTCAATGCACCCCTGCTTGCCGCAGTAGCACGGCACCTCCTCCCGGTAACGCAGCTCGTCCTCGTCCATCCACGGCAGCGGATTATGTCCCCACTCCCCCGCCGTGCCGTTACCACCGGAGTGGGCGTGACCGTTAAAAGCGATGCCCGCGCCGCAGCCGGTGCCGATAATCACCGCGAAAACGGTCTGCGCCCCGGCCGCCGCGCCGTCGATAGCCTCCGAGACCGCCAGGCAGTTGGCGTCGTTAGCCAGACGCACTTCACGCCCCAGGCGTTTGCTCAGGTCTCTATCAAACGGCTGGCCGTTCAGCCAGGTGGAGTTGGCGTTTTTAACCACCCCGGTATAGGGCGAGATGGAGCCGGGAATGCCCATCCCCACCGTACCCTGCTGGCCGGTCTCTTTCTCTGCCATCTCGACCAGCGTGGCGATGGTCTCGATGGTCTGCTGATAGTCGTCGCGTGGGGTGGGCAGGCGGTGGCGGAACAGCTGCTCCCCGCTGTCGCCGAGCGCAATCACCTCTGTCTTGGTACCGCCCAAATCAATACCTATACGCACAGCGATCTCCTTATTTTTAGCAATATCAAGAGAGTAGAACCCCGCCGGGGGATTAGCAATGCAAGCGGCAAGACAATTCGCTATCATGCCCGCTGATTTAACGACAAGGCTGTGGAAAATATCATGCTGTGGTTCAAAAATTTAATGGTTTACCGTCTCAGCCGCGATATTGCGCTGCGTGCAGAGGAGATGGAAAAACAGTTATCCGCGCTCTCATTTACCCCTTGCGGTAGCCAGGATATGGCAAAAACCGGTTGGGTTCCGCCGATGGGCTCACACAGTGATGCGTTGACCCACACCAACAATGGCCAAATCATCATTTGCGCCCGTAAAGAAGAGAAGATCCTGCCGTCATCGGTGGTCAAACAGACGCTGGAGTCAAAAATCGCTAAGCTGGAGGCCGATCAGGGCCGCAAGCTGAAGAAGACCGAAAAAGATTCGCTGAAGGATGAGGTGCTCCACTCTCTGCTGCCGCGCGCCTTCAGCCGTTTCAGCCAGACCATGATGTGGATCGATACCGTTAACGGCCTGATTATGGTTGACTGCGCCAGCGCCAAAAAAGCGGAAGATACGCTGGCTCTGCTGCGTAAAAGCCTCGGTTCGCTGCCGGTGGTGCCGCTAACCCTGGAGAACCCTATTGAGCTGACGCTCACCGAATGGGTGCGCAGCGGCAGCGCGGCGCAGGGCTTCCAGATCCAGGACGAGGCGGAGCTGAAGGCGATCCTTGAAGATGGCGGCGTGATCCGCTGCAAAAAGCAGGATCTGGTGAGCGATGAGATCGCGGTACACATTGAAGCGGGCAAGCTGGTTACCAAACTGGCCCTCGACTGGCAGCAGCGTATTCAGTTTGTGATGTGCGACGATGGCTCGATCAAGCGGCTGAAGTTTGCCGATGAGCTGCGCGATCAAAACGAAGATATCGATCGGGATGATTTCGCCCAGCGCTTTGACGCGGACTTTATTCTGATGACCGGCGAGCTAGCAGCGCTGGTGCAGAATCTGGTAGAAGGCCTCGGCGGCGAAGCGCAGCGCTAAGACAGCAGGCACTGTCCCCTCAATGTAGGGGACAGATGCAGGGGACAGGCAGAGTGCGTTACAGGTAGCGGCAGAGGTAGGCGCTATCTTCAGCCACCTGCAGATGAAATTCGCTATGGCCCGGCACGTTGAACACCTCACCCGCAGAGTAGGTTTTCCATTCGGTATCGCCGGGCAGCAGCACGTTCAGCGCACCGCTTACCACGGTCATCTCTTCCGGCTGGGCCGTGCCAAAGGTGTACTCACCCTCGGCCATCACGCCAACGCTGGCGCGGCCGGTGCTGCTGCTGGTAAAACCAATGGATTTCACTTTACCGGAAAAGTATTCGTTACTCTGAAGCATGGGTGGCCCTTATAAATAAGTGTATGGAAAATCACTATAGGGGCCAGTCTTCCTCCCTGTCACGCAAAATCGCTACACCAGCAGCTCAGATGCCAGACGGGCAACCAGCACGTTAGAGAGCAGCACCGGTACGTCCAGCGCTCTTTGCAGCAGGTCGCGGTGCCGTTGGTGATAGCCAAGGCAGTCCATGATCAGTACGTCAGCGCCCTTCTCAATCAATGTCCGGCCTGCGGCAAGCAGATCGTCGTCGCTGCCACACTGGGTGCTGGCCACTTCATAGTAGGGTGCGATTGCCAGCTGCTGCCACTTCTCAATCTGGGCTTCAAGCAGCTCCGGCAGCGGTACGATGACGCCCACCTGATGCCCATCGACAATTGAAGAGACCAGCGGCGGAATGATACGCTGCGGCTCCAGCAGGATGGCATTACGCGCGGAAAGACCGGTAAAGCGCTCGGTGCTCATCAGTAAGATCACGTCGTAGTTCTGCTTGTCGATAACGCCAATAACGGCCTGCAGATCGCGCTCTATTTTTTTACGTGAAACCTGGGCTACCTCACCGTTATTAAGCAGAGCGTGGACTGGCCTCTCACCCGGCTCGACAGCATAGTCCTCGTAAACATCCTGGGGATCCATTTTGCCCAGTAGACTAATTTGGGTAATGTGTTGTGCATCGATATGCTCGGTCAGGAGCGGCAGCACAGCATCTACAGGCACCACACCAATGGTGAGGATCGCCAGGGTTGCACTCATCTTTCTTCCGCCTTACTTAGGTCTGTTTCTTTTTATTTTTTTACTTTCAATTCTGATACATGCTCTCATAACGGCGTCGCTATCCTCAACCTCCCGCCTCTTAAATGCTGTCTGAATTTATGAAGCGGGAGAGCCTGTATTACGTTTTATCAGGATCCTCGTAGCGCTGTTTAGCATCCAGCGCCTCCTGCTCGGTCTGGTGCTCGCTGATTAGCGAGTCCGGTTCGGGATGGTCAGCACGCAGTTGATACCAGGTCACAGTCTCCTGCTGGCCTCCCTTCTCGACGGTAACAATGCGGGCTTCACGCGGGTAAGGCGGTCTTGTAGGCATAGCGCTTCCTTTTTTCTTGGTAGAGCTATGAGTATAGTCAAAGGTCGCGATCCGCGATCAGCTCGCCCGGGCCAGCAGCAGCGCCGCCTGAATATCGGCAACCACCTTCTCCGGGGCCTGCGCGGCATCGACGATATGGTGCGCCGCCTCGCGGTAGAGCGCATCGCGCTGGGCCAGCACCTCGCTCACCTCTTCGCTTATTGGCCTGCCAGTGAGGGTTGGACGCTGGGCCTCCTCGGGGAAAGCCGCCAGCCGCTCGGCCAGCACCGCAACAGGGGCGCAGAGATAGATAACGACCCCTGTTTCACCCATAAAGCGGCGATTAACCTCGCTGAGAATAATCCCGCCGCCGGTGGCAATGACCGTCGAGGGGGCAGAGACAGCCTGCAGCGTCGCCGTTTCTCGGGCACGAAAACCGGGCCAGCCCTCTTTTTCAACGATCGTCGCGATGGTCATCTGCGCCTGCTCCTGCAGCGCATGGTCGGTATCAATAAACCGGCAGTCTCGCAACTGAGCCAGCTCAACACCGATGGTGGATTTTCCACACCCGCGAGCGCCAATTAAAAAGATGGGTAACGTCATGACCTGGTGTTCTCCCTTGTACCGCGATCTGCGGAACACAAATAGTTGAAGCGCCAATACTATTACACTAGTACGAAAAAGTCGTAAATAAAACGTTACGAATTTATAATGATACTGCGATGAATGGCGTGTTTCAGCGTGTAAAGATAAAATGGCATCTGTCGCGCCACCTTACTTTAAAGGGCGTCCCGTTGACAAGTCCTGCCGCGATCGTGCCAGCAGCCACTTATCCAGCTCGGCAGCAAACAGCTGGCGATCGCGCTGGGAGAGGCTATCCGGTCCGCCAGTTTGCACCCCGCTGGCGCGCAGGGTATCCATAAAATCGCGCATCGTCAGTTTTTCGCGGATGGTGGCCTCGCTATAGCGCTCACCCCGGGGGTTAAGCGCCGCCGCGCCCTTCTCTAACACCTCCGCCGCCAGCGGAATATCGGCAGTGATCACCAGATCGCCCGGTTCGCACAGGCGCACAATTTCGTTATCGGCCACGTCAAAGCCCGCCGGCACCCGCAGGGAGCGGATAAATTTTGAAGGGGGTACGCGCAGGGTCTGATTTGCCACCAGCGTCAGCGGCGTCTGCGTACGTTCTGCTGCACGAAACAGGATCTCTTTAATTACATTTGGACACGCATCCGCATCCACCCAAATTGCCATAGCTGCTCCTGAATAGTTTATGGTCACTATGATAAGCTATAACTCCCCCATTAATCACACATTCAGGGAAAAGGCGATGGAGAAAAAGATCGGATTTATCGGCTGCGGCAATATGGGCAAGGCTATTCTGGGCGGGATGATTGCCAGCGGCCAGGTACAGCCAGAGCAGATTTGGGTCTACACCCCGACACCTGAGAAGGTCGCGGCCCTCAGCAGCAAGTATGGTATTAACCCGGCGCAGAGCGCGCAGGAAGTAGCACAGATCGCCGATATCGTCTTTGGCGCGGTGAAGCCCAACGTGATGATCAAAACCCTGAGCGAGATCACCTCCAGCCTGAATAAAGAGACGCTGGTGGTATCGATCGCCGCCGGCGTCACCCTTGACCAGCTGGCCCGCGCTCTTGGCCACGATCGCAAAATCGTGCGCACCATGCCTAACACCCCGGCGCTGGTCAATGCCGGCATGACCTCCATCACCCCAAACGCGCTGGTGACCCCGGAAGACGTGGCCGACGTGCTGGCTATTTTCCGCAGTTTTGGCGAGGCGGAAGTGGTGGCCGAGTCGATGATCCACCCGGTAGTAGGCGTCAGCGGCTCCGCCCCGGCCTATGTCTTTATGTTTATCGAAGCGATGGCCGACGCTGCCGTACTGGGCGGTATGCCGCGCGCGCAGGCCTACAAATTTGCCGCTCAGGCGGTGATGGGCTCGGCAAAAATGGTGCTGGAGACCGGCAAGCACCCCGGCGAGCTGAAAGATATGGTCTGCTCACCGGGCGGCACCACTATTGAAGCTGTACGGGTGCTGGAGGAGCGCGGATTCCGCGCTGCGGTGATTGAAGCGATGACCAAGTGCATGGAGAAATCTGATGCGCTGAGCAAGATTTGATCGCATCAGGTAATCAAAACCGGCAGGCTGTAAATTATTTGCGAGCCTGCCTGCAACATCTTTCAGTTATGATCTTTTTAATAACGTGACACGCTATGCTGTCCTCCAATAATAATTTGGAGGATGACGGTGGCTAAATACCATATTGATTCTATTCAAAATTGGGAGGCTTTTACCTGGTGTAATACGAGCTATTCACTAACACATTTAAATGCCCATGAAATTATATATAAAGGTAATAATCAGGAATTTAAATTCGTCGTTACCTACGGCCTTCACTGTTTTGCAAAAGATGAGACTCCTTTTACTATTCCTGTGAAATATTCGGATGCACGCGAGTCTCTGACTGTCTGTATGGAAAGGTACGAAGCCTCAAAACATTTGCGACATATCCTGCCTAATCTACCTTCGCTGAGGTTATATCAGACCGCAACAGAGAAATATTTTACGATTCAGATGATGAATAGCGCCACTCATCGGACTGAGCCTTATAAAATCTGCGTAGCTTTTTTTAAGGAAAATCGACTATTGCGGATGCATATCCTTTCTGCATTTTTTGCCCGGACAGGGCCAGGCTCACTCGAACGGCCAGTGACTACAAAGTCGGTCAGCTTATTTAAGGTCGCTATGGATACGGCAAAAAGGCCAAAGAGCAGCAGAGGACCAAAAGAGGTGAATAACAGATAAGTAACGGCCCCCTTTCGGGGGCCTCAGCCGTCTAATCGAAACGGGTTGAAATTAAACGGGGCAGGTCGCAATTGCTTCGAGCTGGTCGAACCGTTTCCGGCTGCGGGATGCGATTCATTAACTGAACCCCTGTTACCATCCTTGTATAATTTTAAGTCGGAAATCATTGAAGTCAAGGGTATTAATGGACCTCAGGCCGCGACCTCTGTGCGGTTACGGCCGCCTTTTTTCGCCTTATAGAGCGCCATATCAGCGGCTTTTAGCCAGTCGCGATAGTGCTCCGTGCCTGGGGTAAGCGGCGCGAGGCCCACGCTGATTTGCAGCGTCAGATGCGGCGCGCAGGGTAGACGGATCTCCGCCAGGGTATCGTGCACCCGGCTCATCGCCGCAAGCGCGCTATCGACCGGCGTGCCGCTCATGATCACGGCAAACTCATCGCCGCCAAAGCGCCCGATGATATCGCTCCCGCGCAGGGTGAGCTGCAGATGGCGGCTAATGGCGATGATCGCCTCATCCCCCACGTCATGACCATAGGTATCGTTGATGGTCTTGAAGTAATCGACATCAATAAGCAGCAGCGTCGCCATTCGCTGGTTGCGTCGGCTGCTCTCAAACTCGTTGCGCAGTAAAATTTCCCAGTGCCGCCGGTTGTAGACGCCGGTCATGCCGTCGCGGGTGCTCATGATCCGCAGGCGCTGCTTCTGCCTCGCAAGCCGGGTAAACGTACGAAAGCTGACCCATGCAAACAGCGGCGGATAGAGCAGGATAAACGGCAGGCAGAGCCACCACTCCAGCGGCGCGCTGGTAAAAGTTACCGCCGTACCGGTAAGCTGGAGCATCACCAGGCTCGCCCCCAGCAGCAGGACGATGCCAATGCCGAACAGTCGCGGTCCCCCCATCCCCATCAGCATCAGGCTGACCATCATCACCAGTACCGCCGACGGCATGATATTTATTCCCATCACGCCAATCCAGATCCCCGCCAGGATGGCATCAATCTTAAGGTTATTGATCTCGGCAGCGTGGGGATCGCTTGAGCGGTTCGCCAGCTGCCAGGCGAGATGTGGCCAGACAAAAGACCAGCTTAAGAGAAATAGCCACCAGCCTCCGGCCACGGGCTGGGAGGTCATCGCGCCGCCTAAGGGAAAAAAGAGGCATCCAAGGCCAAAAATACGCGGTAATCGAAGCCGCCGCGCAAAAAGCTGGCCAGACAGGAAGTGCTCGTCCTGACTGGGGGTATCAACCCACTCCTTGTTTACTGCCGTTTTAGAATAAAGATTGTTATCATTCATCATTATTGGGAATATTCTGAAACATTTCCCAAAATTATAGAGAGGCGCGGCGGAGAGAAAGTATGATATTTCGGGTGAGAGGAAGATCACACTCACCCGATAGGGTTAAGCTTATCGTGAGCGCGGGTGGTGCAATAGCTTATTAAGGTACTGCTGCAGCAGCTCGGTGTCCTGGCGAGGCGCCGGCGAGTCAGGGCCGACCGCCTCCAGCGCCCCTTCAATGCTTTGGATCACTGCCTGCTGCTCCGGCTGTGCCATCTGGCGCAGCAGAGCGGTGACGACTATCTCCAGCGCCTCGACTTGGGCTACCAACTCCTTTGATTCTTCTTCTTTTTCCGCCAGCTTAACCAGCAGCTCTGCAATTAGGTTTTTCATCGCGTACTGTCCTCATACACAATTATTTAAAGTTTTCACCCAAATTTATCATGGCACGCAAAGTAAAAATAACATTATTAGCCGCTATTTTTGCCCTGCGCTGGCAGCAGCCCGCCGGGTCTGCCTGAGCACGATAGCCAGCTGCCAGATATTGATCAGCACCACCACAGCAGTGGCGATAAATACCCAGCGGAAACCGGCCATCGCGGAGATGCTGGCCCCCATCAGCGGGCCGGCGACGTTGCCCAGATACATAAACGACTGGTTATAGCCAAAGATACGACCGGTCACCTGCTCGCTGGAGTATTTCAGCAGCAGCGTCTGCACCGCAGGCAGCATTGCGCCATCGGCAAACCCCAGCAGGAAACGTAAGATACCGAGCTGCAGCGGCGTGGTCACGAACGACATGGCGAAAAAGAGCGCTACCGCGCAGATTAGCGTGGCCATCAGGATCCGCGCCGTGCCGATCCGGTCGCCGAGCTTGCCGAGGCGCGGAGCGGACATCAGCGCCGAGACGCCGGGGACGGCGGCAATCATGCCGCTGAGGAAAGCAATATTGCCGCTGTCCGGAGCCAGCGACTGGACGAACAGCGCCAGAATCGGCCCCACGGAGCCGTTACAGAGCTGGATCACCATGGTGGTCACAAACAGGCTCAATATGAGCTTTGGATAGGGCAGGCTGGCAAATACCGCTTTGCCGGTCAGGCGCTGCGCCTTACTGACCTTGGGCCGACCACCCTCTTTTATCAGGAACAGGGTCACCAGAAAGCTGACCATCAGCAGCGTGGCGGTGATGAAAAACACCGCCCGCAGGCCAACGTGATCGGCGAGAAAGCCTCCCAGCAGCGGGCCGCCAATCACGCCGCTGATCTGTGCCGTGGAGAGCGTGCTTAGCGCCCAGCCGCTGCGCTCGCGTGGCACCTGTGAGGCCACCAGCGCCATGGCGTTAGGAATATAGCCGGAGGTTAGTCCCATGATTGCCCGCAGAAACAGCAGCTGCCAGACGTTGGTGGCAAAGGCCTGCAGCAGAATGGCAATGGCCATCCCCAGCGAGGCGCGGAGCAGCATTAGCTTACGTCCCTTGCGGTCGGCAAGGCTTCCCCACATCGGCGAGACGATGGCCGACACTAAAAAAGTCACGCTAAAGGTCAGCCCGGACCAGATCGACAGCGCCTCGTGCGAGGTCACGCCCATCTCGGCAATATAGAGCGGCAAGAACGGTAAAATCTGGCTGATCGCAAGGCCGGTAAAGAAGCAGCCAAACCATACCGAAATAAGATTAACCTTCCAGGATTCCATAAGCATCTGCAATTATTCAGGTTTTAACAGCAGGCTCCAGCATAGCATAACTATGCACTATGCTTAGCGGCACTTAGCGGCATAATCCATACCCACGCATCCCGAGGTGAAAGTGGTTGGCGTGAGCGGCGTTATAGTCCGGGCCCAGGCCGTTGCCGTAGTAGCCACAGCTTGCACTGAGCATCGCCCGCAGCCAGGGCTGGGTTTTATCCTGCTTCCAGCCCCGCAGCACCGTCACCTGCTGCCCGTTCGCCAGGCGAAAGCCGCTGATGTCCAGCGCGTCGGCGGTGGCGTGCTCGCTTAGCCGGGCGTTGGCGCGATGATAAATATTGCGGCAGGCATAGCTGCCAAGATGATCGATGCGCACCAGCGCGCTGGACATATAACGTTCGGTC
Organism: Pseudescherichia sp.; assembly: GCA_032055545.1. Lineage (GTDB taxonomy): Bacteria > Pseudomonadota > Gammaproteobacteria > Enterobacterales > Enterobacteriaceae > Pseudescherichia. The sequence goes on along the minus strand of DAMBQR010000005.1, from coordinate 47,636 downwards.
AGCGGCCGGGCCTGCTGCTGCACAAAGAGCGCCGAGCTGAGCGCCAGCGGGCAGGAGGCGAGGAAGCTGCTGCTGAGCTTCACCGGGCCAAAATCCCGTACCCGTACGGTGTTGGTCAGCGGACAGGTACCGCTACTGTCGGCAACCGGCTGGGAAGCAATCAGCCTCTTTTGGTTGGCTTCCACCAACAGAGTATTGCACTGCTCGGGCGTCAGCCGCTTAAGCTTAAACTGGGTGATGCGGCCCAGTGGATCGTCGAGACGCAGCGGTACAAACGGATTGTAGTACGAAGGCAAGTAGCGATAGCCCACGACGCCTGCCCCCACGATAAGCAAAAAAACGATCGCTCCTGTTCCTCTCACGCGCTCCCCCCTTCCATCGCCCTCAAACATTATGGCAGAAGGCCGCGAATCACGCGTTTTGACGTGGTAAGGTATCTTTTTTCGAGCGATATGAGTGGATGCGGTGATGGCAAAAATGCGGGTAGGGATCGTCTTTGGTGGTAAATCGGCGGAGCATGAGGTGTCGCTCCAGTCGGCAAAAAACATTGTCGATGCCATTGATAAGAGCCGCTTCGACGTGGTGCTGCTGGGAATCGATAAGCAGGGGCAGTGGCATATCAACGACACGGCTAACTATTTACGGAACGCCAGCGATCCGGCACGTATCGCGCTTAACCCCTCCGCGATTAGCGTCGCCCATATTCCCGGCAGAGAGACGGCGCAGCTTATCAATGCCGAGAGCGGCGCGGCTCTGCCTGCGGTAGATGTGATCTTCCCTATCGTTCACGGCACGCTGGGTGAAGATGGCTCCCTGCAGGGAATGCTGCGGATGGCGAATCTGCCGTTCGTCGGTTCCGGCGTACTCGGCTCGGCGGCCTGTATGGATAAAGACGTCACCAAGCGCCTGCTGCGTGATGCCGGGCTAAAAGTTGCTCCGTTTATCACCCTCACCCGCGTTAACCGTCAGCGACTCTCTTTTGCCGACGTGCAGGCGCAGCTGGGCCTGCCGCTGTTTGTTAAACCGGCCAACCAGGGGTCGTCGGTTGGCGTCAGCAAAGTCACCAGCGAGGCGCAGTATTATGCCGCTGTCGATCTCGCCTTTACGTTCGACCATAAGGTGGTGGTGGAGACCGGTATTAAGGGGCGGGAGATTGAGTGTGCCGTGCTGGGGAACGACCAACCACAGGCCAGCACCTGCGGCGAGATCGTGCTCAACAGCGAGTTTTATGCCTACGACACGAAATACATTGATGACAACGGCGCACGGGTGGTGATCCCGGCGGCGATCGATCCGGCAGTAAACGAGGCTATTCGACAGACCGCCGTGGCCGCCTACGAGACGCTGGGATGCGCAGGCATGGCGCGGGTTGACGTCTTCCTGACTGAAGAGAACGAGATTGTGATCAACGAAATCAACACCCTGCCCGGCTTTACCAATATCAGCATGTATCCCAAGCTGTGGCAGGCCAGTGGCCTGGGCTACACCGATCTGATTAGCCGCCTAATCGATCTGGCATTAGAGCGCCATCAGGCCGACAGCGCTCTGAAAAGTTCGATGGCTTAATCCTGCGACTCCGCCGCGGTCTCCTCCTCGGGACGGCGGCGAATAATCAACCCCGCCAGCCAGAAGCTAATAACCCAGGTCACCAGGCCCACCGCATAGGTTTGCCAACCCTTCGCCTCGAATCCCAGCAGCCCAACCACACCATTAAGAATAAAGATCAGCCCGATAGCAAAGGCGTAATAGTGCCAGTCACGGCGAATTTTGGCAGGCAGTTTCATAGCAGCTCCGGCAGAGAAAAACAGCATCCTGGCATATTACCGACGGCAAGTCTGTGGCGCATGCGGAAAATCCGAAAACGTTAATAAAACGCAACAAAAGTCATGATTTTGTGACTGGAGATGTAAAACCTTAAACCAGCCTCATAATAATGCGTAAATTGTCACCAATCTGATATTGACAATCGTTATGACCTGTCAAAATCAACCTGAATTACTGGTGTATTGCCAGCTCAATAACGCGTATCGGAGGTCACTATGGCAGAATTTATGATGTCGAAGCCCTTTGCCAACGAGAAGAGACGAGACGCCTCCACGCCAGGCAATATCGCGTATGCGGTATTCGTGCTGCTCTGCTTCTGGGCAGGTGCACAGCTGCTGAATGCGCTGATCCACGCTCCCGGTGTGTTTGAGAATGTTATGCAGATGCAGGAGAGCAATCGGCCGCACATCGATATGGGACTCGGCGTGGGCACGATCTTTGGTCTGGTTCCGTTTCTCATTGGCAGCGCCCTGCTCGGCGTAATCGCCCTGCTGCTGCGCTGGCGTCACTATTAACGTGACGCCGTAAGTAAATTAATTCGCTTGCATACAACGCGCCCGACGATCGTCCACGCGCTTCGCAAACCAGGCAGTTGTCAGGTTGCGGGTGATCTTCGGGCTCTCCAGCTGAATACCCGGCAGCAACGCCTTCGGTAGCGTCTTCCCACTCCTCTTCTCCGCCAGTCGGTAGACCCCTTTGTAGAGTTCGGTCTGCTCGAAATCCTGGCGATCGCCCTGCTCCAGCTGGCCACGAATTTCGGCGTCGCTGAGACCCAGCTTCGGCCCCAGCTTGCGTACCGCCCGCTCGGTGCTGCCCGCCTCGCGGCTGCCGTAGAGGATCACATCCCCGTCCAGCGCCAGCTTCACGCCGCTGGCCTTGCTGACCGCGCTTTGGAAAGCCGCGTTGCGGCTGGCGTACCAGCCTGCGTTGAAGTCGGCAAAGCGGTAGAGCGGCTCGCTGTAGCTGGCCGGGTAGTTAAGCAGGTGGTACGTCCCGAACCAGAGGCCGCCGCGCCGGGAAAAGACCTCCTGACGCACGGTGCCCTCTATCTTCCACGGGTAGCCCCGAGTATGCTGCTCGGCAAAAGCGATGCTGACCTGCATCGGTCCGCCGGTATGCACCGGATTGAGCGAGCCAAACAGCGTCTGCCCCAGCGGAACGATATTGATCAGATCATCGAAGATCCCGCTCAGCTGCTTCTCGGTTTTGACGTTATCGAGCCGCTCGGCGTAGCTTTTGCCGTCAGGCGAAGGGACCTTCAGCGCAGTGCGCACCACAAACGCAGGAATGTGCAGCCGCCCGGCGCGCTTCTCAATCTCCTGCCAGGCGATTTTATTCAGCCCCGGCACGGCAGGATCGGCCTGATAGTTCGACTCCTGCTGCGCCACCGCCAGCACCGAGCAGACATTCTCCCGCGTCGGCGCAAGGGACTGGCTTTTGAAAGTGGTGGCAAGATCCTCCGCCCAGGCGTCACGATCCTTTACGCTGGCGGGGATCTTCTGCCGCACCAGCTTCGCCACGTCGATCGCCTTCTCGCCCTCTTTGAGCGGTGGCGGGTGCGAGGTGCTACAGCCGACGAGGATCACTCCCGCCAGCAGGGTTAAACTGCGTGATGCTTGCATAGCCGCTCCGGTCATTAGCTGAGTGAGGTGGTCGCGTGTACGACATCCTCGCCGTCAAGTTCACGCTCAAAGGTACGTAAACGCTTATAGATAGACATCAGTTCCACCAGCGTGGTCCATGAGTTGATCAGGTACTGGAACGAGCTACGTACCTGGTCAAAAACGTTGGTGATCTGGGTCATCAGGCCGAGCGTGATCGTACCGGCAACCATCGACGGAAACAGCAGGAACAGGCCGAAAACGTTGTCGATCTGCAGATAAAAGATGCGCGCAATGTTGAAGTACATATAGTGGAAGTAGAGACGGAAGTAGTTCCGCCGCACCGCGCCAAACAGCTCGCGCACGGTGGGCGGCGAGGCGCGCTCCGGATCGTCCTCACCGTAGACCAGCTCTTTACGGTAGGCTGCTTCGACGCGCTGGTTTTTAAACTCCAGCCCTGGCAGCTTGATCCCCACCACCGCCAGCAGGCCGGTACCCACCAACGACCAGAGGATGGCGGCGATCACCAGCCCATAGGGAACGTGGCCAACTATCGGCAGCTCGGAAACGTGCGGCGACAGGGCGACGAGGATTGGCAGGAAGGCGATCAGCTTCATGACCGCATTAAGCAGGCTGACGCCCATATCCTCCAGCGTTGAGGAGAATCGCATGGTGTCCTCCTGCACACGCTGGGCCGCGCCCTCAATATGGCGCAGGCGATGCCAGTTGGCCATGTAGTATTCGTTCATCGCCGTACGCCAGCGGAAAACGTAGTGGCTAACGAAGAAGTTATTCAACACCGCGACGGTAACCGCAATCATCGCGATGCCAAGGAACACGCCGGTTTCCCGATAGAACTGGCCGATGGTCACCTTATGCGGCGCGCTGAGGGCGCGCTGGATCAGATCGTAAAACGGCGCGTACCAGGCGTTGATCGCCACGCTCACCTCGACCATAAACCAGGTGACAAAGATAATCAGCGCGGTGCCGAGAATCGACCAGCGCTGCCAGCGGTGCGGGGAGTAAGTGAACCAGAACAGGGCAAACGCGGCCACGCACAGGGCGTAATAAGCGTAGAAGATCAGGTAGCTGCCGGACCAGAAGCGCGACGCGCCTATCGGGGTCTCCTTAGCGGCGCCTAAAATGCGGGTTAACCACTCCCCGCCTCCCGCCTGCCAGAAGATGACGGCGATCAGCGACCACAGGATTGCCGAGAGCAAAAACGGCCCCGGCTTGGGGAAAAAAGATTTAAACATGAAATTCTCCTGCGACAGCTCACTCTTATTGTGTTGTGGATTCGCTATGGGTATGAAAATACCGAAGCCAGTGAGATTACCACAAGCGCTTCATGTCAAAAGAAGACATTGTGTTGCAGGAAAAAAGCGTCTGTTTACCTGGCGTTACGCTTGACCACGAAATAAAGCGCTTTTCCGGGCTTTGCATCGCGCCGGTAAGTAGTATAAATACGCTCTATCTCTTTAACTTTTTTGATGGATGCTGTCGTTGAAACGTTGCCTGCTCTTATCCACCCTGTTGTGCGCCCTGACCTTCTCATCGGTAAATGCGGCACAGACCTCCCCCGACCCGGAGTTTGCGTCCGACGTGGTCGATCGCTATGCCAACCATATCTTTTACGGCAGCGGCGCAACCGGTATGGCGATGGTGGTGATCGACGGCAACCAACGCGTGTTCCGCAGCTTCGGTGAAACGCGTCCAGGCAATAACGTGCGTCCCCAGCTCGACTCGCTGGTCCGCATTGCCTCCATCTCTAAGCTGATGACCAGCGAGATGCTGGTCAAGCTGCTCGATCAGGGTGTGGTAAAGCTCAACGATCCGCTGAGTAAATATGCCCCTCCCGGCTCACGGGTGCCGGGCTGGCAGGGATCGCCTATTACGCTGGTGAACCTGGCAACCCACACCAGCGCCCTGCCCCGCGAGCAGCCCGGCGGCGCGGCGCACCGCTCGGTCTTTACCTGGCCTACCCGTCAGCAGCGCTGGAACTGGCTCTCGACCGCGACGCTGAAAACGGCTCCCGGCTCGCAGGCCTCCTACTCAAACCTGGCCTTTGACCTGCTGGCGGATGCGCTGGCTAACGCCGCCGGTAAGCCTTACGCCCAGCTGTTTGACGAGCAGATCGCTCGCCCGCTGGGAATGAAGGACACTACCTTTACCCCCTCGCCGGATCAGTGCCGTCGCCTGATGGTGGCAGAGAAAGGGGCCAGCCCCTGCGATAACACCCTGGCAGCCATCGGCAGCGGCGGCGTCTACTCCACGCCAGGAGATATGATGCGCTGGATGCAGCAGTTCCTCTCCTCAGATTTTTACGCCCGCAGCAACCAGGCTGACCGGATGCAGACCCTGATCTACCAGCGCAGCCAGCTGACCCGTGTGGTAGGGATGGACGTGCCGGGCAAGGCCGACGCGCTGGGGCTGGGCTGGGTCTACATGTCGCCGAAAGAGGGCCGGCCGGGGATCATTCAAAAGACCGGCGGCGGCGGCGGCTTTATCACCTATATGGCGATGATCCCCCGCAGCAACGTCGGCGTGTTCGTGGTGGTGACCCGCTCTCCTCTGACCCGCTTTAAAAACATGAGCGACGGGGTTAACGACCTGGTCACCGAGCTGAGCGGCAACCGGCCGCAGATCGTCCCGGCCTCCTGATCCTCTCTCCGCTCCGGGGTGGTTAACGCCTGTTTTGGCGAAACACCCCGGGGTTGATTGGGTTATAATAGCCCTCTGATTCACCAACCTCAGGCATACCATGACCGATTTAATTTCCCGCCCGCGCCGCCTGCGCAAGTCTGCCCCGCTGCGCGCCATGTTTGAAGAGACAACGCTGAGCCTCAATGACTTTGTGTTGCCCATCTTTGTTGAAGAAGAGCTGGACGACTATAAAGCTATCGACGCCATGCCAGGCGTAGTGCGCATTCCGGAGAAGTATCTGGCGCGTGAGATTGAGCGCTTCGCCAATGCGGGCATTCGCTCGGTCATGACCTTTGGTATTTCGCACCACACCGATGCCACCGGCAGCGATGCCTGGCGTGAAGATGGCCTCGTGGCGCGGATGTCGCGGATCTGTAAAGACGCGGTGCCGGAGATGGTGGTCATGTCCGATACCTGTTTCTGCGAGTACACCTCTCACGGCCACTGCGGCGTGCTGTGCGATCACGGCGTTGATAACGACGCAACGCTGATCAATCTTGGCAAGCAGGCGGTCGTGGCCGCTGCCGCCGGCGCCGATTTTATCGCCCCGTCCGCCGCAATGGATGGTCAGGTGCAGGCGATCCGCCAGGCGCTGGACGCCGCAGGCTTTACCGATACGGCGATTATGTCCTACTCCACCAAGTTCGCCTCCGCCTTCTACGGCCCGTTTCGTGAAGCGGCAGGGACGGCGCTGAAGGGCGATCGTAAAACCTACCAGATGAACCCGATGAACCGCCGGGAAGCGATCCGCGAGTCGCTGCTCGACGAAGCGCAGGGCGCTGACTGCCTGATGGTTAAGCCAGCAGGCGCGTATCTCGATGTCCTGCGCGACATACGCGAGCGCACCGAGCTGCCGCTCGGCGCGTACCAGGTCAGCGGCGAGTATGCGATGATCAAGTTTGCGGCTCAGGCCGGGGCTATCGACGAGGATAAAGTGATCCTCGAGAGCCTGGGTGCGATCAAACGTGCCGGTGCAGATCTGATCTTCAGCTACTTCGCGCTGGATCTGGCCGAACGTAAAATCCTGCGTTAAACCGCCGTGCCCGGTGGCGCTCTGCGTGCCGGGCACCCTAAACTTCACCTCCCTGTCATATAAACGCCATCTCGCCCTTCTACTGTCTGCCTAAGACGGATGGAGGAGCCACCATGTTTAGTCTCGACAGCGTTCTTGATGACCTCTGGCCACAGGCCAAACCCGCCCCCTGGCAGCGCAACCTGCTTAAACGCCTGCTCTACGAAGAGGAATTTCAGCAGTTCGCCGCCCGCCATCGCCACCTGAAGGGGCTGGATATGGTCGAGCAGATCCTTGAGCATCTTCGCATCCGCAGTACCCTCTCCGCCCACGACCTTGAGCAGATCCCCGAGCATGGCCCACTCATCATTATCGCCAACCATCCTACCGGCACCCTTGACGGTCTCGCCCTGCTTCATGCCGTCTCTCGCGTGCGGCGGGATGTCAAAGTCGTGACCAACCGGATGCTGAGTCACCTGGCGCCACTCTGCTCGCTGTTTATTCCCGTCGATAACCTCGGCGGACGCACGCGTAAATCCTCACTGCTGCAGATGGAAACGCAGCTCCAGCAGGGCGGCGTGCTGATCTTCTTTCCCGCAGGCGAGGTGTCACGCCTGACCCGCCACGGCATTGGCGATGGGGCCTGGCACAGCGGCTTTGTGAAGCTGGCGGCGAAGTTCCGTACCCCGCTGCTGCCGGTGTTTATTCGCGCTCACAACAGCCCGCTCTTCTACGCCAGCACGCTGATCTCCTCCACCCTGCCGATGCTGCTCCTGATGCAGCAGATGTTTCGCCGCCAGGGCAGCAGCCTGCCGATAACCCTTGGCCAGCGCATCCCCTGGGAGAGCCTCCATAATCCGCACGCCAGCGCCCGCGAGACGGCGGAGCGATGCCGCCAGCATGTTATCCGCCTGGGAAAAGGCCAGCCGGGGCTGTTTAAGACCGAATGCGCCATCGCTCGCCCGGAGGGACGGCTAACCCTGAAACGCGCTCTGGCACAGGCGGAGTGTCTCGGCCAGACATCCGACGGCAAAACTATCTACCTCTGGCAGCGCAACGGCGAAGAAGATGTCCCGGTGCTGCGTGAGCTGGGCCGCCTGCGGGAGATCGCCTTTCGCGCCGTAGGTGAAGGCAGCGGGCAGCGGCGCGATATCGACCGCTATGACGATGACTACCTGCACCTGATCCTGTGGGATGAGGCCGATCTGGAGATCGTCGGCGCGTACCGCTTTATGCCCACGGCACAGCAGGTAGCCCAGCGGGGACTGGGCGGGCTCTACAGCTATAGCCTGTTTCACTATGACAATAAAATGGACGACATTTTGCAGCACGGGATTGAGCTGGGACGCAGCTTTATTCAGCCGCGCTACTGGGGCCGTCGCGGGCTGGATTACCTCTGGTCGGGAATTGGCGCTTACCTGGCGCGCTACCCCCAGTATCGCTATCTCTTCGGCCCGGTGTCGATCTCCGGTGGCCTGCCCCCGGCGGCGCGGGATCTGCTGGTGGCCTTCTACCGTCTCTGGTTCCCGCCTGTACATCCACTCGCCGTCTCCCGCCGCCCCTGGCCAGCCTCGCTTCCCGAGGTGCTGGCCCAGTTTACCGGCAATGATTACACCGAGGATTTGACTCGCCTGAAGTCGCTGCTCGGCAACCTGGGCTGCGGCATTCCCCCACTCTATAAGCAGTACTCAGAGCTATGCACGCCGGGCGGCGTCCAGTTTATCGACTTTGGTAGCGATCCGGACTTCAACCACTGCGTGGATGGCCTGGTGCTGGTAGATCTCACCCATCTGAAAAGCCAGCGCTATGCGCGCTACATCGGGGCGCATCTGGCGAAGGCAGATTAACGCCTTTTTTCACCACGCCGGGGCAGGCTGCACCACTGTCCTGCGCGTGGCGGTGCACGGTTTTCAAAGCACTTTGCTCATTCCATTGAAATGACTAAGGTTAATTTTCTGGCATCGCCTTTGCAGGTTCCCGTTTAACTCTGTAACGGCGAGGCAGTACACGATGACCACACAAACAACCACACAAACAACCACACTGAAAAGAACGCTCGGCAGCTTCCGTCTGTGGGGGATTGCCGTGGGGCTGGTGATCTCCGGGGAGTATTTTGGCTGGAGCTACGGCTGGTCGCAGGCGGGCACGATGGGCTTTCTCGTCGTGGCGCTGGCCATTGCGGCGATGTACTGCGCCTTTATCTTTAGTTTTACCGAGCTGACGACCGCCATCCCCCACGCGGGTGGTCCCTTTGCCTATGCCTACCGCGCCTTCGGGCCGACCGGCGGGTTTATTGCCGGATTTGCCACCCTGATTGAGTTTGTTTTTGCCCCACCGGCGATTGCGATGGCTATCGGGGCCTACCTGAACGTGCAGTTTCCGGCGCTGGATGCCAAATGGATCGCCTGCGCCGCGTACGTCATCTTTATGACCCTGAACATTCTCGGCGTCGGCATTGCGGCCACCTTTGAACTGATCGTCACCCTGCTGGCGATCTTCGAGCTGCTGGTGTTTATGGGCGTGGTCGCGCCGGGCTTCTCCTGGAGCAACTTCACCGCCCACGGCTGGGCGGGGGCGGAGAGCTTTAGCGGCCTCGCCCTCTCCGGCATGTTTGCCGCCATTCCGTTTGCTATCTGGTTTTTCCTCGCCATTGAGGGGGCGTCTATGGCAGCGGAAGAGGCGAAGGATCCCCAGCGCACCATTCCACGGGCGCTCGGCGGCGGCATTGTGACCCTTACCGTGCTGGCGGTGGGGGTGATGATCTTTGCCGGTGGCGTCGGCGACTGGCGTAACCTCGCCAACATCAACGATCCGCTGCCGCAGGCAATGAAGGTCATTGTCGGTAACAACAGCGGCTGGCTGCATATGCTGGTCTGGCTGGGGCTGTTTGGTCTGGTAGCCTCGTTCCACGGTATCATTATGGGCTACTCACGGCAAATCTACTCCCTGGCTCGGGCGGGCTATCTGCCTGCCCGCCTGGCGACGTTGAACCGTAAGACCCGGACGCCGCACCTGGCGATTCTTGCAGGCGGCGTGGTGGGCATCGCGGCTATCTTCTCGGACTCGGTAATTACCCTCAGCGGTATGCCGCTCACCGCCTGCATCGTGACGATGTCGGTGTTCGGCGCTATTGTTATGTATATCACCTCGATGGCCGCACTGTTCAAGCTGCGCCGCAGCGAGCCGAATCTTATCCGGCCCTTTAAAGCGCCGCTTTTCCCCTATGCACCGGCGTTTGCGTTGGGCATGGCGGTACTCTGTCTGGTGGCGATGGTCTGGTATAACCCGCTGCTGGCGCTGATCTTTGCAGGGATGATGCTGGCTGGCTACCTGTGGTTCCGCAGCACGGCCACGTCCCGCGCACGCGCCGGGCTGGATCCGCAGCTGCGCGCCCTCTCCTGAGGAGGCGACATGTATAAAACCACGCTGGCGCACCGAACTTACCGGTTCGCCAGTTTGAAAACGCTGCTGGCGAAAGCCTCCCCGGCCCGCTCCGGAGATGTGCTGGCGGGCGTCAGCGCCGACTCTGCCGAAGAGCGCATGGCGGCAAAGATGGCGCTGGCCGAAGTGCCCCTGCGCGAGATCCTGGCCAATCCGCCGATCCCTTACGAAGCGGATGAGGTCACCCGGCTGATTATCGATACCCACGATCGCGAGGCGTTCTCGACCATCAGCCACCTGACGGTAGGCGACTTTCGCGACTGGCTGCTGGACGACGCCACCGATCCCCTTACCCTAAGCCGCGTGGCCCGTGCCATTACGCCGGAGATGGCTGCCGCCGTCAGCAAGCTGATGCGCAACCAGGATCTGATCCTCGCGGCGAGCAGGTGCCGGGTCGTTACCCGCTTTCGCAACACTATCGGCCTGCCGGGTCATCTGAGCGTGCGTCTGCAACCCAACCACCCCACCGACGATCTGAAAGGCATCGCCGCGAGCATGCTTGATGGCCTGCTCTATGGCGCTGGGGATGCGGTGATCGGCATTAACCCCGCCAGCGACAGCCTGCCGGTGCTGGAGCGGCTGAACCAGATGATGGATGACATCATTAGCCGCTTTGCTATTCCCACCCAGTCCTGCGTGCTGACGCACGTTACCAACACCCTGGCGCTGATAGAGCGCGGTGCCCCCGTTGATCTGGTGTTCCAGTCGGTGGCGGGCACCGAAGCGGCAAACAGCGGCTTCGGTATTAACCTTGCGCTGCTGGCGGAGGCCAGGGAAGCCGCCCTGAGCCTTGGCCGCGGCACGCTGGGTAATAACGTGATGTACTTTGAGACCGGACAGGGCAGCTGCCTCTCCGCCAACGCTCATCACGACGTCGATCAGCAGACCTGCGAGGCGCGGGCCTACGCCGTGGCGCGCCACTTCGATCCGCTGCTGGTCAATACGGTGGTGGGATTTATTGGCCCGGAGTATCTCTACGACGGCAAGCAGATTGTTCGCGCCGGGCTGGAAGATCACTTCTGCGGCAAGCTGATGGGCCTGCCGATTGGCTGCGACGTCTGCTATACCAACCACGCCGAGGCAGATCAGGATGATATGGACACGCTCCTGACGCTGCTGTGCAACGCCGGGCTGACCTTCCTGATTGGCGTCCCGGGGGCAGATGACATCATGCTCAACTACCAGAGCACCTCCTTTCACGATGCACTCTACGCCCGCCGTCTGCTGGGGCTGAAGCATGCCCCGGAGTTTAGCGAGTGGCTGATGAAAATGCAGATTATCGATAGTGCAGGCCAGCTGCGGCTCACCGGAGCCAATCATCCGCTGCTGAGCGTGCTGCCGCCTGAGGGGGTAAACGTATGAATCATCCTGACGCCTGGTCGTTACTGCGTGAGTTTACCGATGCCCGTATCGCCCTGGGGCGCAGCGGTGCAAGCCTGCCGACCCGGGAGGTGCTTAGCTTCGGCCTGGCTCACGCCCAGGCGCGTGACGCGGTCCACCAGCCTTTTGACAGCGAGCCGCTGGCGCAGCGGCTTACGGCGCTGGGGTTGCAAACCCTGACCACCCACAGCGCTGCGGTGGATCGGCCTGTTTACCTGAATCGTCCGGATCTGGGACGCAGGCTGAGCGACGAGAGCCGCAAGGCACTTCAGGCCAGCCGGGTATCCCCCCACGATCTGCTATTGGTGATTGGCGATGGTCTCTCTTCCCATGCGGTGCACCGTCAGGCGGTAGCGTTGATTACTGCCCTGCTGCCCTACCTTCAGACGCTGGGGCTGAACACCGGGCCGGTGGTGCTGGCACACCAGGCGCGGGTGGCGCTGGGAGATGAGATTGGCGAGACGCTGAAGAGCAGAGCGGTAGCGATGCTGATTGGTGAGCGCCCCGGATTGTCGTCACCGGACAGCCTGGGCGTTTACCTGACCTGGCAGCCGGAGCGCGCGCGTCTGGACTCAGAGCGCAACTGCATCTCCAACATCCGCCCGGAGGGGCTGAGCTACGAGGCCGCAGCATTTAAGCTTGCCTGGCTACTGGAGCAGGCCTTTTTACGCCGCCTGACCGGCGTTAAGCTAAAAGATGAGAGCGATAACCCGGCGCTGCATGCGCGGGTTAAGCCCCGCCTTGCCGATTAACGCTCAAGCCTGGGCTGCTTTACTGGCCAGCAGACCGGCGCAACGCCGTTGAGGGCCGGTTTAGCAAACAGGTAGCCCTGGAAATATTTGATACCGGCAGCCTCCAGCCAGCACCACTCTTCTACCCGCTCCACCCCTTCCGCCACGACGCTGATCTCCAGCTCGGCGCAGCACTTGACGATAGCGTTAACAATCGCCTGCTTTGGACCATGCAGATGAATATCGGTTACGATGCTGCGGTCGATCTTTAGCTCCCCTGGCTGGAACTTAGTGAGCAGCGACAGTCCGGCAAAGCCTGCGCCGAAGTCATCAATTGCCAACCCAATGCCCGCCGAACGCAGCTGCATAATCGCGATGGTAAACTCGTCGTAGCCGGAGATCACCTCGTCTTCGGTCACCTCAACAATCACCTGCTCAGGAACCAACCCGTGCCGGGTGATCTGCGCCAGCAGGATATCCACCGCCCCAGGAATGTTGACCAGCGACATCGGCAGTAGGTTAATGGAGAGCTTATGGCTGCCGATGCCAATTTGTTTTGCCAGCGCAAATGCCCACTCCTTTGACAGGAGGTCGGCCTCGTGAATTTTATCCGGTGGGATAGAGGCAAAGTAGTCCTGTGGCGAACCGCCGTTTGGGCTACGGATCAGCGCCTCGAAAGAGCTGATCTGCCCACGCAGCGGCTCTACGATGGGCTGAATGGCGAACTGGCACGGCTGATCGGGAAACAGGAACGGCAGGGTTTGCGTCAACGGCGGCTCGACGGGCACAAACGCCCAGCGTTCAGGCTCATTCCGGGTGGGATACTGTTCACGCCAGCTGCCGCGCAGGAATGATTTGATAAACTTATAGACCCGCCCGTCACAGGCGAGATTAAACTTAAGCGCCCCGGCAATAATTACCGAGCGCAGCACCGATCGTGGACTGTCATAACGGAGATCGAACAGCGACATGCCGGGATTTTCAAAGTGTCGCTTGGGGGCATAGTCGCGCATCAGCTCGACCACGCTATCGTGCCGCGGATCGCGATTGATTTTGGCATACAGGTTGTTCACATCTGCCAGCGGCCCTTCAAGCACCTGAAGAAAATGGGTCCCGTCGAAAAGTAAAATACCGGAGATCTGCAACGCTGCGTTGCGGCTCTGCGCCAGGCACACCAGATCGCCTAACTTTGACGCATCAAAGTCGGGGCTCAGGCGGCTCCGGTAAATCAGAGTAGAAATCATAATGTTCAGATCCTTTACGACAGGTGACGCAATCAGTATACCTTGCGGTGAAGGCTTTACGCCTCTCTCTGTGCCCTCATTACAGCACTCTTCTTACAGAAAAATCGGTATTCTCTCGCCCTGAAACCCGGTCTGCCATTTTGCTGCAATACTTAAGGATATTTGTTCCATTCAAGATGCACAGAAGGAATAGCCAACAATGACAACAGAGCAACAATTTTGCCAGCAATTCATGGAAAAACCGTTGGATTTTCTGGCAAATGAGCTGGGCGATCTTTTAACAAGCAAAAAACTACGCCTGACTACGGCGGAGTCCTGCACCGGAGGGCTGCTCGGCTCGACGTTGTGCGCAGCGAAGGACACACCTTCTTTTTTCGGCAGCGGATTTATAACCTTTACGGATGAAGCGAAGATGACGCTGCTAAATGTGAACCCGGAAACACTTGCTAAACATACCGCCGTCAGTAAAGCCACGGTGGAGGAGATGGCAACGGGCGCGGTCAGAGTATCAGGTGAGGATATCGGCATTGCCGTTAGCGGCTACGGCGGCCCGGACGGCGGCGAAGACGGCACCCCTGCTGGCTCCGTCTGGTTTGGCTGGGCGCTGCCGGGTACCAGGGTGGACTCAGCGCTTCAGCACTTCGAGGGCGAGTGCACTGAGGTGTTGGCGCAGGCGGTAAAATATGCCATCGTTGCGCTGCTTTTTAAACTGGGCTATACGCCAGATAGCCGCCCTGAACATTAAATCGCGAAACGCATTTACGCCCGCTGCATCGCCGCTGCGGCCACAACACCGTTGCGCCCTCGTCGTTTTGCGGCATAGAGCGCGGTATCGGCCTGATGGATCACGCCGCTGGCGATAAGATGCATTGGCCGGCTTTCGGTCACCATGCTGCACTCGCTGAGGGTCGCGATGCCGATGCTGATGGTCAGGTAGCCGGTTGGGCTGGCAGAGAGAGGAATGCGTAAGGCGTTGATGCTTTCACGCATTCTCTCTGCCATAGCCAGCGCTTCTGCGCTGTCGGTACGCGGCAGGATCACTAAAAACTCCTCTCCCCCGTAGCGGCTGACGTTGTCTTCAGACTGGCGACGCGCCGCCACCAGGGCCTCGGCGACCATGCGCAGGCACTCATCCCCCGCCTGGTGGCCGTAGGTATCGTTATAGCGCTTAAAGTAATCGATATCGGCCAGACAGACCGAGAGCGGAAACTGCTCCTCAAGGGCGTTAGCGATCGCGTTAGAGAGGCACTCGTCCATATAGCGACGGTTAAACAGGCCGGTGAGGTGGTCATGCTGGGCATGCTGCTGCAGGATCGCATTGGCGCTGGCAAGCTTCTGTTCCGCACGGCGGCGCTCGGTAATATCCACCCAGGTCACCGACAGCCCCACCACGTTACCAGAAGCATCATGCACCGGTACGGAGTGGGTATCGTAGCAGCTCTTGCGCCACACGATCTCCCGGCTGGGGATCTCCGCCCCGGTATCGGCCAGGGCAAAAGCAGCCTGAAACTGATGCCAGCAGCCGGGCATCTGTTCAGCAATGTGGCTCTCTGCAGGGTCGTTAGCGGCGTTATCCATCAGCTGGGCCATCGCCTTGTTAGACATGACCAGCCGCCCCGAACGGTCAATCATACAGAGTGCGACAGGCGTCGAGTCATAGATGGTCTCCAGCTGCATAACGCGCTCGCCGAGCGTCGAAATATTGCGATCGATGCCCCGGTAGCCACGCAGTTCACCCTGCTCATCAAACAGCGGAACGCCGCTGGTTTCGAGTACAACGATCCGCCCGTCGGCGCGGCGGTTGCGGTTAACCAGCCCGGAGAAGGGAATGCGCTTAGCAACAATTTCGCCAAAAGCGCGCCCGACGCGCTCGGCTTCACCGGGCAGCATAAAGTCAAAAGGAGTACAGCCAATCACCTCTTCCGGTGAGACGCCCAGCAGGCTGGTCACCACTTTAGAGGACCAGGTATAGCGTCCCTGGGCATCAACTTCCCAGACCCAGTCTGAGTTGTTATCAAGTAGATCAATGAGATGCTGCTTATCAACACTGCTGGAGTCAGATGGCTTTTTATTATCATTCATGATTAGTACTAACGTTGTCCCCGCTAAACGGGATCGGGTAACTTAACATTGGGCCTGCCTTTAGCCGAGGACGGTTATTTTCGATAATGACAATAATGCTAAAGCATGAAATTCTCATTTTCCGCCGGTTATTATAAGGCACGTTAACCACTTTCTTCATCTGCCACAGACAGGTTATCGTATTGTTATGGCCCTGCCTTTAGGAATCGTTGTCGCTTTTTAGTGGGTTATGCCACAGATCTGCCTGAAGAGCAGTGGCAAGGCTGGCAGAGCGTGAGAAGAGCGTTGAGGGATAGATCAGAGAAGAGGCATACAAGGAGGGGGCGGCTGGAAAGAAAAAGCCCTCCGCCAGCGTACTGACGAAGGGCTAAAAGGGCTAGCGCAGACTTATGCCGCTGCCGCGCCCTTTGGCTGCGTGGTGATATGCCCGGCCCAGAGGCCCGCCACCCACTTCACCCCTTTGGCGGTAAAACGCGCCTGGGAGAAAGTGTGCTGGTTTTCACCCACGCCGGAGCGCATGGTGAAGTAACCCGCCTGCTGATGATGCAGCTGCGGCGTCAACGTGCCGTTAACGCGGTACATGATGTTGCGCTCCAGCAGGAACTGACGGAACTCCGGCTCTTTCACCTTCAGCATCTTGCAGAGCTGGCGAAAACCCAGCGAATCCTGCACCTCAACGAAGCGGTCGAAAAACTCTGCCTTGGGTACGGAGAGCGCCAGCTGCTGCTCGGCTCTCTGGCGCTGCTCATACTGCTCGGCCCAGGCACGGGCCGCCGCCGCCGGGTTGGTGAAATCGGGCAATGCGGTCTTGTTTTCTCGCTCCTGCCAGCGATCCAGTACAGCGGCGGTAAAGCCCGGCGACAGACGCGCCACGGCCAGCAGGGAGTCACGCTTGTTCAGCAGAAACTCTTGATAGCTCTCGCCATCCCGCTCAAACATTGCCACCCGTACCGGCTCAGATAAACGCTGCGCCGTTTCGAGGCTTTTCACAATACGTTTTACTTCACCGTGGGTTATGCCTGTCAACGCAGCGATTTCACGGCTACTCATCGTTGCCGATTGATCCAGAGAATTAAGGCTTTCAAATGGAATCATCATAGGCTTCACCACTCACTTACTGTAGCACCCGACTGGGTTGTGTAATTATTATACTAATCCCTGTTCAAATATCCAGTAGTTTTTTTGAGCGATTTTAGTTAAGTGCAATTTTACCAGGATGAAAGCTGCCTCACGAAGATAACGCCTTCACAACTACCAGATTAAGGGGTATAGATTCCTCATCTTATCAATACTTTAGGATTATTCCCTCTATTATAACCTGCTAAAAAAACCAACAATTTTGCCACCTTAATTGATGGCAAATGGAACAGGAAAATGAAAAAAATTACTCTGGGGATGTTGGTAGCAGCCAGCCTGATGAGCGGCACCGCAATGGCAGAGAGCAATACACTCTCTATTGGCTATGCGCAGAGCGACGTGGAAGGCTTTAAGGATATTCGTGGCGTAAACCTGCAATACCGTTATGAGCTGGACTCTCCGCTCAGCGTGCTCGGCTCTTTTACCTATATGAGCGGTGATGACGATCAGGATTACTACGTGGCCTCCGATGCGGTGCATAACAGCATCGATGTGAAATATTACTCCCTGATGGTTGGCCCGGCATACCGTATCAACGAGTATGTTTCCCTCTACGCGCTGGGTGGCGTGGCGCATACCAAAGCAGATGTCGATACGACCTGGGTAAACGCGGGCGATTACTACGTCGGGCGTGAAAGCAGCTCTGAGAAATCGACCGATTTCGCCTGGGGCGCAGGCGTGCAGTTTAACCCGACCGAGCAGCTGGCGATTAACGTTGGCTACGAAGGCACTAACGTGGATATCGACGGCAGCCGCTCTATCAACGGCTTTAACGTCGGCGTTGGTTACCGCTTCTAATTCCGCTTTGATGCCGGGAAGTGCTTATTGCATTTTAGCGTAATCTAAGGGGGCAAATGCCCCTTTCTATTATTTACGCTCTTACGTTCCAGTCATCGCTGTACTGCACATTACCATCAACATAGTGCCATGTAATTTTATCATACATTAAGGCAACAGATTCTATATGATTGATTTGAGAATTATTACCCATTTTAACGTTGGGCATACTTGGATTTACTCCAGTGATTTTCACACCTTCAATAAACATAATAAAATAGCATTCTTCGTATCCTGAAAAATTAATGCGATACCAACGAATTTCAGCTGACTTTAGCGTCTGCCCAGTAGAAACAGCTTTATAAAGATATGGGCTAGAACTATCAAACTCTTTTTCAATCATCATTGGAGCGTGTGAACGCTTACCAGCAATCTTGCCATTGAGGCTGTCTACCGGAATGTTCAGACCATGGCTAAAGCCAATAATTTCAATACTGCCTTCACGATCTTTGACATCGGCAGAGCCTTTTATAATTGCTCCGCTATCGTCTTTAAGCCACATATAAGCGGGAATGGGCATATTACAGACTCCTTTTGGTTGTAACCTGTTTTTGGATGAAAAAGTAGCAAATAATCGTCATAACCAGATTAAATGCTATAACCGCAGCGGAAGTAAAAGCTGAATACGTTTCACCATCGGGAAAGAGTGATTGATATGGTAGAAAACGAAAGAGCGCCCAAAATATAAAGGTGAACGCGAAAATTTTTATAATCCGTCGTAACGTTGAGGTAGAAAATTTTTTCAGCAGTACCAAAGGACCCACTGCGTCGGCAAAAGCAGTGTAAGCGGTAGTAGCTACGCTAAGAATTGCAACGCTAATCAAGATATTACTTAGAAAAACGATATAGAAGCTTACTGAGTCATAGGGTTCAGGATCAGGCTCACCTAACACCCATTTCCCGATATTATTAACATCATCGTAACTAAAATGATTAGCTATGAAGCTACTTACCTGAGCATCATAATGTATCGTTTTTGCAACGATCATCATAATCACAGCAAACAGTACTATCTTGATGAGGAAGCTAAGGACATGTTTTGCCATTAACGATTACCTCAATCGAGCCATAAGTCTTTAGTTTACTCATGCATGGTACGTTTACCTGTTGCGTTCTTAACAGCGCATTGCGTAGCAGGGCAAAATCTGAATCATGTGGGAGAGTGATACAACCTTCTGATAGGGTACCGGGATGCAAACGGAAATTGCCGCGCTTAACACCTTCTATCCAAGTGTAATCGTCGATTCCCCAGTCATTACGCCAAAGGGCAAACCATTCGTTATGCCTGAAAGTTGCGTCTTTTACTATATGGTTATAGGCATCTCGAACACCTGCGTTAACTTGCGATCTGAGTCCACCTTCAGGACGATCTACAATCCAGTATTTGCCAGCTGGGATTGGACCTACCGTTGCCTTCATTCCACAAGCCCCACGGTTACGGTAAGCACCATCACCAGAAAACGCTAAAAACGTGCCTATACCCGGAAACGATAGCGGAGAATAGTACGCATCGTTGATTACAAACTTTCCATGTAGCGCCATCACTCACCCATAACCTTATAGTAAACATGGTTTAAGGTACGTGTGTTTTATTAGGCGCTCCAGATTAACAGCCAGATTTTATGTAATAAAATCTTTCTGATTATTAGTGGTATGACTCCGGCCTCACGTTCACAACCCGTGGTCTACACTAGTTTTATTGCCCCCGACCGACTTACGGACAGGCGGTATAAAAATAATAACGGGTGAACAAAAAATGAAAAAAATCGCAATCATCGGCGCAGGGCCAACGGGTATCTATACCTTTTTCTCCCTGCTCAAAAACAGCACGCCGCTCTCCATTTCTATCTATGAGCAGTCCAGCGAGGCTGGCGTAGGTATGCCCTACAGCAGCGAAGAGAACTCCAGAATGATGCTGGCTAATATCGCCAGCATTGAGATCCCGCCTATTTTCTCCACTTATATCGACTGGCTGCGCAGCCTGGGCGAAGAGCATCTGGCTCGCTACGGCGTACAGGCGTCATCGCTGCACGTCCGCCAGTTTCTGCCGCGCATTCTGCTCGGCGAGTACTTCCGCGCCCAGTTTCTGGCATTGGTAGTACAGGCGAGACAGCTCGGCTTTGAAGTAGAGGTGCACGAATCCTGTCTGGTGAGCGATATTGAGGCCACGCCGGAGGGTGTTCGTCTGTGGACAGAGGATAAGTTAGCGGCCACGGAGTTTGACCTTGCCGTCGTTGCCACCGGGCACGTCTGGCCGGAAGAGAGCAGTGCGACCCGCACCTATTTCCCCAGCCCCTGGTCGGGGTTAATGGAGGCAAAAATCCCGGCATGTCGGGTTGGCATTATGGGTACCTCTCTGAGCGGCATCGATGCGGCGATGGCGGTGGCTATTCAACATGGCACCTTCTTTGAGACCGAGGATAAGCGCCTGCACTTCCACCTCGAAGAGGACAGCAAGGCTTTGCAGATGGTGCTTATGTCCCGCTCGGGGATCCTGCCCGAGGCAGACTTCTACTGCCCCATCCCCTATGAGCCGTTATCTGTCGTGACGGAGAGCGCGATTGAAAATGAGATCGCTGCCGGGCCGGAGGGGCTGCTCGACCGCGTCTTTGCGCTGATGGTCAAAGAGCTGGCGCAGGCGGATCCGCGCTGGAGCGAACAGATCGCACTCAGCACGCTGGATGCCGATAGCTTTTTCGCGGCCTGGTTTGCCGATCGGAAAAAGCAGGATCCGTTCCGCTGGGCGGAGGCCAACCTGGATGAGGTTGAGCGCAACAAACGCGACAGGCGCACGGTACCCTGGCGCTACACTATCCTGCGGCTGCATGAGGCTATCCAGCCCATCGTCCCCTGGCTTAACGAGCAGGACAGCGAGCGGTTCAATGCCGGTCTCGCCCGCATCTTTATCGATAACTATGCCGCCGTGCCCTCCCAGTCGATTCGTCGGCTGCTGGCCCTGCGTGAAGCCGGGATCCTTAATGTTCTCGCGCTCGGTCCGAACTATGAGATGGAGATCGGCGAGCAGCAGACGACCATTTTCGCTGAGGGCGAGCGATACCGGTATGATGTCTTTATCGATGCGCGTGGACAAAAACCACTGAAGACGGAAGATCTCCCCTTCCCGACGCTGCGCAGGCAACTCGCCGCCTCTGGGGAGGAGATCCCCGCGGTGGGCGATGACTACACGCTCCAGGAGCCTGCCAGCGTTCGCGGGCGCATTGCTTTTGGCGCCATTCCCTACCTGATGCATGACCAGCCCTTTGTGCAGGGCATCACCGCCTGCGCAGAGATCGGCGCAGCGATTGCAAGGGCGGTAGCACAGCCAGCGACGCGGACACGAGGCTGGTTGCGAATGCTGGAGCTGTAGCTATTTATAAATATAAAAGAGCAGAGGGATTTTCCCTCTGCTCCCTTTTACTTGTTTTACTGTCCCGTTCCCTCTTCCACTGGCACCTTCTTTTTGGCCGTGAAGTTATAGATCACCAGCAGCGCAAAGATGCCGGTGATGGTCAGGGTAATCATCCCTTTATCCATAAATTGTGCCATATTGCCGAGGATAATCCCCACTACGCCGAAATCAGTATCGGAGAAGGTGGTGTTGGTCAGCCCAATCGCCCCGAGAACCGGTAGCAGCGCAACGGGCAGGAAGGTGATTAAGATCCCGTGAGCAAACGCCCCGCAGATAGCTCCTCGTTTACCGCCGGTAGCATTACCGAAAACGCCCGCGGTAGCACCGCAGAAGAAGTGTGGCACGACGCCGGGCAGGATCAGCACCCAGTGAAGCTGACCGAGGATAAACAGCCCTACCAGGCCGCCGACGAAGCTGGAGATAAACCCGACCAGCACCGCGTTTGGCGCGTAAGGGAAGACAATCGGGCAGTCCAGCGCGGGTACGGCGTTCGGCACCAGCTTCTCAGAGAAACCGGTAAAGGCCGGCACGATCTCCGCGAGGATCAAGCGCACCCCTTGCAGGATAATAAACACGCCTGCCGCAAAGGTAATCGCCTGGATAAACGAGTAGACCAGATAGTTTTGACCAGCACTAAAGTTAGCCTCTACATACTCTTTACCTGCCGATACCGACAGGATGAGGTAGATGACCATCATGGTCAGCGAGATAGAGATGGTGCTGTCACGCAGAAAACTGAGGTTTTTCGGCATGTTCATCTCTTCGGTGGATTTAGACCCCTTACCAACCAGGGTACCGATCCAGCCTGAGAGAACATAGCCAATCGTGCCCGTATGCGCTAAAGCAACCTGATCACCGCCGACGATTTTACGCATATAGGGCTGAGCCAGCGCCGGGAACGCCGCCATCAAAATACCCAGCGCTAACGACCCGGTATAGATAAGCTGAACCCCTTCAAAACCGGCTACCGAGAGGATAATCGCTACCATGCAGGCCATGTAGAAGGTTACGTGCCCTGAAAGGTAGATATATTTCAGGCGAGTAAACCTGGCGACCACAATATTTGCCACCATACCGAATGCCATAATCAGCGTGGTAGGCGCACCGTACCTGGCGAGGGCAATAGAGACCATCGCTTCGTTGTTCGGGATGATCCCCTGAACGTCGAACGCTTCTTTGAAAATATCGCCCAGCGGGGTTAATGAGCTGACCAGAACAGAGGCACCGCCGGCCAGGACCAAGAAGCCAAGAATGGTTTTTACGGTTCCCTTAATCACATCCGGGAAAGGCTTTTTTTGTGCCACAAGCCCGAATAGCGCCACCAGCCCAACAAGGATGGAAGGCACCTTCAGCACATCGACGACAAACTGCAAAAGGTTTTGAATAAACATATTAACCTCTACGGGAAGATGTTCATCTCGGATTACGCGTTATTTTTCTCAAAATACTCGCGTATTTTTTGTTCGATCTCTTTCAGATCGATAATGTTATTGATGATGATAATCTTGTCCTCTGGCAGGTTGGCGCTATAGGCGATGTCTTTCGCCATCACAAACACGTCTGCCACGTCGGGCGTTACCGAACCCAGGTCGGAGTGCTCGACCTCGGCTACAATATTGAGGTTTTTCAGCACCTTTTTAATATTCATTTCCATCATGAAGCTGCTGCCCAGACCTGAACCACACACCGCCATCATTTTCATAACTCACCTCATTAATCGTTGATCACTGTTCGTTTACTGGGCGATACCGTTACCGGCCAGTAAAATTGCATTCAGTTCTTCTCTGCTGCGGACGTTGAAGATCTTTTCCATTTCGTCTTCATCAGAGAGCAGCTCAGCCAGCTGAGAGATCATCTCTATATGGCTGTTGCTGTCCGGCGCGGCAAACATGAAAACCGTGTCTACCGGATCGTTCTCATCAGCGTTAAACACTACGGGTTCAGCCAGCTTTACAACCGATAAGCCCAGCGCCTGAGCGCCCTCTTCCGGGCGGGCGTGGGGCATGGCAATCCGCGGGGCGATAACGAAGTAAGGCCCGATCTCCTCTTTCTGGCGGATAATCGCCTCGATATAGCGTTGCGATATGGCCCCCTCATTGAGGAGAGGAGTCCCGGCAATCTGAATGGCCTCTTTCCAGTCCGCAACGCTCTCAACGTACTGAACTTTTTCGTTATTTAACCACTTTGCCAGATGCGACATGTTTTTCTCCCTGATCTAAAAAAACGCATTTCTCTGTTTCAGGCTGCTTGATACGTATAGACATCTTTAAGATGTATAGTCATCTAGATAGTGGACCGGGATCTGGGCAGATACAATATGTAACGGTCACATTGCGGCGAACTCGCGGGATTTGGATGCAAATCCGTTAAGCCGATCACATCTCTATATCGCTCAAGTGGTGCTAAGCCAAGATTATCAGGCATACATGTATAGACAGGCTCAGGGGAGCTGCTTTTCACTCTTATCGGGAAGAATATCGATGGTTGATGGTGTAACAGAGAAGCAGAGAGAGGTAGTCGATTACATCCTGAAGAAAATTAAGGATGACGGCCTACTGCCTGGCGATAAGCTCGATACTGAAATTGCCATTGCCAAAAACATCGGTATTACCCGCGCTACCGTTCGCGAAGCCACGCGCATTTTAATTGAGCAGCAGAGAATTTACCGGGTTAAAGGCTCGGGTTTGTATGTAGGGTCAATTGGCGTAAGCAACCACTCTGGCAGGTTTCACGCTCTTTCCCCCTTTGATTATCAGGCCCAGAAGCACGGCTATAAGGGCGTGCGAAAGGTTATCTCTGCCAGCATCATTCGCGTCCCCTCCCCTGATATGGCTCAGGCGTTACGCATCAAGAACAGCGACAAGGTCTATAAAATCTTACGCCTGATGTGTTTCGATGATATTCCCGTGGCGCTGGAGCATAGCCACCTGCCGGTGAGTCTGTTTAGCACAATGGAGTTCAGCAGGCTGGAGATATCAAAATTCTCCTATATCGAGCAAATTACCGGTAAAAAGATCCAGCGCCGGGATCAGAACCTGGAGGCGATCAATTTGACCGACACGGATGTGCTCTCCTTATTAAAATTAAAGGAGAATGATGCGGTTATCGAACTTACGGAGACGGTGTTTCTTGATGATGGGACACCCTGCGAGGTGAATATCGCGATGATTAATACAAGGATATTCCCGCTGCGGCAGGATTCGCGGCGGCCTTAAGGGGTGCTGCGAAATTTTTAGGCTGATCTATAATCAGGCACCCTTTGAAGCGATCTAATCTTTATTATTTAAGCAAGGACACTTCCGTATCTGCAGCAGCGTGGTGATCTTTAACGCCGCTGATTCCAGCTCGTACAAATCTGCTGCGCAGACTTTAAAATAGTCGCTGCCTGTAAAAGGCTCTGCATGTAAGCTATTCGTTGTTTTATTAATATATGTGCATTGAGCGCGATGTAGGCAGGTCTTCTGCTCTGCGCTGGCATTCTTTTTCCCTTCGCTGGACTTCAAAAGGTTCAGTACAAAACCATCGGGATGAGCACGTAGCCAGCTGTGATAGCGACGTTCGCTGTCAGGATCCTCTCCGCTATGAAATCGCTCCACGGTCATCGCGTCGCCGTCGAGATAACGTATCACCGCCAGCAGGTAGGAGGCATTAAAGGTAATGTCCTGATAGTCTCGCGCTGCCTGGCTACCTGTCTCTTCAAAATGCTCAATGAATGCCGCCACGCTTTTTCTGTCAAGCCGGCGTATATTGCCGCCGGTATTTTTGATATACAGCGTCTCCTGCTCGGCATAGATGGAGAAGGGCTGCTTGCGGCTTAGGGTAAATAACTCAACCGGTAAGGCAAACTGTTCCAGCATCAGCTGATAGAAATCTTTATACACCGTAAATGCTCCTTTGCTGGGTAGTAAAAACGCCGATTGCTTCCTGCCACGTTCCTCCTACCAACGCCCCGGTTTCCAAATCGAAGGGAACGCACCACAACCTCAGGCACTTATCGAACTCAAAAAGCGGAAGCGGTGCGGAAAATAGCGGGTGCGCGGGGTAGATCAACATCATATCCCCCCTTCCCTGCAAGTACTTCTGACCGTATGCGAACATTTGATACAGGTCAGCCTGGCTAATGCCATACTTCTTTGCACGATTGCCCTGCAGGCTATCCAGCAGCTTCCACTTTGCATCAAGAACGTAGCTTTTGTCGCTATTTTCCACAACAAAGTCAGGCTTGAGCGCAAACCAGGCTTCCGGAAGCGCTGATTCATCCAGCACGTGTGAGAGCAAATGATGCCGTCTGGCCTGCGCAGTGAAAGCGTATCCTGATACCAGCGCGCGCTTCAGAGAATAACCGACCCAGGACTCGAAAAGCTTCTCCATCGGAAAAAGTAGCGTAATACCCTTGTGCCCCCCTTTTTGAAAATCAGGGTTATGCTTCTCCAGTATCAGCTGGCACCACGGCTTAATCGCCCGGTAGGCCAGCAGATACTTGCCATCGCTCCAGCGAGAAAGCTGCGATAACGCATCGCTGACAGGCTCAATATCAGCCATCTGATGTTTTAGAGTAGTGGCCGTGCGCCAGGTCTGGTTCTCTTTCGTTGAGCTCAGTACGATCTCCAGCACCGTACGTAGAATACGATTCTCAATCCGCTGTGGAGTAAACTCTGCATATCGCACGTGAAAACGCGCGCCTTTGCCGGGTACCTGGCGCATCTGACGATTGATATCAAGCTGCCCGCGAATAAACGCGCTGTCGTCATCTTCCGTCAGATGGTAATCGGAACGTAAACCGCGACGCACCAGCTCCAGCAAATGCCTTAAAAACTCGCTGTAGATCCATTCATGTAGAGGTAGCTTGCTGCGGTGAAGTGATGCAGTCTCTCCTTCCCGTGGCGTGATGCCTGTCGCCGCCTGGAGCATTCGACGCAACACGCGCCGCTGGCGGAGTGGATCCTCATTCTCCCCAAGCTGGGTCTTCGGCAAAATTTCGATCGCCTCGCCGGTGGGTGATTCCAGATAGCCAACATAACTGCCCAGCCTGAGAAATCGCTTTCCCTGCCGGCTCACGATTTGCGCACTGCCCTCCCACTGCTGATGCAGCGACTCCAGCCAGGAGAAGGTTTGCTTCGACACGATGCCTAAATCCAGCCCCGACTTTTGTGACGTATCGCTGGTGATAAGTGCATATTCACTTACCTGAATTGTCATTGCACAATGCCCTGGTACGCCGCCGCCAGGGTAAACGCCTGCGCGTTAATACGATAGCGCCTGTCGGACAGACCGTCTGCAATCTCCGCTGGAAATAGCGTTGTTAGCGCAGGCAGATGTTCAGAGCTTTGCTGCGAAATAAAGCGGCTGCTTTCTGCTTTTACTGGATCGTTTAACACCCAGCCAATGCGCTCATAGTCATCGAAGAAATACTCTTTTAGCAGTGGGATGATCTTCTCTTTAAAGATAAGGGCCAACTGGGCTTCGCGCTCCCCCTGACTCGCAATTGCCTTCAACGGCATAAAGTAAGCATGACCAATCGAGTGCTCAGCGTCGATCAGGGCCTCAATACGTTGGTTAATGCGCTGAATTAGCAGAGAGAGATCCACGCCGAACGCGGTAACGCCAGCGAGCAACTCCGGCTGCGGCAGCATTTCAATGAAGCTGAATCGACGGCGCAGTGCTAAATCCATCTGGATCAACGATTTGTCGGCGGTGTTCATCGTTCCGATCAGAAATACATTCTTCGGGACGGTAAATCTCTTTTTTGAGTAGGGCAGCATTAGCGTACGCGCATCTTCCGCACCCTGACGTTTATCCAGTTCAAGCAAGGTGATCAGCTCGCCAAAGATGCGCGAAATATTGCCCCGGTTAATTTCGTCGATAATCAACACATGCGGTAAGGCGCTTTGCTCTTTCTCATTGCCCGGAGCCAGAAGCTGGGCCAGCTTCTCTCTGTCGATGGTGGTATCTTTCAGCTCGTAGAGCGTCATCTGGGACAGGGTTTTGTGGAATAGATGCTCTTTAGGCAGGCTCGGCTCATACTTTCGCAGCCACTTGACCGAACGCATCTGGTGAAAGCCAACACGCTCGCCTTCCGGAAAATATTGATAATCACCGGTGACTTGAGCAATGGCACGAAACTTATGATTACCGTCAGAGACAACAATCAGATCGCCCGGGCGAATAACGTTTTTAAAGGTATTTACCGCAACTGACATGTACTCGCTCTGATCGGCCGATGATCCTTTATTGACGATACGCTCTTTTACCTCGTCTAGCGTTGCACAGCCGGTGAAATCAATATTATCTCCCCACCCCAGCAGAATGTAGTTGTTCCCAAGGCACTCGTCGTAGATATACTCCTCACCGCCCAGCGTATTTCCCAGCGACATTTTCCAGATGCGCCTTCCGATCAGCGAGACGGATTGAGAGGCATCGCCCTGCACTTTTACTTCGGCGTTCTGACAGAGCTGTTTGAAAATTCCGTCAACTACGTCATAGCGCAGCGCGCCCGTACTTTCATCAGTAGAAGCGCGGATCCCTTCTATAAAGTCTTCGTAGGAGAAGCTCTGGTGAAAGGTGGTAAACATGACCTGTTGTTTTTCGATCAGTATTTGATAGCGAGCTTTGACCTCATCGCGCAGACTTTGTCCTTGGTGCGTCTGGCTAACCTGCTGATACCACTCCCCATCTGCAATTTTAACCGCCAGCTCGGTCGTGGAATACGTTTTGCCGGTACCGGGTGGGCCAAAAAGGATCTGGTTCAATGAAAACATTGCAGGCGGCTCCTTACGAAGAGTAACAGGCGAAGAGATCGGATTTGGCTTTGTGCCGGTCAAGAGTTCCAGAAGCATATGTAGCGCTTCAACTGAGGCGATATCAGTATCGAAACCGTACTGGGAAGAGTCTCCATCGCGGGGGAAGCGGCGGTAGCTGGTGCTTTTACTTTTCTCCCAGGTGCAAGACACGCCACCAATAGCGTCGATCTTATCGCGCAGCGCCAGTGAGTCCGGATGCAGTACCAGGGGGCTTTTATTGATGATTCTGTCAGCCTTGCGCTTAACGTAAAGGTAACGGCCATCACCAAGAGCATGCTCCGAGGCATAGCTGGGTTCGTACTTATTCGACTCAAGCGTGTAGCCCATCTTTTTTAGTACGGTATAAATTTCGAAAGAGTTAAGCACGGTGAAAGGACTCCTGACCGGCAGAGTATTGGGTGGTGAGTGATAGGGTTGAAGTATCCTTCCCATTTCAGTCACAATAGACTGTTTTTACAGCCCGTTTAGAACTTGAGCAAACTTTTTACAACGGAAATATTTTTATGCTCATTTTTAGCAACTATTATTCGTGACGCCTCAATTTCTTGGCGATGAATAAATTGCTGCGCCGCAGTAAAAGCCAGTTCGGGCTGCGGTGTATTACCAATAATGACTTTACAAATAAGCTTCCAGAAATCTTTTCTAAGCATTATACGGTGGAAAGGGATAAGCATGAACGGTCCCTCTTTAAAACTGAGTCGTTCAATGGAAACGTCTTCCTCAGATATAATTCGCCACTCTTTCTCCTCCGTGAAGGCAGAGTGTTTAATCAAAGGAATAATATGCGACAAATTTTTTAAAAAATAAGCTGATGACTCAGATTGATACTCAAACCACTCTTTCTCAGGCTCGTTATAGCTGTGAAAAGCAATCAATGCATCTGTAATGGTCTGAGTAATAAGAGCACGTTGCTCATCAGAGTCGTAGAGACAGGCTTTGAGGACATAACCTTGTAGGTTGAGTAACTCTTCAAGAATATTACGGTCGAAACCTATTGAATACCCGCCCTGAGGTGGAGAGTAATTCTGCCACTGACTTAGATTATCGCCCTCTTCTGACAGCGAACAAATGCAGGTATTCATTCTCTTAATATTGTTAATATTTGCTC
Source organism: Pseudescherichia sp. (assembly GCA_032055545.1). Taxonomy (GTDB): domain Bacteria; phylum Pseudomonadota; class Gammaproteobacteria; order Enterobacterales; family Enterobacteriaceae; genus Pseudescherichia. The sequence continues at coordinate 18,327 of DAMBQR010000005.1, read as the reverse complement.
TAAACCGCTGGATCCGGAATTGCACATCTGAGTTTTCTTCTCTGATAAGCATTTCCGATAAAATATCTCTTACAATGTCCAGAGTAAGATAATAATCCCGGGTATCTTCGAGGTATTGAATCGACGTGGCCGCGAGTTCAGTGTCCCTGATAATGCTCATGAAGCCATTCTGGTCCGTATAATGATAGAGTATCATCAAATCTCCCTGATATTTATGCTTTATGGATGCCGATTGGCAGGACGCATCTATAAGAAATGGCAGTTTGAAAACATTTTATTGTGTTAGGTGGTGCCGATAATAGGAGTCGAACCTACGACCTTCGCATTACGAATGCGCTGCTCTACCAACTGAGCTATATCGGCTTATCCGGGCGCGTCACGAGCGTGACTACGGTAAGCAAGGTTAAGAAAAAGCGCCCGCCTCGTCAACTCCCTTCGCGTTTAGTTGTTGTTTTTTACAGCACACCGCACTCCAATCAGCACAAAAAGTATGGTCATTGTCACGCCTGTACCTTAACCAACTTTTCCGCCCGCTAAAATCAGTAACAATTTTCTAACATTAAACGTACCATCAGCCCCTTTCCTTTCAAACTCAGCTATCTTGATTGGTAGCCGACCGCGATTAAGCCCCCGCCAAAACAGGCCGATAATAAGACAGACCAGATCTCAGATGTGCTGGATAGAGTGGATAAACTAATGCAAAAATTCGCAGTCACCGATGACCTGTCCAGCCCTGACCTGGAGCATAAAAGCACCGCAACCTTTATCAAACGCGCTCTGCTGCTAATGGTCTCACTCCTGACGGCGCTGTTTGTTATCGCCATTGTCGCTCTGCTGATCATCGTACGGAATATTAATCAGGATGCCGACAGGCAGAGCGCGATGCTGCTGGAGAAGGCTATCCATAACCGGGTAGATACGCTCACCACCCACATCAAAGACTACGCCTGGTGGGGTGAGGCCTACAGCCATCTGCACCCCAACGTGGATACCGACTGGGCCTATACCCGCCAGAATATGGGCGCGACGCTCTGGCGCGACTTTACTTACGAAGGGGTGTTTGTACTGAATGGCAGGGGCGAAACCCGCTACAGCGTCATCAATGGCCAGCTGGTTACCCGACCGCTCACTGAATGGCTGGGGGAAAACCCGATCCCCAAACTGCTTCAGGCGATCAATAAACCAGACGCGATGCCGGTAGCCAATACGGTAGTGATGCGCGATGGACATCCAGCGCTGGTGGCAGCCGCACGTCTCACCACCGGCGATGACTCCCGGATCGTCTCCCTCCCCGGCCCGGCCTCCACGCTGGTGTTTGTTGACCTGCTGGATGACAAAAAGCTGATCGCGCTGGGCGAGGAGTACGGCATTGAGCAGGCTCGCGTGCAGCGTAAGGATGCGCCGACACTGGCGGGACGACGGGGAGTTGTCACCCTGCCCATTGATAGCCAACAGATAACTTTCGAGTGGAAAAGTAAAGATCCGGGGCGGGAGCTGATGCGCTATATCCTGCCGCTGCTGATCCTGCTGGCGCTCTCCAGCGGCGTTCTCAGCGTGGTGCTGGGACGTAACGTGCTCAAAAAAGCGCGTATGTATGATGAAAACACCTTCCTGCTGGCCCAGAGCCGTCATGCCCTTACCGCCAGCGAGCGCCGCTTTCGCGACGTGGCCGAAGCGACCACGGACTGGATCTGGGAGACGGATACCAACCTGAATTTTACCTGGCTCTCCGATCGTTTTCCGGGCATTACCGGGCACAGCATCTCGGCCTGGCTGGGACGTCCGGTAACGGCATTTATGGAGGCGGATAACCAGCCGCTGGCGGAGTGGATCAAGATGCCCGGCCAGACAGGTCATCGTCGGCTGCTGCACTGCCGCTACCTGTCGGCAATGGGCCACCAGCGCTACTGCCATATCGCCATTAAGCCCGTCGTCACACCGGAAAGGATTGTTGGCTACCGGGGTACCGCAACGGATGTCACTCTCGAGGTAGAAGCGCAGGCGCGGGTAGAGTATCTCTCCCGGCACGATGAGCTGACCGGGCTGCCGAACCGGGTGCGGATGCGCGAGTTCCTTGAGGGCAAGCTGCGAGCGCTGCCCACGCCGGAGCACCCGCTGGCGATGATGAGCCTCGATCTGGATAAGTTTAAGCCGGTTAACGACCTGTTTGGCCACGGCGCAGGCGATGCCGTGCTGCACGAGGTGTCAACAAGGCTGCGGAGCTGCGTACGTGACTACGACCTGGTGGCGCGTCAGGGTGGAGATGAATTTATCCTGATCATCTCTGACATCCAGGACCGCAGCGATATCGAACTGCTCTGCGATCGGATCATCAGTGAGCTGGCACGTCCCTTTGTAATCAACGGCAATGAGATATTCATCGGTGCCAGCATCGGCATCGCAATGGCGCCCCAGGATGCGGTAGATGCGGGAGAGCTGCTGCGCTTCTCAGATATCGCGCTCTATAAGGCCAAGAATGCCGGACGCAACAGATGGATGTTTTACACTCCCGAGATGGCCGAGCAGGTGGTTCAGCGGCGCGAAATGGAAAACAGCCTGCGCGACGCCCTTAAAAAACAGCAGTTCCGCCTGGTTTACCAGCCACGCTACGGCCACAACTCCTCGCGTATTATCGCCGTAGAGGCGCTGATCCGCTGGGATCATCCGGAACTTGGCCTGCTGATGCCGGACCAGTTTATCTCTCTGGCAGAGGAGACCGGACTGATTATTCCCCTCAGCGACTGGGTGCTGAAAACTGCCTGTCATGACGCGCAGCACTCTCTGCACGGTCTCTCCGTCTCGGTGAATATCTCTGCCGTAGAGTTCCAGTCCTGGAGCCTGATTGACCGCGTCAGGAGCGCCCTGGAGGCGTCGCAGCTGGATCCGGAGAGGCTTGAGATTGAAGTCACTGAAAACGCCACGCTGTGGAACCCGGAAAATAGTCTTGAGCTGATGCTGGCCCTGAAGAAGCTGGGAGTAAAGCTGCTGATGGATGACTTTGGGACCGGTTACTCCTCTCTGAGCTACCTACGCAATTTCCCGTTTGACGGCATTAAGCTCGATAAATCCTTTATCTCCGGCATGCCGGAGAGCGACAGCGCCAATACCATCGTCGAAAATATTATTGGTCTGGGTAAAGCCTTCTCGCTAAGTATTACGGCTGAGGGGGTGGAAACCGAAGGGCAACTTCAGAAGCTGATGATGATGGAGTGCGATGAAACCCAGGGCTACCTGATTGGCAAGCCGCTGAGCGTGGCGGCACTACAGGAGCAGATGGCCGCGCTGGATTCGGCCGCCCAGGAGCGAACAGGGCAGCAGAGCCAGGGATAGCGCGGGCGACGGCATGCGTCGCCCGCAGGCGATCAGGCGCGAATGGTATCGTCGCCGAAGCCGACCCACTTGTAGGTGGTCAGCGCTTCGAGACCCATCGGGCCGCGAGCGTGCAGCTTCTGCGTGCTTACCGCCACCTCTGCGCCGAGGCCAAACTGCCCGCCGTCGGTGAAGCGCGTAGAGGCGTTGACGTACACCGCCGACGAATCCACCTCGTTCACAAAGCGGTTGGCATTGCTCAGGGTGCGGGTAAGGATCGCATCCGAGTGCTGTGTGCCGTGCTCGCGAATGTGCTCGATCGCCTCATCAAGCGAGGCCACCAGCTTGACGTTGAGATCGAGAGATAAAAACTCATCGTCGTACTGCTCCGGCTTCACCGCCTCGACGTGCGCCGGGCCACTTTGCAGCGTTTTCAGCGCCGCCGCATCGGCGTGCAGCATGACACCGCTCTGGGCCATCGTATCGCTCAATGCAGGTAAAAAGCGATCGGCAATCGCCTGATTTACCAGCAGCGTCTCTACCGTATTGCAGGTGCTCGGGCGCTGGGTCTTGGCGTTGACGATAATCTTCAGCGCGGGTTCGATTTCGGCGGTGTCATCCACGTAGATATGGCATACGCCGATCCCCCCGGTGATCACCGGAATGGTTGACTGCTCACGGCACAGCTTATGCAGCCCTGCCCCGCCGCGCGGGATCAGCATGTCGATGTACTTATCCATACGCAGCATCTCGTTGACCAGCGTCCGATCCGGACTCTCAATCGCCTGGATAGCGCCTGCCGGCAGACCACACTCCTCCAGCGCCTGCTGGATCACCTTCACAGTAGCAGCATTGGTGCGCCAGGTCTCTTTGCCGCCGCGCAGGATCGCCGCGTTGCCGGTCTTCAGGCACAGGGAGGCGACGTCAACGGTGACGTTAGGTCGCGCTTCGTAGATCACGCCGATAACGCCGAGGGGGACGCGACGACGTTCGATGCGCAGGCCGCTGTCGAGCAGCCCGCCGTCAATAATCTGGCCTACCGGATCCGCCAGCTTGCAAACCTGACGCACGTCGTCGGCGATACTTTTCAGACGTTCAGGATTGAGCGCCAGGCGATCAAGCATCGCTTCGCTCAGGCCGTTGCGCCGGGCCTCAAGTACGTCCTGATCGTTAGCCTGGATAATGTCGTGCGCCTGGGCCTCCAGGTAGTCAGCGATCTTCTCCAGAACGCGGTTTTTTTCTCGGCTGGAGAGCTGCGCCAGCTTATACGAGGCTGCTTTCGCAGCGATGCCCATCTGTTCAAGCATACGTCTGCTCCTTAACGGGTGATCATGTCGTCGCGATGGACGGCGACCGGACCATACTCGTAGCCGAGAATGGCGTCGATCTGTTGTGAGTGCTGGCCTGCAATACGTCGCAGCGCGTCGCTGTTGTAGCGGGAGACGCCGTGAGCGATGTCCCGTCCTTCCAGGTTACGAATACGGATCACTTCACCACGGGAGAAGTTGCCTGTCACGCTTTTGATCCCTTTTGGCAGCAGCGAGCTGCCTTTTTCGAGGATCGCCATCGTGGCCCCTTCGTCCACGGTCAGCTCACCCGCTGGCGGTGCGCCAAAGATCCAGCGCTTGCGGCTCTCCAGCGGCGAAGTCTGAGCGTGGAAGCGCGTCCCCACCGGCACGCCGTTCAGCGCGTCGCCAATGACTCCCGGCCTGCTGCCAGCAGCGATAATGGTCTCGATGCCCGCCCGGCAGGCGACGTCAGCGGCCTGTAGTTTGGTACCCATGCCGCCGGTGCCAAGACCGGAGACGCTGTCCCCGGCAATCGCACGTAGCGCATCGTCAATGCCGTGGACGTCGGCAATTAGCTCGGCGTCCGGATTGTTGCGTGGATCGGCGGTGTAGAGACCCTGCTGATCGGTAAGCAGCAGCAGCTTATCCGCTCCGCCCAAAATGGCGGCCAGCGCAGAGAGGTTGTCGTTATCCCCTACTTTGATCTCAGCGGTAGCCACGGCGTCGTTCTCATTGATCACCGGCACGATGCTGTTATCCAGCAGCGCGCGCAGAGTATCGCGGGCGTTGAGAAAGCGCTCCCGGTCCTCCATATCGGCACGCGTCAGCAGCATCTGGCCGACGTGGATGCCGTAGATGGAGAAGAGCTGCTCCCAGAGCTGGATCAGGCGGCTCTGCCCTACCGCTGCCAGCAGCTGCTTGGAGGCGATGGTCGCGGGCAGCTCCGGGTAGCCCAGGTGCTCACGTCCGGCGGCGATCGCCCCGGAGGTGACGATAACAATACGATGCCCTGCGGCATGCAGCTGCGCGCACTGGCGTACCAGCTCCACAATATGGGCGCGGTTGAGGCGGCGCGATCCGCCCGTTAATACGCTGGTGCCGAGTTTTACCACCAGCGTCTGGGTGTCACTCATGATTCTCTGCCGTTTTACGAATAAGGAAATGTGATGTCAGTCTGACGTTGTAACAGGAGTGAGGCCGCTTGCCAATAACCTCGGTCAAAAGCATGAGAGATTGCTGCGAGGATCGGCAAGCCTAACGGCAGATTTTTGCAGTTTTATTGCAGAAATAAATAAACACGGATTTTTAAAATTATTCCGACATTGTCATAAATCTTTCATTTCCGAACGTTAAAACCCTCTCTGTTTTCAGCAGGTATAAGCCTGGCGAATATTAGAGCGTCTTTTGTTTAAATCGGGAATCAAAATGAAAAAGAGTACTCTGGCATTAGTGGTAATGGGTCTGGTTGCTTCCGCATCGGTACAGTCCGCAGAAGTTTTTAATAAAAATGGCAACAAGCTGGACGTTTACGGCAAAGTGAAAGCCATGCACTACTTCAGCGATGACAATAGCAACGACGGCGATAAAACATACGTTCGTTTCGGCTTTAAAGGCGAAACCCAAATTAACGATCAAATTACGGGCTTCGGTCGCTGGGAAGCGGAGTTTGCCGGTAATAATGACGAAAGCACCTCCGGGCAGAAAACCCGTCTGGCCTTTGCCGGTGTGAAAATCAAAGATTTCGGTTCACTGGACTACGGTCGTAACCTGGGCGTGCTGTATGACGTGGCCGCCTACACCGATATGTTCCCGGAGTTCGGCGGTGACGGCATGACCCGTACCGACAACTTTATGACTAAACGCACCAGCGGCGTGGCCACCTACCGTAACAGCGACTTCTTCGGCATGGTAGACGGTCTGGACCTGACCCTGCAGTACCAGGGCAAAAACGAAAACGGCCGCAGCAGCGTTGTGAAACAGAACGGCGACGGCTTCGGTACCTCTCTGGCCTATGACTTTGGCGGCAGCGACTTCTCTATCGTGGGTGCATACGCTAACTCTGACCGCACCGACGCGCAGAATCGTATGGCCCTTGGCCGTGGCGCGAATGCGGAAGCCTGGGCTGCTGGCGCGAAGTATGATGCCAACAACGTCTACGCGGCTGCCTTCTACGGCGTCTCTTACAATATGACCCCAGTCTCCTCCTCTGCGGGCTTTGCCAACAAAGCGGATAACTTCGAAGCCGTGCTCCAGTACCAGTTCGACTTCGGCCTGCGTCCGTCCGTGGGCTACGTCCTGACCAAAGGCAAAGATATTGAAGGCTTCGGTGACGAAGATCTGGTCAACTATATCGACGTAGGCGCAACTTACTACTTCAACAAAAACATGTCGGCCTTCGTTGATTATAAAATTAACCAGATTGACGACGATAACCGCCTGGTTACCACCAATGACGATGTCGTTGCGCTGGGCGTAACCTACCAGTTCTAATTCTGGCTAATAAAAAGGCCCTTCATATTATTGAAGGGCCTTTTTCATTTATGGCGCTTAATTAATCAGGCGCTGAGTTTGACCGGCTCATTTTTAAAATCATCGGCAGGCTCCAGTTTTAACTCCAGCGATGCCAGCAGCTCGCGTGCACGCTCGTGGAAAGTACGCAGCGTCTGCTCAAGACGATCGGTCACTTCTGTATCCTTAATGGCAACTGGCTCCCAGTGGCCCTCTTTATTAAAGAGGCCAAACTGGTAGGTATAGGTGAAGCGTTTTTCCTGAGCTTCCATTATCATCCACCAGCCCCAAAACTCACGCTTCTCAGGGGCAGGTTTCACGTTGACGCATACGGCAAGGCAGTCAAAAAAGAAACGGTTCCCTTCGCACTGCTCCTCGCGGATATAGGGGCCAAGCGCCATAAATTTCTTGATCAGTCTGCTTTTCGGGTGTCCACTCGGTAACGTCATTGCGATCTCCTTTTGTGATGCAACTGTTTTACCAAATCAATGGAATTAAGCAACGCATTAACGCAATCTATGCTTCATCCAGGCAGTAATTTCCTGCAGTGACTTATCAAAATTCCGGTAAACCGGCTTAAACGGGATCTCCAGCAGCTTACCGTCGGCAGAGGATGAGGCAATGAGCCGCGACTCCTCTTCCGGACTAAAGGGATCGTTTTTCCAGAAGCCAGAGAGCATTGGCGTCGGACATCGACGTCCCAGCAACCCCTGGGTTTTCAGCGAGTAGCGGTTCAGCTCAACGCGCAGCGCCTCGTCCGAGGCGTCATGCATCCCCAGACAACTGGCCAGTACGTCGAGGTACATCTCAGGAACACCGCTGAGGCGCTGAGGGTCGGTGAGCAGCGAGTGCACCACCGGCCCGAGACAGGCCACCGCCTTCAGACGCGGCGACTCAAGGTAGGCCAGACGCACGGCAACGTTCGCTCCAAAGCGGAAGCCAAAGGCGGCCACCCGGGTGTGATCGACCCACGGAATGTCCGGCAGCGCTTTCAGCACGTGCTGGTGCAGCATGCTGGAGTCCTGGGTCAGCTTCCACTTTGACGAAAAGCCAATCGACGGCATATCAAGGGTCAGCATCGCGATGCCGTTCGGCGCAAAGTAGCGCTCAAACAGGTTGTAGTAGTCGCTCTGCAGGCTGTCGAGACCGCCGCACACCAGCACCGTCGGGAACGGGCCGTCGCCTTTCGGCATGTGCAAGAAACCCACCAGCGGCGAGCCACCGGGAATGGCGAACTCCAGCTGGCGCAGCTTGCCGGGCAGACGACGGGCAGCCTCTTCATAGGCGCGGTTGGCCAGCGCCTGCGCCTGCTCGGCCAGGTCATCGCCCTTCAGGTGCGGATAGGCGGCAATGCTGTAGAGATTGGAGGCGTGGAGCCACTGGCGGCCGCTGAGAGCGTCCTCCTCGGTCTGGCTGGCCTTCTGCTGCCACTTCATCGCCTGGGTCGCCCACTCGTAAATCCAGTTGCCGCCGCGATAGCCCACCACCGTATCATAGAGATCGCTGTCGGTACGTTCGGCCTGGCTCATGACGATCCGCGCCTGCACGTCGAGAATTTCACGCGGATCGACTCCGCGCCAGACCCACAGCAGGCGGTTGATCAGCCGGTACCAGTGCGGAACGCTGGCCCCGTCCAGCGCAGAATCCATCGCCGGGGGATTGCCCCGCTGAAAACGGCGCACCAGCGTCGAGGTTTCGGGATGTTTGAATCGGGGTTTAAACAGGGTTTCGCTGAGGTTAGCCTGGGACATTGCGCGCAGCCTCCATGATTACGTCACTTCATCTATTGTAACCTGCCGGGCGCTAAATAACAGAACGCCCGGCATAACCGGGCGTAAAGTTTAGAAAAAAGCAGCTTAGCGGCCAGAGATAGGCGGTACGAAGACCACGCCCATATCCCACGGCTGCTCAATCCAGGTATCCTGCGGGATATCGATCACATAGTCATCAACCAGCGGGCGACCGGCAGGCTTAGCGAAGATAGTAACGAAGTGAGCTTTTGGATACATGTCGCGAATAGCAACTGCGGTACCGCCGGTATCCACCAGATCGTCAATCACGATAAAGCCTTCACCGTCGCCTTCAGCACGTTTCAGCACTTTCAGCTCGCGCTGGTTGTCGTGGTCGTAGCTGGAGATGCAAACGGTATCAACATGGCGAATACCCAGCTCACGGGCCAGCAGGGCAGCCGGAACTAAACCACCGCGGCTAACGGCAATGATGCCTTTCCACTGTTCTGACGGCAGCAGGCGCGCGGCCAGCTTGCGGGCGTGAATTTGCAGCATGTCCCAGGTGACGACGTATTTTTCGCTCATGTGAAGTGTCCCAGCCTATTGTAAAGCGGCTTAAATGTGTTCAGGGGAAAATGGGTTGCGCGAGATTATAGAGATCTGACGCGCTAAAAACCAGTGTTACGCGGCCCGCCCTGTGCTTTTTACATGTGTCACACTCAGACTGGCAATAAAGTGGTATTCTCCCTCTATCTCACCCGCATAGCGCGTGATGCTCTGTTATCGCTAATCCTGTGCCCTGCCCCCACTTTTTTGCAGGCCATTGACATGGAGAATCATTATGTCTGAACTGTCTCAACTCTCCCCCCAGCCGCTATGGGATATTTTTGCCAAGATCTGCTCTATTCCCCACCCCTCCTACCATGAAGAACAGCTTGCTGAACACGTTATGGGCTGGGCGAAAGAGAAAGGCTTTCACGCCGAGCGTGACCAGGTTGGCAACATCCTGATCCGTAAGCCGGCCACCGCCGGTATGGAAAACCGCAAGCCGGTCGTGTTACAGGCTCACCTGGATATGGTGCCGCAGAAAAACCACGACACCGTGCACGACTTCACCGTCGATCCGATTCAGCCCTACGTTGATGGCGAGTGGGTAAAAGCCCGTGGCACCACCCTGGGGGCGGATAACGGTATCGGTATGGCGTCTGCGCTGGCCGTACTGGCAGATGACACCGTGGCCCACGGCCCGCTGGAAGTGCTGCTGACCATGACCGAAGAGGCCGGAATGGACGGCGCGTTTGGTCTGCAGGCTGGCTGGTTACAGGCCGACATCCTGATCAACACCGACTCTGAAGAAGAGGGTGAGATCTACATGGGCTGCGCCGGTGGCATCGACTTTATCTCCACCCTGGCGCTCTCCCGCGAAGCCGTTCCCGCTGGCTTTGAAACCTTCCGCCTGACCCTGAAGGGCCTGAAAGGCGGCCACTCCGGCGGTGATATCCACCTCGGTCTGGGCAATGCCAACAAGCTGCTGGCACGTTTCCTCGCCGGTCACGCTGCCGAGCTGGATCTGCGCCTGCTGGACTTCAACGGCGGCACGCTGCGTAACGCCATTCCGCGCGAAGCCTTCGCTACCGTTGCGGTTGCGGCAGATAAGGCCGCGCAGCTCAAGACCTTAGCAAGTGATTACCAGGCTATCCTGAGCAACGAGCTGGCGATCAAAGAGAAGAACCTGACCGTGCAGCTGGAGAGCGTCGCCTCTGATAAAGCCGCGCTGACGACCGCTTCCCGCGATGCCTTCGTGCAGCTGCTGAACGCCACGCCGAACGGTGTGATCCGCAACTCGGATGTGGCGAAGGGCGTGGTAGAGACCTCCCTGAACGTGGGTGTGGTCACTATGGAAGACGACAGCGCAGAGATCATCTGCCTGATCCGCTCCCTGATCGACAGCGGTAAAGAGTATGTGGTCAGCATGCTGGAGTCCTTAGGCACGCTGGCGGGCGCGCAGACCTCAGCCAAAGGCAGCTACCCAGGCTGGCAGCCGGATGCAAAATCCCCGGTGATGCAGCTGGTGCGTGAAACCTATCAGCGCCTGTTCGACAAAACGCCGAACATCCAGGTGATCCACGCCGGTCTTGAGTGCGGCCTGTTTAAAAAGCCGTACCCGGACATGGATATGGTCTCTATCGGGCCGACCATCACCGGTCCGCACTCTCCGGATGAGCAGGTACACATCGAGAGCGTGGGCCAGTACTGGACCCTGCTGACCGAGCTACTGAAGTCGATCCCGGCGAAATAGTCAGTAACGCCCGGTGGCAGTAGCGCCACCGGGCTTTTTTATAGCCCCAGCACTAGCTGCCTTTCAAGCTGCGGATCGAGCAGCGTGACATGCAGCCCCACCAGCCGCACGCCGCGCTCTCCCCGTCGCTCATCCCACGTTTTACGAGCGATGGCAATCAGATCCTCTTTGTTCAGCCGGGGCCAGACGTGCTCCTGCGTCGTCTGCTGGAAATCGTTAAACTTAAGTTTTACCCCCTGACGGGCGATCAGCAGGTCCGGCTTAACTATGGCAAGCCGTCGCTCCAGCTCCGGGTAGAGGCGCTCGATAATCGCCACGCACGCCTCCCACTCGTGGATATCCTCTGCCAGAGTGCGCTCCACCCCCACCGACTTGCGCAGCCGCTCGCCGGTGATCTCCCGCTCGTCGATCCCCTGACTGCGCTCCCACAGCACCCGACCAAACTTGCCGAAGCGCTTCAGGAGCATGGCAAGATCGCTCTTCTGCACGTCTTCACAGGTGCGCAGGCCGAGACTCTCCAGCTTGCCAGCAGAGACTTTGCCAACGCCGGGTATTTTTGACAGCGGCAGGGTTTTGAGGAACGTTGGAACCTCGTCTGGGGTGATGACGTACTGACCGTTGGGCTTGTTGAGATCCGAAGCGATTTTCGCCAGAAATTTTACCGGCGCAATCCCCGCCGAGGCGGTGAGCTGTAGCTCGTTAAAGATAGTCTGACGGATCTCCTGCGCTATCAGGGTGGCGGAGCCGTGGCAGTGCACGCTGTCGGTCACATCAAGAAAGGCTTCATCCAGCGAAAGAGGTTCAATGCGCGACGTGTAGCGGGAGAAGATCGCCTGAATATGACGTGAAGCTTCTTTATAGGCATCGAAGCGCCCCGGCAGCAGGGTGAGATGCGGGCAGAGCTTGAGCGCCATACCGGTAGGCATAGCGCTGCGCACACCAAACTTGCGCGCCGGGTAGTTAGCGGTGCTAATGACGCCTCGCCGCTCCCGGCTGCCACCGATGGCGATAGGGATATCTCGCAGGGCGGGATTATCGCGCATCTCCACCGCTGCGAAAAAGCAGTCCATATCAACGTGTATTATTTTTCGCATCTGCTTATTTTGCCTGAGAAGTCTCTGCCCTCACTGGATAAGTATACAGCTTTTGTTGATAAAATGAGAAGCATCGCGTATGCAGAAGCTTAGCCAACGCCCTTTGATATCGGTATGATGGGGCCTGAGCAAAACATTTTGTAAACTCCGCCTGGCGGGCTTGCGAAAAAATACCGGGGTGCTAATGTGAGCGCTCCTAATCCAGATTAGTCTGATTTCGGGTCTCTTTTGCCGTCCTGGCAATGTGGTAACCGCTTTATCAAGGAACAAGTAGTATGCGCATAATCGCATTATTCATTGCGATGCTTACAATACCGTGCGTCTCGTTTGCCGGCCTGCTCAGCAGCAACAGCTCAACAACGCCCGTGAGTAAAGAATATAAGCAGCAGTTAATGGGTTCCCCGGTCTATATCCAGATCTTCAAGGAAGAGCGCACGCTTGAGCTGTACGTCAAGATGGGCGAGCAGTATCAGCTGATGGATAGCTACAAGATCTGTAACTACTCCGGCGGCCTCGGCCCGAAACAGCGTCAGGGCGACTTTAAAAGCCCGGAAGGGTTCTATACCGTTCAGCGCAGCCAGCTGAAGCCGGACAGCCGTTTCTATAAGGCGATCAATATTGGCTTCCCTAACGCCTACGATCGATCGCATGGCTACGAAGGTAAATACCTGATGATCCACGGCGCATGCGTCTCGGTAGGCTGCTACGCCATGACCGACTCCGGCATCGATGAGATCTTCCAGTTTGTGACCGGCGCGCTGGTCTTTGGCCAGCCGGGCGTGCAGGTAAGCATCTATCCGTTCCGTATGACCGACGCCAATATGGCACGCCACAAGAACTCGTACTACGCGGACTTCTGGAATCAGCTGAAGCCAGGCTATGACTACTTCAATACCCTCCACCAGCCGCCGGTGGTCTCGGTGGTGGACGGGCGTTATGTGGTGAGCAAGCCGCTTAAGAGCAACGGCGCGATCCAGCCTCAGCTGGCATCAAACTACACGCTCCCCGAGGCAAAATAGCACCCACTCCCCTGGCATGATTTTGTGCCAGGCTTCATTGCCGGTGAGCGGCTGGGTAGCAATTACGGAGACCACGTCATTGGGCGTGGTCTCTTTTTGAAAGTCGATCTCAACGTCCTGATCCAGCAGCTTCGCCACGCCGAACGGCGCCCGACGGGTGATCCAGAACAGGTTGGTGGAGCAGAATGCCATCACGTAGCGCCCATCCGACAGCAGCATATTGAACACGCCCTTCTCACGCAGCTCTCCTGCCAGCGTCGCAATGTACTTAAACACCGCCGCCATATTGCCCGGCGTGCGCGGATAGCGTGCGGTGAGCTTGTGCAGCAGCCAGCAGAACGCCTTTTCGCTGTCGGTCTCACCCACCGGACGGAAGTTGCCGGTCTCCAGCGTCTTGTAGCCCGTCAGCTGGCCGTTGTGGGCATAGGTCCAGTTGCGACCCCACAGTTCGCGGGTAAAGGGGTGCGTATTCTCCAGCGACACTTCGCCCCGGTTGGCCTGGCGAATATGGGCCACCACCGAGCAGGATTTGATCGGGTAGTCCTGAACCAGTTTCGCTATCGGTGAGTTATAGCTGGGCTGTGGATCCTTGAACGTGCGACAGCCTTTGCCTTCATAAAAGGTAATGCCCCAGCCGTCTTTATGCGGCCCGGTTCCCCCACCGCGCTGAACCAGCCCGGTAAAACTAAAGCAAATATCCGTAGGCACATTGGCGCTCATCCCGAGCAGTTCGCACATACAACACCTCCACAGCTCATCGGGGGCCTGGCCCCCGTACGACGTCTTAAGCTTTAACCATCTCTTTTTCAATCAGCTGAATCAAGATGTGGATCACTTTGATATGAATTTCCTGGATGCGGTCGGCATAGCCAAAGTGCGGAACGCGGATCTCAATGTCAGCGCTGCCGGCCATTTTGCCGCCGTCTTTACCGGTCAGGGTGATCACCTTCATCCCTTTCGCACGCGCAGCATCGATCGCTTTGATCACGTTACCGGAGTTGCCGGAGGTGGAGATACCCAGCAGCACGTCGCCCTCGCGGCCTACCGCTTCCACGTAGCGGGAGAAGATATAGTCGTAGCCAAAATCGTTACCGACGCAGGAGATGTGACTGACGTCAGAGATAGCGATAGCCGGATAGCCCGGACGGTTCTCACGGTAGCGACCGGTCAGCTCTTCAGCAAAATGCATCGCATCACAGTGTGAACCGCCGTTACCGCAGGAGAGCACTTTGCCACCGGCTTTGAAGCTGTCGGCCAGCAGCACCGCCGCGCGCTGGATAGCGTGAATATTAGCGTCATCCTGCAGAAAATTAGCCAGCGTCTCCGCCGCTTCGTTCAGTTCGTTACGAATCAGATCCTGGTACATAAGATGTCCTTCAGAATAGATGAATTTTACGTGCGCAGTTTACCGGATAGCACCACACGCGAGAAGCTAAAGCCATACTTATCACCGGGCGTTTTAGGTATCCGTGCCGTCATCACCCTCAACAATGTGAACCAGGTTGTAATTACTTTGTAAACACATTGCTAAATATAGTGTCATCCACTACAACAATAACATCTAAAGTGGTCAGACCTCCTACAAGCCAGGGAGCAATTGTTTATGATGATGTTGAGTCTTGTCGCAACCGTGGTACTGATTGGCGCGCTGTTCTACCATCGCGTCAGCCTGTTTTTGAGTAGCCTGATTTTGCTGGCCTGGACCGCCGCGCTTGGCGTTTCCGGCCTGTGGTCTATCTGGGTGCTGGTGCCGCTGGCGATTATGCTGGTGCCGTTCAACCTGCCCGCGATGCGTAAATCGATGATTTCCGCCCCGGCGTTTCGCGGCTTCCGTAAGGTGATGCCGCCCATGTCGCGCACCGAGAAAGAGGCGATCGACGCCGGAACCACGTGGTGGGAAGGCGATCTGTTCCGTGGCAATCCGGACTGGAAAAAACTGCACAGCTATCCGCAGCCGCGTCTGACCGCAGAAGAGCAGGCGTTTATCGACGGGCCGGTAGAAGAGGCCTGCCGCATGGCAAATGATTTTCAGATCACCCATGAGATGGCCGACCTGCCACCTGAGCTGTGGGCGTACCTGAAAGAGCATCGCTTCTTTGCGATGATCATTAAAAAAGAGTACGGCGGCCTCGAGTTCTCCGCCTACGCCCAGTCCCGCGTGCTGCAGAAGCTCTCCGGCGTCTCCGGCATTCTGGCCATCACCGTCGGCGTGCCTAACTCCTTAGGCCCGGGCGAGCTGCTGCAACACTACGGCACCGAAGAGCAGAAGGATCACTACCTGCCGCGTCTGGCCCGTGGCGAAGAGATCCCCTGTTTTGCTCTGACCAGCCCGGAAGCGGGTTCCGATGCCGGTGCTATCCCGGATACCGGTGTAGTCTGTATGGGCGAGTGGCAGGGTGAGCAGGTGCTCGGTATGCGTCTGACCTGGAACAAACGCTACATCACTCTGGCCCCGATCGCTACCGTGCTGGGCCTGGCCTTTAAGCTCTCCGACCCGGACAAGCTGCTGGGCGGTGACGAGGATCTGGGCATTACCTGTGCACTGATCCCCACCAGCACGCCCGGCGTGGAGATTGGTCGCCGCCACTTCCCGCTTAACGTTCCGTTCCAGAACGGCCCGACCCGCGGTCAGGATATCTTTGTGCCAATTGACTACATCATCGGCGGACCCAAAATGGCCGGCCAGGGCTGGCGGATGCTGGTGGAGTGTCTGTCGGTGGGCCGTGGCATTACGCTGCCGTCGAACTCTACCGGCGGCCTGAAGTCTGCTGCGATGGGCATCGGCGCCTACGCGCATATTCGCCGCCAGTTCCGCATCGCCATCGGCAAGATGGAAGGGATAGAAGAGCCGCTGGCGCGCATTGCCGGTAACGCCTACGTGATGGATGCTGCCGCGTCGCTGATCACCTACGCCATCGTGCTTGGGGAAAAACCGGCGGTGCTCTCTGCCATCGTCAAGTACCACTGTACCCACCGCGGCCAGCAGTCGATTATTGATGCCATGGATATTGCCGGCGGGAAAGGCATCATGCTCGGCGAGAGCAACTTCCTGGCCCGCGTTTACCAGGGCGCACCGATCGCCATCACCGTTGAAGGGGCGAACATTCTTACCCGTAGCATGATGATCTTCGGTCAGGGCGCCATTCGCTGCCATCCTTACGTACTGGATGAGATGGCTGCCGCCCAGAGCAACGATCTTAACGCCTTCGATACGCTGCTGTTTAAACACATCGGCCACGTGGGCAGCAACACGGTGCGTAGCTTCTGGCTTGGCCTGACTCGCGGCCTGACCAGCAGCACGCCAACCGGGGATGCGACCCGCCGCTACTACCAGCATCTTAACCGCCTGAGCGCTAACCTGGCGATGCTGTCGGATGTCTCGATGGCAGTGCTGGGCGGCAGCCTGAAACGCCGCGAGCGTATCTCGGCACGGCTGGGGGATATTCTGAGCCAGATCTTCCTCGCCAGCGCAACGCTGAAACGCTACGACGACGAAGGCCGCCACGAAGCCGATCTGCCGCTGGTCCACTGGGGCGTGCAGGACGCGCTCTATAAAGCAGAGCAGGCGATGGATGACCTGCTGGCGAACTTCCCGAACCGCGGCGTTGCCGCCCTGCTCCGCGCAACTATCTTCCCGACCGGGCGTCACTACCTTGCCCCGTCGGATAAGCTGGACCATGCGGTGGCGAAGATCCTGCAAACGCCGTGCGCCACTCGCTCCCGCATTGGCCGCGGTCAGTATCTTACGCCCAGCGAGCATAACCCGGTTGGTCTGCTGGAAGACGCGCTGCTGGACGTGATCGCGGCGGATCCGATTCACCAGCGCATCTGTAAAGAGATCGGTAAGAATCTGCCGTTCACCCGTCTGGATACGCTGGCCAACGAGGCGCTGGCTCAGGGGATTATCGACTATGACGAAGCGCGGATCCTGATCAAAGCCGAGGAGAGCCGACTGCGCAGCATCAACGTTGATGACTTCGAGGCAGACGCGCTGGCGATCCAACCGGTCAGGCCGCTGCTCCCTGCCCTGCCGGAAAAAGTGCGTAAAATCGAAGCTGCGTAACGTTTCCTGTGTTGCCATTGACCCTGCCCCCGGGCAGGGTTTTTTATTGCCACACAATCGCGTTTTGCCGTGGTAGAGTGTTTGAACGCTACAAAAATGGGGAGACTCATCGTGCCTGGTTTGAAAATTACGCTGTTGCAACAGCCGCTGGTGTGGATGGATGGTCCAGCGAATCTGCGCCACTTCGATCGCCAACTGGAAAATATTATCGGGCGCGACGTTATCGTGTTGCCGGAGATGTTCACGACGGGTTTTGCGATGCAGGCGGCTCAGCAGTCGCTGCCGCAGAGTGATGTTATCGCCTGGATGCAGGCCAAAGCGCAGCAGACGAATGCGCTGGTTGCCGGGAGCGCAGCGCTGCAGAGCGATCGCGGGGCGGTAAACCGCTTCCTGCTGGTCGAGCCGGAGGGCAAGGTGCATAGCTACGATAAGCGCCACCTGTTCCGCATGGCCGATGAGCATCACCACTACGAGGCCGGTACCGAGCGAGTGGTCTTTGAGTGGCGCGGCTGGCGCATTCTCCCCATGGTCTGCTATGACCTGCGTTTCCCGGTCTGGTCACGTAACCGTGACGACTACGATCTGGCCCTGTACGTAGCCAACTGGCCCGCGCCGCGCTCGCTGCACTGGCAGGCGCTGCTGGTAGCGCGGGCGATTGAGAACCAGGCCTACGTCGCGGGCTGTAACCGCGTCGGCACCGACGGCAACGGGCACCACTACCGCGGCGACAGCCGGATCGTCAGCCCACAAGGGGAAATTCTTGCTACCGCCGAGCCGCACCAGGCTACGCGTATCGATGCCGAGCTGTCGCTCACTGCGCTGAAAGAGTATCGCGAAAAGTTCCCGGCCTGGCAGGATGCCGACGCCTTTATGCTGGAGAAGTGATGCCACTAACGGGTGCCCAGCTGCCCGTTTGAAAAGCGAAAACGACGAAGGCCTGAATCATTGCTGATTCAGGCCTTCTGAATAGTGGCGGAACGGACGGGACTCGAACCCGCGACCCCCTGCGTGACAGG
>DAMBQR010000004.1:979-121966 GCA_032055545.1 Pseudescherichia sp. | reverse complement strand
TGTAGTTGTGACCGGACTTGGCATGTTGTCTCCTGTCGGCAATACCGTAGAGTCTACCTGGAGTGCTCTCCTTGCCGGTCAGAGTGGCATCAGCCTGATCGACCATTTCGATACTAGCGCCTATGCAACAAAATTTGCTGGCTTAGTAAAGGATTTTAACTGTGATGACATTATCTCGCGCAAAGAGCAGCGCAAGATGGATGCCTTCATTCAATATGGAGTTGTTGCGGGCTGGCAGGCCATGCAGGATTCTGGCCTTGAGGTCACCTCAGAGAACGCTCACCGTATTGGGGCCGCTATCGGTTCAGGTATCGGCGGTCTTGGCCTGATCGAAGAGAACCACGCCTCGCTGGTCAACGGCGGTCCGCGTAAAATCAGTCCGTTCTTTGTGCCCTCTACCATCGTTAACATGGTCGCAGGTCACCTGACGATTATGCTTGGTCTTCAGGGCCCGAGTATCTCGATCGCCACGGCCTGTACCTCCGGCGTGCATAACATCGGCCATGCGGCGCGTATTATCGCCTATGGCGATGCTGACGCTATGCTGGCAGGCGGCGCTGAAAAAGCCAGTACCCCGCTTGGCGTGGGCGGCTTCGGCGCGGCGCGTGCGCTCTCAACCCGTAACGACAATCCGCAGGCGGCAAGCCGTCCGTGGGATAAAGATCGTGACGGCTTTGTGCTGGGCGACGGCGCGGGTATGGTCATGCTGGAAGAGTACGAGCATGCGAAAAAACGCGGCGCGAAAATTTATGCCGAGCTGGTTGGCTTTGGTATGAGCAGCGACGCCTACCATATGACCTCACCGCCGGAAAACGGCGCGGGCGCGGCGCTGGCTATGGTCAACGCGCTGCGTGATGCCCAGCTGGATCCGGCGAAGATTGGCTACGTTAACGCCCACGGCACCTCAACGCCGGCTGGCGATAAGGCCGAATCCCAGGCGGTTAAATCCGTGTTTGGCGAAGCAGCAAGCCGCGTAATGGTCAGCTCCACCAAATCCATGACCGGTCACCTGCTGGGCGCGGCGGGCGCCGTAGAGTCTATCTACTCGATTCTGGCCCTGCGCGACCAGGCGATCCCGCCAACCATCAACCTGGATAACCCGGATGAGGGTTGCGATCTGGACTACGTTCCGCATGTCGCGCGCCAGGTAAGCAATCTGGAGTACACCCTGTGTAACTCCTTTGGCTTCGGTGGTACCAACGGCTCGCTGATCTTCAAACGGATCTAACGCCGTATGACCGGGTAGCCTCTGCGCTGCCCGGTCTGCTCCGCATGTTTTCCCTTTCAATTCAGCTTTCTCCGCTTGTCCTACGCTACGCATCCTGCCAGACTACCCGGTCACTGACACAGGAGCCGCTATGTTCTTGATAAATGGCTGCCAACAGCAGACGCTGGCGGCAAACGACAGGGCAGTACAGTTTGGTGACGGCTGCTTTACCACCGCCTGCATCCTGGCCGGCCAGGTCCAGCTGCTCCCGGCACATCTTGCGCGCCTGCGTGAGGCCTGCGATCGTCTGCTGCTGCCGTTTAGCGACTGGACCCTCCTTGAGCAGGAGATGGTCACTCTGGCGAGTCACCAGCAGACCGGCGTACTAAAGGTGATTATTAGCCGGGGCGCAGGTGGCCGCGGCTACAGCGCCACGGGCTGCGAAACGCCAACGCGTATTCTTAGCCTTGCAGCGCTGCCTGCGCACTACGATCGCTGGCGACAGGAGGGGATTACCCTTGCGCTCAGTCCTGTCCGGCTCGGGCGTAACCCTCATCTTGCGGGAATTAAGCATCTCAATCGCCTCGAGCAGGTGCTGATCCGTACTCATCTTGAGCAGACGGCAGGTGACGAGGCGCTGGTTCTTGACAGCGATGGGTTGCTTACGGAATGCTGTGCCGCGAATTTATTCTGGCGGAAAGGCATGACGGTATTTACGCCGTGTCTTGACCATGCGGGCGTGAAGGGCATCATGCGTCAGTTTATTATCGATCGGTTGGCCGACTCTGAGTTTGTGTGCGCTGAAGTGGCCGCACGGCCAAAGGCGCTGGCAGATGCTGATGAGGTGCTGATCTGCAATGCGCTGATGCCCATTGTCCCCGTTAATGCCTGTGATGCATGGCGCTGGACTTCGCGCGATCTATATACCTTTTTATCCCCCTTTATGAGCCTGTGATGTTGTCATGAAGAAAATGTTTCGTTTTGTTTTACTCCTGCTGGTTGTGCTGGGCATCGCCGCGGGTGCAGGTTACTGGAAGGTTCGCCAGCTGGCGGAGAGCAAGCTGCTGATCAAGGCAGAGACGATCTTTACCCTGAAAGCGGGCACTGGCCGACAGGCATTGGGGACCCAGCTCTATAGCGAGAAGATTATCAACCGGCCCCGCGTTTTCCAGTGGCTGCTGCGCGTAGAGCCGGATCTCTCCCACTTTAAGGCCGGTACCTATCGCTTTACCCCGGATATGACCGTGCGCGACATGCTGCGGCTGCTGGAGAGCGGCAAAGAGGCGCAGTTCCCGCTCAGGCTGGTGGAGGGGATGCGGCTCAGCGACCTCCTGAAGCAGCTCCGGGACGCCCCCTATATTCAGCACACCTTGAAGGATGACAGCTACGCCACGGTGGCGGAGGTGCTCAAGTTTGACCATCCTGAGTGGATCGAGGGGTGGTTCTGGCCCGATACCTGGCTCTATACGGCGAACACCACCGATGTGGCAATGCTCAAGCGTGCCCACGACAAAATGGTCGCCGCGGTAAACAACGCCTGGGAAGGGCGGGCGGAGGGCCTGCCGTACAAAGATCAGAACCAGCTGGTCACCATGGCCTCGATCGTTGAAAAAGAGACGGCGGTTGCCAGCGAGCGAGACCAGGTCGCCTCGGTCTTTATTAACCGCCTGCGTACCGGCATGCGCCTGCAAACCGATCCCACCGTGATCTACGGGATGGGGGAGAGCTATAACGGTAAAATCAGCCGTAGCGATCTGGAGACGCCAACGGCGTATAATACCTACACGATTAGCGGCCTGCCGCCGGGACCGATTGCTATCCCGAGCGATGCGTCGCTACGCGCTGCGGCCCATCCGGCAAAAACGCCGTACCTCTATTTTGTTGCTGACGGCAAAGGGGGACATACCTTTACCACTAACCTCGTCAGCCACAATCGCGCGGTGCAGGACTATCTGAAAGTGCTTAAGGAAAAAAATGGCCAGTAAATACATCGTTATCGAAGGGCTGGAAGGGGCCGGAAAGACCACCGCCCGCGATACCGTCGTGGAGACGCTGACCCAGCTCGGCGTTAACGAGATGATCTTCACCCGCGAGCCGGGCGGCACGCAGCTCGCTGAGAAGCTGCGCAGCCTGGTTCTGGATATCAAATCCGTAGGCGATGAGGTGATTACCGACAAAGCCGAAGTGCTGATGTTCTATGCCGCCCGCGTCCAGCTGGTGGAGACGGTCATTAAGCCCGCGCTGGCCCGGGGTTGCTGGGTGATTGGCGATCGCCACGATCTCTCGACTCAGGCCTATCAGGGTGGCGGACGCGGCATTGATGCCCATATGCTGGCTACACTGCGCGACACCGTATTAGGCGATTTCCGTCCGGACCTGACGCTCTATCTCGACGTAGAGCCGGAAGTGGGCCTGAAACGCGCCCGCGCTCGGGGCGAGCTGGACCGCATTGAGCAGGAGTCCTACGACTTCTTCCATCGCGCCCGCGCCCGTTATCTGGAGCTGGCCGCTGCCGATCCGCAGATCAAAACTATCGACGCCACCCGTACCCTCGAAGAGGTGATGGGCGACATTCGCCAGACGGTCACCGTCTGGGTGCAGGAGCAGGGCGCATGAAATGGTATCCGTGGTTACGCCCGGACTTTGAACGCCTGGTTGCCAGCTATCAGGCCGGACGCGGACACCATGCGCTACTGATCCATGCTCTGCCCGGAATGGGTGATGAGGCGTTAATCTATGCCCTGACGCGCTATCTGCTCTGCCAGCAGCCCGACGGGCATAAAAGCTGCGGTCGCTGCCGCGGCTGTCAGCTGATGCAGGCGGGAACCCACCCGGATTACTATGTGCTGGAGCCAGAGAAGGGCAAAAGCACGCTCGGCATCGATGCGGTGCGCGAAGTGAGCGAGAAGCTTTACGAGCACGCCCGGCTGGGTGGGGCAAAGGTAGTATGGATAAGCGATGCGGCTCGCCTGACCGAGGCCGCCGCTAATGCGCTGCTGAAAACGCTGGAGGAGCCGCCGGCTAATACCTGGTTCTTCCTCGCCTGCCGTGAGCCTGCCCGTCTGCTGGCGACCCTGCGCAGCCGCTGTCGTCTGCATCACCTTGCGCCACCGGAAGAGCGTTACGCCTGCGCCTGGCTGACGCGAGAGGTTCAGGCCTCCCCTGAGGCGATCCTGACGGCGTTGCGCCTCTGCGGCGGTGCGCCGGGCGCGGCACAAACCCTGATCGCTACCGACGCCTGGGCGCAGCGTCAGGCGCTGTGTACTGCTGTAGATGCGGCGCTGACCAGCGGGGACTGGCTCTCTCTGCTGCCTGCGCTGAACCATGACAGCGTCGCCGATCGCCTGCACTGGCTGGCTTCGCTCTATCTCGACGCCATGAAAATTCAGCAGGGCGCGACGCTGCTTAGCAACGCCGATGCCCATCTGCTGGTCACCCGGCTGGCTAAAATTATTGCGCCTGTCCGGCTGCGCGCTATCTTAGCAGCGATCTTTACCTGCCGGGAGCAGCTGCTGACTGTGACCGGCGTCAATCGCGAACTGCTGTTAACCGATTTACTCCTGAGTCAGGAGCACTGGCTGCAACCCGACGCCGTGCTACCTGTATCCCATCTTTAAGAGAGACATTATGTTTTTAGTGGACTCCCACTGCCATCTCGATGGCCTTGATTATCAATCCCTGCATAAGGACGTGGACGACGTGCTGGCGAAAGCTGCCGCCCGCGACGTTAAGTTCTGCCTCGCCGTCGCCACCACGCTGCCGGGCTACCGCGCCATGCGTGAGCTGGTGGGCAATCGTGACAACGTCGCTTTCTCCTGCGGCGTGCATCCGCTGAACCAGGACGAGGCGTATGACGTTGAGGAGCTGCGTAGCCTGGCGGCAGAGGAGGGCGTGGTGGCGATGGGTGAAACCGGGCTGGACTACTTTTATACGCCGGAAACCAAACCTATCCAGCAGGAGTCATTCCGCAACCATATCCGCATTGGCCGCGAGCTGAACAAGCCGGTGATTGTCCATACCCGCGATGCGCGTGAAGACACGCTGACGATCCTGGCCGAGGAAAAGGTGACGGATTGCGGTGGCGTACTACACTGTTTCACAGAAGACAGAGAAACGGCGGGTAAGCTGCTTGATTTAGGCTTTTATATTTCATTCTCGGGGATTGTAACGTTCCGCAATGCTGAGCAACTGCGTGGTGCGGCGCGCTATGTTCCGCTGGATCGTATTCTGGTGGAAACCGATTCCCCGTACCTGGCGCCGGTGCCTCATCGCGGCAAAGAGAATCAGCCAGCGATGACCCGGGATGTCGCTGAGTATATGGCCGTTCTGAAAGGTGTCAGTATCGAAGAACTGGCTCGCGTGACAACGAAAAACTTCGCCAGCCTGTTCCATATCGACCCCGCCCGCCTGCAATCTGTCTGATACACCTGTTATTTTTAGGCTCGTAATTAATAAGTAAAACGAGTAAAGTTCACCGCCTCATTTGGGGCGGTGATGGCGTTTTTAGACACATCCAGACATGCTTTATGTAAATATCTGCAAGTTTTTTGGCCGTCTTGAACTGAAACGTGATAGCCGTCAAACAAACTCAGAGGGAATTATTTTACTCTGTGTAATAAATAAAGGGCGCTTAGATGTCCTGTCCACGGCGCGGTACTCCCCCCGGGCCAATGCGTGAAAACGTAAAAAAAGCACAAATACTCAGGAGCACTCTCAATTATGTTTAAGAATGCATTTGCTAACCTGCAAAAGGTCGGTAAATCGCTGATGCTGCCAGTATCCGTACTGCCTATCGCAGGTATCCTGCTGGGTGTCGGTTCTGCAAACTTCAGCTGGCTGCCAGCCGTAGTTTCCCACGTGATGGCCGAAGCAGGCGGTTCTGTTTTTGCTAACATGCCGCTGATCTTCGCTATCGGTGTTGCTCTGGGCTTCACCAATAACGACGGTGTATCCGCTCTGGCGTCCGTTGTTGCTTACGGCATCATGGTGAAAACCATGGCTGTGGTTGCGCCGCTGGTCCTGCATTTACCTGCTGAAGAGATTGCCGCTAAGCACCTGGCAGACACCGGTGTTCTCGGTGGTATCATCTCCGGTGCGATTGCAGCGTACATGTTTAACCGCTTCTATCGCATCAAGCTGCCTGAGTATCTGGGCTTCTTCGCGGGTAAACGTTTTGTGCCGATCATTTCTGGTCTGGCCGCGATTTTCACCGGTGTTGTCCTGTCCTTCATCTGGCCACCAATCGGTACGGCAATCCAGACCTTCTCTCAGTGGGCGGCTTACCAGAACCCGGTTGTGGCGTTCGGTATCTACGGCTTCATTGAGCGCTGCCTGGTACCATTTGGTCTGCATCACATCTGGAACGTTCCATTCCAGATGCAGATTGGTGAATACACCAACGCAGCAGGCCAGGTGTTCCACGGCGACATCCCACGCTACATGGCGGGTGACCCAACGGCAGGTAAACTGTCTGGTGGCTTCCTGTTCAAAATGTACGGTCTGCCAGCTGCCGCAATTGCGATTTGGCACTCTGCTAAACCAGAGAACCGTGCAAAAGTGGGCGGTATCATGATCTCCGCAGCGCTGACCTCGTTCCTGACCGGTATCACCGAGCCGATCGAGTTCTCCTTCATGTTCGTTGCGCCGATCCTCTATGCAATCCATGCGGTGCTGGCAGGTCTGGCCTTCCCGATCTGTATCCTGCTGGGTATGCGTGACGGTACCTCCTTCTCACACGGTCTGATCGACTTTATCGTGCTGAGTGGTAACGGCAGCAAACTGTGGCTGTTCCCGATTGTTGGCCTGTGCTATGCGGCGGTCTACTACACCGTGTTCCGCGTAATGATCAAAGCGCTGGATCTGAAAACGCCGGGTCGCGAAGACGCAACCGAAGATGCTAAAGCTGGCGCGACCAGCGAGATGGCTCCGGCGCTGGTCTCCGCTTTCGGTGGTAAAGAGAACATCACGAACCTCGACGCCTGTATTACGCGTCTGCGCGTGAGCGTGGCCGACGTGGCGAAGGTTGACCAGGCTGGCCTGAAGAAACTGGGTGCAGCGGGTGTGGTTGTTGCAGGTTCGGGCGTTCAGGCAATTTTCGGTACTAAATCCGATAACCTGAAAACCGAAATGGATGAGTACATCCGCAACAGCTAATTTGCAGTCTGGGGAGACTGAGGGAGCCGCAAGGCTCCCTTTTTTATTGCTTAGCCTTTGGTAATTCATGCGCTTAAAGCGCAATCACTATGATAAGTAACGAATGGAGGCTAAGATTTTCATACCTGTCCAATGCTGAAACAGAGAGTATTTGTATGTCTAATCCCAAGCTATTTACCCCGCTACGCATCAGAAATCTGGAGATTGAGAACCGGATCGTGATTGCCCCCATGTGCCAGTACTCGGCTGAAGAGGGATGCATGACTGACTGGCACGCGATGCATCTGGGGCAGCTTGCGCAATCCGGTGCCGGTTTGCTGACCATTGAAGCCACCGCCGTCTCTCCTGAAGGGCGCATCACCTTTGCTGACGTTGGCCTCTATGATGATAAGACTGAGGCTGCAATGGCCCGGGTTCTTGACTCCATCCGTAAATGGTCGGATATGCCCATTGCGATCCAGCTGGCTCATGCAGGACGCAAGGCATCGACCTACAAGCCCTGGGATAAACAGGGCCAAATCCCGCCCGAGCAGGACGGTGGCTGGCAAACGCTAGCGCCCTCTGCTATCCCTTACAACACTGGCTATACCGATCCTACTGCCCTCGATAGCGCCGGATTAGACGAGATCCGCACCCAGTTTGCCAATGCCGCGAAACGCGCTGCCAAACTAAATATCGATCTGATTCAAATTCACGCCGCCCATGGTTATCTGCTGCATCAGTTCCTGTCGCCGCTATCGAACCAGCGTACCGATGAGTACGGCGGCTCGCTGGAGAACCGCGCCAGATTCCCGTTAGAGATTTTTGACGTGGTCCGCGAAGCGTTCCCGGCAGAAAAAGCGATCAGCGTGCGCATCTCAGCGACCGACTGGGTTGAGGGCGGATTCGATATTGAAGAGGCCGTGGCGTTTGCCAAAATGCTGGAGGCTCGCGGCGTTGATGCCATCCATGTCTCCAGCGGTGGGCTTCATCCCGATCAGCAGATCGATGTCTATCCGGGATATCAGGTTCCGCTGGCAAGAGCGGTGAAATCTGCGGTAAGCATTCCGGTTGTTGCCGTTGGACTGATCACCGAGCCACAACACGCCGAGGCCATTGTCTCGAGCGGCGATGCGGATATCATCGGGATTGCACGCACGGCGCTCTACGATCCGCGTTGGCCCTGGCATGCTGCGGCAACGCTCGGCGCGCAGGTGCGGGCAGCCAGCCAGTACCTGCGTTGTCAGCCGCATACGCTCAAAAACCTCTTTAAGTCCTGATTCAGCGAGGCTCTCTGCATCGGGCAGAGAGCCGAAGCATCTCTTTACCCTGCGCTCTGCGTCGCTTTAACTTTGGCAGTCACTTTTCTCGCGTTTAAAGGCCGTCCGGGCATGCTGAATGTTTAATGACCGTGAACAGTGAATCCCACTAGCCGAATGACAACGGGGCGTACAACGAGTATGCAAAAAAACGCTGCTGGCATAGCCACCTGGTAAGCATTCATCACATTTGTCATGTAATGGGGGCATAATCCAAATTCAGCCAGGGTAATGACCAGACTCATCAGGAAGGCCATGATGATCGCCATATAGAGAGCAAATATGTAAGGTGCGGTTCGTACAGGCAGGCGGATCCGTTGGTTATTTTTAGTGGTAGCATCTGTCATCGAAAGATATCCTGTTTAGAGTGGTATGCAACGGTTGCTAACTTAACAGACCGATCTGTACGGTAGTAGGGCGGCTATGCTTTAATCATTATTAAGTAAAAGTAACGAATTGATTGTTGGAGATCGCGTGGACGTTCTGGGGCTAATTAGTACTTTTATACGCGTCGTTGAAAATGGCAGTATTGCAGGGGCGGCGCGCGCTAAAGGTATGAGTCCGGCAGCGGTTAGCCAGAGTCTTGCGCGTCTTGAAGCACATCTTGGTGTGCGGCTGCTGTCACGCACCACTCGTAGCATGAGCCTGACTGAAAATGGTAAACGTTATTTCGAGAAAGTGCGTCACATTCCAAATGATATAGAACTTGCCTCCCAGGCTGCTGCGAATGAGAGCAAACCGCAGGGGCCGCTTTGTATAGCGACGACAGCCGCTTTCGGTCGATATGTTCTGGCTCCACTTATGCCTGTTTTCAAAAACGCTTTTCCCGATATAGAGATTGAACTGATCAGCACCGATCGCAACGTTGACCATCGCCTGGAAGGGGTTGATGTGAGTATCCGCATTCAGGCGCAGCTGGATGATCAGCTCATCGCCAGAAAAATCGCATCGTTACCTTTCATATTCTGCGCAGCCCCAGCTTATCTTGAGCGCGCTGGCACCCCTCAGACTCCCGAAGAACTGAGCCAGCATGCCTGCCTGGTTTTCCGCTATCCCACTGACAGACGGTTCTTGCCGTGGACTTTTCTGGTCAATGAACAACCCGTAAACGTAAAGCTTAATCCCAGTTTCATCAGCGATGATATTGATATCATTGCAAAAATAGCGGTGAGCGGAGGCGGCATTGCTCGTCTGGCAAGCTTCGTTGCTCAACCATTGATAGATCATGGCCAGTTAAGGGCCGTGTTCGACTCCGGGTGTAGTAGCGGAGATAATGTTCAGTCGCAACCGATGGATATATATGCTTGCGTTAACGAACGCTCGGCTCTAAATGCAAAGGTCCGGGCATTTATTGAATTTCTGGAAGGGCAATTTAAGACAAGCCAGCTGTAACTTGCCACACTTTTTGCAGGGGGTCATATGCGCCTGACTCATTTCTTCACAAGACTTAGAAGGATATAAGATTGGGCGCGTGCATTACCCGCAGTGGAACGACAGGTCACACGGCAGTCTGGCTTAGCGACGTCGGCAGCAGACAGCTTTGTGCCCTTCCGGGCGTTAATAAGCCCCTGGCGCGACAAAGTTGTAAGAAGTCCCTGCCTCAAACCAGCGCCTTTTTACATCGACTGGTTGAGTCAAGCCCGCGGCCAGGACAGAAGTCGTGGGCTTTAAGTAGGACAACTCGATGGCCTACAGACCCAGATCGGACAGGCTCGGATGATCGTCAGGACGGCGCCCCAGTGGCCAGAAGAACTTGCGCTCGCTTTCTTTAATAGGCATATCATTGATACATGCGAAGCGACGTTTCATCAGGCCATCGGCCTCAAACTCCCAGTTTTCGTTGCCGTAAGAGCGGAACCAGTTACCTGAGTCATCACGCCATTCGTAAGCGTAACGGACAGCGATACGGTTTCCGCCAAACGCCCACAGCTCTTTGATGAGGCGGTACTCGTGCTCTTTTTTCCATTTACGGGCGAGGAACCCTTCGGCCTCTTCACGATTATTGGCGAACTCGGCACGGTTACGCCATTTGGTATCCAGCGAGTAAGCCAGAGCAACTTTTGCCGCGTCGCGGCTGTTCCAGCCGTCTTCAGCCAGACGAACTTTCTCGATAGCCGTTTCCTGGGTAAATGGCGGAAGCGGCGGGCGTACTTGTGTATCAATCATGATAAAACTCCTGTTAATTTTTATGTATAGGTAGTCAAAATATTCGATACTCAGGCCCCGGCTGAGAGTCGTGCCAGCAAAATTTTTGCCACCTCCCGTGCGTCGTCAGCGGCGTGCCGGTCGCCCATCACGTATGTCATGGTGATAGCCCCCTCTATCAGAACCAGTAGCTGTCTGGCCAGAACGTCGGGCCGTTCTGTATTCAGCTGCCCGCTGAGTTCGAGCGCATAATCCAGCAGTTTCTGCTTATGCATTTTCGCTATCTGACGAACGGGATCGTCCGGGTCTCCCACTTCTCCGGCTGTGTTGATAAAGGCACAGCCCCGGAAGCCTTCAGACTCAAACCAGCTTTTCAGAACGGTGAACATATTCAGAATGCGGTCCTGAGGCGTTTCGCCTTTATCAGACTCGGTTCTGAACCACTGCATCCACCGTTCATCACGCTCGTTCAACGCGGCAGAAGCCACGTCCTCTTTGTTCACGAAATGGCGATAAATACTTTTCCTGGCGACGCCTGAGGTTTTCACCAGAAGGTCCATGCCCATGGCGTGGATGCCGTTCTGATAGATGAGTTGCTCAGCGGTGGCGAGGATTTTTTCTCGGGTATCACTTGGCTTCTTGTTCATGCCTTAAAGGTAGAACGATCGTTCTCCATAGTCAAGCTGAATAAATACCGTGCGCGACAGCAGTGTTTGATTTAGCTGCCTGCAAGTAAGACTCCGGGTTACAGGCAAATAAAAAGGGAGCCTCTCGGCTCCCCCTTTATCACACGGTGCTATCAGAAGCTGTAGTTAGCGCTGACAGAGAAGTTACGCGGCTCGCCATAGACAACGGTGCGGCTGTCGATATCGGTCTCGTAGTTTTTGTCAAACAGGTTATCGACATTCGCCTGCAGGGAGAACGCTTTGGTCACCTGGTAACGGGCGAAGAGATCGACCAGCGCATAGCTACCCTGCTCAGTACGCAGCGTGCCGTCCGCAACGGCAACGTTAGACCAGACGCGGTTCTGCCAGTTGACGCCGCCGCCAACGGTCAGATCCTGCATCGCCGGCAGGCGGTAGCTGGTGAACATCTTCACGCTGGTGCGCGGCAGGTTCGGGTTCACCGCGTCGCCTTCAGCATCGTTTGCCACGTAGCGGGTGGCACCAAAGGTCATCTGCCAGTTATCGGTCAGCGCACCGTTGATCTCAAACTCAACGCCTTTGCTCACCGTGCCGTCCGCTTCGCGATAGGCGGTCTCATTTATACTGCCTGGGATGGGCTGACCAGTAGACTGCGCCAGGTGATCCTGCTCAATGCGGAACACTGCAAGAGAGGTGGTCAGACGGCTGTTCATCCAGTCGGCCTTCACGCCAGCCTCGTAGTTGTTGCCGGTAATCGGCGACAGGTATTTACTCTGTATGTCACGCTGGGTCTGCGGCTTGAAGATCGAGGTGTAGCTGGCGTAGGTGGACCAGCTGTCATTGATATCAAACACTACGCCGGCATAAGGAGAGGTGTTGTTCTTCTCCATCTGCTGGTTCGGCGTATCCAGGTTGTACTTGGTATAGCGTGCTCCGAGGATCACGTGCAGCGGATCGGCCAGGGAGATGCGGGTCGCGGCATAGACGGATTTCTGGTGGATGGTGTCATCCTGGGCCAGGCTCAGCGGGTTCCAGTTGGTCTGCGGGAAGTTGCCGTTGTAGTCAGCATAGTTACCCAGCTGAGTATCATCGATGTTCTCCCATGAGCTGTAGTAGATGTTGTTCTGGCGCGAATAGTTGGTACCGATCATCAGCTCGTGCTGACGGCCAAACAGGTCGTAAGAGCCGTTGGCGAAGGTATCGACAGCATCCACTTTACGCTTGCCGGTGTTGTACCCGGTGCCTCCTACGGCACCTTCAGCGCCGTAGGGGCTGACCATCAGGCCCGTGGTGCGGTCAACCTGGCCATCCAGATAGAGCTGCTTGCTGTCCAGCTCCTGTTCGGTATGGGTGCCGTTGACGGTCAGCTCCCAGTTGTCCCCCAGCTTCTGCTTCAGGGTCGCGAAGGTACGCTCGGACTTTTTATCCACATAGGCCCACTCCGGCGCGGTGCTGTAGCTGCGGTCCGGATTGACGCGGCCTCCATCAGTGTACCAGCGCGGAATGCCGCCCCAGGTAGGGCTGTTAGAGTTGGTATCCTGGTAGTCATAGCCAACGGAGAAGGTGGTCGCGTCGGTCAGATCCACATCCAGCACGCCATAGAAGAATTTTTTCTCCTGGCTGTAGCGGTCCAGCCAGCTGTCATTGTGCTGGTAGCCCGATACCATGCGGCCGCGGATGCGACCGTCGTCGGTCAGCGGGGTAGAGAGGTCAGCCACATAGCGCTGTTTGTTCCAGCTGCCGTACTCGGCAGAGACGTTGCCGACAAATTCACGGCTGTCGGCGTGCTTGCGCACCATGTTAATGGCGGCGGAGGGGTTACCGGCTCCGGTGGTCAGGCCGTTGGCACCGCGAACCACTTCAATACGTTCATACAGGGCGGTATCGGAGAGGGCGTCACCCATATTCCAGCGGGTCTCAAACAGGGTCGGAATACCATCGACCATAAAGTTGTCGATCTCAAACCCGCGGGAGTAAAAGTTGGTGCGCTCAGAGTCCGTCGCGCTTTGAGTAATACCGGTGGTGTTTTTCAGCACGTCGCCGAGGGACTCCAGCTTCTGATCCTGCATACGCTGTTTGCTGATGATGCTCACGGATTGCGGAACATCACGCGGAACCAGCAGCATTTTGGTACCGGAGGTGGTGGTCTTAACGCTGTAGTCCTGGCTCTCTTCATCGGCATAGCTGCTGGCAGCGGAGCCATCAACGATGGCGGTATCGCCGCTGGTGGTGTCCGGCGTGGCGGCAAAGCCTGTGGCTGGCGCAAGGGCAAAGGCAATACAGACTGCCAGCAGTGACGGAGCGGCAGCAGGCGGACATTGTCCATCCCTGGCGTGAACGGTGAAAGACATGGTGAACCCTTTTCGCAAGTTTAATAGTGCGCTCTGACCGATACGTTGCCGATGCCGAGCGTGCTGTGTTTGTTCTCATGGTGCAATTGCGCATGAAAATGCAAATGCGAAATATACGCATTCATATTAGTGCTGTAAACAGATGTAATATTCATTAAGTAAATTAGCTGAGCGTCATTAGCGGTGAAAAATCAGGCGTAACGGCGGTGCTTAATCCTAATGCGTGAAGAAAAGCGGCGTAATAGTTGAAACATCAGGAGATTCTCGATCATACTCTCTTGTTGAGTCCCGCAGTTATTCATTAAGGAAGACGCCATGGCCGAAGAAACGATTTTCAGTAAAATTATCCGCCGCGAAATTCCGTCGGATATCGTCTGGCAGGATGAGCTGGTCACGGCATTTCGTGACATCTCTCCGCAAGCACCGACGCATATCCTCATTGTGCCTAACCTGCTGATCCCAACGCTAAATGACGTCTCCGAGGCGCACGAACAGGCGCTGGGGCGTATGCTCACCGTAGCTGCAAAGCTCGCGGCCCAGGAGGGGATTGCTGAGGATGGTTACAGGGTGATCATGAATTGCAACCGCCACGGCGGCCAGGAGGTGTACCATATTCATCTGCATCTGCTGGGTGGCCGCGCCCTGGGTCCGATGCTGACACATAAAGGTTAAGCTCATGCTGAGAGGAGGCCTGGCCGCGCTGCTGGCGCTGGCTGTATTGACCGGGTGTAGCTCACGTCCGGCAATTCCGGTGAGCGACGACCAGACGCTGGTGATGGAAGCAACCGTGCTGGCGGCAGGTATAAACGCAGAAAAACCGGTGCTGAATAACGCTGAGATCCAGCCCTCTGCGTCCTCAACGCTCTATAACGAACGGGGCGAAACTGCCACCGTAAACTATCGTTTTTTCTGGTATGACGCCAGAGGTCTCGAGATGCATCCGCTGGAAGCGCCCCGGCGCATTACTATTCCTGCGCATTCATCGGTAACGCTTTACGGCAGCACCAACTATTTAGGCGCGCGTAAGGTGAGACTCTATCTTTATTTGTAAGGGGTGAATCTTGATCAATAAACTGGGTCGTTATGCGCTACTCACGACCGTAGCGATGATCCTTTCGGGATGTATTATGCGGGGCGAGCAGCAGCCAGCGCCAGTGGAAGAAGCCAAGCCGCAGCCGCAGCAGCCGATTGAACAGCCGCAGCCGCAGCCAGTTCCTGAGGTGCCCTCCGTGCCGACGGTTCCCGCCCAGCCAGGGCCGATTGAGCATCAGGATGAAACGGCGCAGCCTGCACCGCGCGAGCGTCATTTTGACTGGAGCGGGGCGGTCTCGCCGATGGTCAGCAAAATGCTGCAGGCCAGCGGGGCAGGTGGTGGCAGCGTCCTGCTGGTGGATAGCGTCAATAACCGTACCAACGGCTCGCTGAACACCGCTGAAGCCACAGAGGTATTGCGCGGCGCGCTGGCGAATAACAGTAAGTTTACCCTGGTCTCTGTCCAGCAGCTCTCGATGGCTAAGCAGCAGCTCGGCCTGTCGCCGCAGGACAGCCTCGGTACGCGCAGTAAAGCGATCGGAATTGCCCGCAACGTGGGGGCGCAGTATGTGCTCTACACCAGCGCCTCCGGCAACGTTAATTCCCCCGCGCTACAGATGCAGCTGATGCTGGTGCAGACGGGCGAGATCGTCTGGTCAGGTAAAGGTGCGGTTCAGCAACAGTAATCCTGAGCGTGACGAAATCCTGTCACGCTACTTTCCCCACGCCGCGCTCGTCGCCAGCCCTGATCATACCGGGCTGAGCGGCGGGAGCTGCGTCATTGCCAACGGTCCGCAGCGTCTGGTGCTGCGCCAGCAGCATGCAGCCACCACGCCAGCGCCGTTTCTTCGTCAGTACCGCGCCCTGAAGCGACTTCCGGACACGCTTGCACCCCGTCCACGCTGGCTGGGCCAGGGCTGGATGGCGGTTGACTATCTTGCGGGCGAGGTCAAAACCACGCTGCCGGATCCCCATCCCCTCGCCGACTTGCTGTATTATCTGCATCAGCAGCCTCGTTTTGGCTGGCGCATAAGCCTGCCGCCGCTGCTGGAGCGATACTGGCAGGCCTGCGATCCTGCACGCCGTACGCCGCGCTGGCTGGCGTGGCTAAAACGCCTTAAGCGTGAGGGTGAGCCGGGTGTTATCAGACTCGCCCCGTTACATATGGATGTGCATGCAGGTAACCTGGTGCATACCCTTTCGGGCCTGCGGCTGATTGACTGGGAGTATGCGGGTGATGGCGATATCGCCCTTGAGCTGGCCTCGGTCTGGACGAAGGATGAGGCTGAACGCCAGCGGCTGATCGGTGCCTACGCCCGCATGGCAAACATAGATTTTGAGTCGCTGGTGCGGCAGGTGCGGCGCTGGCGGCCCTGGGTGCTGATGCTCATGGCGGGCTGGTATGAGTGCCGCTGGCAGCAGACCGGGGAGCAACAATTTATTATGCTGGCAGATGAAACATGGTGTCAGCTAGAGACAAAAGGATAAGAGAGGTCAGTGTGGGTCCGGTAATGTTAGATGTGGCAGGCTATGAGCTGGATGCGGAGGAGCGCGAGATTCTGGCGCATCCGCTGGTAGGGGGCCTGATCCTCTTTACCCGAAATTATCACGATCCGGCGCAGCTGCGCGAGCTGGTGCGGCAGATCCGCGCCGCCTCGCACCATCGGCTGGTGGTGGCGGTGGATCAGGAGGGAGGCCGGGTACAGCGTTTTCGCGATGGCTTTACGCGCCTGCCTGCGGCTCAGTCATTTGCTGCACTGCTTGGCATAGAGGAGGGCGGCAGGCTGGCCGAGCAAGCTGGCTGGCTGATGGCCTGCGAGATGATCGCCATGGATATCGATATCAGCTTTGCTCCCGTGCTGGACGTCGGCCACATCAGCGCGGCCATCGGCGAGCGCGCGTACCATGCCGATCCGCAGAAGGCATTAGCTATCGCCACCCGCGTGATCGACGGCATGCACCGGGCAGGGATGAAGGCCACCGGCAAGCACTTCCCGGGCCACGGAGCGGTAACGGCGGACTCCCATAAGGAGACCCCGCGCGATCCGCGTCCGGAGGCGCTGATCCGCGAGCATGATATGGCGATCTTTAGCGCGCTGATCCGCGACGGCAAGCTGGATGCGATTATGCCCGCGCACGTCATCTACAGCGAGGTCGATCCGCGCCCGGCCAGCGGCTCGCCCCACTGGCTGCAAAATGTGCTGCGCGGCGAGCTGGGCTTCGACGGGGTGATCTTCTCTGACGATCTCTCCATGGAGGGGGCAGCAATTATGGGCAGCTACGCTGAACGCGCCCAGGCCTCGCTGGATGCCGGCTGCGATATGGTTCTGGTCTGCAATAACCGCCAGGGGGCGGTAAGCGTGCTGGATAACCTGTCGCCGATCAATGCCGCGCGTGTTACCGGGTTGTATCATAAAGGTTCGTTTACGCGTCAGGAGCTGGTTGCGTCTGCCGAATGGAAATCGGTGAGCAGCAAACTGGAACAGCTCCAGGCCCGCTGGCTGGAGCGGTCGGCGGCCCATTAACCCTCCTGAAAGGGAGAAAGCACAGGGTGAGGACAGATGATCATCTACTTACACGGTTTTGATTCAAACAGTCCGGGCAATCACGAAAAGGTCCTGCAGCTGCAGTTTATCGATCCCGACGTGCGCCTGCTGAGCTACAGCACGCGCCATCCGAAGCATGATATGCAGCATCTGCTGAAAGAGGTCGATAAGATGCTGCAGCTGAATGTCGATGAGCGGCCGCTGATCTGCGGCGTAGGCCTGGGCGGATACTGGGCCGAGCGGATCGGTTTTCTCTGCGACATTCGGCAGGTGATTTTTAATCCTAATCTCTATCCCCAGGAGAATATGGAGGGCAAAATCGACAGGCCAGAGGAGTACACGGATATCGCCACCAAGTGTGTGACCAACTTCCGCGAGAAGAACCGCGACCGCTGCCTGGCGATCCTCTCCCGCCACGATGAGGCGCTGAACAGCCAGCGCACCGCCGAGGTACTGAACCCCTACTATGAGATTGTCTGGGACGAAGAGCAGACGCATAAGTTTAAGAATATCTCTCCTCATCTGCAGCGTATTAAGGCTTTTAAAACCCTTGGTTAAGCCGCCATCGTATAAACCAGCCTCTCAATGGCTGGTTTTTTTTCGCCCTTCGGCTGAAACCTGGTTATCTTTTATGCATCAAAACTTGATGCAGATCAATTTTGGTATGACCAATGCACCGTTCATGCTATTCTCAGGATCTGTCTGAACGTTTGCGCGCCTAACTTGTTGTTAATTAAAAGCTATTTATATAACTTTTAGTTAACAATTGGTTAATATTTTAGGGGGTCGTGTTGACTACACCATTGAAAAAGATTGTGATTGTTGGCGGTGGAGCTGGCGGACTGGAGCTGGCAACCCAGCTGGGTAAGAAGCTGGGTCGGGGTAAAAAAGCCAAAATTACCCTCGTCGATCGCAACCACAGCCATCTGTGGAAGCCGCTGCTGCATGAAGTTGCCACCGGCTCGCTGGATGAAGGGGTGGACGCGCTGAGCTATCTGGCTCACGCACGCAATCACGATTTCCAGTTCCAGCTTGGCTCGGTTGTGGATATCAACCGTGAAGGCAAAACCATCACCCTGGCCGAGCTGCGGGATGAGAAAGGTGAGCTGCTGGTTCCCGAGCGCAAGCTGCCTTACGACACGCTGGTGATGGCGCTGGGGAGCACCTCCAACGACTTCAACACGCCGGGCGTGAAAGAGCACTGCATTTTCCTCGATAACCCGCACCAGGCGCGCCGTTTCCATCAGGAGATGCTGAACCTGTTCCTGAAATACTCCGCTAACCTGGGCGCCAGCGGTAAGGTCAATATCGCCATCGTTGGCGGCGGAGCGACCGGCGTTGAGCTGTCGGCCGAGCTGCACAACGCGGTGAAGCAGCTGCACAGCTACGGCTATAAGGGCCTGACTAACGAGGCGTTGAACGTGACGCTGGTAGAGGCAGGCGAGCGGATCCTGCCTGCGCT
The DNA here is from genome assembly GCA_032055545.1 of Pseudescherichia sp. Lineage (GTDB taxonomy): Bacteria > Pseudomonadota > Gammaproteobacteria > Enterobacterales > Enterobacteriaceae > Pseudescherichia. The sequence goes on along the minus strand of DAMBQR010000004.1, from coordinate 103,128 downwards.
GCCGCCGCGTATCTCCGGGGCGGCTCACAGCGAGCTGACCAAGATGGGCGTGCGCGTGCTGACCCAGACCATGGTCACCAGCGCCGACGAGGGCGGTCTGCACACCAAGGACGGCGAATATATCCAGGCCGATCTGATGGTATGGGCGGCAGGGATCAAAGCGCCTGACTTTATGAAAGAGATTGGCGGGCTTGAGACCAACCGTATCAACCAGCTGGCGGTAGAGCCGACGCTGCAAACCACCCGTGATGCGGATATCTATGCGATTGGCGACTGCGCCTCCTGTTCCCGTCCTGAAGGGGGCTTCGTACCGCCACGCGCACAGGCTGCGCATCAGATGGCAACCTGTGCACTGCACAACATTATCGCGCAGATCAAAGGTAAGCCGCTGAAGGCATACGTCTATAAAGATCACGGCTCGCTGGTATCGCTGTCGAACTTCTCTACCGTCGGCAGCCTGATGGGTAACCTGATGCGCGGCTCAATGATGGTTGAGGGGCGTCTGGCACGCTTCGTCTACATCTCGCTCTACCGTATGCACCAGGTCGCCCTGCATGGTTATTTCAAAACCGGCCTGATGATGCTGGTAGGCAGCATCAACCGCGTGATCCGTCCGCGCCTGAAACTGCACTAGGTGCGTCGCCCCGTCCTCGTCCGGCGGGGCTTTAGCATATCCTTCTGTTGATTTCCATCAGGTGGCTCAGATTTCTCTGAATCACCTTATTTTGCCACATAACTCCCCGTTATTTACCGCCTTTCTGATTGGCTTCTGTTCGCACTGATTGCAGAATTATGACTATCAGAGCCAACCAGAGGGACTATTCAATGAATAAATCCATGTTAGCGGGTATCGGAATTGGTGTGGCCGCTGCACTGGGCGTTGCTGCGGTGGCGGGCCTGGACGTTTTCAATCGCGGCCCACAGTATGCTCAGGTGGTTTCTGCTACACCCATTAAGGAGACCGTAAAAACGCCGCGCAAGGAGTGCCGCAACGTGACGGTAACCCATCGACGTCCGGTTCAGGATGAGAATCGGCTGACCGGCTCGGTGCTGGGCGCAGTGGCGGGCGGCGTGATTGGTCATCAGTTCGGCGGCGGGCGCGGTAAAGATGTCGCCACGGTTGTCGGGGCGCTGGGTGGCGGTTACGCCGGTAATCAGGTGCAGGGGGCGATGCAGGAGCGAGATACCTACACCAGCACCCAGCAGCGCTGCAAAACCGTTTACGATAAATCAGAAAAGATGCTCGGCTATGACGTGACCTACAAAATTGGTGACCAGCAGGGAAAAATTCGCATGGAGAACGATCCAGGCACCCAAATCCCGTTGGACGGTAACGGTCAGCTGGTTTTGAACAACAAAGCATAAAAAAGCAGTACCCCCCATTTGGCTCCTCATTCGCTCAGGCTGAGGAGCCTTTTTTATGGGCATAAAAAAGCCCTGCTTGCGCAAGGCTTTTCTTATCGCTCAGTACTAAATCATACTCTGTTGGCGGATCAGCAGGCATCCTGTAATCAATACAGAGATGAAAGCAAACAGGATCGAACCACCACATACTACCCAGAGACTAAATAACAATGTAATTACTATTAACACCTTAAATAATGGTAATAGCAAAACCATGACCGTTATCCTTCTGCATGTGAATAGTCGTAAAATTGTCCTGAAAAACCTGCTAATCATTAGCAGGGGAATAATCACTTAGTAAGCGTAGCAAAAGGTCATGCAAAAGTGTGAGAAAGATTTGACCTATCGTTAAGATAGGCCAAAACGATACACCATTTGGTGAACTACGGTTTGATGAGTTCCGGCCACAGGGCGAGGGTAGTACGGGTGATCTGTAGCAGCCTCTCCTGCGATGCGCCTTCCCGGGCGCTGACCGACATCCCCTGGATCACACAGTTCAGAAACTGCGCCACCGAAGGCAGTGAAGTCGCCTCGGGGATCTCACCCCGCTGCTGGCGCTGTTCAAGAAAGCGCAGCAGCGCTGCCTCTTGCATGGCATGACGCGACTTGAGCGTCTCGGCAATCTCATTCGATGACGCCGCCAGCGCCGCTGAGGTGCTAATTAAGAAGCAGCCCGAGGGCGTCTCTTTGCTGGTAAAACAGGTCGCGACGGAGGTAAAGTAGTCCAGCAGCGCCTGTTCAACGCGCTTCTCATCGCAAAACAGCTCTGCCTGGTATTTGGTGGCAAACTGCGAAATATAACGATCAAGTACGGCGCGGAACAGCCCCTCTTTATTAGTGAACTCCGCGTAGAGCGTCGGGGCTTTCGCGCCCGTGGCTTCAACAAGGTGGGACAGCGAGGTGGCTTCATAGCCATGCTGCCAGAAGAGCGTCATGGCTTTATCAAGCGCCGCTTCCCTGTCGAAAACTTTCGGTCGGCCACGGCTTTTTTTTATACAGCTGCTGACGTCGGTGGTCATAGTGGCTCCTCACCTGATGTAGATTTAATGAGCAATCATTATAAAAATAATTGCCACCGAAGACCAGCAGGAAATGGTTAAAAATAATTATGTTATATCGTAATGTTTTTTAACGATGTGGTGCTTACATCGATTGCACGGCTGCGGCCTCATGCGCGGTGACATCCACCGGCATGCCCGAGCGTACCGCTATGACTTCATCCATTAACGCGGCATCGGTCCCGGCTGCGGATTTAAAGGTCTCCATGCTGGCGTTCAGCACCAGCGGCTGCGTTTTCGGATCGTCATTGATGGATTTGGAGAGCGGCTGGTGGACCTCAACCAGCCGGGTACCATCCGGCTCCACCGAGGCTTTCACGGGGGCGTTGATGATGTTCACCGGCGTCCCGGGGGTAACCTGGCGGAACAGCGTCGCAATGTCATTATCACGCAGGCGAATACAGCCCGAGCTGACGCGCATCCCGATGCCGAAGTCGGCATTGGTGCCGTGAATCAGATAGACACCACCGTGGGCAGCCAGGCGGATCGCATGGTGGCCCATCGGGTTATTTGGTCCGGCGGGTACCACCGCAGGCAGATCGATACCCTGGGCCTTGTAACGTGCGCGGATGTTAGCCGTCGGCGTCCACGTTGGGTTTGCGCGCTTATCGGAGACGCGAGTCACCATCGTTGGCGTCAAGGTATCCCCGCCTAGCTGACCAATGCCGATAGGGTAGATGGTGACCTCGTTTCTACCGGGCTGGAACCAGTAGAGGCGCAGCTCGGAGAGGTTGATCACGATCCCCTGGCGCGGCACGTCCGGCAGCAGAGTCTGGAGCGGGATGGTCAGGACGCTGCCGGCGCGAGGCACGTAGGGGTCCACGCCGGGGTTAGCCTGTAACAGAGCCAGAAAGCCGACGTTATACTTTTTCGCAATCGCCTCCAGCGAGCCGCCGTCATTCTCAACGAGATGAAAACGATTCTCACCCACCAGACGACTGCCGTTAGCGGGAAGCGGCCAGGTATTGGCATGGGCAGGGAGGGAGAGGGCCGTCGTTGCCGCAAGGGCCAGCAGCATTATCCAGCGAGCGATGCGCATCTGTTTCATCATTAATCCACCGTGCTTTCAGGTTATTGTTATTGAAAAGCAAAGGTGAAGTATGGACGGCAGGTATGTCGAAATGTTTCCCCAGAGTGCAAGGATTTGTAAAGGGTGGCGCACGCGTTAGCAGCGTGCGCCTTCAGATCAGGCGATAGCGTTCTCCGCCAGCTCCTTCATAAAGTTGCTCACCCACTCCATGCGGATTTTGCGCTCACTTAGCTCCTGCATGAATTTCAGCCGGGTAGGACCATCGAGGCGGAAGTTTTGCGGCTGCTTCTGCAGCAGGCCGATAAGCCAGGCCGGATTAACATGATTCTTCTCGGCAAACTCAATCGCGCCGCCTTTGTCGTTGCTCTCCAGCTTGCGGATCCCCAGCTTCTGCGCCTGCTGACGCAGTCGGGCCACCTCAAGCAGGGTGCGGGCCGGATCCGGCAGCAGGCCAAAGCGATCGATCAGCTCCACCTTGATCTCCTCCAGCTCGCTGCTGCTCTTCGCACTGGCAACGCGTTTGTAGAACGACAGGCGAGTATTGACGTCGGGAATATAATCATCCGGCAGCAGGGCGGGCATGCGTAGCTCCACTTCGGTCTGCTGGTTGGTAAGGTCCTCCAGCGACGGCTCGCGCCCGGCCTTCAGCGCATCGACGGCGTTCTCCAGCAGCTCCATATAGAGCGAGAAGCCGATGGTCTCCATGGAGCCGCTCTGATCTTCCCCAAGCAGCTCGCCCGCGCCGCGGATCTCAAGGTCGTGGGTCGCCAACGCAAAGCCTGCCCCCAGGTCTTCCAGCGAGGCGATGGCTTCCAGACGCTTCTGTGCGTCGGTGGTCATCGCCTTTGGATGCGGCGTCAGCAGCCAGGCGTAGGCCTGGTGATGTGAACGCCCGACGCGACCGCGCAGCTGGTGCAGCTGGGCGAGACCAAAGTGATCTGCCCGCTCGATGATAATGGTGTTGGCGGTAGGAATATCGATCCCGGTCTCAATGATGGTGGTACAGACCAGCACGTTAAAGCGCTGGTGATGGAAGTCGTTCATCACCCGCTCCAGCTCGCGCTCGCGCATCTGGCCGTGGCCGATGGCGATCCGCGCCTCCGGCACCAGCTCTGCCAGCCGCTGGGCCGCCTTCTGGATGTTTTCCACGTCGTTATAGAGGTAGTAAACCTGACCCCCGCGCAGGATCTCACGCAGCATCGCCTCGCGCACCACCAGGCTATCGAACTCGCGCACGAAAGTTTTCACCGCCAGACGACGGGCCGGCGGCGTGGCGATAATCGACAGATCGCGCATGCCGCTCATCGCCATGTTGAGGGTACGCGGGATCGGCGTGGCGGTGAGCGTCAGGATATCGACGTCGGCACGCATCGCCTTAATACGCTCTTTGTGGCGCACCCCGAAGCGGTGCTCCTCATCGACGATCAGCAGGCCGAGATCGCGCCACTTCAGATCGCTCTGCAGCAGCTTATGGGTGCCGATTAGAATATCGACCTTGCCCTCTGCGGCATCGGCCAGCACCTGCGTCTGCTCTTTAGCGCTGCGAAAACGTGACAGCAGCTCAATGCGTACCGGCCAGTTGGCGAAGCGGTCGCGGAAGTTGTCGTAGTGCTGCTGGGCCAGCAGAGTAGTGGGCACCAGCACCGCCACCTGCTTATGGTTCTCCACCGCGAGGAAGGCGGCGCGCATCGCGACCTCGGTTTTACCGAAGCCCACGTCGCCGCACACCAGACGATCCATCGCCAGCGGCTGACACATGTCGCTGAGCACAGCATTGATCGCCTGCGCCTGATCCGGCGTGGTCTCAAACGGGAAGGAGTCGCAGAAGAGCTGATACTGCTCTTTGTCATGCTTAAAGGCAAAGCCGGTCTTGGCTGCGCGCTGGGCGTAGACGTCCAGCAGCTCCGCAGCCACGTCGCGCACTTTTTCCGCCGCCTTCTGCCGCGCCCGCGTCCAGGCATCGCTGCCCAGCTTATGTAGCGGGGCATTATCCTCTGCGCCGCCCGCGTAGCGGCTAATCAGGTGCAGCGACGACACCGGCACGTAGAGCTTGGCATCATTGGCATAGGTCAGCATCAGGTATTCACCTTTGATGCCGCCCGCTTCAAGGGTGGTCATGCCCGCGTAGCGCCCGACGCCGTGCTCCAGGTGTACCACCGGCTGACCGGGGTGCAGTTCGGCAAGGTTGCGGATCAGCGTATCCGGGTTGATGGTCCGGCGGTTGTCCTGGCGGCGACGGGCGACGCGCTCACCCAGCAGATCGCTCTCGCAGATCAGCGCCCGGTTGCGCAGGGTATCAATAAACCCGCGCTCGGCCGCGCCGATCAGCAGGTAGCGTCCGCTGTCGGTGGCTTCATCAAGGCGCAGGATCCGCTTCGGTGCGACTTTAATCCGCGCCAGCAGCTCTCCCAGCGCCTCACGGCGGCCTTCACTCTCAACGGAGAAGACCACCGGGCCGGTAAAGGATTCGAGGAACTTACGCAGGCTATCAAGAGGCGCTTTCTGCTGCGCCTGTACGGCCAGATCCGGCAGCATCTGATAGCCGAGATTGGTATTAGCAGCCTTCTCCGCCAGCTGTTCGGTTTTCAGCTGAATCCGCGGCCAGCGCTTCAGCTCGGCAAACAGCTCGTCGCTGCGCAGCCACAGCGTCTCCGGCGGCAGCAGGGGACGCATCGGATCGACGCCGCGGTTCTCATACCGGGCCTGGGTTTCACTCTGAAAACGCACCGCGCTGGCGTCGAGATCGCCGGTGTTGATGACCAGCGTATTGGCCGGGAAGTAGCTAAACAGCGGCGGCAGCGGCTCGCTGAAAAACAGCGGCTGCCAGTACTCGATCCCGGCCGGCAGGGTGCCTTTGCTCACCTGCTGATAGATATGCTCGGCGTCGCGCTTCACCTCAAAGGTATCGCGCCACTGGCTGCGGAACAGCTCGATGGCCGCCTTGTCGGTAGGGAACTCGTGGGCGGGCAGGAGATTAATCGCCTCCACCTCTTCCAGGGTGCGCTGGGTATCGGGATCGAACAGCCGCAGGCTGTCAATTTCGTCATCAAAGAAGTCGATGCGGTAGGGCTGGGCGCTGCCCATGGGGTAGAGATCCAGCAGCGCGCCGCGGGTAGCGTATTCGCCGTGCTCCATCACCTGATCAACGTGGCGGTAGCCTGCGGTATCCAGCTGGGCACGCAGGGCGTCGCGGGAGAGGCGCTGGCCCTTTTTCATCACCAGCGCATGCCCATGCAGATAGCTGTGCGGGCAGACGCGCTGCATCAGCGTGTTCACCGGCATGATCAGCACGCCGCGCTGCATAGAGGGCAGCTGATAAAGCGTCGAGAGCCGGGAGGAGATGATCTCCTGGTGCGGTGAGAAGCTGTCGTAGGGCAGCGTCTCCCAGTCGGCGAGGTTCATCACCAGACTGTCGGTAAACTGACTGATCTCATCATGCAGGCGCAGCGCGTTTTGCATATCGGGTGCAATCAGCACTACCGGGCCTGCGTGACGCTCAACAATTTCTGCCACTTCTGTGGCACAGGCGCTGCCTGTAAGCTCACCCAGTTGGCGCTGGTCGCCCGCTTTCACGGGAAGGGAGTAACGGTATTGTTCAGGCATAGCGAATATCGGGATCTCTTGGGTTTATGCCCCCAGATATGGGGGCATATCACTGATACACAATGCAGTTTATTATCTTTGATCCTTCAATATTAGCAAAGTTGCGCCATTAGCGAAGGACGGGAACAGGCCGCAGCTTCTCCGGCGGTGAAAAAAGCACGTCGCCAAACAGGCGCACGGAGAGGCGGCGGACACCCAGCCCAACCAGCGTGCACACCAGCAGACTCAGAATGGGGTAAACCAGCAGCAGGCCCAGCTCCAGCGTTGGCGAGAGCGCGCCCTGGCGAAACAGCGGCAGCAGGGCGAGGCTGCTGCCTTCAATCAGGATGCGGTGGGTAGTGTAGATGGCGATAGTATTAGAGCCAATCACGTTCAGGAGCCTGTCTTCCCCAGGGGTAAAACGCTGCTCCAGCCGCCAGAAGAGGGACATAATCAGCCACGCCGAGAGCAGAGAGAGCAGCACCGGCACGTTGCAGAACCAGAGCGCCACTGCCACCAGCAGGACCGGCACCAGGGGTAAAATTTGGCGGCGCAGGGGAGTGCTTTGCAACCCGCCCATTATAGTCGCGCCACACCAGGCCCCGAGGGCGTAGTAGATGACGTTGCGCACCACGCTGTTCATCCCCCACCAGGGGAGAGGCAAAAAGTTGATGGCTACCGAGGCCAGCAGCATCAGCACCAGCGCGGGACGCTGCCAGCGGCTCAGGAGTTTGCAGACCACGAAGTAGATGAGCAGGGCGTAGAGGTACCACAGGCTGGTGCTGGCGGTCAGCATTCCATGCAGAAACTCGCTCAACGAGTCGGCGTAGGCTGCGTTAGCCGACTGGCTCAGGTCGCGCTCCGGGGCCAGCCAGCGGTTGAGAAGGCCGATCCCCTGCCACTGTAAAACGCCCCACAGGGCCAGCACGTAGAAGATCGACCATAGCCGTTTGTCGATGCAGCTTTTCCACTCGACTTCGTTGATATAGCGGCGGATCAGGTAGCCGGAGATAAAGAAAAAGACCGGCATGCGGAAAGGGGCAAGGTAGAGATTCATATAGAGCCAGCATTTGGCAAGCAGGCCAGAGAGCGGGTGTTGCAGCCCTTCAAGATGGGGATAAAAGGTGATCACCGAGTGGTAGATAACGACCAGGCAAATGCATAACCCCTTGATCTGGTTAATCCACAATGCTTTTTGCTTCATTATTAATACGCCTGTGTTGCAATAAATTTCGGCGTCTATAGTGGTAAGTCAGGCTGGCGCTGTAACGGGTAACGCTCTGGATTTACCGCATTATCGGAAGTTTTCGGAAAAAGGCGAGGCTCGCAATGCGGGGCATGGCCGATAAACTCTGCTTTAGCAAGTTGATTTTGAACAATTTTTTACCCCAATCCCCGATAATTCTTAGCGCATAAGCGATTTACCATCCCCGGTTTCGCTTATATACTCGTGAGTCTGCTAATCGCAACCAGACGGATGTTATGTATCAACCTGTCGCACTATTCATAGGCCTGCGCTATATGCGCGGGCGTGCAGCGGACCGCTTCGGTCGCTTTGTCTCCTGGCTCTCCACCATTGGCATTACGCTCGGCGTGATGGCGCTGGTGACCGTGCTGTCGGTGATGAATGGCTTCGAGCGCGAGCTGCAAAACAACATTCTGGGGCTGATGCCGCAGGCGGTCCTCTCCTCGGCCAACGGCTCCCTGAACCCACAGCAGCTGCCGGCCAGCGCCGCGAAACTCCAGGGCGTCAACCGCGTTGCGCCGCTGACCACCGGCGACGTGGTGTTACAGAGCGCGCGCAGCGTCTCGGTGGGGGTGATGCTCGGCATCGACCCCGCACAAAAGGATCCGCTCACTCCATACCTTGTGAACGTCAGGCAGACCGATCTGCAGCCGGGCAAATATAACGTGATCCTCGGTGAGCAGTTGGCCGGACAGCTGGGCGTTAACCGTGGCGACCAGCTGCGGGTGATGGTGCCCTCCGCCAGCCAGTTCACGCCGATGGGCCGCCTGCCAAGCCAGCGCCTCTTTACCGTAATCGGTACCTTTGCGGCCAACAGCGAAGTGGATGGCTACCAGATGCTGGTCAATATTCAGGACGCGTCGCGCCTGATGCGCTATCCGGCGGGCAACATTACCGGCTGGCGGCTGTGGCTTAACGAGCCGCTGAAGGTGGACGAGCTGAGCCAGCAGGCGCTGCCGGAAGGTACCAAATGGCAGGACTGGCGCGATCGCAAAGGTGAGCTGTTCCAGGCTGTGCGCATGGAGAAGAACATGATGGGCCTGCTGCTGAGCCTGATCGTCGCCGTGGCCGCCTTCAACATCATCACCTCGCTGGGGCTGATGGTAATGGAGAAGCAGGGCGAAGTGGCGATCCTGCAAACCCAGGGGCTGACGCCGCGCCAGATCATGGCGGTCTTTATGGTGCAGGGGGCCAGCGCAGGAATTATCGGCGCGCTGCTCGGTGCCATTCTGGGGACGCTGCTCGCCAGCCAGCTCAACAATCTGATGCCGATCATAGGCGCGCTGCTGGACGGCGCGGCGCTGCCGGTGGCCATTGAGCCGTTGCAGGTGATTATTATTGCGCTGGTGGCGATGGCCATCGCGCTGCTCTCTACGCTCTATCCCTCATGGCGCGCCGCCGCCACCCAACCCGCTGAGGCTTTACGTTATGAATAAGATCCTGTTGCAATGCGACAACCTGTGCAAACGCTATCAGGAAGGGAACGTGCAGACCGACGTGCTGCACGATGTCAGCTTTAGCGTGAACGAAGGCGAAACCGTGGCGATTGTCGGCAGCTCCGGCTCCGGTAAGAGTACGCTGCTGCACCTGCTGGGGGGGCTGGACACGCCTACCTCCGGCGACGTAATTTTTGGCGATCGCCATCTGAGCCAGCTCTCCTCGACGGCGAAAGCCGAGCTGCGCAACCGCGAGCTGGGCTTTATCTACCAGTTTCACCACCTGCTGCCGGACTTTACCGCCCAGGAGAACGTCGCCATGCCGCTGTTGATTGGCAAGCATAAACCGGCGGAGATTACCCAGCGGGCGCGGGATATGCTCCAGGCGGTAGGACTGCTGCACCGGGCCAATCACCGCCCGTCAGAGCTTTCCGGCGGCGAGCGCCAGCGCGTGGCCATTGCCCGGGCGCTGGTGAACAATCCGCGTCTGGTGCTGGCGGATGAACCCACCGGTAACCTCGACGCACGCAACGCCGACGCCATCTTTGCTCTGCTTGGCGAGCTTAACGCGTCGCAGGGGACGGCGTTTCTGGTGGTCACCCACGATCTGCAGCTGGCAAAACGCATGAGCCGCCAGATGGAGATGCGCGACGGCCACCTGAGCGCGGAGATGACGCTGATGGGGGCGCAGTAATGGCTTCACCTCTGTCGTTACTCATCGCCCTGCGCTTTAGCCGTGGCCGTCGGCGCGGCGGCATGGTGTCGCTGATCTCGGTCATCTCCACCATCGGCATTGCGCTGGGGGTGGCGGTGCTGATCGTCGGCCTGAGCGCCATGAACGGCTTTGAGCGTGAGCTGAATAACCGCATCCTCGCTGTGGTGCCCCACGGTGAGATCGAGCCGGTCAACCAGCCGTGGAGCAACTGGCGTGAGGCGCTGCGCAAGGTTGAGAAGGTAGCGGGGATTGAAGCCGCCGCGCCCTATATCAACTTTACCGGTCTGGTAGAGAGCGGGGTAAACCTGCGCGCTATTCAGGTGAAAGGGGTCGATCCGCAGCAGGAGGCGCGCCTCAGCGCGCTGCCGCACTACGTGCAGAACAACGCCTGGGCCAGCTTTAAGGCGGGCGAGCAGCAGGTGATCATTGGTAAGGGCGTGGCCGATGCGCTGAAGGTTAAGCAGGGCGACTGGGTGTCAATGCAGATCCCTAACGCCAGCGCTGATCATAAGCTGCTGCAGCCGAAACGCATCAGGCTGCACGTCAGCGGAATTTTGCAGCTTAGCGGCCAGCTCGATCACAGTTTTGCCATGATCCCGATGCAGGATGCTCAGCAGTACCTCGAGATGAACGACGGCGTGACCGGGATTGCCATCAAGGTCAACGACGTCTTTAACGCCAATAAGCTGGTGCGCGATGCCGGCAGCGTGACGGATAGCTACGTCTACATCAAGAGCTGGATTGGCACCTACGGTTACATGTATCGCGATATCCAGATGATCCGCGCCATTATGTATCTGGCAATGGTGCTGGTGATCGGCGTGGCCTGCTTCAACATTGTCTCCACGCTGGTGATGGCGGTGAAGGACAAGAGCGGCGACATCGCCGTGCTGCGTACCCTGGGGGCCAAAGATGGACTTATCCGTGCGGTCTTCGTCTGGTATGGTCTGCTGGCGGGCCTTTTCGGCAGCGTGGCGGGGGTAGTGATTGGCGTCGTGGCTGCCCTGCAGCTAACGCCGATTATCAACGGCATTGAGTCGCTGATCGGCCATCGGTTCCTGTCGGGGGATATCTACTTTATCGATTTCCTGCCCTCTGAGCTGCATGCGCTCGACGTGGTCTACGTGCTGGTCACCGCGCTGGTGCTGAGCCTGTTGGCGAGCTGGTATCCTGCCAGACGCGCCAGCAATATCGATCCGGCCCGCGTTTTAAGCGGACAGTAGTTTGAGCAAGTCATAGCTTAAGCGGCCAGTAACAAGGAGTGGCGATGTATTACGGGCTGGACATTGGCGGAAGTAAAATTGCGCTGGGGATCTTCGACAGCGACAGAAAGCGACTGTGGGAGCGGCGCATCGCCACGCCCCATGAGAGCTACAGCGCCTTTTTAGACGCCATCGCCGGGCTGGTGCATGAGGCCGACGCCCGCACGGGTGAAAAAGGCTCGGTGGGCATTGGCATTCCTGGCGTGCCCGTAACGGCCAACGGGACGCTCTACGCGGCAAATCTTCCGGCCGCCAGCGGCAGAGCATTACGGGCCGATCTCTGCGCTCTGCTGGGACGCGAGGTACGCCTCGACAACGACGCCAACTGCTTTGCTCTCTCGGAGGCCTGGGACGATGAGTTCGCCCGCTATCCGCTGGTCATGGGGCTGATCCTCGGCACCGGCGTTGGCGGTGGGCTGGTCTTCAACGGCAGGTCTATTCCCGGCCACAGCTATATTACCGGCGAGTTTGGTCATATCCGCCTGCCCGTCGATGCGCTCGACATTCTTGGGTACGACACGCCGTTAATCCGCTGCGGCTGTGGCCAGCTGGGCTGTATTGAGAACTATCTTTCAGGCCACGGCTTTGCATGGCTCTACAATCGCTTCTACGATCAATCTCTGAACGCACCTGAAATAGTCGCTCTGTGGGAACAGGGTGATGAGAGGGCAGTGGCGCATGTGGCTCGCTACGTTGAGCTGCTGGCCGCCTGCCTGGGGACGATTTTGACCATCGTAGATCCGGATCTGCTGGTGATCGGCGGCGGGCTGTCAAACTTCGCCGCGCTGACCACGCTGTTGTCCGATCGTTTGCCGTCGCGCCTGCTGCCGGTTGCCCGGGTACCGCGCATTGAACGCGCCCGGCATGGCGACGCGGGCGGCATGCGTGGCGCAGCCTTCCTCCATCTCACCGATTAAGCACAAGAGGCCGATATGCAGTCGCGTCGTTTTAGCCGACTAAGCCGTTTTCGCCGCAACAAACGCCATTTGCGCGAGCGTTTACGCCAGCGCATCTTTTTCAGAGACAGAGTGGTACCCGAAGTGATGGAAAAACCAAGAGTGGTCGTGTTGACCGGGGCGGGGATCTCCGCCGAATCGGGCATTCGTACCTTCCGCGCCGCTGACGGGCTGTGGGAGGAGCACCATGTAGAGGACGTTGCCACGCCGGAGGGGTTTGCCCGTAACCCCGAGCTGGTGCAGTCTTTCTATAACGCGCGCCGTCGCCAGCTCCAGCAGCCGGAGATTGCGCCTAATGCCGCGCATCTGGCACTGGCTAAGCTGGAGGAGGCGCTTGGGGATCGTTTTCTACTGATCACCCAGAACATCGATAATCTGCACGAACGGGCAGGTAATAACAATGTCCTGCATATGCATGGTGAGCTGCTGAAGGTGCGCTGCGCCTCCAGCGGCCAGGTGCTGGAGTGGACCGGCGACGTCACGCAGGAAGATAAATGCCACTGCTGCCAGTTCCCGGCGGCGCTGCGCCCGCATGTGGTCTGGTTTGGGGAAATGCCGCTGGGCATGGATGAGATCTACAGCGCGCTGGCGCTGGCGGATCTGTTTATCGCCATTGGCACCTCCGGACACGTCTATCCCGCCGCCGGTTTTGTGCATGAGGCGAAGTTACAGGGGGCGCATACCGTCGAGCTTAATCTCGAACCGAGCCAGGTCGGCAGCGAGTTTGAAGAGAAGCACTATGGACTGGCGAGCCAGGTGGTGCCAGAGTTCGTTGATCGGCTTTTGAAAGGGCTGTGATCCCGTGCGGGATCGCAGCATCATCTCTACTATAGCGCCTTGTGCAGGTTGATCACCGTGCGCGCGTTTGAGGCGCTGGTGGCCAGCACGTCAATGACACCGGTGCGCAGCGCCCCGAGGATCGCCGTCGCCTTGGTATTTTCCGAGGCGATTGCAATTACGCAGGGGATGGCCCGCAGCTGCTCAAGGCTGAGACCGATGACCCGGTCGTTCATTACCGTATCTACCGGCGTGCCCTGAATATTAAAGAAGCTGTAGCCTGCCAGATCGCCCACCACCCCCTGCTGTTGACGAGCGTTGACGATCTCCTGTGGCGTAAACCATCCCAGCTGCACCATAAAGCTGTTCTCATTCATATCGCCCAGGCCGATCAGCGCCACGTCGGCCTTGCTGGCCTGCTCAAGGGTGGCCTTAATCAGCCGGTTCTGCATAAATGCGGCGCGCAGTTCCGGCGTCTCGACGTAGGCCGGAGCGTAGAGCGTCTCTGCGAAGCCGTTAAACTTGCGCGCCAGATTACGGCTGATGTGATCGGCGTCGATCAGCTGTCCATCACGCTTGGTGCCGCCGATGCCGCAGATAAAGCGACACTGACGTTCGGGAAATATCCCCACGTGGTTGGCGACGGCGGCGACGTTGCGCCCCTGACCGACGGTGACGGTCATATCGTTTTTTAAAATACTCGCCAGATAGTTACTGACCAGGGCCGCGACCTGCTGGCGCTGTTCATCTTCATCGTGGTGATCGAGGGCCACCAGCGCCCGCTTAATGCCAAAGTGCTGGATAAACTGCTGTTCAATTTGTGAACTGAAGACCGGATGGTATTTAACATTGATCTCAACGATGCCTTCCAGACGTGCTCTCTTCAGCAGTCGGCCCACCTTAATGCGCGAAATACCAAAGCGCTGGGCGATCTCCTCCTGGGTCTGCTCCTGCTCGTAATAAGCAACGGCAATCTCAGTCAGGAGTTCATAATCAGAGTCTTGCTCAACCATCGCGTTCTGTTTCCTTTGCCTCAACCTCGCTAATACTACTGCGCTTTTATCACAAAATCCTGCACAACGCGTTGAACAATTGCACAATATCCTGCTGCGTCCCAGGCGGCACGGCCAATAAAAAGACCGTCAATGTCCGGCTGCGACAGCAGCGGCACGGCGTTGTCGAGATTGACGCTGCCGCCATAGAGCAGGACGATCTGCTGCCCGAACGCCTCGCCAAACATCCCGCACAGGGCGCGGCGCAGCAGCTGGTGAATAGCCGCAGCCTCTTCCGGCGAGGCGGGGGTGCCATGCTCGCCAATGGCCCATACCGGCTCGTAGGCTACGATGGTGCGCAGCGCTTCGTCCGGTGTTAGCCCATGCAGAGCAATTTTCATCTGGCGGATCACCGTCTCGGCTGAGACCTGCCACCGTTTTTCATCGGCGCTGTCGCCAATGCAGACCAGCGGACGCAGGCCGTGACGCAGCGCGGCGTGCACCTTGTTATTAATGGCCCCGTCAGTTTCGTTAAATGCCGCCCGCCGCTCTGAATGCCCCAGCTCTACCAGCGTAGCCCCGGTTTCAACAATCATGCTGGCGGATATTTCACCTGTCCAGGCGCCGCACGCCTGTTCATGCATATTCTGCGCTCCGGTTAAACACGGCAACCCTTGCTTGTGGAAAAAGTCATTCACCGGCTGGATTGCGGTAAAGGGAGGGATAAAAAAGGGCTGGATTGCCGGGTGCAACACCGCTGGTAGCTGCGTCGCCAGCGTATCGCAGTAGGCCATCGCCTCTGACAGAGGCTTGTTCATTTTCCAACTGGTACCGATCATGATGGGTTGCATGGGCATGAGCTATCTCCTTAGGAATCAGCTTGATAGTTGTTATGTTATGCGCCTTTTCACTGCAAATGAACATATATTCATACTATGAACATATGTTAGATCACACTTTTGCGTTGATTAATTGCGCGGAAAATAATCTGTGACGGACATCACTATTAATTTCCGAAACATCAGTTAACGTTATGTTCATATGATTTGCACATGAACATATGAACGTTAACCGCTTTCCCTGTCATGCGAGGTTAAAGATGTCCGTAGAGAAAAAACCTGTTGTTGCCGTTACCATTGGCGATCCTGCCGGGATTGGTCCGGAAATCACCGTTGCCACCCTGATGGATAAAGGGCTTTATGAAGAGTGCCAACCTTTCCTGATTGGCTCTGTACCTATCATTGAGCGTGCCATGAAGATCCAGGGCTGCGACTTCCCGATCAATAAGATCGCCCATCCGGATCAGGCCAAATTCCAGTGGGGTACTCTCGACGTGCTGGAGACCGGCGACTACGACTATGACAGCATCGAGTGGGGCAAGGTCCAGAAGCTGGCGGGCCAGATGTCGCTGGACTACGTGATGAAGTCTATCGAGTTGGGCATGGCTGGAGCGATCGATGTAGTCTCTACCGCGCCGATCCATAAAGAGGCTATTAAGCTGGCGGGCTGTAAACTACCGGGCCATACCGAAATCTACCAGGTTGAGACCCGCTCCGACTACGGGCTGACCATGTTCCACGTGCAGAAGCTGCGCGTCTTCTTTGTTAGCCGCCATATGGCATTGAAGGATGCCTGCGACTACGCCAACAAAGAGCGCGTCCTGGCCTGCGTGCAGCAGATCCACCACGAGTTCAACGCCCTGAATATCAAAAACCCGCTCATTGCCGTTGCCGCCCTCAACCCGCACGGCTCAGACAACGGTCTGTTTGGCCATGAAGAGGCCGACAACCTGATCCCGGCAGTGAAAGCGGCCCAGGAGATGGGCATCAACGCCGTGGGTCCGATCCCCGCCGACTCCGTTTTCCACCTCGGGAAACAGGGTAAATATGACGCGATCCTCTCCCTCTACCACGATCAGGGCCATATCGCCTGTAAAACCCTCGATTTTGAGCGCTCGATTACCATCACTTTCGGCCTGCCGTTTATGCGCAGCTCCGTTGACCACGGCACGGCATTTGATATTGCCGGCACCGGTAAAGCCGGGACGGTGAGTATGCTGGAATCCACGGTGGTCGCCGCGCGTTACTGGAAAATGAAACAACAGTAAATCTCCGGGCAACCGGGCAACGGGAGGCAGAGAGATGGATAAACATCTGTTAATCAGCAAAGGCAGTAAGGGGTGGGGTGGTCCGCTTACCGTCGAGATTTCGCAGCCGAAGAAGATTGCCTATATCACCGGGGGGATCCGCCCCCCGGTTGTTGACAGGCTGAGCGAGCTGACCGGCTGGCCTTCGGTAGACGTCTTTAAGCACGGCGAGCCGGCGGAAGATGAGATCGGTATTATGGTCATCGACTGCGGCGGTACGCTGCGCTGCGGTCTCTATCCGAAGCGCGGCATTCCTACCATCAACCTGCACCCGACGGGTAAAAGCGGGCCGCTGGCGGAGTATATTCACGAGGCGATCTACGTCTCCGGCGTGACGCCGGCCTGCATTGAGATGGTCTACCCGGCAGGCGAGGGCGGCAAGCTGGGGATCGTTGCTGACGATCTTACCGGGGCTACCACGGTTGGCGTTCTGCTGGCTCGCAGCGGCCTGAAGACGGCGGCCTTCTTTGATACCGACTCCTTTGCGCGCAACGACGTTGAGTATCCGGCAATGGTAGTGAGCAGCGACAGCCGCCCGCTACCGAAAGCCGAGGCCCAGCAGCGCGTTAGCGCCGCGGTGACGGAACTGAAGGCCCGGGGGGCGCAGTACTTCACCAAGCGTATTGATACCACCCTGCGCGGCGGGATCGGCTTTGAGATCGACGCCATGCTCGATCTGCTGCCTCAGAAGACGGTGGCGGTGGTCGTGCCGGCGATGCCGCAGTCCCGTCGTATTCTGGTGGGCGGCTACTCGGTGATCGACTCGGTGGCGCTCTCCTGCACCGACGTGGCCCGCGACGTGCGCACCCCGGTAACTGAGTCCTGGGTACCCGGCCTGCTGGCTGCCCAGACCCGTCATCAGGTGGGCCATATCGATCTGGCCCAGGTGATGAAAGGTGAGACCGCCGTTCAGCAGGCCCTGCAGAGCAGGGAGCAGGATGGCTCCAGGGTTATTGTGGTCGATGCCATCACCCTTGACGATGTCGATGCCATTGCCCGGGCGGTAGTCTCCCTGAACTGGAACGTGCTGGCGGTCGATCCCGGTCCCTTCACCGAGCGGCTGGCGGTACATCGCGGCCTGATGCGCGAGCAGAAGCGTGTTTCCCAGCGTTCCCTGACCCGGGAAGAGCAGCAGGGTTCGATCGTGATTGTTGCCGGCAGCGCCACGCCGGTGACTAAGAAGCAGCTCGGCCACCTGATCGCCAATGACGATCGCGTTTGCCATATTCCCGTCGATGCCGAACTGCTGGTCGATCGGCTGAACGCGGCAGAGATTGAGGTAAGCCGTATCGTACGCCAGGCCAGGGAGTGCGTTACCGGCCACCGCAACGCGCTGTTTGTCTTTGAATCCGCCCTTACCGGCAGGCTGCTGGATCTGAAGGAGGAGGAGAAACGCTTCGATCTGCCCCACGGCCAGGCGGCAGAGAATATCAACTGCGGGCTGGGCAGCGTAGTGAAGGAGGTCCTCAACTGTGCACCGCAGGAGATTAAGGGTCTGTATATGACCGGTGGCGATACCATGGTCAACGTCCTGAAAGAGCTGGGGGCCACGGGGATCGAGATGATCGACTACGTTATTCCGCAAACCGATATGGTAAGAATTATTGGCGGCGACTATGCGGGACTGGTATGCGTTGGCAAAGGCGGTTTAACCGGCCCGGAAGATATTATTAGCACCATCGTTGAACATATTTATAAAGAAGCATTACAAAAATAATAAAAAACGATCGCAAGGCACGACGTAATGGGTTGGCCAGTACCGTTGCGTCGTAACATATAAACCTTCTGTATCCGTGTGCGAGTAACCCTATGAATATTAATATTCTTGAAAAGATGAATAAGGTCCCTGGCGGACTGATTATTATTCCGCTCGTTGCCGCTATTCTACTCAATACTTTCGTTCCACAGGCGTTAACCATCGGCGGGCCAACCACCGCACTCTTTAAAGTTGGCTCCAGCGCGATGATGGGCATATTTCTGCTGATCTGCGGCACCTCAATTAATATTCGCCAGGCCGGGCTGCCGCTCTATAAGGGCGCGGTGCTGCTGATCCTGAAGTGCATTGCCGGGGCGCTGGCCGTGTGGGTGATGGGATCGTGGTTTGGTCCGGCAGGCTTCCTCGGTATCTCTACCCTGGCGTTTGTCGCCTGCCTCACCAGCTCCAATAGCTCGCTCTATATTGCGCTGTGCAGCAACTACGGCGATGCCAGCGATGCCGGGGCCATCTCAGTGTTCTGTATTAAAGATGGTCCCTTCGTCACCATGATGGTGCTGGGGGTCAGCGGCCTGGCAAATATTCCCTTTGCCGCCCTGATGTCAATGCTTATCCCGCTGCTGATCGGCATGCTGTGGGGTAACCTGGACGAGCGTTTCAAGCAGCTTTGCGCCGCCGCCCAGCCGCTGATCATCATTATTATGTCGTTCGCCATCGGGGCTAATTCCAGCATTGATACCGTGTTTACCGCCGGTCTGTCCGGAATTGTGCTCGGCGCCATCTCCGCCGTGACCGGAATTATCTTCTATTTCCTCTACAACCTGTTCCTGAAGAAGAAAACTGCGCTAGGGGCCGCTTTGGGCACCACCGCCGCCAGCTCGGCGCTAACCCCGGCGATGGTGGCCCAGGCCGATCCCTCTCTGGCCGTCTATGTTGATGCGGCAACCGCCCAGCTGGCGACCGCCAGCATCATCACCATGCTGACCGCCCCGGTGCTGGTGGCCTGGTTCGATAAGCGGCTGAAGGCCCGCGCGCCGCAGCCGGAAGCCGTGCAGGAGAGAAAAGAGGCCACGCTACCGCTCGCTTCCCAGGTGACGAAGGGGAATAAATAGCATGTTATTGCCGCTCTATCAGCTCGAAGTGATATCGGTGGGCAAATTTGTCGCCGGGTATCTGCAAGAGAATAAGCTGATTTTATTTGCTGAGCCGGTGCCCGAGGATATTGCCGATTATTGTGCCGTGCATCGGCCGGGTAAATTTAATGGTGTCCTGCTCTCCGGCCAGACGGTGAAAATAGATGATATGGAATATCGTATTAGCGCCGTAGGCAGCGTGGCAACGACAAATTTAAAACAGCTTGGTCATATTACATTAAGTTTTGATAGCGCGGAGAGTCCAGAGTTACCCGGCACGGTGCATCTTTGCGGCCAGCGACCGCAGACTATTTATCCGGGAAATCGAATCGTTTTCTACAGCTAAAGTCAGCTTCTCTTTTTTATTATCGCAATTTAAGGAAACCGTTATGAAAACTATCGCTATTGGTGCGGATGATGCCGCCTATGCATTTCGCGATGCCATCGTCAATTATTTAGTCGAGCAGGGCGTGACCGTTGCAGATTACAGCAGCGACAAACGTCAGGACGCTGACTATTATCCCGACGTTGCTCATCAGGTGGCAATGGCGGTGAAACAGGGCGAACACGATCGTGCCATCTTAATATGCGGTACCGGGATAGGCATGAGCATTGTGGCAAATAAGGTTCCCGGCGTACGTGCGGCCCAGTGCCACGATACTTTTTCCGCCGAGCGCGCCCGCAAAAGCAATAACGCGCAGGTTATCACCCTTGGGGCGCGAGTGATTGGTCCGGAACTGGGTAAAAAGATCGTTCAGGCGTGGCTGGATTCGGAATATGAAGGGGGCGGATCGGCCGCGAAAGTGGAACGCATCGACTATTACCAGAACCAGCATGCCAGAGACTGACATTTTTTTGCCACATTGGGAAAAAGATATGAACCAGCTAGAAGCCTTAAAACAGTTTACGATCGTCGTGGCGGATACCGGCGACATCGACTCGATTAAAAGATTTGCGCCGCAGGATGCCACGACCAACCCTTCGCTGGTGCTGAAGGCGGCACAGCTGCCCCAGTACCAGGGGCTGATCGCCGACGCCATCGGCAAGGCCCGCCGTCAGGGCGGCAACAGCGATACCCAGCTGATTAACGCTTGCGACCAGGTGGCGGTGGATATCGGCACCGAGGTGCTGCGTCATGTACCGGGGCGCATCTCCACCGAGGTGGACGCACGCTTCGCCTGGGACCGGGGGATGTGCGTATCCCGGGCGCGCAAGCTTATCCAGCTCTATCAGCAGAACGGCGTCGAACCATCACGTATTCTGATCAAGCTGGCGGCGACCTGGGAGGGGATTTGCGCCGCCGAGGAGCTGGAGAGAACCGGCATCAACTGTAATCTGACGCTGCTCTTCTCCTTTGCCCAGGCGCGGGCCTGTGCGGAGGCGGGTGTCTATCTGATCTCACCGTTCGTGGGTCGCATCTATGACTGGTATCAGCAGCATGAGCCGCAGGGCGAGTATGTGGCGCACAGCGATCCGGGGGTGAAGTCGGTGCAGGCTATTTATCAATACTACAAAACCCACGGTTACGAGACGGTGGTGATGGGGGCCAGCTTCCGGCGTATTGAGCAGATCCAGGCTCTGGCGGGCTGCGACCGCCTGACTATCTCTCCGGCACTGCTCGACGAGCTGGCAGCCAGCGATGCGCCGCTGAGCCGGGCGCTGGATCCGGGCTGCGTCAGCGAAACGCGTCCCAGCCCCATGACCCAGGCCGAATTTCTTTGGCAGCACCATCAGGATCCGATGGCGGTCGATAAGCTGGCCGAGGGGATCCGCCTCTTTGCTGTGGATCAGATCAAACTGGAAAACCAGATCCGGCAGATGCTGTAGTGCGATAATGCCCGGCACCTGGTGCGCGCCGGGCCTTTCAGGCTTAACGACCCGCTTTTAGCTTCTGGTAGTAGCTCTCATAGAGGGCGCTGGCCTGGCCAACGTCATTCTGCCATTCGCCTTTACTGACGGTCTCGGCATCCGGATAGAGCGACTTGTCGTTAGCTACCGCCGGGGTGAGCAGCTTGCGTGCCGCGAGGTTAGGCGTCGGGTAGCCGATGGTCTCCGCAACCTGTTTCGCCACGTCCGGGCGCAGCAGGAAGTTAATCAGCTTGAGCGCGCCGTCAACGTTTTTAGCGTTGGCCGGGATCGCCAGGCTGTCCATCCAGAAGATGCCGCCCTCTTCAGGCCACACCACCGTCAGCGGGGTACCGTTCTGACGCGCCACCCAGGCAGAGCCGTTCCAGACCATCCCCAGGTTTACCTCACCCTCCATATAGGGGTTGGCCGGGTTATCGGAGTTGAAGGCCGCGACGTTTGGCATCAGCTTTTGCAGCTCGTGGTAGGCCGCCTCAATCTCTTTCGGATCGGTGGTGTTACCGGTGTAACCCAGCTTGCGCAGCGCCATCTGGAACACTTCCCGGGCATCGTCGGTCAGCACCAGGCTGCTCTTATACTCCGGCTTCCACAGATCGGCCCAGCGGGTAACGCTTTTCGGATCGATCGCTTCGCTGTTGACCCCGATGGCCGTCGCGCCCCAGATATAGGGGATAGAGTAGTCGTTGCCCGGATCGAACGGCTTGTTCAACACCTCAGGGTCAAGATTGCTAAAGTTGGTCAGCTTGCTCTTGTCGATCTTCTGGATCATCCCCTCTTTGCGCATCTTATCAACAAAGTAGGTGGAGGGGACGACCAGATCGTAGGCACCCTCTTTATAGGTCTTAAGCTTGGCATACATAGTCTCGTTCGACTCGTAGGTCGAATAGATCACCTTGATGCCGGTCTCCCTGGTAAACTGCTCCAGCAGGCCTGGCGGCACATACTCGGTCCAGTTATAGAAGTAGAGCGTTTTGCTGTCGTCCGCATGGGCGGCGCTCATACCGATTGCCAATGCGCCCACAGCGAGCAGGTGGCGTGACCATTTTTTCATTTTAACGTCCCCTGAGTCTTATCACGTGCAATTAACTGGCTGGCAATAACCATTACCAGCGAGAGTACCAACAGAATGGTCGCCAGCGCGTTCACTTCTGGTGAAACGCCGACTTTTACCATCGAGTAGATCTTCAACGGTAGAATTTCATATCCTGGTCCGGTCACGAACGACGAGACCACCACGTCATCCATCGACAGGGTAAAGCTCAACACCCAGCCAGCGGCCACGGCGGGCATCGCCAGCGGCAGAATGATCTTGCGCAGGATGGTGGTTTCGCTGGCACCCAGATCCTTCGCCGCCTCCAGCATCCGCACGTCAAAGCCCTTCAGGCGTGAATAGACCGTCACCACCACAAACGGCAGGCAGAAGGTGATGTGCGAGAAGAGCAGCGACCAGAAGCCCAGCTGGATGCCGAGCAGCATAAACAGCACCAGCAGGGAGATCGCCATGACGATGTCCGGGGACATCATTACCACGAACAGCATCCCACTAACGAAGGGTTTGCCGCGAAAGCGGTAGCGGTAGAGCGCCACCGCGGTCAGGGAGCCAATCAGCGTGGCAAAAGTGGCCGACAGCACCGCCATGGTCAGCGAGTGCTGGGCTGCCTGTAACAGGCTGTCGTTGTTCATCAGCAGGCTATACCAGCTGGTGGTAAACCCCTGCCAGTTGATACCAAAGCGCGCCTGGTTAAAGGAGTTGACGATCAGAATAACGATCGGAATATAGAGGTAAGCGTAAATGGCGGTCATAAAACCGCCGCGCAGCAGTCGGCCCATCAATCCAGCTCCACCTTTTTATTCAGCAGGCGCATCGCGCGCCAGTAGACCAGCAGCAGCAGACCCATTACCAACGTCAGGGTGATGCTGGTCGCCGCGCCGAACGGCCAGTCGCGAATGTTGAGGAACTGGCTCTTAATCACGTTGCCGATCAGCAGGTTCTTCGCCCCCCCCATCAGATCCGAGACGTAGAACAGCCCCATCGCCGGCAGCATCACCAGCAGACAGCCCGCGATAATGCCCGGCATGGTCAGCGGCAGAATGATGCGGATAAAGGTTTGCACCTTGCTCGCGCCCAGATCCCGCGCCGCCTCCAGCAGCGGCTTGTCCAGCTTCTCAATGCTGGAGTAGAGCGGCATCACCATAAAGGGCAGCAGAATATAGACCAGACCGATGATGACCGCGCTGGGGGTAAACATGATGCGCAGCGGCGTATCGATGATCCCCAGCTCCAGCAGAAAGGCGTTGAGATAGCCCTTTGTGCTCAGGAAAAGCTTCAGGCCGTAGATGCGGATCAGCGAGTTGGTCCAGAACGGTACGATCAGCAGAAAGAGCAGCAGCGGGCGCACCTTCTGCGGCAGCCTGGCCAGGAACCAGGCGAATGGATAGCCCAGCGCCAGACAGGCGAGGGTGGCAATCAGCGCCATATTGAGGGAGTGCAGCAGCACCTCAAAATAGAGCGGATCGAGCAGGCGCGTGTAGTTGTCCAGCGTAAAGACCAGCTTAACGAAGGAGACGTCGTCGCGGGTCAAAAAGCTGGTTACCACGATCATCAGGTTGGGCAGAAAGACAAACAGCACAAGCCAACCGACAATAGTGGCGATCACCACGTTCTGGAATTTACTTGTGCTCTTCATCAGCCAGTACGACCTCCCAGCTCTCTACCCAGTTGATCGCCATTTTCTGATCCAGCGAGTGGTCAAAGTCGGGATCGTCTTCGTTAAAGAACTCGCTGACCATCACAATCTTGCCGTTCTCCAGCTCGACCACCGACTCCAGGGTCATGCCCTTGTAGTTACGCTCGCGTACGTAGCCAATCAGGCCTTCAATCTCATTGTCGTCGTTAATCTCATCGACGCGCAGATCTTCCGGGCGCAGCAGCACGTTCAGCTGCTGGCCTGGCGTGACGGCAAAGTTGACGTAAATATTGCACTCGCGGCCTTCGACGCTGGCCCGCACGCGCTGCGCATCCAGGCGCTCGATCACCGTCGCGCTAAAGATGTTGATCTCACCGATAAAGCTGGCGACGAAGAGGTTTTTTGGCTCCTCGTAGATCTCACGCGGGGTGCCGTCCTGCTCAATCTTGCCATTCTGCATCACCACAATCCGGTCGGACATGGTCAGCGCCTCCTCCTGATCGTGGGTGACGAAGACAAAGGTGATGCCGAGCTTGCGCTGCAGCGCCTTCAGCTCGTTCTGCATCTGCTTGCGTAGCTTGTAGTCGAGGGCCGAAAGGGACTCATCCAGTAGCAGCATGCGCGGCTTGTTGACCACCGCCCGGGCGATGGCAACGCGCTGCTGCTGGCCGCCGGAGAGCTGGTGCGGCTTACGCTGGGCAAACTCTTCCAGTTGCACCATACGCAGGGCATCGGTGACGCGCGGTGCGATCTGATCCACCGGGGTCTTCTGCATCCGCAGGCCAAAGGCGACGTTTTCGAACACCGTCATGTGCGGGAAGAGGGCGTAGCTTTGAAAGACGGTGTTAACATGGCGATGTTCTGCGGGAACGTTCGTTATATCATCGCTATCGAGGGTGATACGGCCGGTATCGACGCTCTCCAGGCCTGCAATCAGGCGCAGGACGGTGGTCTTACCGCAGCCAGAGGGGCCAAGCAGCGTCAGGAATTCGCCGTTGTTGATGGTCAGGTTAAGATCGGAAATAACGGTTTTACCATCAAAACTTTTTCGAATCCCCGCCATTTGTACCAGCGGTGAAAGCGAACGTGATTGTGTATTCAATTTTTGACTCTGTCCCATGTAGACGCAACGGATGGCTTACCGATGCGGGGTTTGTGAGTAACCACCTTGGGTTTTGGCACGTTAATGAGGCCTGGCATTCTACGGCAAACCACTGAAATCGCCAAACCTTGTTCCTGTTTCTTATACGGATGAGTCATTTCTCAGCCACTATTAAGGGTGTAATAAAATACGGGGTTTACAAGTTAAAAGTGACCTGACGCAATACATATCTCGTCGCGCTTCTTGATAATGTTGGGACAAAAAGTGAGGGTGGCCGCATGGAAAAATTACTTGAGCGTTTTTTACACTACGTATCATTAGATACGCAGTCGAAACCGGGTGTCAAACAGGTTCCAAGCACCGAAGGGCAGTGGAAGCTATTGGAGCTGCTTCGCGATCAGCTTCACGAGATGGGCCTCATCAACGTGACGCTGAGTGACAAAGGCACGGTAATGGCGACGCTTCCCGCCAACGTAGAGGGCGATATTCCCACTATCGGTTTTATCTCCCATGTCGATACCTCCCCGGACTTTACCGGTAAGAACGTCAATCCGCAGATCGTCGAGAACTACCGCGGGGGCGATATCGCTCTGGGTGTAGGCGATGAGATCCTCTCGCCGGTGATGTTCCCGGTGCTGCATCAGCTGCTGGGACAGACGCTGATCACCACCGACGGTAAGACCCTGCTCGGTGCGGACGACAAAGCCGGCGTGGCGGAGATCATGACCGCGCTGGCGGTGCTGATTAAGCAGAACGTGCCCCACGGCGAGATCCGCGTGGCGTTTACCCCGGATGAAGAGGTCGGAAAAGGGGCGAAGCACTTCGACGTCCCGGCGTTTGGCGCACAGTGGGCCTATACCGTGGACGGCAGCGGCGTGGGCGAGCTGGAATTTGAAAACTTCAATGCCGCCTCGGTGACGATCAAAATCGTCGGCAACAACGTGCACCCCGGCACGGCGAAAGGGGTAATGGTTAACGCCCTGACCCTGGCGACGCGTATTCATGCTCTGGTCCCTGCCGATGAGAGCCCGGAGACCACCGAGGGCTACGAGGGTTTTTACCACCTCGCCAGCATCAAGGGGACGGTAGATCGCGCAGAGATGCACTACATCATTCGCGACTTCGATCGTAAAAATTTTGAGGCACGCAAACGCAGGATCATGGAGATTGCCAAAAAGGTTGGTAAGGGCCTGCATCCGGACTGCTATATCGAACTGACGATCGAGGATAGCTACTACAACATGCATGAGAAGGTAATTGAGCATCCGCATATTATCGATATTGCTCAGCAGGCGATGCGCGACTGCGATATCGAGCCGCAGCTCAAGCCGATTCGCGGCGGCACCGATGGCGCCCAGCTCTCCTTTATGGGACTGCCGTGCCCGAATATCTTTACCGGCGGCTACAACTACCACGGCAAGCACGAGTTCGTCACCCTGGAAGGGATGGAGAAAGCGGTGCGCGTGATCGTACGGATTGCGGAGCTGACCGCGAAGCGGGGTTAATCACACTTGTCACACTATCGTCGTTATTACGTTCCCGGTGGGAGCTGGTTTTTCACCGTTAACCTGCGCAACCGTTATAGCGATATGTTGGTCAGTCACATTGATGCGTTGCGCTCGGCAACGGCGCAGGTGAAGCGCCGCAAGCCGTTTTTGATTGACGGCTGGGTTGTTTTGCCCGAGCACATGCATTGTATCTGGACGCTACCGGAAGGTGACAGCGACTATTCAGGTCGCTGGCGCGATATTAAAAAGCAATTCACCCGAACGCTGCAAATGAATGGTATCTGGCAGCCCCGATTCTGGGAGCATACCCTGCGCAATGAAGAAGATTACCGGCGGCATATGGATTACATCTATATTAATCCGGTAAAGCATGGTTGGGTAAAGCGGGTGCAGGACTGGCCCTATTCGACCTTCCACCGGGACGTGCAAAACGGGTTGTATCCGTTAGATTGGGCAGGGGATTATACCGATTTCACTGCCGGAGAGCGGCGTTAACGCCATGCTGCGGTTTTGTAGGCCCGGCAAGCGGTGCGCCGCCGGGCGTGGATGTGTTAGCACCGCAACGCCGGGCGGCACTGCGTTTGCCCGGCCTACGCAGGTGGGGCTGCTGCGGTTTTGTAGGCCCGGCAAGCGGTGCGCCGCCGGGCGTGGATGTGTTAGCACCGCAACGCCGGGCGGCACTGCGTTTGCCCGGCCTACGCAGGTGGGGCTGCTGCGGTTTTGTAGGCCCGGCAAGCGGTGCGCCGCCGGGCGTGGATATGTTGGCACCGCAACGCCGGGCGGCACTGCGTTTGCCCGGCCTACAGTGGTGAAGCGCTAACCGATTTAATCCTCGAAGAACCAGTAGCCGCTGTTTACCAGCGCGGCGAGCATG
Source organism: Pseudescherichia sp. (assembly GCA_032055545.1). Taxonomy (GTDB): domain Bacteria; phylum Pseudomonadota; class Gammaproteobacteria; order Enterobacterales; family Enterobacteriaceae; genus Pseudescherichia. The sequence goes on along the minus strand of DAMBQR010000004.1, from coordinate 75,640 downwards.
GCGAGGAACGACGGGTCGTCCAGCGCGTCGCCGAGCGTGTCGGCGTTCACCACGATGTGGTTTGCCAGCGCGGCCAGGGCCGGGCGGTGCGGGGAGTCTACCTTCTCACCGTTGACAAATACGTCGTCGCCGACGCGCAGCACGCGCAGGCCGCCAAGGCGTACCAGCTTGTCACCCTGCTTCAGCGCGTCATAGATCTCATCCGGCTGATATGGCGGCTCCGGCGGAGAGACGTCCAGCTCATGGCGCGACTGGGAGATAAACTCGCCAAACCACTGCTGGAACTGCGCCGGCTGGTTAATCAGCTCAAGCATCATCCCGCGCAGCTTATCCAGCTCCTGAGGCAGGATGTCCGCCGGGAGCTCCCGGGTTGGCACGTCCGGATCGCTATAGCGGTGGCTGCCCAGCTCACGCTGCAGGACATAGTCCGCAAAGCCGCTGATCATCTCCCGACCGCTTGGTGCACGGAAGCCCACCGAGTAGTTCATTGAGTTTTCAAGGGAGTAACCCTCGTGCGGGAAGGCAGGGGGAATATAGAGGATATCACCCGGCTCCAGCTCTTCATCAATGATCGCCTCAAAAGGATCGACCTGTAACAGATCCGGATGCGGACAGTGCTGCTTCATCGGCACCTTATCGCCCACGCGCCAGCGGCGGCGGCCGGTACCCTGAATGATAAACACATCGTACTGATCGAGATGCGGACCCACGCCGCCGCCCGGTACGGAGAAGGAGATCATCAGATCGTCAATACGCCAGTCCGGCAGCGCCCGGAAGGGACGCATCAGCGCGGCGCTCTGCTCGTGCCAGTGATCCACCGCCTGTACCAGCAGCGACCAGTTGGTTTCACCCAGGTGATCGTAGCTCTCAAAGGGACCGTGGCTGACGCTCCATTTACCATCCTGATGACTGACCAGGCGGCTATCGACTTCGCTCTCCATCGCCAGTCCAGCCAGCTCATCCGGCGAGAGAGGATCGATAAAGTTGGCGATGCCCCGTTTCAGCACCACCGGGCGTTTTTGCCAGTAACGCTGAATAAAATCGGCCCAGTCGAGTGTTAATTGGTATTCCATATAAGTTTCCTGGTCTTGTGTCTAACCCGGATTATAACGGATGGCAACACGCCTGGGTGCTTAATTCGTTAATTATCCCCGACGCTCTCCTGCTGACGGGCGAAAATCGCTTCCATCCGTGCGCCGCCGAGCGGGCTTTCGCCAGCTATAATCTCGCCGCCGTACTGCTCGACAATTTCCCGGGCAACGGCTAAGCCCACACCCTGGCCAGGTCGTAGCGTATCGGCCCGCTGACCCCGGTCGAAAATGGTCTCCCGCAAGCTGACCGGAATACCGGGACCATCATCGTCAATGATAATATGCAGCCGATCGTCGGACTGGCGGGCGGACACCTCAACAAACTCCAGGCAGTATTTACAGGCGTTATCCAGCAGGTTACCCATCACCTCCATCAGGTCGTTTTTCTCGCCGACAAAGCTGATCTCCGGGGAGATATCGAGGGTGATGGCTACCCCTTTACGCTGGTAGACCTTATTCAACGCCGAGGTAAGGCTATCCAGCAGCGCCGCAACCGGATGCAGCTCGCGGCTGAGCATGATGCTGCCGCCGCGCATGCTGGCCCGGTGCAGGTAGTAGCCAATCTGCTGGGAGATACGGCTGATCTGCTCCAGCATCACCGGCTCGGCGTCGCTCACGCTCAATCTGTTGCTGCGCAGCGAGCGCAGCGTGCTTTGCAGCACCGCCAGCGGCGTTTTCAGGCTGTGGGTCAGATCGGTGAGGGTGGTACGGTACTTGTCGTAGCGCTCGCGTTCACTTTTCACCAGCCGGTTGAGGTTACGCACCAGGCTAACCAGCTCGCGGGAGGTCTGCGGGTTCAAATGCTCGCGGTGGTGCTCCTCCAGCTCGCGCACCTCTCTGGCCAGCGCCTCAATGGGACGCAGGCTCCAGCGGGCGGCGATCCACAGCAGGGGAATGACCAGCAGCAGGTTAGCGATCACCACGTAAATAAACCAGTTCCATACCTGATGTGCCTGCTTGAGTTCATCGGGCACGGTATCGATCACCACGATGGTCATCGGCGGCATATGTGCCGTGGCCGGATAGTAGTTTACCGCCACCGAGTGGGTGGTTTCGCTATCGTGGTCGTTGGCCCGCAGGTCGCTGAGGGCTTTCTGCGCTGAGGGATCGCCGCTAATCAGGCCGCTGGTGGCGTCGGCGTCGGCTTCAATTTCATGGAATCCGTCAACTTTCAGCCACTCCGGGCGGATGCGCTGCACCAGCCACGGCACGCTGCGCTGGGCCCACAGCAGCTGCCCCTGCTGGTCATAAATCAGCGCCACGGTGGGGCCTTGCAGATTGAGGTTTTCAGGCAGCTCAATGCTAAAGCGCTGGTTATCCCACCGCGACAGGGTATAGAAGAGATTGCTCTCGCCGCGTAGCAGGCGAAAGGTCGTCTTGTCGAAGCTGACGCTGTAGCCCACCAGCGCCACCATGCCGTAGGAGAGAGAGAGCACCAGCACCACGGCGGCAGTGGCGAGCAGAAAGCGGACCCGCAGGGATAGCGGCAGCAAATGCCGCCGGAGCTTTTTCATGAATGCAGTTCGAACAGGTAGCCCTGGCCCCGTACAGTATTAATCACGTCATGAGGATACTGCGCCTGGATCTTTTTCCGCAGGCGACCCATGAGCACGTCGATGGTATGGCTCTCACGCAGCTCGGCGTCGGGGTAGAGCTGTAGCATCAGGGCATCTTTGCTGACCACTTTACCGCTGTTGCGGATCAGCGTCTCCATGATGGTGTACTCGAAGGCGGTCAGCTTGATCACCTCGTCATTGATGGACAGCTCCCGGCGAGAAAGATCGACCTGAAACGGCGGCATGGAGATGACCTGCGAGGCATGTCCACCGTTGCGGCGCATCAGGGCCTGCATGCGAGCGGCCACCTCTTCAATGTGAAACGGCTTGGTAACGTAGTCATCGGCCCCGGCGCTCAGCACCTCGACCTTATCCTGCCACCCTTCACGGGCGGTGAGCACCAGCACAGGGAGGCTGACATCATGGCTGCGCCAGCGGCGGATTAGCGACAGGCCATCCTCGTCCGGCAGGCCGAGATCGACAATAGCGATATCGGGAAGATGTTCATTTAAATAGTAATCCGCTTCCTTTGCATCTTCGGCGGCGTCAACCTGATGCCCCAGCTCCTGAAGCTGCACTTTCAGGTGGTGGCGCAGCAAAGGGTTGTCCTCTACAACGAGTACGCGCATTGTCCGAACTCCCATATATTCATGTTGTGAATAGTTTAACGCGAATCAGGAATTATGAGGCGATCGAAATCAACAGAGAGTAAACCAGGTGTGAAGCGGCCCGCTCCCTAACCGGAAGCGGGCCAAAAGCGAGGTGTTATTTCAGTTCATCAACCATGGTAATGGCCCGGCCGATGTAGTTAGCCGGGGTCATGGCTTTGAGGCGGGTTTTCTCCTCCTCCGGCAGCGCCAGACTATCGATAAACTGCTTCATGCCTTCGGCGTCAACGCGCTTGCCGCGGGTCAGCTCTTTCAGCTTCTCGTACGGCTTTTCGATACCGTAGCGGCGCATTACCGTCTGGATAGGCTCAGCCAGCACTTCCCAGTTGTGATCCAACTCGTCAAGCAGACGATCGCGGTTCACTTCCAGCTTGCTCACGCCTTTCAGCGTTGACTGGTAGGCGATCAGCGCGTAGCCGATGCCGACGCCAAGGTTACGCAGCACCGTGGAGTCGGTGAGGTCGCGCTGCCAGCGGGAGACCGGCAGCTTAGCCGCCAGGTGCTGCAGCACCACATTAGAGAGGCCCAGGTTGCCTTCGGAGTTTTCGAAGTCAATCGGGTTAACCTTATGCGGCATGGTAGAAGAGCCAATTTCCCCGGCGATTGTCTTCTGCTTGAAGTGGTTCAGGGCGATGTAGCCCCAGACATCGCGGTCGAAGTCAATCAGGATGGTGTTGAAGCGCGCCATGCAGTCAAACAGCTCGGCAATGTAGTCGTGCGGTTCGATCTGGGTAGTGTACGGGTTCCACTGGATACCGAGGGAGGTAACAAACTCCTCGCTGAACTGGTGCCAGTCTACTTCCGGGTAGGCCGCGATGTGGGCGTTATAGTTACCTACCGCGCCGTTGATCTTACCGAGGATCTCCACCTGGGCGAGCTGGCGGAACTGGCGCTCCATGCGGTAGGCGACGTTAGCCATCTCTTTACCCATGGTTGACGGCGTGGCCGGCTGACCGTGGGTACGGGAGAGCAGGGGAATATCGCGATACTGCACCGCCAGATCTTTTACCGCATCGATAATCTTGCGCCAGTAAGGCAGGACCACCTCTTCCCGGGCAGTATGCAGCATCAGAGCGTGGGAGAGATTATTAATATCTTCCGAGGTGCAGGCGAAGTGGATGAACTCAGAGACCGCATGCAGGGCCGGCACGTCGGCCACTTTCTCTTTCAGAAAATACTCGACCGCTTTCACGTCGTGGTTGGTGGTGCGCTCAATGGTTTTGATGCGTGCGGCATCGTCTTCGCTAAATTCCGCAACAATTTTATCGAGGTAACCGTTTGCGTCGGCAGCAAAAGCAGGAACTTCCTTGATAGCTGCATGTGCCGCCAGCTTTTGCAGCCAGCGTACTTCTACCTGAACACGAAACTTCAGCAGGCCGTACTCGCTGAAGATCTCGCGTAGCGCGCTGACTTTATCGCCGTAGCGTCCATCGACAGGGGAAACGGCGGTCAGTGAGGATAATTCCATAAGACAAAACTCCGGGACGTTAACAATGGGCAAGAATTTGTTTCGCCTGCGTGGACAGACGATTACGGGAAAACATCAGCTGCAGACGACCACCGCCCACCTGGTGCCAGAGCACGGCGGCGCGGATGCCAGCGAGCAGCGAGGCGCGGACTTTAGCCTGCACCTGGGCACTTTGCAGTACCGCCGGGGTGCCGGTGACCTGAATACGCGGGCCGAGGGGGCTTATGACATCGACATAGATTGCGGCCATTGCGCTTAGCAGGGTGTCAGAGTGCAGGTCAAAGTGGTCAAGCTGGCGCTGTAGCCCGGCAATGCGGCCGCCCAGCTCATCCATCGCGCCTTTACCTGCGGCGAGCTTACGCTCCAGCACCATCAGGCTCAGGGTGTAGCGCGTCAGCTCGGCGTTCAGCCCCTGACGGCTGCTGGCGTTGAGCACGCCGAGCAGGGTTTCAAGGCCCATGCGCAGGTTGGCTTCGCTGCCGCCAAATACCGCCAGCGTTGAGTCCGGGTTCTGGTCAATCACGCTGTTCAGCGAAACATGCAGCGCGTCGGAATCACAGGTGCCCTGGTGCGCCAGCTGCTGTACCAGACGGGCTGACTGGCAGATCCCTGCCAGCGCGATGGTGATATCATAATAGTTCTTCGCCACACTCACTCCTTGTTTCCCCGCCGCCTTAGAAGCAACGGGGAGAATGTCTACGTTAAACCGGCAGCGGCAGACGCTGCTCAATAATGCCGCCGCCCAGGCACACTTCACCGCTGTAGAAGACAGCGGACTGGCCCGGCGTAACGGCAGCCACCGGCTCGTCAAAACGGACCTCGATACGTTCGTCATCCAGCGCGGTGACCGTGCAGGGAATATCGGTCTGGCGATAGCGCGTTTTCACCGTGCACTGCAGCGTGCCGGTAAAGGTTTCGCGATCGACCCAGTGCAGCTGCTGGGCAATCAGGCCCACCGACATCAGGCGCGGGTGATCGTGACCCTGGGCGACGATCAGAACGTTATTCTCAACGTCTTTATCGACCACATACCACGGATCTTCGCTGCCCTCTTTGGTGCCGCCAATGCCGAGGCCTTTACGCTGGCCAAGGGTGTGATACATCAGCCCCTGGTGCTCGCCAATCTCGTCCCCGTCAACGGTAATGATTTTACCCGGCTGGGCAGGCAGGTAGCGCCCGAGAAACTCGCGGAATTTGCGCTCGCCGATAAAGCAGATACCGGTGGAGTCTTTCTTTTTGGCGGTGATCAGACCCAGCTCTTCAGCAATTTTACGCACTTCAGGCTTCTCCAGCTCGCCGACCGGGAAGAGGCTCTGGGCGATCTGCTCGTGGCCGAGGGTATAGAGGAAGTAACTCTGGTCTTTGTTGCCGTCCAGCCCGCGCAGCAGATGGCTTTTGCCGTCAACGTCCGCCCGGCGCACATAGTGGCCGGTGGCGATATAATCCGCGCCGAGATCTTCGGCGGCGAACTCGAGGAAGGCTTTAAATTTGATCTCTTTGTTGCAGAGGATATCCGGGTTGGGCGTGCGGCCAGCCTTGTACTCTTCGAGGAAGTGCTCAAAGACGTTATCCCAGTACTCTGCTGCAAAGTTAACGGTGTGCAGCTCAATGCCGAGCTTGTCGCACACCGCTTGCGCATCGGCAAGGTCGGCGGCGGCGGTGCAGTATTCCTCGCCGTCATCCTCTTCCCAGTTCTTCATGAACAGGCCTTCCACCTTATAGCCCTGCTGTTGCAGGAGCCAGGCAGAGACGGAAGAGTCAACACCGCCGGACATCCCGACGATCACTTTTTTTGGGCTTTCAGACATAGAATACTCGCGACATTAAACTTCAAGGCGGCGTATTCTAGCATGCAAGCGCGCCTCAGGCATCACTTGTAAAAGGCCAGTTAAATTCGCCGATCAGCGCCAGCGGATAGCGCTGCCCGCTCTGATAGCAGCGGATACTCTCCGCCACCAGCGGCGAGCGCAGGTTGGAAGCGGTTAAAATCTCATCGGCGCTGACCCACAGGCAGCGATCGATATCGCCATCGTTAGGCCAGGTAGCGCACGTTTCGTTAAGCTCGATGGCAAACAAGAAGCGCAGGAAGGGGGTGTTATCCGGTGCAATCCACTGGTGCATGCGGATAAAGTGCTGGGGTACGGCATCGATGCCGGTCTCTTCCCACAGCTCGCGCGCGGCGGCCTGCACCAGCGTTTCATTGGCCTCCAGGTGTCCGGCAGGCTGGTTCCAGAGCGCCTTGTCGTTAATGGTCTCTTCAACAACGAGAAACTTGCCCTGGGCATGCACTACGCAGGCAACGGTAACGTGCGGTTTAAACATACTCTCTTCCTTATTCAGCAACATCTCGCCACTCACCGTTAGCGAGATCCTCCAGCGTGTAATTTCCCATAGCGTAACGGATTAGGCGCAGCGTGGGAAAACCAACGTGCGCGGTCATGCGTCTGACCTGGCGGTTACGCCCTTCATAGAGGGTGATTTTCAGCCAGGCGGTAGGAATAGATTTACGCTCGCGGATCGGCGGATTGCGCGGCCAGAGCCACGCTGGCTCGCTGACCAGCTCGACGCCTGCGGGCAGGGTAGGGCCATCGTTGAGCGTCACGCCGTTGCGCAGCGCCGCCAGCGCCTCCTCGCCGGGTAGGCCCTCTACCTGAACGTAGTAGATCTTCCCGGTGCGCTTACCCGGCTGCGTCAGCCGCGCCTGCAATGCGCCGTCGTTAGTCAGAACCAGCAGCCCTTCGCTGTCACGGTCCAGACGGCCTGCCGCGTAGACGTCAGTGACGGGGATAAAATCTTTCAGCGTGCTGCGGCCGGCCTCATCGGTAAACTGCGGCAACACATCGTAGGGTTTATTGAACAAAATCACCCGCTTTGGGTGGTTTTTGCCGTTACGCCTGGTGGGTTGTTGTGAGCTGAATCGCTTAACCCGGTGATCTGTAAAAGAAGTTTTGCGCATGGTATTTTCAGATGTTAGCAATTGCCGCATTATAGCGGAATAACTTGCGCCTTTCATGCCAGCCGACAATCAGTTAGTATTGACAGGCCCATTACAATTTATTAACAAAACAGCAGAACGAAAACACGCTCGAACTCGAAGGAGAGGTGAATGGAAAGCAAAGTAGTTGTTCCGGCGGAAGGTAGTAAGATCACCCTGCAAGACGGCAAGCTGAACGTGCCTAACAATCCGATCATCCCGTTTATCGAAGGTGATGGTATCGGTGTGGACGTCACGCCGCCGATGATCAAGGTGGTCGATGCCGCCGTGCAAAAGGCCTACAACGGTGAGCGTAAAATTTCCTGGATGGAAATTTATACCGGTGAGAAATCGACCCAGGTGTATGGCCAGGACGTCTGGCTGCCGACTGAAACCCTGGATCTGATCCGTGAGTATCGTGTAGCAATCAAAGGTCCGTTGACTACCCCAGTCGGCGGCGGTATTCGTTCCCTGAACGTTGCCCTGCGCCAGGAGCTTGACCTCTACGTCTGCCTGCGCCCGGTACGTTACTACCAGGGTACGCCAAGCCCGGTTAAGCACCCGGAGCTGACCGACATGGTGATCTTCCGTGAAAACTCCGAAGATATCTATGCCGGTATTGAATGGAAAGCCGACAGCGCTGACGCTGAAAAAGTGATCAAATTCCTGCGCGAAGAGATGGGCGTGAAGAAAATTCGCTTCCCGGAACATTGCGGTATCGGCATCAAGCCGTGCTCGGAAGAGGGTACCAAGCGTCTGGTGCGCGCTGCCATTGAGTATGCGATCACCAACGATCGTGACTCCGTGACCCTGGTGCACAAAGGCAACATCATGAAGTTCACCGAAGGCGCGTTCAAAGACTGGGGCTATCAGCTGGCCCAGGAAGAGTTTGGCGGTGAACTGATCGACGGCGGCCCGTGGCAGAAGATCAAAAACCCGAACACCGGCAAAGAGATCATCATTAAAGATGTGATCGCCGATGCATTCCTGCAGCAGATCCTGCTGCGTCCGGCCGAGTACGACGTGATTGCCTGTATGAACCTGAACGGTGACTACATCTCCGACGCCCTGGCAGCCCAGGTTGGCGGGATCGGTATCGCACCGGGTGCGAACATTGGTGACGAATGCGCCCTGTTCGAAGCGACCCACGGCACTGCGCCGAAATACGCAGGCCAGGACAAGGTCAACCCAGGCTCGATCATCCTCTCCGCAGAGATGATGCTCCGCCATATGGAGTGGTTCGAAGCCGCAGACCTGATCGTTAAAGGCATGGAAGGCGCGATTAACAACAAAACCGTGACCTATGACTTTGAACGTCTGATGGACGGCGCTAAACTGCTGAAATGTTCAGAGTTTGGTGACGCGATCATCGAAAACATGTAATCCAGAAATTGGATTAGATGACAACGGGAGCCTTGTGCTCCCGTTTTTTATGGCTAGCCAGCTCACTAACGGACGATAGTTAAAATAACGCCTGCTATAGCAGAAACCAGATAAGCCACCGTCGCGGTAATCCATATGTAAGAAAGATAATTCATCCACGGTTGGATTTTTAAGTCATTTTCTTCAAAAAAGCTGTAGGCCGGATCGTTCTTTTTAAGAAAGGAAATCTTTTTCTTCTTACTCAGTTTAATAAAAAACCTGCTTACAGGAAAAACACCGAAAAAACCAACCATATGATAAAATGAACTTGGTGCTGGGAAAGTATATTTTTCCTTAAAAAGGGAAACTAGATTGTCATAGTTTTTTTTATTAGCCAAATAAACCAGGAAACAGATAAAAATAAGCATGCTACCAAAAAGCCCTATAAATAGCCCTGACCTCGCTAGTATATGTTCAATCACCAGTTGACTCCAAAAATTTATTGACCAGTTTTTCCCCTGCTGCACTACCAGCGTAACTCCCTGCGATAGAACCTATCGCAGCACATGCGACACCACCCATACCCATTGTAGTAATGCCGACCATAGCGCAGAGCCCTAACATAGCCCCACCGCCTGATGCTCCAGTAGTTATACCCGAACCAGTGCTAAAAGCAAACTTAGTATATTTTTGAAAAGCAATCTGCTTGCATTCGTTTTCCCGCTTCAGCGTACAGCTATTGATAACCTCACTACTAACACCAGCAAAAGAAAAAAGTATACCTATATAGCCACCGTACTTCAGAAAACGTGCAGCTTTAGCCGCGTTTCCTATATAGGTTGAATAACCAGGTAAACCCGTAACACCAGCTGTTGACCATTCATGCACAATAGAACGACTTGAAAGATTTAATGCCCGGCGCATATCTTCATAGGGTCTAAATTTCACAGAGTGACGAGCAAGCGACTTGAGTAATGGTTTATTTACTAAGTCTTTCAACTGATTTAGTAGTTGGTTACGCTCAATAAAAAACTGCTGACCAATCAGCGTACCCTGTGTGCGGTATTGATTCTGATAGGTAGCCTCGATATTTTTCAAGGTCTGCTCAATGGCAGAAAAATATTTTTCTCCAATATCTCCTGTAGTGCCAAAAATTTTATCACCAGCACTAGCCAACCCAGCAATCATGCCGTAATGTTTTTGAAGAAAGCTCGCATCTTCAGCTCCCACACCTATAAAGGCATTCTGGATATTTTGTTTTACCTGTCTAAGTTTATACAGTATCTGTGTTGTCGCTGGTGTAACGTTACTTGGGTCGGCAACAATCAGTATCTGACCTGGGATGAGCCATTGCGAATCAGCATTGAGTTTCATAAATAGGCTAGCAGCAGGGGAACGGGTATCTCTGAACAGTTCTCGGGCCTGAAAGTTAAGGTTTCCAGGCTGTTGCACAATACAATAGCCAGGGGCAATTGGGCGCGCCATGCATCCATTCTCCGTTACAGTATGAGTAAAGTCTGCCGTTAGTCAGGATAAATACTCTTTTATGAAAGATAATCAACTGTAATAGTAAAGAGAGCGTCGGCGTTAAGCAAAAAGTGTGATTGTTATTAATGGTGTTAATAACGACAACAACTAATTGTTATGAAAATCCCATTTCCTCGATTCATGTTACCTTCCATCTTTGAAATAAAATTATGTGTATTTCTGATTTGAGTCAAGGAATGAATTGAAAGACGGAGATAATATTAACTTCTGTGAAATGCTTATTAAGTTCTGGATGAGAATAATGACTCGTTGATTTCCATTACAGAAAAGTATCATGCGGTTAAAAGATTAAAATGGCCATCTTTAAAAAAGTCTTACCAATCATTTTGTTATTATCAGTGCGGCCGCTTTTTGCCGCCGGGATGGAAAGCATTTTGACTGGCCCAGAGAGCGAGCTTTGCCAAAGTAAAAACTCAGTCGATGATGATATATCAAATTATATTAATTACCTGCAAAGGGAAGAGAGCAAAGTTGATAAAGCAGTGAAGGCCGCTTTTGATAGATCGTTAGCTACCGTTCAGTCGGATGAGTGGCTTCTGCCAAACATTGATTATGAAAATAGCCACTCTGATATTGTCAAACAAAACAAAGAAGCATTCATCAGCAATCAAAAAAGCTGGCAGAGGGAGAGCGCGCAGTTTTGTGAACTTGCCACGTCCAGGATAAGCGCCTCTGCGCCTTTGTATCCCGTGTTACTCATTCAGTGCAGAATCAATATGAAGAACAAGCGAATTAAAGAGCTGAACTATTTTAGCGTTGAGTAAAGACGCCCCCTTGTCGGTCTTAATAATCCTTCAAAGCACCTGGCAGGGCGCTGCGCTGGCGGAACCATGCCGCAAAAAAGCCGATGATAATCAGAAATTCGGCAAGATCGCCGCCGTAATACATCCATTGCGCGGCCGCCTGTATCTCCTCAACACTGGCCGAGGTGCCCTGCGGGTATCCATAGCCATACATTAGCTTACCGAGAATCGCGTGCGCAGCGGTGGCAAGGAAAATCACTACCAGCCGTGTGTTTCTTGACGGGCGATGGGGAGCAGGATCCGGCCCGGCGACGGACCAGGTAAACAGGTAGCCGGAGAGAACAAAATGCAGATGAAGAAAAACAAACAGCACGGGATCGCCCATGCTCAACGCGTAAAAGGGCGTGAGGTAGAGCAGGTACATCCCGCCTATATCCAGAAACGCAGCGGTAACCGGGTGGATCAAAAAACGTATCGGGCGGGCGCGGAGAAAATTCATGATGCCGCGTGCCGTCCGGGCTGAAACGCTGCGTAGCAAAAGCGAACCCGGCGCGCCAAACACCAGTCCGAGGGGGCCAAACATCCCTAAAAACAGGTGCTGCACCATATGACCGCGCAGATCGTGATGTGCCCAGCTGGCAAGAGGCGGCAGCATGGATGCCACGATCAGCAGGGTTCCGACGCTGAAGCTGGTGATGCGCCAGCCGCTCCAGCGGGCGGTACGGCGTACGCGAAAGGCGGCGAAGAGATAGATGCAGAGCACCACCACAGGCATGACGACCAGCAGAATAAACAGTGCGATAGAAGGTACACCTTCTGGATGGTGCATTACTGGTGCCACGGCTTAGCTTCTCGCCGTTCGGCGCGCGCGGCGCAATATCAGATAGCCTGCCAGCAGTAACAGCAAAGCAGCCCCGTTCCAGATAAGATCGTACAGCAGAACGTTGTCAACGTAACGGATCTGATGCAGCCTGAGCAGCTTATGATCGACAATGCCGTCAAACAGCTGAAAACCGCCCATGCCAAAAACGAATCCCGCCCATGCTGCCGTCCGGTTAAGCGTGCCGCGGCGATGGAGCCGGGTAAACATAAAAAAGCCGAGCACAAATAAGATCAGCTCAGCAGAGTGCAGCAGCCCATCCGATAGCAGGCTAAAGGCCGGCGTGCCCCAGTCAAAAAAGTGATGCCAGGCGAGAATCTGATGGAACACCACCTCATCAATCGCCGCCATCATACCGATGCCAAGCGGAACGGTGGCTGTCAGAGATCGTTTTAGGTCGGAGTGTAGGGGGGGAGTTAAAGGGGGCATGCGCTCTCCTGAGCAAGATTAAAATTTTACTTAAGAAGCGTAGTTGAAAACAGCCGGGTTCCGGAGACATGTTGCTGGTAAAGGTGCTAATCTGCTGAATTATTAAGACTGTTTGATAATCAAAGGGAAGTTATCCGCAATGGAGATTACGTTAGTAAGGCATGGCAAACCCGATATTAAAAAGTCTGGCAGCGTGAATGCGGCAGGTATGCGTGAGTGGGTATCGGCATACGATGCGTCCTCTATTTCTGGATCGCCAGCGTCTGCGGCCGATGCGGCCTGTCAAAACAGTAAACTCATCGTCAGCAGTCCGCTTCCTCGGGCTATTTCCTCCCTTGAGACCCTGGGCGTGAAGCCGGATCTTATTTTAAATGAGCTGAGCGAGGCTCCACTGCCCATCTTCAACGTACCGGCGATTAAATTACCACCCTCACTGTGGCTGGTGCTCTTCAGGCTGCTCTGGTTGGCTGGCGCTTCGTCGAGCAGTGAGCCCTGCTCTGATGCGAAACAGAGAGCGAAAAGAGTCGCGGATCGCCTGGCGGCGCTGGCCGATGAACACGATCGCGTTCTTAGCATGGGGCACGGCATGATGAACAACCTGATATCCAAAGAGCTGGAGCGCGCTGGCTGGAAAAAAGTGACAGAGGGAAAATCGGGTTACTGGGGAACGGTGAGATACTGCTATAAAACGTGAGCCAGCTGAGTTTTCCTTCTCATCACCGTAGCGTAAAGATTGCATAATGCGACAAAATGTCGCATATTGAGTTGCGCACGCTTTGCATACAAATTTTCTACGCAAGGTGATTAAATCCGGGAGACAAGTGATATGGCCATAAGCATTCGTTTAGACGACGACTTCGTTAGCGACGTAAAGATTCATGCTGAAGCAGCTAACCGCAGCGTTCCCAGGCAAATTGAGCACTGGGCAAAAATAGGGCGGATTGCGGAGGATAACCCTGACCTTCCCTACAGCTTTATCAGTGAAACCCTGCTGGCGCAAAGCGAAGTTAAAAACCAGAAGGTAACGCGATATGCCAGACGGACAGGGCGTTCAAAAGATTGATGTTTATCAGAGTCGCCGTTTCGAAAAGGCACTGGATAAACTTCCTGCCACCTTGCTAAAGGTGGTAGAGGATGAAATCGATAAAATCATCGATAACCCAGCTATAGGCGAGCAGAAGAGAGGCGACCTCAGTTTTCTCTCGGTTCATAAATTTCAGCTGAATAAACAGCAGGCGCTTTTGGGATACAGTTGGGTCAAGGGTAAGCTGGAGCTATACCTGCTCAGTATCGGCCCGCACGAAAATTTTTATCAAGATCAAAAAAATAACCGAAACGCCGACTTGAAGCTTATCGGTTAATTAATAATACAAAAAACGGGAGCCAGTCGGTTCCCGTTTTTTGTTACCATCACAATCCGGTCTGAAACAACTTCAAAACCAGTTGTATTTAGAAGAGAGTGTCAGAAAGAGACCCGCTGCGGCTAACACGTTCAGCAAGACTACTGTTCTGCTTGATACATTCATTGTTGCGTCCTTCCGGTTAAGTGACGGGGAGTTTAAACCAATTCACTGAAGTAAAAACTACCAAAAATGGTGTATGCCGAATGGCAAAGTTTTCACGATGCTTGCCGGGCATTTACAATGAGAGAAGTATAGACTGCGCTCGCCTGACGTAAAGTATGAATTAGGTAACTTTTACATAACCCTGGAGAAAATCCGTGACTGTTTATGACTCTCTGCTGGCGTTTACGCTGGCCGCTGCACTGCTTACCCTGACACCGGGACTGGATACCGCTCTGGTGCTGCGCACCGCCTCGGTGGAGAGCCGGGCGCAGGCGTTTAAGGTAGCGTTGGGGATCAATGCCGGGTGTTTTATCTGGGGAGCCATGGTGGCATTTGGTCTCGGAGCGCTGATCGCTGTCTCTGAGCTGGCCTACTCCATTTTGAAATACTGCGGCGCGGCCTACCTCTGCTGGCTGGGGGTAAACATGCTGCTGAGCCGCGGAGGCGGCTTAACCGCCGCGGCAGAGGGCGATGCGCCAAAAGCGAAGCAGAGCGGCTTTATGAAGGGGCTGCTGGGTAACCTGTTAAATCCGAAGATGGGTGTTTTCTACGTCTCCTTTTTGCCGCAGTTTATTCCCCACGGTCAGCCGTTGATTGCCTGGACCTTTGGGCTGGTGGCAATTCATGTGGTGCTGGGACAGACCTGGTCTACAGTACTGATTCTGGCGACGCGCCCGCTCGGTCGTTTCCTGAAACGTAGCGCGGTTATGCGCTGGATGGATCGCACCACCGGCACGCTGTTCATTCTTTTCGCCGCTAAGCTTGCGTTGAGCAAACGCTAACAGGCCCCACGGCGCAGCAGTCCGGGCAGCTTATCCACCGCGCTGCCCCTGGCTAACCAGCCCGGGATCTCCATGGGTGAGATGGGCCTGGAAAAGTAGTACCCCTGCGCCTCATCACAGCCATACTCTTTCAGCATCATGGCGGTTTGCCGATCTTCAACGCCCTCCGCCAGTACCAGGTAGTTCAGCTCCTTCAGCATCATGATAACGTTACGGGCGATAATCCGGCTATCGGAGTCAGAGGCAATCTGGCTGATAAGGGAGCGATCGAGCTTGATAATGTCGATAGGGATACGTCGTAGATAGCTGATGTTGCTGTAGCCCGCGCCGAAATCATCCAGCAGGATTTTAAAACCCTTCTTTTTCAGCTGGGCAAGCTCGTACAGCGCCTCATCACTCTCTAACACCTTCTCGGTCTCCAGACATTCAATGCGCAAATCGGCGACGGTGAGTCCGGCGCGGATAAGCTTCTTCTCCAGTTCGTCGGCAAAGCCCTGGCGCGAGAAGTCGCTCACCGTAACGTTAATTGAAACAGGAAGGGCGATCCCGGCTCTACGCCAGGCCTGAAGTTGAGCAATGACGGTTTTAATTACCCAGTGGGTTATGTCCGTCATCAGGCTGGTCTTCTCCGCCAGCTGAACAATGGTGGACGGCGGCACGTTGCCCTGCAGCGGATGATGCCAGCGAAGCAGGGCCTCGCAGCCTTCGGTCAGGCCGGTATGCAGGGAAATTTTGGGCTGGTAGACCATGTAGAGCTGATCTTTCGCTTTAATTGCCTCGCTAAGGTCATGCAGAAGCCGGAAATGATTATTGCGCTTCTGATCGAGGATCGGGTCGAAGGCGAGGAGTGGAATTTGCTGGCGCATCGCCTCGTGCAGGGCGCTGATCCCCTGGCGCAGGATCTCATGCGGATCGCTATCCTGGGGGATAAAATTGACGTAGCCGGTATGAACCTTCAGCTGAATATCAACGTCGCCGCGGATCTGTGCCTCAATATCCGGCAGGCACTCCGCCTTTTGGATCAGCGTCTGGGCAACATCGGCCGCAACCAGCACGGCGTAACGGCCAGGGGCAAAGGCAAACAGCGTCATCCGTGAGGGCAGCTTCAGGCGCAGACGTAGCAGCGGACCAAATCCGCGCAGCATCTTCTCTACTTCGGGAAGGCCCAGGTAGCGCGCCAGCTCATAGGCGCGGGGCATATCAATACAGTCAAAGAGGATCAGTGACCAACGCTGTGCATTGTTTTCCTGCGCCAGTTTCTCTATCTCTTTCAGCAGAAACTGGCGGTTGGGAAGTCCGGTCAGACCATCAATGCGCCCCAGCGAGTACCAGGCTTCCAGATAGATGCTGGCAAGGGCAGCGACGCGCAGGAAGTTGTCGATCTGTTCGGGTGTTGGCGTAATCGAATGGACATGGCTGACGCACAGCGTGCCCAGCACAAATCCATCCTTCGTCAACAGGGGGGCAGCGGCATAAAAGATAACCGACCCGCTGTTAACCAGTGCGTGGGCAGCAAAACGGCTATCGTTGCGGGTGTCGTGGCAGATAACCGGCTCGGCGCTGACAACGGCATACTGGCACATCGTTTCAGGGATCGGTGATTTTTTCTGCAGTCGAGGAATATTCTTTACATATTTAATATATTGATACTGGTCGTCAAAAATAGTCACGAAGCATCCGCTAACCCCCATTATATCACTGGCCAGACTCGCAAACTCACCCAAAGCGCTATCTCTCGCTTTATCATGCTTGCGTAAGAGCGCCAGCGCCGCCAGCCTTTTTGTATCGTTCTTGTTGAGTCCGCTGAACATCTATGAGCTCCTGCCCAGATTACGATCTGAAACATTCAAAATATTAACCACGTATTATTATGTGTAACACTAAATTAACATGTCATCCACGCGTTAATACTTTTTTAAGCATAGCCGATGTCAACACGATAAAAGCACGGTAGAGAGGTGAGAAAGAGACATAGAATATATCGTCTACATGCGGATTACAGGCAGACGATATAAGAACCAGGGAGAACGAAAGGTTACCACCACCCCAGCTGGGTACCGGCGACAGCGACAATTGCCACGATAAGCATAATAACGGTTGTTTTTTTCACGCGCTGCTCCTGAAAGATCGCTAAGTAATCGTTTAATCCAGAACAATAAAGGGGCTTTTTTTCCGGCCTTTCTTCTCCTGATACATGGCGACATCGGCCATGCGCAGGGCAGTATCGGCATCGGTCTGAGCCGGGTCAACCTCCACAATACCGATACTGGCACCGGGATAATAGATGCGTACCTCGCCCAGGGTATAATCCCCGGTAATATTTCCACTCAGGCGCGCCTTGAGTTCGCTAAGGTAAGTCTCGTCGCTTTTTCCACGCGCGCTGCCCGGGCAGGCAAGCATAAACTCATCGCCGCCCAGCCTGCCAGCCATATCGTTACCATCGCACTGGCGCATGATCCGCTGACCTACCTGAACCAGAAACAGATCGCCCACGTCATGACCAAAGCTGTCGTTAATGGACTTAAAGTTATCGAGATCGATAAAGGCGATAATCACCGGTACATCCAGATGGCGCGCCAGCGAGAAGAGGGTGGTGAGATTATCAAAGATTGCCCGTCGGTTAGGCAGGCCGGTGAGCGCATCGGTGTAGGAGTGGGAAATCAGCGCCGCGTTAGCTTCCCGCAGCTGTGCCACCAGCGACTCTTTCTGGATCGCCTGAGAAATTAGCCCGGCAAAGAGCTGCAGGACCTGGTTTGCCCGCACGCTCAACGTATGGGTTTCGGCACTGGCCGCGCAAAGCGTGCCGTAGAGTGTACCGTCGGCCAGATGTACAGGCGTACTAAGATAGGTTTTGATGCCCAGCGCCCTGGCGGGTGCACAGTCGCCCCACTGTTCAGCCACCGCATTGCTGAAAAAGCGTTCATCATCCAGCGCGCGTTTGCACAGCGTGTCGCCCCAGGGCACAGAGAACCCTTCGGGAATATTCATCTGTTTGCTGTTCCGGGCATACAGAATATGTTGCAGGCGGGCGTCAATATCGATTTTGGTCAGGTAGGTTGACTCCATCTCGGTCACCAGTTCAAGCATCTCCAGCAGCTGGCGGACCAGGCTTTCAACAGATTGTTCACTGGAGAGCGTTTCCGAGACGCGAGCCAGAATAATATCTGACATGACTATCTTTTACTCCGGTATAGAGGCAATAACCTCTTATACTTTATGGTGAATATTTCGACTATCGGTACAGTAAAACACGAAAAGCAACGGATTCATATATCATGTTTTCTCCTGAACATAAAATCAGCAGCGCCGTTGATCGCGTGCATCAATTACTGTAGTGACAATCACCTGTCTCCCGGAGTAAAATTTCCCTTAGGAATTATCCTAACCGTAAATTCTATTTTTCTGCGAACGAGAGAACTATGTTTCAGTTAAAGCCGGGCAGCCTGGCAATGATTATTGGCGCACAAACACCCGCTGGACGCCGCAATATTGGTAAATCCGTGGAGCTGTTTGCGCTGTGCCAGCCGGGAGAACGTTTCCTGAACCCGGTTAACGGTGTGATGACCGATATGCCGGTTACCGCTCCCCGTGCGTTATGGCTGGTGACCGGGGACGTCGTCGCCTTCGACGGCCAGCAAGGGTTCGCGTTTGTTCGCACCGAGCACCTGATGCCGCTGCTGCCCGATTCGCTGCCGAAAGAGGTTGATGCCCGCGAGTGGTGCTAATCTGCATCGCGTGCGTTAATCCAGGCCACCAGCGCGGGCAGCTCCTGCTCTGAAAAAACCTTAATGCCGTGTTCAGCCAGCAGCGCCGCCGCCACGCCCATGCCAGGCTGGCGCTGGCCGCGAAAGCTGCCATCGTAGATAGCGCGACTGCCGCAGGTGGGGCTGCCGTCGGTTAACAGCGCCGCGCGACAGCCAGCGTCCTGCGCCGCATGCAGCGCCAGCCAGGCGGCCAGCTGATAGTGTTTGGTCACGTCCGTGCCATCGCTATCCCGGATGCGCGTCGCGCCCTGCATCACGTCCATCCCGTTACCGCCGTCAATTTCCGCTGGCAGACGCGGCACCGGCAGTCCGGCGGCAAGCTCAGGACAGTGGATCACCAGCCGTCCCTCCTGCTGCCAGCGTGCCAGGGTGTTTTCTGCTGCCTGCTTTTCACTCCCGTTGTAGCGTACCTTAAAACCCATCAGGCAGGCGCTTACGAGGATCTTCGTTTTCATGGTTTCAGAGACGGCGAGGGGAGAATAGTCACAGGGTAATACAGCGGTATAAGAAAAGCTGTAATTCGCCGCCCACCCATTTTAAGGTATTGTGATATCAGTAAAAGATCGGTAATCTGAGGCTCCTTATGTTATCCGTAATTTGCCCCTGACATAAGGACTCCCGCATGGAACACACTCCTTTGAAAAAAACGCTGCGTATTGCCCTCATAGGCGACTATAACCCTGACGTTGTGGCGCACCAGGCTATCCCTCTGGCGATTGATGATGCCGCCGCCGTGCAGGAACTGACGGCCGACTACGACTGGCTGGCAACCGATGAGATCGCCAGCGAAGAGGATTTGGTAGGCTATGACGCCATCTGGGTCGTGCCGGCTAGCCCCTATAAAAATGCCCAGGGCGCGTTCACAGCGATCCGCTATGCCCGGGAGAACGGCGTGCCGTTTCTCGGCACCTGCGGCGGATTCCAGCATGCGCTGATTGAGTACGCGCGCAACGTTATGGGCTGGGACGATGCGGCACATGCTGAAACCGACAGCGAAGGACGCATGGTGGTGACTGCGCTGGCCTGCTCGCTGGTGGAGCAGACCGGTACTATCGAGCTGCGTCACAATACCCTTATTGCCCGCGCCTACGGCAAAGATGCCATTGATGAGGGCTACCACTGTAACTATGGGGTGTCGCCAGAATTTGCCGCCGAGCTGGATAAGACCGATCTACGCGTCACCGGCTGGGATGAAGAGGGTGAAGTGCGCGCCGTTGAGCTGATCACGCACCCGTTCTTTGTTGCAACTCTGTTCCAGCACGAGCGCGCCGCGCTGAGCGGACGCCCGGCTCCGCTGGTTCATGCCCTGCTGCGCGTCGCCAGTAACTGATTTTCAGTAGCCTCTTACCGGGCGTCGATCTCGCGATCGCGTCCGGCAAAGATGCCAAATGCGGCCATCACTACCGAAAGCAGGGCGCAGGCGATGAGCGGAATATGCCAGTCACCGCTGGCGTCGTGGATCTTACCCATCAGCGGCGGGCCAAACGCCGCCAGCAGATAGCCTACCGACTGCGCCATCCCGGAGAGGGCCGCAGCCTGATGTGCCGAACTGGCACGCAGGCCAATAAAGGTCAGGCCGAGGATCATCGTTGCACCCGACCCGAAGCCAAAGATGACCGTCCACAGCACTGCATGGCCAGGAACCAGCCACAGCCCGGCGGCGCTGACGGCGCACATCAGCGCCACCAGGGCGGCAATGCTGCGCTGATCGCGCAGACGGTGCAGGATCAAGGGAATAGCAATACCCGGCGCGGCAGTCGCCAGCTGAAGCAGGCCGTGCAGGGAACCCGCCTGGGTTTCGCTGTAGCCCAGGCTTAATAAAATCGCCGGCAGCCAGCCGATAATCACATAGTAAATCAGCGAGTTGATGCCTAAGAAGAGCGTTACCTGCCAGGCCAGGGCCGATCGCCAGATCCCACGGTTTTGCAGGCTGCCCGCCTGGGTCAAGCTACTTGCTGCCCGGCGGCCGGTCTGGGGCAGCCACAGCAGCAGGGCGAGAAGCGGGAATGCCATCAGCATCAGCAGCGCGCCCCGCCAGCCGAACCCGTGCAGCGCCAGAGGAACAACCAGCGCCGAACCCAGCGCCGCAGCGGCCCCCATGGTCAGCGAATAGGCACCGGTCAGCTTCGCTACCTGTCCAGGAAAGTCGCGTTTAATCAGGCCGGGCAGCAGCACGTTACCCAGCGCAATCCCGCAGCCGATGGCCGCCGTACCGATAAACAGCAGCGCTGAGGACGGCAGCGAGCGCAGGGCGATGCCTGCGCAGATAAGGATCAGCGCCGTGGCGAGGCTACGCTCTATGCCAAAGCGGCGGGCGGTACCGGCTGCCAGCGGAGAAATAAGGGCAAAGGCCAGCAGCGGCAGGGTCGTCAGCAGCCCCGTTTGCGCCGTGGTCAGGCCGTAGTCGGCGCGAATGGCATCCAGCAGCGGGGCGGCACCGGTAAAGGTGACGCGCAGGGTAGTGGCAATCATTAAGATCCCGGCAATCAGCAGCAGTCCCTGCTTGCGGCCGGAGGAGGTCTGGCTAGTCATTGTTTTCTCAGGTCGAAAAAGTGGCTAACAGGATAACGCTTTTTCGCTGCGATGAAAGCAGCGGACAAACCCTGCATAATTTGCGTTCGTATAGCCTTATTCTATTTATGGATATGTAATGCACTTTTTGATATTTGTCTGACGCCAGAGCTTATGTGAACGTAGCGCTTAATACTTATAACCAGGGATAACAGGGATTAAGCATGGCAACTATTACACAGACTAAACAGGCCTGGACGCTTTCGGCGCTGGCGCTCCTCTCAACGCTCTCTTTTGCCGCTCACGCCGACAAGCTGGCCGACATTAAATCGGCTGGCGTGGTGAAGGTCGCAACCTTTGATGCAAACCCGCCGTTTGGCGCAGTCGATCCCAAAACGCACGACATTGTGGGCTATGACGTTGACTTTGCCAAAGCGCTGGCTAAAAGCCTCGGCGTGAAGCTGGAGCTGGTTGCAACCAATCCGGCGAACCGTATTCCGCTGTTGCAGTCCGGCAAGGTAGACCTGATCGTTGCTGACATCACTATTACGCCAGAGCGTGCGCAGGTTATCGACTTCTCTACACCGTACTTTGTTACTGGCCAACAGTTCCTGGTGGCGGCAGACGGCGCGGATACGCTGGATGCCTACAGCAAATCGCGTATCGGCGCGGTAAAAGGCACTACCGGCGAGCAGTCGTTGCATCAGCGCTTCCCGCAGGCGCGCGTGCTGGCCTATGACGATATCCCGCTGGCCCTGACCGCGCTGCGTAACGGCAACGTGCAGGCGATCACTCAGGACAGTACCATTCTGGCTGGCCTGCTGGCGGAAGCGCCAGATAAAGCCAAATTCAAAATCCTGCCGGACCTGCTCTCTAAAGAGGAGATTGGCGTGGGGGTAACCAAAGGTGAAACGGCGCTGCTGAACGCGGTGAACAGCGAGTTGGTGAAGCTTGAGCAGAGTGGCGACGCGGCCAAAATCTACGATACCTGGTTTGGTCTGCAGACTAAAACGCCCCAGCCGCGCAGCTTTAAAATAGAAGCGAAGTAATATGTTTGCCGGTCTATTCTCCGCCTCTGTGGTTAACGCCACGGAGGCGTTTCCCGTGCAGGAAGGCACGGTCGAATTTCGTCAGGTCAGTAAACGCTATGGCGATCATCAGGTTCTAAAGCAGATTGATCTCCAGGTTCGCGCCGGCGAGGTCCTTGCCGTTTGCGGGCCTTCCGGCTCGGGTAAATCGACCCTTATCCGCCTGATCAACCAGCTTGAGACGGTGAGCGGAGGCGAAATCTACGTTGACGGTAAACCCACTTGCGCTTTGAAAGGCAGGGCGCTGCGCGAGCTGCGCCGCCAGGTGGGTTTTGTCTTCCAGCAGTTCAACCTCTACGCCCACCTTAATGCGCTGGATAATATCACCCTGGCGCTAACCAAAGTACACGGCCAGTCGCAGCGTGAAGCGGAGGAGACGGCGCTGGCGCTGCTTGAGCGGGTTGGATTGCGCGATAAGGCGCACCATCTCCCGTCCCAGCTATCCGGCGGCCAACAGCAGCGGGTGGCAATTGCCCGCACGCTGGCCGCCAGGCCGCACATTATCCTGTTTGACGAGCCGACCTCGGCGCTCGATCCCGAGACGATCGGTGAGGTGCTACAGGTTATGCGCAGCCTGGCGCATAGCGGCATGACGCTTATTGTGGTGACGCATGAGATGCAGTTTGCTCGCGAGATTGCCGATCGGGTGATCTTTATCGACGGCGGCGAGATCCTTGAGCAGGCTGTACCGGAGCAGTTCTTTACCGCCCCGCAGCATCCTCGGGCGCAGCGCTTCCTGCAGAAGGTGCTTAACCCACTGCACGCTGAAAGCAGGGCGCTGTGATGCACATCCATCTCGACTGGGCCGGGGTGCTTACCGGCCAGCCTGCGGAGTGGATCCTCTCTGGCTTTCTGACCACTATCTGGGTAACCGTTGTCGGCATCGTACTGGCCACGGTGCTAACCATGCTGCTGCTGGCCCTCAGGCTGGCGGGAGGCGCAGTGGGACGTGGAGTGGTAGCCGTGTGGGTATCGCTTTTCCGGAATACGCCGCTGCTGGTTCAGCTGCTGTTCTGGTACTTTGCGGCCTGGAACCTGCTGCCGCTGGGCTTTCGCCAGTATGTTAATGACGATCACGCCTTTAGCATCCTGCCGGGGAACGTCTGGTGGTTCACGCCGGAGTTCCTCAGCTCTGCCTGGGCGCTGGGCCTGTTTACCGCCGCCTTTCTGGTAGAGGAGATCCAGACCGGGCTGCACGCCGTGGCGAAGGGGCAGATTGAGGCGGCTAAATCGCAGGGGTTTAGCGAGCTGGCGCTGTTTCGTTGGGTGCTGCTGCCCCAGGGGTTACGCAACGCCTGGCAGCCGGTGGTGGGGCAGTATCTGAACCTGATGAAGCTCTCCTCGCTGGCAACCGGGATTGGCTTTGCCGAGCTGACCTATCAGACCCGGCAGATCGAGAGCTATAACGCCCACGCGCTGGAGGCCTTTGCCGTCGGCAGCGTGCTCTATCTGCTGCTGGGGCTGGTGATGAGCCTGCTGTTTAACGCGCCGGTGTGGTGGCGTGCAGTACGACAGGAGAGGGCGCTGGCGCGCAGGGAGGTGCAGGATGATCGCTAACATCACGGTGATAACCGATAATCTGGACTATCTGCTGCTGGGTCGCACAGCCCAGGGCGAGCCGGGCGGAGTGCTACTGTCGGTGCTGATGACCCTCGGGGCAGCGCTGCTGGCCTTTCCCGGCGGTATTGCGCTGGCCTGCTTCGCCTGGCGTTTCAAGGGCTGGCCGCGGCGGGTGCTGTTCGTCTGGGCGGAGCTCATCCGCGGCATTCCGCTGATCTTCGTTATCTTCTGGCTATGGTTTTTACTGCCAATGCTGACCGGAGCCGATCTGCCTGGTGCGCTGACCGTGACCCTGGCGCTGGCGTGGTTTACCTCCGCCTCGGTGATGTACTCCACGCTCGCTGCTATCAGCTCTCTGCCTAAGGGGCAGCATGAGGCGGCGCTGGCGGGAGGCTTCAGTAGCCTTCAACTGCTGCGTTGGGTACTGCTCCCCCAGGCGCTGCGCAACGCGATCCCCTCCTACGTGGGGCTGCTCATCGCGCTGCTGAAGGATACATCGCTGGCATTTATCGTCAACGTCCCGGAGCTGACCACTGTCGCAGGTCAGGTCAACAATCGTGTGCAGGTCTACCCGGCAGCGCTATTTATCTTTACCGGGCTGGTCTACTACCTGCTCTGTACTCTGCTGGAGCACGCGGTTAAGCGCTGGCAGCGTCGCAGCTTACTGGCGGCCAAGTAGCAGCGACACCAGGCCTGCCGCAATCAGTGGCCCGACCGGGACACCCCGGAACAGGGCCACACCCAACACCGTACCCACCAGCAGCCCGGCCACCAGCGAGGGCTGCGCGCTCATCAGCGCCACGCCGCGTCCGCCAAGCCATGAGACAAAGATCCCTACCGCAATGGCAATCAGCGATTTCCAGTTTACAAAGGAGTGCAGCAGCGTCGAGGGCGGCAGCGTACCGCTGGCGATCGGGGCCATTACGCCAATGGTCAGAATGATAATCCCGATGGTCAGGCCCTGTTTCTCAATCCACGGAAAATACGCGTTAAGCGGGGTCATGCGGATCATAATCAGCACCATGATCGACACGGCAACGGTGGTATTGTGGCTAATAAAGCCAAGCGCAGTCAGGCCCAGCAGGATAAACAGAGTGGTATCAAACATAAAGGATGGTTCCAGGCAAAAATATAAGCCCGCTTACTTTACCCTATCTCCATATGGCTGCAGAACTTTTTCATCCTGCTGCGAAAGTTCCTAAAAGTTTCACTTAAAATCAGTTTGGCTGTCATCGAATGTTCATGTCGCTCTATTATCAATGCTGTATCGCGCAGAAAAGAGATGACAACATGAACGATCCGATGCTGACCGAGACGCTGATTATTGCCTCATCCTTCTTAGCCCTCGCCGCCGTGCTGGTGGCGTCGGTGTTTATTTTGGAGCGGATGGGGTGAGCCAGGGCAGCTAGAGCGGCGCCTTAAAAGCACAATAGACAGCCACGTTAGCGCCAGCGAACCCGCACTTGAGACGATAATGCCAAGCGCTGCTGCCAGGTCATAAATGGTCTCATCACCGTAGATGTTTAGCGTCCCGGCAAGCCAGTAGACGTTCTCAATCGGGAAGAGTTGCGCCCAGAGCGTAGCGCAGGTGAAAAACCAAATCACTGAAATTAGGACGAACGCCATTATATCTCGATGCCTCAGGTAAGAAGAAATAGCTATTGATTTTCCTTAGTATATAATAATGCTTTTTGTTGTTTATCATATAAGCATAAGCGGATATTACATCTGACATAATTTGTTCCATGTTATTCATGAATGATTTTAGTTAAAACATACCTATGATAAATGTAATTAAAGTATATATAATTGTGGCAAATATAAATTAGTCACCAATCAACACGTGACCGGATTTACAGCATCGACTAATATAGTAAAAATTCTACACCTGACTCATCCTTTCCCTTTGATAAAACTAGATTATTTATATATTTTTTGATGATGGCGTTTACAGGAATTAAGGCACGTGTGGGGTCATTGCGGGTAACGGCGTCTGATCTCCGGGTAAAGATATAGATTCATACGGAACAATTGAGGTAATCGATAGTGGTTATTCGAAAAGTCGCCCTTCGCCTGCTAAAACTAGTTTGGTTTATTATCCTCTTTTGTGTCGTGTCATGGATGGATGTTCGTTACTTCTCTGAAAACCCAATAATCAGCAACGATACCGCAATCAAAATTGCACACAGGTTGAATTCTGAACCTATGCCCGAAGATATTTATTATAGCTATGATTATGTCCTAATTTTTTTTAACCTACTATCTTCAATTGTTCTGTATTTAATAACCCTGAAATTAATTAATATAATAAGAAAATAATTATAAATCACCAGCAAATGATAAAATGAAAGGCCAACAGCATAGCAATAAGTAAAATCAGCCAGCAAGATTAATTAACTGGCTGATTTTAATAGATTAACTATGCGAATCTGAAGTCTGCTTGTGAAAAAGTTCGCGGAAGACCGGGTAGATGTCCTCCTGGTCGCGGATATGTTGCATAGCAAAGTTCTCAAACGTCGCCTGCAGATGCTCGTACTCACGCCACAGGGTCTGATGCGCCCGGCGGGTGATCTCGATATAGCTGTAGTAACGCACCACCGGCAAAATCTTCTTCGCAAGAATCTCATGACACAGCGGTGAATCATCGGCCCAGTTATCGCCGTCCGAGGCCTGCGCCGCATAGATGTTCCACTGCGCTGGATCGTAACGCTCCTTCACCACCTCATCCATAAGCTTCAGCGCGCTGGAGACAATTGTCCCGCCGGTCTCCTGCGAGTAGAAGAACTCATGCTCGTCCACCTCTTTGGCCTGGGTATGGTGGCGGATATAGACCACCTCTACGTTCTTATAGGTTCTGCTCAGGAAGAGATAGAGCAGGATATAGAAACGCTTCGCCATATCCTTGGTGGACTGATCCATCGAGCCGGAGACGTCCATCAGGCAGAACATCACCGCCTGGCTGGATGGCTCTGGCCGCTTCTCGTAGTTCTTGTAGCGCAGGTCAAAGGTGTCGATAAAGGGCACGCGCTCGATTTTGGCCCGTAGCTCCGCTATCTCTTTGCGCAGCCGCTCCTCTTCTAACAGCTGCGCCGGTTCGCTATTCGCCACGCTGGAGAGATCTTCCTCCAGCGCCCGCAGCTCACGACGTTTACCCGCCGTCATCGCCGTACGCCGCGCCAGCGAGTTTTGTAGCGAGCGGACGACGCTGATGTTAGCGGGGACGCCGTTAGCGGTGTAACCTGCGCGGTGCGTTTTATACTCGTTCAACTGCCGATGCTGGTTTTTCTTCAGGTTCGGCAGCGCAAGGTCTTCAAACAGCAGGTCAAGATACTCATCTTTCGAGATCTGAAAGACGAATTCGTCCTGACCTTCGCCATCCTGGCTGGCCTGGCCCTGACCGCTGCCACCACCGCCACCGCCGCCCTGCGGACGTTCGATGCGGTCATTCTGAACAAAGTGATCGTTACCCGGATGCACACGGTTACGCAGGCCGCCGCGGCCCTGGTGGAACATCGGTTCGCTAATATCTTCTGAAGGAATAGAGACGGACTCGCCGCTCTCGACGTCGGTCACCGAGCGCTTGTTGATCGCCTCAGAGATCGACTGCTTTATTTGCGATTTATAACGGCGCAAGAAGCGCTGGCGGTTAACCGTACTCTTGTTTTTGCCGTTAAGACGCCGGTCGATGAACCAGGTCATAAGCCCTCCATCCACGGTGCTTTGCCGCTCTTGTAGTAGGCCCGGTAACGCGCACGCTACCGGGCATCAGTCTTACGACGATTTACGAACGCGCAGATACCATTCGCACAGCAAACGCACCTGTTTACGGGTATAACCTTTCTCCATCATCCGATCGACGAAATCGTCGTGTTTTTTCTGCTCATCCGTAGATGTCTTAGCGTTAAACGAGATCACTGGCAGCAGCTCTTCAGTGTTCGAGAACATTTTCTTCTCGATAACGGTGCGCAGTTTTTCGTAGCTGGTCCAGTTCGGATTGCGGCCGCTGTTATTGGCCCGGGCGCGCAGCACGAAGTTGACGATCTCATTACGGAAGTCTTTCGGGTTGCTGATCCCGGCAGGCTTCTCAATCTTTTCCAGCTCGGCGTTCAGCGATTCACGGTCGAACAGCTGCCCGGTATCGGGATCGCGATACTCCTGATCCTGGATCCAGAAATCTGCATAGGTTACGTAGCGGTCAAAAATATTCTGTCCGTATTCGGAGTAGGACTCCAGGTAGGCAGTCTGGATCTCTTTGCCAATAAACTCAGCATATTTCGGGATCAGATAGCCTTTCAGGAACTCAAGATAGCGTTCAGCCTGCTCCTGCGGGAACTGCTCACGCTCTATCTGCTGCTCCAGCACATAGAAGAGATGCACCGGGTTCGCCGCCACCTCAACGTGGTCAAAGTTAAAGACCCTGGAGAGGATTTTAAACGCAAAGCGCGTGGACAGCCCGTTCATCCCCTCATCGACCCCGGCATAGTCCCGATACTCCTGATAGGACTTGGCCTTCGGATCGGTATCTTTCAGGCTCTCACCGTCGTAGACGCGCATTTTAGAGTAGATACTGGAGTTCTCTGGCTCTTTCAGCCGCGAAAGAATAGAGAAGCGGGAGAGCGTCTCCAGCGTCCCGGGTGCGCAAGGGGCATGAGTCAGCTCGCTGTGGTTAAGCAGCTTCTCGTAAATTTTGATCTCTTCCGAGATGCGCAGGCAGTAAGGCACCTTCACAATGTAAACGCGGTCAAGGAAGGCTTCGTTATTCTTGTTGTTACGGAAGGTCACCCACTCAGATTCGTTCGAGTGCGCGAGAATAATACCGTTAAACGGCAGGGCGGATATCCCCTCCGTACCGTTGTAGTTCCCCTCCTGAGTTGCCGTCAGCAGCGGATGCAGCACCTTGATCGGCGCTTTGAACATTTCAACGAACTCCATGATGCCCTGGTTGGCCCGGCACAGCGCACCGGAGTAGCCGTAGGCGTCAGGATCGTTCTGGGCATGGTTTTCCAGCTTGCGGATATCAACTTTACCCACCAGCGCTGAGATGTCCTGGTTGTTCTCATCGCCAGGTTCGGTTTTGGCAATGGCGATCTGTTGCAGAATAGATGGCCATACCTTCACAACGCGGAACTTAGTGATATCACCACCAAACTCATGCAGGCGCTTAGCCGCCCACGGGGACATAATGGTGCCGAGATAGCGGCGCGGAATGCCATACTCTTTCTCAAGGATCTGTTCATCCTCCTGAGGGTTAAACAGGCACAGGGGGTGATCGTTTACCGGGCTACGCTCGCCGTTGGCGCTCAAAACGTAAATAGGCACGCGCTGCATCAGCGATTTCAGGCGTTCAGCAAGGGATGATTTACCGCCGCCCACTGGTCCCAGCAGGTAGAGGATCTGTTTCTTCTCTTCCAGCCCCTGGGCAGCATGTTTCAGATAGGAAACAATCTGCTCGATGGCATCCTCCATGCCATAAAACTCTTCAAACGCTGGGTAACGTGCGACAACCCGATTCGAAAATAGACGGGAAAGCCTGGGCTCCAGAGCAGTATCTACCATCACGGGCTCGCCGATAGCCGTAAGTAGCCGTTCTGCCGCATTCGCATAGGCGCTGCGATCTTGGCGGCAAATGGTGAGAAACTCCTGCAGGGTGAACTCTTCGTCCTTGGCAGCTTCATAACGCTGGCGATAGTGATCGAATATATTCATGGCATGCCGTCCTTTCGTTTTAGCACAAGAAAAGAGCCGTTCATATGAATAGTGGAGGCTCCCGGAAGAGATAAGCTGAACGACGCTAGCTCTGATTCAGCACCGGAATGCAGCAACCCTTATGCCAGGTTGTGAACGCCAGCAGTTAACGCGCCCGCGATACACCTTCTTAGAATTAAGCGTAGATGGCATTTGCAAAACTTGCATTGCACGCCAATCTAATTTCAATGACATATCAATAACTCATCTGAATTTATTTTCTTTATAGATAAAGGACGTTGTGAAAGATTCATCTTTCCGTCATTTATCCTTAAGCAGGTTGTCATGCTAAAACAGCATGCTGTCGCGTTCAGTTATATAATAATCAGTGAAAAAATTTGGGATGACGGAGGCGGGCGGTTACACTGCTCCCGCTGATTATTTGACTACAGGAAGGAAAGGATTGTGACCAAACTCAAATTTCTGGCGCTTGGTGTATTTATCGCATCATGTGCCGCAACGGCAAACGCAGCGGGACCCTGGTCGATTGGTGCGGGCGTTGGCGTGCTTGAGTCTCCTTATAAAGACTACGATCGCGATGTCGTCCCCGTCCCGGTGATCAACTACGAAGGGGATAACTTCTGGTTCCACGGCCTCGGCGGCGGCTACTACCTCTGGAATGATGAGAGCGATAAACTCTCTGTCACCGCTTACTACAATCCGTTCCACTTCCGGCCGAAAGACAGCGATGACTGGCAGCTGCGCCAGCTCGATAAGCGTAAATCTACGCTGATGGCGGGTCTCTCTTATGTGCATAACACCCAGTACGGTTTTTTACGCACCTCTCTGGCTGGCGACACCCTTGATAACAGCAATGGCATCATCTGGGATCTGGCCTGGCTCTACCGTTACACCAACGGCGGCCTGACCCTGACCCCGGGGATTGGTGCCGAGTGGAGCAGTGAAAACCAGAACGAATACTACTACGGCGTCTCGGGCCATGAGTCTCGCAGCAGCGGCCTGCGTACTTACGATCCGGACAGCGACTGGAGTCCTTACCTTGAGCTGAGCGCCAGCTATCAGCTGAACGACAGCTGGAGCGTGTATGGCGTAGGACGCTATACCCATCTGGGGGATGAGATCAAAGACAGCCCGATGGTCGATAAGTCCTGGGCCGGGGCCTTCTCTACCGGTGTGACCTACAGCTTCTGATACCTATACGCTGAATATTGTGCATTTGAACAGGGCGCTTGCGCCCTGTTTGTTTTACGGTATGGCAATCATTTCAGGAGGAAACCATGGCAGAAAAACGTGTGCAGTTTGCTGATGTCCAGCCGCTGGCCGCAATCGGGCAGGGTACGTGGTACATGGGAGAAAATCCCCGCCAGCGGCAAAACGAGGTGGCGGCGCTGCGGGCTGGGATCGATCTCGGCCTGACGCTTATCGACACCGCTGAGATGTATGCCGACGGCGGTGCGGAAGAGGTGGTTGGCGAGGCCATTATGGGCAAGCGCGACGAGGTATTCCTGGTGTCGAAGGTTTACCCGTGGAATGCGGGTGGTCAGAAAGCGATTGCTGCCTGTGAAGCCAGCCTGCAACGTCTTGGCACCGACTATCTCGATCTCTACCTGCTGCACTGGCGCGGTAACTACTCTCTGGCCGAAACCGTCGAGGCGATGGAGACCCTGATGCGCCAGGGTAAGATCCGCCGCTGGGGCGTCTCCAATCTCGACTATAGCGATATGCAAGAGCTGTGGCGCATTGAAGGCGGTCAAGCCTGCGCCACCAACCAGGTACTCTACCATCTCGCCTCCCGTGGCATTGAGTTCGACCTGCTTCCCTGGTGCCAGCAACAGTCTCTGCCGGTGATGGCCTACTGTCCGCTGGCCCAGGCCGGACGCCTGCGCGATGGCCTGCTAGAGAACGCCACCGTGCGCGAGATCGCCCATGGGCATGGCGTCAGCGCCGCCCAGGTGCTGCTGGCATGGGTTATCAGCCACCCGGGGGTGATGGCAATTCCGAAAGCCGCCAGCGTCGCGCACGTCAAAGAGAACGCCACTGCGCTCGGTTTAAACCTGAGTGAGGATGAGCTGATCCGGCTGGATCACGCTTTTCCGGCACCGGGCCGCAAAACGCCGCTGGATGTGGTGTAGGGAAAACGCCCGCTCTGGGTGAGAGGGCATAAAGTCACTAGCGTTTAACGACGCGAATAGTTTGCGCCAGGCGGGATGGCTTCTCTTCGGTGGTCTTCTGCGGCACGGTGACGCAGGCAGACTCTACGCAAACAAAGGTCTTATAACCGTCGTCCGGCATATCGGTCATGCTGGCAGAGAGCGCCGGGCCTGGGTTCCAGCCCACCACGTTGCTGTGGTGATGGTGGATCACCTCAATAGCCCGATTCAGCGCGCCGTCATGGATCACGCTGCACGCTTCCGGGTTCAGATAAACACGGTCGGTACGGTCCGGGAAGGTCTGCACGCCGTCGGTCAGCGCATCTTCCTGCGCGTTGTTCACCTTATCGATAAAGCGATCGCCCAGCCCGCTGACCTTCACGGCATTGATGTCGCCAACGTTGAAGTAGGTGTGCAGGGCAGAGGTGGTTTCAAACTCACCGTGGGCTTCCAGCTCAATCTCACAGGTCTGGCAGAGCTTAAAGCGGGCAAAGAGGGTGAAATCGTGCGGCCACTGTTCACGGGTTGCGTCGCTGCTTTGCAGTTCAAAGGTCAGCACCACGCCGTTCTCATCTTCGTTATGGGCGGTCAGCGTCCACGGCAGGATGCGGGCAATACCGTGAGCGGGCAGGCCCTGCTGCTGCGCCGGACCAAACCACGGCCAGCACACCGGTACGCCGCCGCGCAGGGCGACGCCATTTTTAAACGGCGTGTTGCCGCTCAGCCACAGCACGTCCTCTTCCCCTGCGGGTTTAAAAGAGAGCAGGTGCGCGCCCTGCAGAGCGAAAGAGGCTTTAACCTGCGGGTGATCGACCACAATTAACTCCAGCTCGTCCAGCTGGCGGCGGGAGATGACCGGCGTAATATTTTCGACTACTGGAAGAGCAAAAATTTTATTAATCATATTCGTATTCCTCGATCCTTTGTCTTAAGCCAAAAAAAAGAGCGACCGAAGTCGCTCTTAAGTTGAGTGTCACATCTTATTTGGAGATGTGAGCAATCAGGTCCAGTACTTTGTTAGAGTAGCCGGTTTCGTTGTCGTACCAGGAGACCAGTTTAACGAAGTTGTCGTTCAGTGCGATACCTGCTTTGGCATCGAACACGGAAGTGCAGATTTCGCCGTTGAAGTCAGTGGAAACAACGTCATCTTCGGTGTAACCCAGAACGCCTTTCATGTCGCCTTCAGAAGCGGCTTTGATAGCTTTCTTGATCTCTTCGTAAGATGCTGCTTTTTCCAGACGTACGGTCAGGTCAACAACGGATACGTTCGGAGTCGGAACGCGGAACGCCATACCGGTCAGTTTGCCGTTCAGTTCTGGCAGTACTTTACCTACTGCTTTAGCTGCACCGGTAGAGGACGGGATGATGTTCTGGGAGGCGCCACGGCCGCCGCGCCAGTCTTTATGAGACGGGCCGTCAACGGTTTTCTGAGTAGCGGTGGTCGCGTGAACGGTAGTCATCAGGCCTTCGATGATGCCGAAGTTGTCGTTGATCACTTTCGCCAGCGGAGCCAGGCAGTTGGTGGTGCAGGATGCGTTAGAAACGATGTCCTGGCCTTCGTATTTGTCAAAGTTAGCGCCTTTAACAAACATCGGGGTGTTGTCTTTGGACGGACCGGTCAGAACCACTTTTTTCGCGCCAGCGGTGATGTGCTTACGAGCGGTTTCGTCGGTCAGGAAGATACCGGTAGCTTCAGCAACAACGTCAACGCCGATTTCGTCCCATTTCAGGTTAGCCGGGTCTTTTTCAGCGGTAACACGGATGGTTTTGCCGTTAACAACCAGATGGCCGTCTTTGACTTCAACGGTGCCGTTGAAACGACCGTGAGTTGAGTCATACTTCAGCATGTACGCCATGTAGTCAGCGTCTAACAGATCGTTGATGCCAACGATTTCGATGTCAGAACGTTCCTGAGCGGCACGGAAAACAATGCGACCGATACGGCCAAAACCGTTGATACCTACTTTGATAGTCATATATTCCACCAGCTTACGCAGCGTCAAGCGGAATCGTGTCAATCATTGCGACAAATCAATCCTGTGCATAACCTTTGCGCGGCGATGTCGTCTCACTATTCCAATCAGCTATAACCCCTATGGGGCCGCCGGCGTGGATTTTAAAGGGGATGCAGGATAAAAACGTGAAACAGATCACAATTCCTCCGCTACATTTTCGCACCGCCTAAGTTTAGAACAAAAGTCGGGACGGCACTGTTAATGTTTTGTTAGAATCAGACACAAGATGTGAATGTCCCTACAGCGAGAAGCAAGCAAATGGCTAA
Organism: Pseudescherichia sp.; assembly: GCA_032055545.1. Taxonomy (GTDB): domain Bacteria; phylum Pseudomonadota; class Gammaproteobacteria; order Enterobacterales; family Enterobacteriaceae; genus Pseudescherichia. Next base: position 41,514 of record DAMBQR010000004.1, on the reverse strand, counting down.
TCAATCCTCTCAGGATGACCTGAAAAAAAGCCTTACTGAAATGCAGTTTCATGTAACGCAAAATCACGGTACAGAGCCGCCTTTTAGCGGTAAGCTGTTGCATAATAAGCGCGAAGGCGTTTATCACTGCCTGGTATGCGATGCCGCACTGTTCAACTCCCAGAGCAAATATGACTCCGGCTGCGGCTGGCCGAGCTTCTACGAACCGGTCAGTGAAAATGCTATCCGTTACCTTAACGATTACTCACACGGCATGCAGCGGATCGAGATCCGTTGCGGCAATTGTGATGCCCATTTAGGCCATGTTTTCCCCGATGGTCCGCAGCCCACCGGCGAGCGTTTTTGCGTCAATTCGGCCTCCCTGAGCTTCAATGATGAAGCCGATGGCGAGCAGATCAAGGGCTAAAGAATCGATTCAGCAAATTATTCCATGGGAGCACGTGAACGATGGAAATTAATGAGCTTGTTGCCAGCATGACGCCGGAAGTTTATCAGCGCCTGGCAACGGCGGTTGAGACGGGAAAATGGCCCGACGGCGTGGCCCTGACCCCCGAGCAGAAAGAGAACAGCCTGCAGCTGGTGATGCTCTGGCAGGCGCGTCACAATACCGATGCGCAGCATATGACCATCGATACCAACGGACAGATGGTGATGAAGAGCAAGCAGCAGCTGAAAGAGGAGTTTGGCATCGCGCCCAAACCGATCGCGACGTTTAAATAATGAGTTGGTAAATGCCCGGTGGCGCTTCGCTTACCGGGCCTACCACATACCTCACACTACCTATGCGTGGGTCTCTACCCAATCTGCCAGCGTATAGAGCGTTGCTCCTTCGGACGCCATCTCCATAAAGGCCTGGGCGCTGTCCTGCTTGCCAATGTTAACGCCCCGGCAGCCGTCGGTAATGACGTTGACCTGATAGCCAAGCTGCAGCGCATCCAGTACGGTAAACTTCACGCAGTAGTCCGTCGCAAGACCCAGCACAATAAGCTCGGTAACGCTCCGCATACGCAGCCAGGCGTCCAGGCCGGTCTTCTGCTTATGGCCGTTGTCGAAAAAAGCGCTGTAGCTGTCGATGGTGCGGTTTTCACCCTTGTGAAAAACTGCGTCGATGGCTTTTTGCTGAAGCAGGGGATGCAGTTCCGCACCTTCGCTTCCCTGTACACAATGATCGGGCCAGAAGGTCTGCGCAAGCCCATCCAGCGTTCCTTGCGTGTAGGGTTCGACACCGTGCTGGCTGGCAAAGCTACCGTGATCGGCCGGGTGCCAGTCCTGACTGGCTACCACCGCGTCACCACGCGCTTGACACCATGCGATCAGCGTATTTGCTACGTCTACTACGCTGTCGCCCTCCGGTACGGACAGCGCGCCACCGGCGCAGAAATCGTTCTGTATATCTACCAGCACGAGTGCTCGTTGCGTCATACCAGGCTCCTTAATCGTCGGGGGTCAGTTCGCCGCGCAGGTTCTGGGTCATCGCCTGACGAATAGCCTCGGCACCCAGCTCCTGGCTCAGCAGCCAGTGTAGTTTAGTCAGCGTTGCTTCTACCGTCATATCTGCGCCGCCAATAACGCCCGCATGCGCCAGCGCGTTGCCGGTGGCGTAGCCGCCCATGTTGACCTTACCAGACATACACTGGGTAAGATTGACAACCACGATGCCGCGCGCGCTGGCCGCCTCCAGCTCCTGCAGGAACTCGCCATTCTGCGGTGCGTTACCTACGCCGTAGGAGCGCAGGATCAGCGCCTTCACCGGCTGGCGCAGGAAGTTACGTACTACGTCGGCCGAGATACCTGGATAGATCGTGACCACGCCTATCGGCTGCGGGGTGATGCGGTGGACAATCAGCTCGCCGTTACAGCGCGGCGCGCCAGGGTTACCGAGGCGGCGAATGTGGATCCCCGCCTCCAGCAGCGGCTGTAGGTTAGGGGAATCAAAGGCGTTAAAGCCGTCCGCATGGGCTTTAGTGGTGCGGTTGCCGCGGAACAGACGGTTATTGAAGAACAGCGTCACTTCGTTAATCGGATAGTTCGCCGCTACATAGAGGGCGTTGAGCAGGTTGATCTGCCCGTCCGACCGCAGTTCAGCAAGCGGAATTTGTGACCCTGTCACAATTACCGGCTTGCCGAGGTTCTCCAGCATGAATGACAGCGCCGAGGCGGTAAAGGCCATGGTATCGGTGCCGTGCAGGATCACAAAGCCATCGTAGCGATCGTAGTTAGCCTTGATATCGTCTGCGATATGCTGCCAGTCTTCGGGGGTCATATCCGACGAGTCCATCAACGGATCGTACTCGTGGATAGTAAAGTCCGGCATCTCCGGGCGATGGAACTCCGGCATCAGCGCCAGCTGGCGTTGCAGGTGACCAGAGACCGGGATGTAGCCCTGCTCCGAGCGCTGCATACCAATGGTCCCGCCAGTATAGGCGACGTAAATCGATTTTTTTTGCATGGTTGTCTGTTCTGGTAACGCAAAGAAAATCCCCCCGGTAGCGGGGGGAGGATAGTTAACGAATGTTGGCGCAGGTCAGGCAAAACGCGTAGCGGCTCTGCGGATCGTTAAATACCGCCAGCTTGTCGGTCTCGGCCTTCACTGTATCCGCTGCCGCTGCCAGCGGTGCGGGCAGGTAGGCCTGCAAGGCCTGCGGCAGCAGGGCGCGGATCTCACCGGAGAAGCCGTCCATCATCCGGGCAAAGAAGGTCGGCTCATCCTGATAGTACTCGATGTGCCACTGCTTCAGCTTCGCCAGCTCAGCGGCTTTCGCCACGGCGTCGTCGAAGTCACCCAGCGCATCCACCAGACCGTTGCTTTTCGCATCTTCGCCGGTCCAGACGTGGCCCTGAGCGATCTTATCCACCTGCTCTGGCGTCGATTTACGCGCCTGGGCCACCAGGGAGATAAAGCGCTGATAGCCGTTCTCAATGCTTAGCTGCATCAGCTGTTGCACCTGTGGCGGCAGGGCTTTAGTGACCGAGACATCCGCCAGGGGGGAGGTGGCTACGCCGTCGGTATGTACACCCAGCTCGTCAAGGCTCTTCTCAACGGTGTTGATTACCCCAAAGATGCCGATGGAGCCGGTGAGCGTGCTGGGGTTAGCCACGATGTAGTTGGCCGGGGTCGAGATCCAGTACCCACCCGAGGCAGCCATGCCGCCCATAGAGACCACCACCGGTTTACCCGCCGCTTTTGCAGCGGCTAGCTCGGCGCGGATCACCTCTGAAGCGCTGACGCTGCCGCCGGGGCTATTCACCCGCAGCACGATGGCTTTCACTTTCGGATCGATACGTGCATCGCGGATCTGCGCGGCGGTGGTATCACCTCCGACGTTGCCCGCCGTCTCTTCCCCATCCATGATCGCGCCGTTGGCAAAAATCACCGCCACGCTGCTGCCCATCTCGCTCGGTTTTTTCAGCGGATAGTCATACATACTGACAGCGCGATAGTTTTTGTCCTCATCGCTCCAGCCAAACTGTTTAACCAGCACTTTTTCAGCGTCGGCGCTGCTGCCAAGCGTATCTACCAGCTTGTTGTCCAGCGCGTATTTAGCCGTGTCGCCGCCCACTTTGCTCAGGCCATCCAGTACGCCCTGTGCGCCAGGGAAGACCTGCTGCGGAGTAATCTGGCGGTTAGCAGCGATGGTACCCAGATAGTTTTGCCACAGCTCGCCAATCCAGCGGCTGTCGGCTTCACGGGCCGCAGGGGACATATCGTCGCGGATAAACGGCTCCACGGCGGACTTATAGGTACCGACGCGGAAGACGTGGGTCGAGACCTTCAGCTTGTCGAGCAGCGATTTATAGTAGAGTCCGTTAGTGGCAAAGCCATGCAGATCCACCACGCCCTGCGGCGAGAGCCACACTTTATTGGCAAAGCTGGCAAGGTAGTATTGCCCCTGACTGTAGTTATCCCCGACGGCATAGACCGGCTTACCGCTGTCGCGGAATGCCTTGAGCGCCTTGCCGATGTACTGCATTGAGGGCTGATCGGCCCCGGCAAAATTTTTCAGGTCGAGGACAATCCCGGTAATATTGCGATCGGCCTGAGCCTGACGGATGGTCTCGACAATATCAAACAGGGAGTTCTCCTGCAGGCGGTCGGAGCTGGCACCAAACAGCTGGCGGCCCAGCGCGCTTAGCTTGCTGCTGCTGGAGGGCTTGTCCACTACCACGCCCGTGATATCAAGAAGTAATGCACCCCGGGTGGTATGCTCGGCTGTGCCAGAGCTCAGCTGCATCCAGATGCCGACGCCTACCAGAATCAACAAGATGAAAAAAATGTTGAACACCAGTTCACGCACAAAATTGAGCGTTCGCCACGTCCATTTAAAGAATCCGGCAATAATACGCCAAAGGGTTCGCATGTCTTCTCCCTAACCTGATTAACAACCACCGCACCCCGTGCGGGAATGTGCGGTTATCCTAATTATCCGACGGCCACTTGTCAGCAGGAATCACCGTCGGTGCTGTAACAAAGTTCCCGCCCATGTTAATTTTATGCCCAAATTTGAAGACAGGAGTTAACTAATGGACGCACTTGAACTGCTCGTTAACCGTCGCAGCGCCTCCCGGCTGGCTGAACCCGCGCCAGCAGGGGAGATTCTGGAAAACATTTTGCGCGCCGGCATGCGTGCACCCGATCACGGCACGCTGCAACCGTGGCGCTTTTTCATCGTGGAAGGGGAAGGTCGCGAGCGCTTTAGTCAGCTGCTGACCCGTGCGGCCACCGAGGCCGGGCAGGATGAGAAGGGCATTGAGAAGGCCCGCAGCGCGCCGTTTCGCGCTCCGCTAATCATTGCGGTGGTTGCGCACTGTGAAGCGCACCCGAAGGTGCCGCGCTGGGAGCAGCTGCTCTCCGCAGGCTGCGCGGTCATGGCGATGCAGATGGCGGCGCAGGCGCAGGGCTTTAACGGCATCTGGCGCAGTGGACCGCTCACCGACAGCCCGGTGGTGCGCGACGCACTCGACTGCCGCGAGCAGGATCAGGTGGTGGGCTTCCTCTACCTCGGCACGCCGCAGCTGAAGGCCGCTACCACGGTGAGCATACCGGACACATCCCCTTTCGTCCGCTATTTCTAAGCGCTACCATAGCGCTATTAATGAGTCAGGAATCGTATTGACAGGAGATGTCCATGAGCGAGCAGGCTATTCGTTTAACACAGTACAGTCACGGTGCAGGCTGCGGGTGCAAAATTTCGCCGAAGGTGCTGGAGACCATTCTCCACAGCGAGCAGGCGAAATTTGTCGATCCTAACCTGCTGGTGGGCAATGAGACGCGGGATGACGCGGCGGTGTACGATCTCGGCAACGGGACCAGCGTCATCAGCACCACCGACTTCTTTATGCCGATCGTGGATAATCCTTTCGACTTTGGCCGCATCGCCGCCACCAACGCTATCAGCGATATCTATGCCATGGGCGGCAAACCAATCATGGCGATCGCTATCCTCGGCTGGCCGATCGCTACGCTGCCGCCGGAGATCGCCCGGGAGGTGATCGAGGGGGGGCGCTTTGCCTGTCAGCAGGCGGGTATTGCGCTGGCGGGGGGGCACTCCATTGATGCGCCGGAGCCAATTTTCGGCCTTGCTGTCACCGGCATCGTACCCACCGCCCGGGTGAAGAAAAACAGCACCGCCGAGGCAGGCTGCAAGCTTTTCCTGACCAAGCCGCTGGGGATTGGCGTCCTGACCACCGCCGAGAAAAAATCGCTGCTGCATCCGGAGCATCAGGGGCTGGCGCGGGACGTGATGTGCCAGATGAACATCGCTGGCGCAGCCTTTGCTAACATTCCAGGGGTGAAAGCCATGACCGACGTCACCGGCTTTGGCCTGCTTGGTCATCTGAGCGAAGTGTGCCAGGGGGCGGGCGTGCAGGCGCAGGTCAGCTATGAGGCGGTGCCCAGGCTGCCCGGCGTAGAAGAGTACATTGCTAAGGGCGCGGTGCCGGGCGGTACGCAGCGCAACTTTGCCAGCTACGGTCACCTGATGGGCGCTATGCCACAGGCATGGCGGGATCTGCTCTGCGATCCGCAAACCTCCGGCGGCCTGCTGCTGGCGGTCTCGCCGGAGGCGGAGGAGGAGGTGAAAGCCACCGCCGCCGAGTTTGACATCTCCCTGAGCGCCATTGGCGAGCTGGTGACCGCCCGGGCGGGTCGCCCAATGATTGAGATTATTTAAGCAATGCGGTTGTTTATTGCCGAAAAACCCAGTCTGGGCCGCGCTATTGCCGACGTGCTGCCAAAGCCGCACCGCAAGGGCGACGGCTATATTGAGTGTGGAAATGGCCAGGTCGTGACCTGGTGCATTGGTCACCTGCTCGAGCAAGCGCAGCCGGATGTCTATGACAGCCGCTACGCCCGATGGAACCTGGCGGATCTGCCTATCGTGCCGGAGAAGTGGCAGCTGCAGCCGCGCGCCTCGGTCACTAAGCAGATCAACGTGATCAAACGCCTGCTTGGCGAGGCCAGCGAGATTATCCACGCCGGTGACCCGGATCGCGAGGGTCAGCTGCTGGTCGATGAGGTGCTCAACTATCTGCAACTCCCGGCGGAAAAGCGCCGCAACGTGCAGCGCTGCCTGATCAACGATCTCAACCCACAGGCGGTGGAGCGCGCCATCAACCGCCTGCGCGCCAACAGCGAGTTTATTCCGCTGAGCTCATCCGCGCTGGCCCGCTCTCGGGCTGACTGGCTCTACGGCATCAATATGACCCGCGCCTGGACGCTGCTGGGGCAGAGCGCTGGCTATCAGGGTGTGCTCTCGGTGGGGCGCGTCCAGACGCCAGTTCTCGGGCTGGTGGTGCGCCGAGACGAAGAGATTGAGAACTTTGTCGCTAAAGATTTCTTTGAGGTGAAGGCGCATATCGTCACCCCGAAAGAGGAGCGGTTTACCGCCACCTGGCAGCCGAGCGAGGCCTGTGAGCCGCATCAGGATGAAGAGGGGCGTCTGCTCAACCGGACCCTGGCCGAACATGTGGTTAAGCGTATTACTGGCCAGCCGGCGCACGTTACCCGCTACAACGACAAACAGGAGTCGGAACCGGCGCCGCTGCCGTTCTCACTCTCTTCGTTACAGATCGAGGCGGCGAAGCGCTTCGGGTTGAGCGCGCAGAACGTGCTGGATATCTGCCAGAAGCTCTATGAGACCCATAAGCTGATCACCTATCCGCGCTCCGACAGCCGCTATCTGCCGGAGGAGCACTTTGCCGGACGCCATTCCGTTATGAAAGCCATTGGCGTGCATGCTCCGGATCTGCTGCCGCAGCCGGCGGTAGATACGGATCGGCGTAACCGTTGCTGGGACGATAAAAAGGTTGATGCTCACCACGCGATCATTCCCACGGCGCGCAGCAGCACGGTGAACCTGCATGACAATGAGGCGAAGGTCTATGGCCTGATTGCCCGTCAGTATCTGATGCAGTTCTGTCCGGATGCGATGTTTCGTAAGTGTGAGATCGAACTGGATATCGCCAACGGCAAGTTTCTGGCGAAGGCGCGCTTCCTGGCGCAGGCGGGCTGGCGAACCCTGCTCGGCAGCAAAGAGCGCGACGAAGAGAACGACGGCACGCCGCTGCCGGTAGTGGCGAAGGGCGATGAACTGCTGTGTGAAAAGGGTGAGGTGGTTGAGCGCCAGACGCAGCCGCCACGGCCCTTTACCGACGCCACGCTGCTCTCGGCGATGACCGGGATCGCACGCTTCGTCCAGGATAAGGATCTGAAGAAGATCCTGCGCGCCACCGACGGGCTGGGAACGGAAGCGACCCGCGCCGGGATCATCGAGCTGCTGTTTAAGCGCGGCTTTCTGCATAAGAAAGGGCGCAGCATTCTCTCTACCGATGCGGGACGAGCGCTGATCCACTCTCTGCCGGAGATGGCTGCCAGGCCGGACATGACCGCCCATTGGGAGTCGGTTCTGACGCAGATTAGCGAGAAGCAGTGCCGTTACCAGGACTTCATGCAGCCGCTGGTGGGCACCCTCTATCAGCTGATCGACCAGGCGCGCAGTACGCCGGTTCGCCAGTTCAGGGGCATTTTTGCCCCGGGCGGCGGCGATAAGAAGAAATTCACTCGCCGCAAGCCCGGTAAGCGTAGCGCCCCCGGGCAACCCGAAGCTTAAATTACACCCTGGCCGATCATCGCATCGGCCACCTTCACAAACCCGGCAATGTTTGCCCCGCGCACGTAGTGGGTCTGTTTACCTTCCCCGCCGTACTCTACGCAGGCGTTATGAATGTCCAGCATGATATGGTGCAGGCGGGCGTCTACTTTCTCCGCCTTCCAGCCCATGCGTGCGGCGTTTTGCGCCATCTCCAGACCGGAGGTAGCAACCCCGCCCGCGTTGGCCGCTTTACCCGGCGCAAAGAGCACGCCTGCCTCAAGAAAGAGATCGGTGGCTTCGATAGTGGTGGGCATGTTTGCGCCTTCCGCTACCGCCTTCACGCCGTTGGCGATCAGCTGACGGGCCGCGTCTTCACCCAGCTCGTTCTGGGTGGCGCACGGCAGGGCAATATCCACCGTCACGGACCACGGCTGCTTGCCTTCCAGCCAGACCAGGCCAAACTCGCGGGCATAGTCGGCGAGACGGCCATCGCGGCTGGCTTTGATTTCGCACAGGCGCGCCAGCTTCTCAGTCGTAAAGCCCGCCTCATCCACTACCGTGCCGCCGGAATCGGAGGCCGTGACAACCCGCGCGCCAAATTCCATCGCTTTTTCGATAGCGTACTGCGCCACGTTGCCGGAGCCGGAGACCGCCACGCGCATTCCTTCGAAGCTCAGGCCGTGACGCTTGAGCATCGCTTCGGTGAAGTAGACCAGGCCGTAGCCGGTCGCCTCAGGGCGGATCAGGCTGCCGCCGAAAGAGAGTCCCTTGCCGGTGAAGACGCAGGCGCTGCTGTTGGAGAGCTTTTTCATCATGCCCGCCATAAAGCCCACCTCACGGCCGCCGACGCCGATATCGCCCGCCGGGACGTCGGTATCTGGCCCCAGGTGACGGTACAGCTCGGTCATCAGCGCCTGACAGAAACGCATCACTTCGCCTTCGCTTTTGCCCTTGGGATCGAAATCGCTGCCGCCTTTGCCACCGCCCATCGGCAGGGTGGTTAGCGCATTTTTGAAGGTCTGCTCAAAGCCGAGGAACTTAAGGATCGACAGGTTTACCGAGGGGTGGAAGCGCATGCCGCCCTTAAATGGGCCGATCGCCGAGTTAAACTGCACGCGCCAGGCGCGGTTGACCTGGACCTGATTTTTATCATCCAGCCAGACTACGCGGAACTGGATCACACGCTCCGGCTCAACCAGGCGCTCAAGGAGTGACATCTGGCGATAGCGCGGGTTTGCTTCGAGAAACGGCCAGAGGGTGGTCATCACCTCGCGAACGGCCTGCGCAAACTCGCTCTGATGCGGGTCGCGCTGTTGGACATGGGTAAGAAAAGATTCCAGAGAGCGTGCCTGATCCATAGAGATAAGTTCCTCTTATAATAAATTATGCGTGTTGTGTGAGCGTTTTAGCGCTGTTTTCGACTATACCACCCGCACCGCTTTGCCAGGCAAGCGAAAAATTAACCAGCGAAGGGAAATTTATAAACCGGCTCGGGTCATAACTAAAAACGATGGACAGATTAATTAAAGGAACCGGTGCGGTTTACCGTTATAGTAATTATCAGGATCAAAAAGGAAGAAACGTCGATGAACCGTTACGTGATTGCTCTGCTTGGACTGTTATCCGCCGGTGCGCAGGCCGACCGTATCCGCCCGGACGTGGAGGTGAACGTCCCACCGGAGGTCTTTAGCACGGGTGGGCAGCGTCCCCAGCCCTGCAATCTGTGCTGTATTTATGAGGATCGAAACTATTCAGAAGGGGCGGTGGTCAAGGCAGAAGGGGTACTGCTGCAGTGCCAGCGCGACGAACGCACGCTCAGTACAAATCCGCTGGTGTGGCGGCAAGTTCGGGAGTAAGCCGGGCAAGGCGTAGCCGCCGCCCGGCGTTACGTTAGGCTGGGTTAGAGCGTAAAGCTGGCCCATACCGGCGCATGGTCGGAGGGCTTCTCCATGCTGCGAATATCGTAATCGATGCCGGTCTCCTGGCAGCGGCTCGCCAGTGACTGGCTGGCCAGCAGCAGATCGATACGCAGCCCGCGGTTGTCATCGAACCCTTTTGAGCGGTAGTCGAACCAGGAGTAACGGTCCTGCGTTTCCGGATTCGCGTGGCGGAAGGTATCCACCAGCCCCCACCCCAGCAGGCGGCCCAGCCACTCGCGCTCTTCCGGCAGGAACGAGCATTTGCCGCCGCGCAGCCAGCGTTTACGGCTCTCTTCGCCAATACCGATATCGAGATCCGTGGGGCTAATATTCATATCGCCCATGATCAGCACCGGGCTATCCTTCTGCAGCTCGTTATCGAGATAGCTTTGCAGATCGGCATAAAACTTCTCTTTCGCCGGGAATTTTGTCGGATGGTCGCGGCTCTCGCCCTGCGGGAAGTAGCCGTTGATCACCGTGATATTGCCAAGGGATGAGGGGATCTCCGCCATAATAATCCGGCGCTGTGCCTCGCCATCATCACCGGGAAAACCACGGCGTACCGAGACCGGGGTCTCCTTAGTCAGCAGCGCTACGCCGTAATGCCCTTTCTGGCCGTGATAAAAGACGTTGTAGCCCAGCTTCGCAACCTCTTCGAGCGGGAACATATCGTCGTGAACCTTTGTCTCCTGCAGGCCAATCACGTCCGGCTGGTGTTTCTCTACGATTGCCGCCAGCTGATGGGGGCGCGCGCGCAGCCCGTTGATATTAAAAGAAACAAATTTCATATTTTCTGCCACATAGCCAATTGATAAGCCCAGATGTTAACAGAAAAAACGCAGCGTATCCGCCCCGGATTGCGAATAGACATCGCGTCCTGAAAAAGTGCATAGCGCACCGCAATGGGGCGAAAAACCGGGGTAAGTTTCGCTTGCGATCACACTTCCAGAATTAAATTTTATTCCTGCATAAATCTGCTGCTCTCAGCCACCGCCATCGGCGTTCTTTCTAATATTATTCACTTTTTATGCAATTTAAGTGAATAGCGCTCTGCTGTAACACATTGATATTTCATTGCCGCTCCGACGTTATGCATTTTTATCGCTGGCTGGCACGATGCGTGCAATCTACATTCACAGGGCCAATGCTCACAATAATTAACATATTAACAACGTTTTATTTACCTGATGAGGTTGCTATGTCTCTGTCAGTTACGCGTGAGAGTTTCGATGAGTGGATGCTGCCGGTGTATGCGCCTGCGCCTTTTATTCCGGTTCGTGGTGAGGGTTCCCGCCTATGGGACCAACAGGGGAAAGAGTATATCGACTTTGCTGGCGGCATTGCCGTTAACGCGCTGGGTCATGCTCACCCGGGACTTTGCCGCGCCCTGAGCGAGCAGGCGGGCAAGTTCTGGCATACCGGCAATGGCTATACTAACGAGCCAGCGCTGCGGCTGGCAAAGCGGCTTATCGATGCCACCTTTGCCGACCGGATCTTTTTCTGTAACTCCGGCGCTGAGGCTAACGAGGCGGCGTTGAAGCTGGCGCGCAAATATGCGCACGACCGCTTCGGTGGGCAGAAGAGTGGCATCGTCGCCTTTAAAAATGCCTTTCATGGCCGGACGCTGTTTACCGTTAGCGCCGGAGGCCAGCCGGCCTACTCCCAGGATTTTGCTCCGCTGCCGCCGGATATCCATCACGCGGTGTTTAACGATATCGCCTCTGCCCGGGCGCTGATTACCGATGATACCTGCGCGGTGATGGTTGAACCCATTCAGGGCGAAGGCGGCGTCGTGCCTGCGAAAGCAGAATTTTTACAGGCGCTGCGTGAACTTTGCGATCGCCATAACGCGCTGCTGATCTTTGATGAGGTCCAAACTGGTGTAGGGCGTACCGGCGAGCTTTATGCCTATATGCACTACGGCGTCACGCCGGACGTCCTGACTACCGCCAAAGCGCTGGGCGGCGGTTTTCCAATTGGGGCGATGCTGACGCGAGAAGCGTTCGCCAGCGTAATGACCGTCGGCACGCATGGGACAACCTACGGCGGTAACCCGCTGGCCGCTGCCGTAGCGGGAGAGGTGTTGGATAACGTCGATAATCGCGCCTTTCTTGACGGCGTCAAGCAGCGCCAGCAGGCATTGGTTGAGCAGTTACAGGCTATCAACGCCCGTTCAGACCTGTTTAAGGAGATCAGAGGCATCGGCCTACTGATTGGCTGTGAGCTGAATGCCGCCTGGGCCGGTAAAGCCAAACAGATCGCCCAGCTTGCCGCCGAAGAGGGCGCTATGGTGCTGATCGCCGGCGCTAACGTAGTGCGTTTCGCCCCGGCGCTGAATATCAGCGAAGAGGAGATCCGCACCGGCATGGCACGCTTCTCCCGGGCATGCGAACGGTTTCTTGCGGGGTACACAACATGATGGTGATCCGTCCGATTGAGCATAGCGATCTCCCCGCCCTGATGCGGCTGGCAGGCAAAACCGGGGGTGGGCTTACCTCACTGCCCGCTGACGAGGCTACGCTGTCGGCGCGTATTACCCGGGCACGACAGACCTGGCAGGGCGAGCTGCCGAAGAGCGAGCAGGGCTATCTGTTTGTGCTGGAGGATACCGATAGCGGTACGGTGGCCGGAGTCTGCGCTATTGAGGTTGCCGTTGGGCTGAACGATCCCTGGTACAACTACCGGGTCGGCACCCTGGTGCATGCCTCGAAAGAGCTTAACGTCTATAACGCGCTGCCCACCCTGTTTTTAAGCAACGACCACACCGGCAGCAGCGAGCTGTGCACCCTGTTTCTCGATCCCGACTGGCGGAAGGCGGGCAACGGTTACCTGCTCTCTAAGTCACGATTTATGTTTATGGCGGCGTTTCGCGATCGCTTCAACGAAAAGGTGGTGGCGGAGATGCGCGGCGTTATCAGTGAAGATGGCTACTCGCCTTTTTGGGACAGCCTGGGGAAAACCTTCTTCTCTATGTCCTTCAGCCGCGCCGATCGCCTGTGCGGTATCGGGCAGAAGGCCTTTATCGCCGAGCTGATGCCTAAGCATCCTATCTACACCCAGTTCCTGTCGGCGGAGGCGCAGGCGGTCATTGGAGAAGTGCATCCGCAAACCGCCCCGGCGCGCGCCGTGCTGGAGAAAGAGGGCTTTCGCTACCGGAACTACATCGACATTTTCGACGGCGGGCCGACGCTGGAGTGTGATATCGACCGGGTGCGCGCCATTCGCAAAAGCCGTCTGGTGGAGGTGGCTGAAGGGCAGTCTGCACCGGGCGAGTGGCCGCTCTGCATGGTGGCTAACGAACAGTACCAGCAATTTCGCGTCATGCTGATAGCCGCTAACCCCGATACCGAACGGCTGGTGCTGAGCGCCGCCCAGATGGACGTTCTTAATTGCCAGCCGGGTGACAAGGTTCGCCTGGTGCGCCTCTGTGCCGAGGAGAAAACAGTATGAGCTTATGGATTAACGGTGACTGGGCGACCGGTCAGGGCATTCGGCGTGAAAAGCGCGATCCGGTGAGTGGCGATCTGCTCTGGCAGGGAGAGGATGCCGATGCGCAGCAGGTAGCCGAGGCTTGTCGGGCCGCCCGGGCCGCCTTCCCTGGCTGGGCGTCGCAGCCTTTCGCTGCCCGTCAGGCCGTGGTGGAAAAATTTGCCGCGCTGCTGGAGGAGAATAAAGGCGCGCTGACGGAAGTCATCGCCCGGGAGACGGGCAAGCCCCGCTGGGAGGCGGCGACAGAAGTGGGGGCCATGATTAACAAGGCTGCCATCTCCGTAAAGGCCTGGCACGTGCGAACCGGCGAGCAGCAGACGGCAATGGCGGATGGCGCGGCAACGCTGCGCCATCGCCCCCACGGCGTGCTGGCGGTCTTTGGTCCCTATAACTTTCCTGGCCATCTTCCTAACGGCCATGTCATTCCGGCTCTGCTCGCGGGCAATACGCTGGTGTTTAAGCCCAGCGAACTGACGCCGTATACCGGCGAGGCGGTGGTGAAGCTCTGGGAGCAGGCAGGCCTTCCTGCCGGCGTGCTCAACCTTGTACAGGGCGGACGAGAAACCGGCCAGGCCCTCAGCGGCCTGGCGGATCTCGACGGCCTGCTCTTTACCGGCAGCGCCAGCACCGGCTATCAGCTGCATCGCCAGCTGGCCGGGCAGCCGGAGAAGATCCTCGCCCTTGAGATGGGGGGAAACAATCCGCTGATCGTCGATGACATAGCGGATCGCGATGCCGCCGTACATCTGACTATTCAGTCGGCGTTTATCACTGCGGGTCAGCGCTGCACCTGCGCTCGTCGCCTGCTGGTGAAGCGCGGCGCGGAGGGTGACGCCTTTCTTGCCCGCCTGGTCGAGGTAGCGGGCCGCATCCAGCCCGGTAGCTGGAACGCCGAGCCGCAGCCGTTTATGGGCGGGCTGATCTCGGAGCAGGCGGCTGAGCAGGTCTATCAGGCGTGGCAGGCCCACGAGGCGCGCGGTGGTAAGACGCTGCTGGCACCGAAGCGCATCAAAAATGGCACCTCGCTGCTTAGCCCCGGCATTATCGATCTCACCGGCGTGGCCAACGTGCCGGATGAAGAGGTATTCGGCCCGCTGCTGACAGTCTGGCGCTACGACAGCTGGGAAGAGGCCATTACGCTGGCAAATGCTACCCGCTACGGGCTGGCCTGCGGCCTCGTCTCGGCGGAGCGCGAGAAGTTTGACGCCCTGCTGCTGGCGGCGCGGGCCGGGATCGTTAACTGGAACAAACCTCTGACCGGCGCGGCGAGCACCGCCCCCTTTGGCGGGATCGGGGCCTCGGGCAACCATCGTCCCAGCGCCTGGTATGCCGCCGACTACTGCGCATGGCCGATGGCGAGCCTTGAATCGCCTGATTTGACCCTGCCGGAGACGCTCAGCCCAGGGCTGCACTTTACCCCGGAGGAGGGAGTATGAAGACGCACGAGGTAAACTTTGACGGCCTGGTGGGGCTGACCCACCACTATGCCGGGCTTTCGTTTGGTAACGAGGCGTCAACAAAGCACCGTAATCAGGTGTCCAACCCGAAGCTGGCGGCGAAGCAGGGCCTGCTGAAGATGAAGGCGTTAAGCGATGCGGGCTTTCCCCAGGCGGTGATCCCGCCCCAGGAGCGACCCAACGTCGCGGTGCTGCGTCAGCTGGGATTCAGCGGCAGCGACGAGCAGGTGGTTACCAAAGCGGCAGCGCAGACGCCGGAGCTGCTTTCGGCGGCCAGCTCGGCATCCTCTATGTGGGTCGCCAATGCCGCCACGGTCTGCCCCTCCGCCGACGCCATGGACAACAGGGTGCATCTTACCGTCGCTAACCTCAACAACAAGCTTCATCGCTCAAGCGAAGCGCCGACCACCGAGGCGTTGCTGCAGGCTATTTTCCGCGACGAGGAACGTTTCGCCGTGCATCCGGCGCTGCCGCAGGTAGCACGCTTTGGCGATGAAGGCGCGGCAAACCATAACCGTCTCGGCGGCGAGTACGGTGAGCCGGGCCTTCAGCTCTTTATCTACGGGCGCGAGGAGCACGGTCACGCCGCCCCCGAGCGCTATCCCGCCCGCCAGACCCTGGAGGCGAGCCAGGCGGTAGCGCGCCTTAATCAGGTTCATCCGGATCGGGTGATGTTCGCCCAGCAAAACCCCACTGTCATTGACGAGGGGGTGTTTCACAACGATGTGATTGCGGTAAGCAACCGCCAGCTGCTGTTCTGCCACGAACGGGCCTTCGTCAAGCAGTGCGGGCTACTGAGCCACCTTGCGGAGCGGGTACCAGGTTTCCAGGCCATTCAGGTGCCGGAGGAGGCCGTATCGGTGAAGGATGCTGTGGCGACCTATCTGTTCAACAGCCAGCTGCTAAGTCGGGAGGATGGCTCGATGGTGCTGGTGGTACCCCAGGAGTCGCAGGAGCATGCCGGCGTCTGGCGCTATCTCAACGGCCTGCTGGCGGAGGATAATCCGATCCGCGAGCTGAAGGTGTTCGATCTGCGGGAGAGCATGGCTAACGGCGGCGGCCCGGCCTGCCTGCGTCTGCGCGTGGTGCTAACGGAGGCGGAGCGGCAGGCAGTTAACCCGGCGGTGATGATGTCGGATGCGCTCTTCACGCAGCTTAACGCGTGGGTGGATCGCTACTACCGCGATCGCCTGACTCAGGCCGATCTTGCCGATCCGCAGCTGCTGCGTGAGGGGCGGGAGGCGTTGGACCGGCTGTCACAGCTGCTGGATCTCGGCTCGGTCTATCCTTTTCAGCGTTAACGGAGACGCTATGCATAATTTTCTTGCTTTAACGCTGGCTGGCACCCATCCGGATAAAATAAAAGGTGACAACGTCACGTTTAGCTGGTGTTGGCACGGTGAGGGACTGCTGGAGTTAATCCCACATCTGCCTGTAGATCGTGCCCTGGTGCTCTCGGCTGGGATCCACGGAAATGAAACCGCCCCGGTTGAGATTGTCGATGATCTGCTGGCTGCGCTATATAGCGGCTCGCTAGCGCTGCGCTGGCGGGTGCTGGTGGTGTTGGGCAACCCTGAAGCGCTGCGTACCAACCAGCGCTTTGTGGAAGCCGATCTTAACCGCATGTTTGGTAAGCGCTGGCAGGGTTATCCCGCCAGTCTGGAGACCGAGCGGGCTGCGCAGCTTGAGCAGGCGCTGGAGCGTTTCTATGCAGGCGATGCATCCGGGACGCGCTGGCATCTCGATCTTCATACTGCCATTCGCGGTTCGCACCATCTGCGCTTTGGTCTGCTGCCCGCCCGTGAGACACCGTGGGATGAATCATTCCTGCAATGGTTAGGTGACGCGGGGCTGGAGGCGCTGGTCTTTCACCAGTCGCCAGGCGGCACCTTTACCCACTTCAGCTGCGAGCGTTTTAATACTCTGGCCTGCACGCTGGAGCTGGGAAAAGCGCTCCCGTTCGGCAAGAACGATCTCAGCCAGTTTGCCGGGACCCGCGATGCGCTGGCGGCTCTGTTAAGCGATACGCTCTGGACGAGTCAGCATAAGCCGGTGCAGCACTATCGCGTGACGCAGCAGATTACCCGTCACGGGGATGCGTTTCGTCTGTATATGTCTGCCCAGACGCTTAACTTTACGCCATTCAGCGCTGGCACGCTGCTGGCCGAAGAGGGCGAGGCGCAGTATGTAGTTCAGCATGGCACCGAATATGTATTATTTCCCAATCCAGACGTCGCGCCCGGCCTGCGGGCGGGTTTAATGTTGGAGAAGATTGAATAAACGGTAGACTTAAGAAATTAATGCAGACTATTCTTACAAAACTGCTTTATTAATAATCGATGGGGGAGTATGCTTCTCCATATTGCCTTCAAAATCATGCCGTTGAATATTTTTGCTACACCTCTCCATCTTTTTTCCATATTGTCTTCACAATTGCGCAGAAAATGTTTTTTATACTTTCACTGTTTTACCGTTGCACTGATTAATTGACGAAAAAGGTCGTAAAGTTAATCTCGTCAACACGGCAACGTGCCGTAAGAATAACTGAAAGAAGGATAAAGACTATGCGTAAATTAACCGCTCTGTTTGTTGCCTCTACCCTGGCGTTCGGCGCTGCTAACCTGGCTCACGCTGCCGACACCACTACCGCACCGGATAATGGCGCAGCGATGCACCACAAAGGCAAAATGGGCCCGCATCACGACATGATGTTCAAAGACCTCAACCTGACCGACGCGCAGAAGCAGCAGATCCGTGAGATCATGAAGAGCCAGCGTGACCAGATGAAGCGTCCGTCTCTGGATGAGCGCCGCGCTGCCCATAGCATCATCGCCAGCGACACCTTCGATAAGGCGAAAGCGGAAGCGCAGATCGACAAAATGGCCGAGCAGAACAAAGCCCGTATGCTGGCCCACATGGAAACCCAGAACAAAATCTATAACATCCTGACGCCGGAGCAGAAAAAGCAGTTTAATGCCAATTTTGAGAAGCGTCTGGCAGAACGAAAAGCGCCAGAAGGTAAAATGCCTGAACCTGCTGAGTAATTCAGCACACCTTCTTAAGACCGCCGGTCTTGTTCACATCCCCCCATGGGGCTGTGGACAGGCCCGGCGGTTTTTTTTGGCATTATAGCTAACGACGTTGACGTCACCGTCTGGAGCCAGCTGTATTGCTTTATTGGCGTGGTTTATTCCAGGCATCATCATACTTAATGTTCCCGGCTATGTAGTTCCACTCAATGGCGCGGGAGCGGAGTCCAATCACCTCATGCATATTGGGTGATGAGCTGCCGGGATAATAGACGTGAGTAAAGTCTACGGACATAATTACAACGCTCTCTAAGGTGACTCTATACACTTCGGTTTCGACACCGGCTTCTTTAATCTCATAGTATTTAATGATGGCCTTTTGCAGCCTTCTACTTTCACAGATGGCTACAGCAAACCAGGGGCTGGTTTTATCAAGCTGTTTATGAATTTTAAAGGGACTATGCTGTCTCGTTCCAGTCATGCTGCCTGTATGACTATCTACGCCCTGATTTATACTATAGCTGCTATTCATTACCTCGATAGCACCTTCGCGACCCGGTGCGCTACAATCGCCTTTAATTTGCACACCATTTTCATCATATATAAACAGATACGCGGGTAGTGACATAGGTAAGCTCCTCTATTAATTATTATCAATAAAATACTCATCCTCATAACCTCTGTCATTCAGGCCATAAGAGATAACGTATCTGTAGCCAGGATTGAACTTAAATTTAATGCAGCTATTAGGGTAAGTTGTATTAAGCTTTTGTTTACCTGAGTTAGCAATCTCCACATATGAACCTCCTTTATTAACTTCAATCCAATAGAAGTTCAGAACGTCCTTTTTATTAACGCTGAAACAGAGCGTATCGTTATAGATAAACGTGCTGCGCGACTTCCATGCTCTTGGGCCTCCCGGACACCCAGCCAGAAGAAGACAGACAGGAATAATCGCTAAAATTTTCATCCGGGGAATCCTTTTAACACGCTTTTGTATTTAGCGATTAACGAATGGACAGACTCGCTTGGATCGTAATCGCGATACTCATACAAATTACTGTGTCTATCAAAGCCATAATAAAGCAATAGCCAGTAATCGCTGACTATCGAGGCTTGCTGCTCAAGACTATAATGTAGTAAGTCTGCTTTTCCTAAGCTGTAACTATAATCTGCGAAGCGGGAAAAAAGGCCTCTCGTTCTAACAAACATGCCTTTTTGTGCTTGCCAAACGTGCATCATTTCATGAAGAAACCGATGTCTCTTTTTAAGACTATCTAAAGAAAATTCAGGGGAATAAGTACCCTCCCGAAACCACATCTCACCGTTTGGGCTCATGGCAATATCGTCAGGTTGCATATTGAAAGGGAGATAGCTTTCTCGGTGTACCCATACGTTGCTGTATTGGATGCTGTAACCATAAAGCGTAACTGCAAGGTGGATTTCACCTATCGTTAATAACCTCACTCCACCAGCGTCAATCGGCGTGCCCGATGTGGGGTATAATTTCGAGTTAACTGGCATAGCGCTGCTCCGTGCAAAAAAACACTATAGGCACATAGAGAGAATGGTTAAAGTTAGTAATATTAACAATATTATTTATAATGGCTAAAAAAGCAGCACCCACGCGCGAAGTCGCCGGTCTTGTACACATCCCCCCATCGGGCTGTGGACAGGCCCGGCGGTTTTTTCTTTGCTCCCCTCTTTGTTAGCCGCTAACGAAACGGTATGCTCATTCTGAACAACTAACGATAACAAGAGTGCGCAGCGGCATTGACCGTCGCGCGGACGCGCGTGCGCGTCATTGAGGGTGATAATGGAATACTTTGATATTCGTAAAATGCCGGTCAACCTGTGGCGCAATGGCGCAGGGGAAACCCGCGAAATTTGCTGTTTCCCGGCCGCGACCCGTGATTTCGACTGGCGCGCCAGTATTGCTTCTCTTGCCAGCAATGGCGGTTTTCCACAGTTTGCAGGCGTAGATCGGGTGATTACGTTGATTGAAGGAGGGGAGGTAACGCTCGACGGCGGCAGCGCGTTTAACCATACGCTGAAGCGTCTCCAGCCCTTCACCTTTGCTGGCGAGCAGCCGGTACAGGCGCAGCTTTCCGACGGCCAGATGTCGATGGATTTTAATATCATGACCCGTCGGGATCGCTGTCATGCGAAGGTGCGCGTGGCCGATCGTACTTTTACAACCTTTGCCTCACGGGGCGGGGTGGTATTTGTCCTGAGCGGGGCATGGCAGCTGGGGGATAAGCTGCTGACGGCCGACCAAGGGGCCTGGTGGCAGGAGGGGCATCATACGCTGCGGCTGTTGAAGTCCGAAGGCCAGCTGCTGTTTAGCGAGATCACCTGGCTACCGGGACACTAGCCTTTTATCTTTGCGCCTGTCGTTGCGATACGGCAGGCGCAAATACGCTATTCTGTCGGCCAGGGCAGCTCGATAATATCGTGCTGGCCAGTAATTAACGGCTTGCAGAGGATCTTATAGCCATCCTGATCGAAGCTTGCCTGCGGATGAGGCAGGTTAGCCGCCTCATCAAGCGAATCTACCGAACCCAGCCACAGCCAGTTGTGAATAATATGGTACTGCGTCATCTCCCCGCTGCTCTCCATAATCGCCACCGGGCCGCGCCAGGGCCAGCACACCAGCCGCGTGCGCTCCAGCGCGTCCACCAGGCGCTGGTTATGCGCCTCCACGCTCTCTTTACCGCAGCACGCCCCCGCACAGCGATTTAGCGCAGAGCGAAAACAGCCCCGGCCTCGGGTCAGCGACTCCAGCCCCAGCAGGCCGTAACAGAGCTTCTGCTCATCGGCGATGCTTTGCAGCGTTTGCAGCGCCGCCCGACGGTTAGCGAACAGGCCATAGAGTCCTGGCTGGGCCGAGAAGTTGACCTCACGAGCATAGACCACCTGCGGTTTTTCACCGTCCAGCAGCAGGGAGCAGAGCTGACGGTTGCGCCGCAGCCGTTTGTTGAACAGCGGCTGCTGCTCTTTGATCAGCTGCGCCTCGAGCAGCAGGGCACCAATTTCTCCGGCGGTACGCACCCAGGTGATACGCCGCGACTGGCGCAGCATGGAGGCCTCATCGGCAGTGCGCAGATGGGAGAGTACGCGGCTGCGAATATTGATGCTCTTACCGATATAGAGCGGCATCGTTTCGCTTTCGCCATGGAAAAAGTAGACGCCAGGGTGCTTGGGCAGCGCCTCAAGCCACGGTCGTAAATGCTCGGGATACTCATAGATAGCCGCCGTCTCAAAATCCAGACGTGGGGCAGATTGACGCCTTGCCACAGATAAACTCCTGATACTGGTTACTTATCCAGTGTAGCAGGCTATGGCTGGTGAAAAAAGAGGCGGCTTACGCCGCCTGGGGAATTTATTTTTTCCAGAAGTCGTCAAAAACCGTGATCGGCGGACGGCGCTTGTGCTCGGTTTTCAGGTACCAGCCCTCGATAATGCGGGCGGTGCCTTCATCCAGCGTCTTGCCTTCCAGATAATCATCAATATTTTCATAGGTAACGCCCAGCGCGGCTTCATCCGGCAGAGAGGGGCGATCGTCTTCCAGGTCCGCCGTCGGCGCTTTCTTATAGAGATGCTCCGGGCAGCCCAGATGAGCCAGCAGCTGCTTACCCTGACGCTTGTTCAGGCGGAACAGCGGATTGAGATCCGTACCGCCATCGCCATACTTAGTGTAAAAACCGGTAACCGCCTCGGCCGCATGGTCGGTGCCGATCACGACGCCGCTGGTCATCCCGGCGATGCTGTACTGGGCCTTCATGCGCTCACGCGCTTTTTCGTTGCCGCGAACGAAATCGCTCAGCTCAATGCCCGCTTCGCGCAGAGCCTGCTCGCTGGCCAGCACCGAGGATTTAATGTTAACGGTCAGTACGCGATCGGGTTTGATAAAGCTGATAGCGTCCTGGCAATCCTGCTCGTCGAACTGGACGCCGTAGGGCAGGCGGACGGCGATAAATTGCAGCGCCTCGTTGCCTGTCTCCTGGCGAAGTTCATCGATTGCCAGCTGGCTGAGCTTGCCAGCGAGGGTCGAATCCTGGCCCCCGCTGATACCCAGCACCAGCGTTTTTAAAAACGGGTGTGCTTTAAGATAGGCTTTGAGAAAATCAACGCTGCGGCGAACTTCTTCTTCCGCATTTACCGTTGGCTTCACGCCAAGCGCTTCAATAATTTCTTGTTGCAGAGTCATTAAACATCCTCCGTTGGTGGCCAGCTGCGCCAGTCGCAATATTACACTCTAATAAAGCTAACCCGTTGGCACGGAAACGACAAGGCTATCACCGCCGAGTGCCGTAAATTACGGCGTTTTAGCAGCTTATAGCAGTTTTATTAGAATTTTCCGAAAGTTATGCCATCCTAATCAACGGGTTGAAAAAAGTTATTTTATATTCCAGGCTTAGATAACGCGCTGATACAACAGCGGATAACAAGAGGAAGGATTATGAATATGAAACTCGCAGGAATTATGGGTGCAGCAGCAGTAATGGCGATGCTGGCAGGGTGTACTGCTTACGATCGTACTAAAGATCAGGTCACCACCCCGGTAGTGAAAGACGTTAAAAAAGGCATGAGCCGTGCGCAGGTTATGCAGGTCGCTGGTAAGCCGTCCTCAGAAGTGACGATGATCCACGCGCGTGGTACCTGCCAGACCTATATCCTGGGTCAGCGCGATGGTAAAACCGAAACCTACTTTGTGGCGCTGGATGACACCGGCCACGTTATGAATTCGGGTTATCAGACCTGTGCGGAGTACGACACCGACCCGCAGGCCCCGAAAAAGTAATGCTATTTTAGCCTGAGCAAGAAAAAACCGGCGTAAGCGCCGGTTTTTTTATGCCGCGACCTTCATCAGGCCGGAACAGTGCTGATTTTGCTGCTCCGGGACCAGACGCGGTGTGCCGCCAGCTGGGTCAGGAAATCATCGACAAAGGAACCGGACGCGTTATCGGACTCGACAATACCCTCTTCACTTTGGGCATCGATCTTCAGCGTCTGCTTAAACTGCCGCGCATCGCCCGCCAGGGCAATCACCTTCAGATGCTTGTAAGCCTCCAGCAGGTAGTAGGCCGCATCACCGTCGTTCAGCAGGTTAGTTACGTCTCCGCCGGGAACGATCACCGCATCGACGGTCACCGATGGCGATCCGGCAAAAGTGCCTGCTACCGACAGGCTTGACCCATCGTCCGCCGTCACTTCCCCCATCCGGGAATAGAGCAGCTTAGCGTGTACGCCTTTCGCCCGTAGCCCCTGCAGAATGCTCAACAGCTCGCTGGCAATGACCCTATCGTTAAGCAGAACGGCAACCACGCGGCCTTTGACGCTGGCATCCGCCTGGGCATAGAGGCTAAGCGTTGGATCGCTTGCGACACCGTTCACATCTTTTGGCGGAGCAGCGTTAAGCTGGTCATCAGTAAGCGTGATACCTAAGTTGTTCGCCACGGCCTGAGCGAGTCCCGTATCAATACAGGTCAACTGATCGACGACCCGCTCGCGGATATACTCACGCACTACCTTGCCCAGCTCAAAGCTGAAGGCATCAATGATGTGCTGCTGCTCGTGTGGGGTCTGGCTTTGCCAGAAGAGACGAGGATGGGCATAGTATTCACCAAACGAGGGGCTGCGCTCGCGGATTTTATTGCCCTCGACCCGCTGCTGATACGACTCAAATCCGCCGCGTTTCGGACCGGGAGGTGTTTCGCGCGGCCAGTTATCATTGATCGAGTTCGGCTCGTAGTTAGCAGGATTGGTGTCGATATCCATCCGGTGCATACCGTCGCGCTGGAAGTTATGGTATGGACAGGTCGGACGGTTAATGGGGATTTCATGGAAGTTTGGCCCGCCCAGGCGGCTAATCTGCGTATCGGTATAGGAGAAGAGACGCCCCTGCAGCAGCGGATCGTTGGTGAAATCCAGCCCGGGGACGATATGGCCAGGATGAAACGCCGCCTGCTCGTTTTCGGCAAAGAAGTTATCCGGGTTGCGGTTTAGCACCATTTTGCCCACTCGCTGAACGGGTACCAGTGCCTCAGGGATCAGCTTGGTGGGGTCGAGCAGATCGAAGTCAAACTTGAATTCATCCTCTTCCGGGATCAGCTGTAGCCCCAGCTCATACTCGGGGAAATCACCTGCTTCAATGGCCTCCCACAGATCGCGACGATGGAAGTCCGGGTCGCGCCCGGTAAGCTTCTGTGACTCATCCCAGACGAGCGAGGCTTTACCCGCCACCGGCTTCCAGTGAAAACGGACGAAGGTACCTTTGCCTTCAGCATTAACCAGGCGGAAGGTGTGGATGCCAAAGCCCTCCATGGTGCGGTAGCTGCGAGGGATCCCGCGATCGGACATCGCCCAGATGACGTTGTGCAGCGTCTCCGGCTGCATGGACACGTAGTCCCAGAACGTGTCGTGCGCGCTCTGGCCCTGCGGGATAGCCCAGTGCGGCTCCGGCTTCACCGCGTGAACAAAATCGGGGAACTTATGCGCGTCCTGGATAAAAAACACTGGCGTATTGTTGCCGACCAGATCGAAGATCCCCTCTTCGGTATAGAACTTGGTGGCGAAGCCGCGAATATCACGCACCGTATCCGCCGAGCCCGCGCCGCCCTGCACGGTAGAGAAGCGGACAAATACCGGGGTGATCTTCTCCGGATCGCTAAGGAAATCCGCCTTAGTGATATCCTTCAGGCTCTTATAGGGCTGAAAATAGCCGTGGGCCGCCGAGCCGCGGGCATGAACGATACGCTCCGGTATACGCTCGTGGTCAAAATGGGTGATCTTCTCCCGCAGGATGAAATCCTCCAGCAGCGTCGGCCCGCGATTGCCGGCGCGCAGCGAGTTTTGATCGTCGCCGATGCGTACCCCCTGGTTAGTGGTCAGGGGAAAATCTTCGCTGCCTTTGCGAAAGGTCTCCAGTGCGGTTAACTTCTCGCTATGGGTGTCGGGCGCTTTCAGGCTGCCGGGGGCGGTTGGCTGCTCCCCAGGAGGGGTAGGTCGGGGATCGGCGCGGTGGGAGTTATCTTCGGGGGCCAGTGAGTCAAGGCCTGGTTGGGATTCGCTGGGATCGTGTACCGGGGATTGATGGCCGTGTGGGTTCTTCTCATTATGCGACATTGTGCTCGTCTCCTGTTTCCATTGCTGAAAGGGTGGCCGATGTAGTGTCAAAACCCTTATAACTATAGAGCAACCCCGTGTTTTTACCGTGAAATCGGCTATCATAGTGGCTGCCTGTATTTGCAATCTGTTTTAGTGAACCCGCGCTTATGAAACCGTTTCGTCAACAGAACCGTCCTGTAATCAGCTACGTACCACGAGTAGAGCCAGCGCCACCCGATCATGCCAACAAGGTAGAAGGGTTTCGTGACGTCTGGCTGCTGCGTGGTAAGTATGTAGCGTTTGTGCTGATGGGGGAGCATTTCCGTCGTTCACCGACGTTTAGCATGCCGGAGGCGGCCCAGCGCTGGGCAGAGCAGATGCGTCAGGAGGGGGAGATTGACGAGACGTAGCGTCGTTTCGTACGCTCCTCTTATACGGCATATTATTGTCGCTTCCATAAACAGGCTTTTTCCGGGCCTGTTTATGGGTATGTTATAAATGATGCGGTATTGATTCACCTTTGAATAATTGAAGAACCCAAGAAGCATTCACTGTTTTAATTTATACATGTTATTTATATTAAGTTTCTATCGAATCTCGCATAGCTTTCGGGTAAAACAAATTATAACAATTTAATTTATTTTACTTTTCCTGAGGAATATGTCTTTTTATTAGTTAAGTGCTGTTGAATCAGGATCCTTTTTGGGGGAAAGGATAAGGGATGTTACATATGCAAGTAATTTTAGGATTGCGTTTGCCTGCATTAGCGGGCGTTTTATTACTACTATCCGGCTGTGTTTCTGAAGGTGCTGCCTTTGGACTCGGTGCAGGAAGCATGCGTGAAACGGTAACAACGGAGAAACACAAAAAAACGCCGCCGCCCGTTTATGGCCCACCGCAAATCATTTACCGGATTGATGATAACCGCTATTTCACTCTGGAAAATTATACCCGATGTGAAGACGGTCAAACGTTCTATAACAATAAGAAAAAAGGGATCCATTTCAAAATGGTGGATGGGTCAGGCTATCTGTTTAAAGGCCGTTTGTTCTGGCTGTCCACACGTGATGATTATCTTGCATTTCCGGCAACCATTAATACGCACTATGCGGCCTGTATGGGTTCGGATAAGGGGTGTATGAATGCTGTTATCGTCACAGTCGATGGCGGGAAAACGTTGAACGGTGTTGAGTATGGCGATTATACCCAGGATCCGACAGGTGATACGGAGGATTATGACATGGTTGTTACGGACAACAGTTTTTATCTAATTTACTATCGCTCGCTTAACAGAACATATCCTGTTGTTGATCGATGGGACTTTGATAAAAAAAGCGATGTAGGATCCGTGCGTTCAGACAATGAATATGAGCTGCTCAGGCCGGGAGAAGATCTCCCTCCGTATGGTTTTTACAAGCTCGACTTATCAATGTTTTATCCTCGTAGCGGAGACATAAAAATGCGGTGCGATAGAAAATTCGAACCAACTCAGTCATCAAGTAAATAGCAAGGTAAAAGTATGCTATGTAAATTAGCTTCGCTTATTTTCAAAGTATCACTTCTCAGCGGTGCGTTGATCGCACTGAGCGGCTGTATTTCTGAAGGGGCTGCCTTTGGATTTGGCGCAGGAAGCCTGCATGAAACGGTGATGGCGGGAAAAGACAAAAATGCACCGCCACCGGTCTATGGCCCACCACAAATCATTTACCGGATTGATGATAACCGTTACTTTACGCTGGAGAACTATACCCGGTGTGAGAATGGGCAGACGTTTTATAATAATAAGAAAAAAAATATTCATGTGAAAAGTTCAAATGCATCAGGGTACTTATTTAAAGGCCGTTTATTTTGGGTGTCCACGAGAGATGATTATCTGGTCTTTCCATCGACACATAATTCTAATTATGCGAATTGTCTGGGATCAGATAAGGGCTGTAGAAATGTAATAACTGTCACAACTGATGCTGGAAAAACTTTACACCCAATTATCTATGGGGGTTACACCCAGGATCCAACAGGTGACACGGAAGATTATGACATGATCGTTACTAATAACAGTTTTTATCTAATTTACTATCGCGCGCTTAACAGAACATATCCTGTTGTTGATCGATGGGATTTTAATAAAAAGAGCGTTATGGGTTTTGTTCGTTCAGATCGTGAATATGAGCTGCTCAGGCCAGGAGAAGATCTTCCACCGTATGGTTTTTACAAGCTCAACTTATCAAAGTTTTATCCACGTAGTGGAGACATAAAAATGCAGTGCGATAGAAAACTCGAGCCAAATCAGCCAGCAAGGAGATAAAAATGAGCGATAAATATAAACTGCCTTTTCCGACTCGAAAAGTGCCGGTATTGTTTACTGATAATGGAATGCCCTATGCTCGTTCAATGACTTCTCATAAAAATATTAAGGTTCGTGCTGAGGTGCAACCGCCGCTACAGTTGCCGGGACTGGTTATTTTTGTGCATGGCGTTAATTCAGAAGGTGAATGGTATAAAAATGCAGAAGCGGCATTGTGTAAAGGTCTTAATGAACGGCTGGGGCTGAGTGGTGAGTTTGCACTAACTGAAAATACATATGAAGAGGGTCATTTGGTGCCCTGTGATGAAAAAGAAAGCAGCCCGAGTACCTTTTACGGTACAGAGGGAAATAAGATGAAATGGGTCCCTAGGTCACGGCATATCAAAAAGGGCGGGGAAGGCCGCTCGCCGGTTATCCGCTTCTACTGGGGCTATCGTTCAGCGGACCATGAAACCGACAGCTATGCCATACCGCTAAAAAATAAGCGGGGCGATAACTACTATGACCTCTCTCCTGAAGAGCGTAAAAGCAATGGCCCCTGGTTCTGGGGCGGCGGTCCCTTTCAGAACGGCTGCAACCAGCTGGTGAGCCTGTGGAGTGAGCAGGGCTTCGATAACTGGCCCGCCGCTCTCGGCATCCCCATTCCGTTCAGCACCCAGCTGATGAATGGCGAGCGGGACAGGCTGCTGACCGCCGCGCCGCCGCGCCACTACTATGCGCACGCCGCCGGGCGGCTGGCCGACCTGATAAAGAGTGCCCGCCGTAAACACCCTGAGGACACCGTTACGGTGCTGTCGCACAGCCAGGGGACCATGATAGCCCTGGCTGCGGCAGCCATTGAGGCACCGGATGCGTTGTTTGTGATGAACTCGCCCTATGCCCTGGACAACGAGCCCACCACCTACATCTCCTATCCGCTGAAAGAGATTATCAGCCGTGAGGCCAGAGAGGCGACGTTTGCCGATATCGTGAAAAAGGTGGCAGAGAACAAAAACCGTCTGGCGCAGCAGGGCAGCGACCATCTGCTCGCAGGTGCCGGCAGCGACGGCGA
This sequence comes from Pseudescherichia sp., assembly GCA_032055545.1. Lineage (GTDB taxonomy): Bacteria > Pseudomonadota > Gammaproteobacteria > Enterobacterales > Enterobacteriaceae > Pseudescherichia. The sequence continues at coordinate 13,064 of DAMBQR010000004.1, read as the reverse complement.
GAGCTGGACGCCGGACGGAAAAACCCACCGGGGTCTGCCGGAGCGGGACAACCACGGCACAACGTGGATTTACTGCAATCCGCATGACCGGGTGATGGGCTCGGCCCCGCTGCGCAGTATCGGCTGGCAGGGGCTGCCGGACACGCCGGAGAGCAACTACAGCGCGCCGCATCCCCTGTTCGCCATGGCCGGAGAGACCCTGTACGTGCGAATGCTGGGACGCAACACCCCCTGCGGCGCAGGGCCGGATGCACAGACCCATTTCGGCAACCTGGGCGACGGTAAGCCGTTCTGGGACAGCACCACCACGCTGCTTCAGGAGATGACCTGGCCGGAACCACCCCGGCGGCAGACGCTGGGCATCAATGCGCCCCGCGTACCGGAGCCGCTGACGACAGAAGAGCTGAAGAATTTTGATCAGGATTACCGTAGCACTGAAAAGCAGACCGGCCCGGAAGGTTTTGGTTATGGACAGATTAATCCTGATACAGGAGATCCCGTTGATGCCGACTACCGCTACTACATCTCCCTCTACGGTTACTTTGACCAGAAGATGGTTCGCCAGACATCCTCCTGGTCGCTGCTGGGACCTGGCTCTAAAGAGACGCGCCGGGGATATGTGAAGCAGTCGAGAGCCGACATGCTGGAAGATGTGCGGACCTACGTACAGCGTCCGACAGATCACAGTACCCTGCCGATGGATGAACGCTTTATGAGCCGGGTGGTGGCATATGATTTACCGATAGGATACTGCTGGCATTCATGGGACAGGGCAAGCCTTGCTGAATTACGCAAGCAGGCCGACTGGCTGGAAAGCGATGACTATTATTATTATGGCAAACTCACTATCCCAACGATGCCAGAAATTATTCGCTGCGATGCGGACCCAGATGCGGCAGAAAAGAAAACGGCAGCAAAAACGCAGCTGAAAGACCTTACTTACTGAAACCGTAACGAGGGTACAGGCAGGCTTATTTATAAAAAAACTGCACCTTACTTTACTGGCTAGCCAGTTTTCGGGTGCAGTATGGATGTTGCTGCTTATAAAGAGATTAGCGATGCGCCAGCTCGGCACTCTCTTCGCTATTCAACACCTCTTTATCGGTCTGCTTTAGCCACTGGCTGGTAAGCGTCCCGGCGGTCATTGAACCGTTAACGTTCAGCGCGGTACGGCCCATGTCGATCAGCGGCTCTACGGAGATCAGCAGCGCCACCAGGGTGACCGGCAGGCCCATTGCCGGTAACACAATCAGTGCCGCGAAGGTTGCCCCGCCGCCCACGCCCGCGACGCCAGCGGAGCTGATGGTGACCATACCCACCAGGGTTGCGATCCACAGCGGATCCAGCGGGTTGATGCCTACCGTTGGGGCAACCATCACCGCCAGCATTGCCGGGTAGAGACCTGCACAGCCGTTCTGGCCGATGGTCGCACCAAAGGAGGCTGAGAAGCTGGCGATAGACTCCGGCACGCCCAGGCGACGGGTCTGCGCTTCCACGTTCAGCGGAATAGAGGCGGCACTGGAGCGGCTGGTAAAGGCAAAGGTCAGCACCGGCCACACTTTACGGAAGAATCTCAGCGGGCTAACGCCGTTCACCGCCAGCAGAATACCGTGAACCACAAACATGATCCCCAGACCCAGATAGGAGGCGACAACAAAGCTGCCGAGCTTAATGATGTCCTGCAGGTTAGAGCCTGCCACGACCTTGGTCATCAGCGCCAGCACGCCGTACGGCGTCAGCTGCATCACCAGGCGTACCAGCTTCATGACCCAGCTTTGCAGGGTATCGATAGCGGTCAGCACGCGCTGGCCCTTCGGCGCATCGTCCTTCAACAGCTTCAGCGCGGCTACGCCGAGGAACGCAGCGAAGATAACAACGCTGATGATAGAGGTCGGATTGGCCCCGGTCAGATCGGCAAACGGGTTTTTCGGTACGAAGGAGAGCAGCAGCTGCGGCACGCTCAGATCCGCCACCTTGCCCGCGTAGTTGCTCTGGATGGCATTAAGGCGTGCGGTCTCTGCCGTACCCTGCACCAGCCCTTCGGCGGTGAGGCCAAACAGGTTAGTCACCAGCACCCCGACCAGCGCCGAGATCAGCGTAGTGAACAGCAGCGTGCCGATAGTTAAGACGCTGATTTTGCCCAGCTGGGAGGCGTTATGCAGACGGGCCACCGCGCTCAGAATAGAGGCAAACACCAGCGGCATAACGATCATCTGTAGCAGCTGAACATAGCCGTTGCCGACCACGTTGAACCACTGGATAGAATCTTTCAGTACCTGGCTGTCTGCGCCATAGATCGCTTGCAGCACCAGGCCAAACACCACGCCAATCGCCAGACCGACCAGCACTTTCTTTGCCAGACTCCACTGCTTATGGCGCGTCTGCGCCAGCAGAAATAGCAATGCAACGAACACCACGATGTTCGCAATTAAAGGGAAATTCATTTCAGATCTCCTGAACGGTTTTTTATAAGACGACGCGTTGCACGCCGTCCTGTTGCCGCCAAGGTTAGCAGAAGTGTGATTCAGCTCTTATATCCAAATGGAATGGGTTATAAGTAAATGTCTGAATCTGCCTGGTTAATGGCCGGATTGCTGGTTAATAAACCGATTGAACTCACCCTGCACCGTATTGATAACCTGCGAAGACCAGCGCACGGCGCTGTTATTGGACACGCCCTGCGGCATCCAGACGGCCCAGGTAAAGAGCACCATGCAGAGCACGCGCTCAAGCTGGTTACCGCGCTGCGGCCTAAGAATAGGCAGGCGGAAACGCCAGCGGCAGGGCCACAGCAGCGGTACGCCGGCAGGGGTCAGCATATCGGCCAGAATATGGCTCAGGTAGCCCAGCACCATGCCCTGTAGAACATCGGCAGGGATAAACCAGCTATCAGGCACCTTAAGATAGAAGAGCGTTACGGCGATAAATACCGCCAGCAGGCTATGGGTAAATCCCCGATGACCAAAGGCCCGGGCGATGGGCTTGGAGATCCACTTCAGGCGCTGGCCGAGAAACGATTTCGGGTGATCAATATCCGGAAGCAGGCAGGTCACAATGGCTGAGGGAACCACATGCCACCAGTCCCCCTGCGCGAGCACAGGGGTCAACTCGGCGTTCTTGGCAAACACCGCGCAGGCAATGGAAAAAAGCAGGTGTCCTTCCGCCGTCATGATCATACTCACTTAACTGTCGAAGTATACAGTATAGGGTTTTTGTACAGTAGGCGGAAGAGGTGACGGTGTAACACTATGTCACCGTTTTACATTTATTTTACTCAACGGGGCAAAATGCGTGCTATCCGCGCAAATCTTGTCCGGTCAGCCGTGCGAGTGAGTCAAGCTTAACGTTGGCCAGCGCATAGCGCGGGTCCTGACAGTTCTCTTCGGCGGGCACGACGATGGCGCGCATGCGGGCGGCTTTGGCGGCAATCATGCCGTTGACCGAATCCTCCAGGGCAACACAGGTAAGGGGATCAACGCCGAGCTTCGCCGCGCAATCCAGGTAGACCTGCGGATGAGGTTTGCTATAGGGAAGCGTCTGCGCCGAGGCAAGGGCATCAAAATAGTCGCTCAGCTCGAAGAGCGACAGCACCTTCTCCAGCATAGAGAGCGGCGAGGCTGACGCCAGGCCTACTTTCAATCCTTCGGCTTTACAGAGCGCCAGCGCCTCGCGCACGCCGGGCAGCAGGGGCCGCTTCTCTTCTACCAACGAGATGGTCCGCTGAATAATCCGCTCTGTGACCTCCTGTTTACCCGGCCCGCTCCAGGGCTGCATGGCGTACCAGAGATCGACGACCATATCGATGCGCAGTCCCAGCGTATCGGGCATCTCATGTCGGCGGGTAACATCAACGCCAAGGCTGGATATCACCTCCAGCTCGGCCTGGTCCCAAAGCGGCTCGGAGTCGATAAGCAGGCCATCCATATCAAAAATAGCGGCGAGGATCTGACGCGGGGTTGACATAACAACCTCTCCTTATGCGTGGAATAAATAGACAGACGAACATTCATTATGGCTATTGCTTCAGGATAACGCTTTTAAAAATGGGCGGAAACGGTGTTCTAAGGGTAGACTTAACCAGCAAATGGAACGTCTTAAACAAGGGGAATAGATGACGTATCAACAAGCTGGACGCATTGCTGTACTGAAACGCGTTCTGGGATGGGTGATTTTTATCCCGGCGGTGGTCTCCACCCTGATTTCCGTACTCAAATTTATGTACGATCACAGCGAAAAACAGCCCGGCATCAACGCCGTGATGCTCGATTTTGCCCATGTCATGATTGAGATGATGCGTTTCAATACGCCGTTTCTCAATGTTTTCTGGTACAACTCGCCGACGCCGAATTTTCATCAGCAGCTGAATATCGGCTTCTGGATCATTTACGCGCTGATCTTTGTTGGGCTGGCACTGCAGGCCTCCGGGGCGCGCATGAGCCGCCAGACCCGCTTCCTGCGAGAAGGGGTAGAGGACCAGCTTATCCTTGAGAAGGCGAAAGGGACGGACGGGTTAACCCGCGAGCAGATCGAGTCGCGCATCGTCGTTCCCCGTCACACCATCTTCCTGCAGATTTTTCCGCTCTACGTGCTGCCCGTGATCGTCATCATTGCTGGCTACTTCTTCTTTACCCTGCTCGGATTTATGTAGCGGGACGCCAGTCTGGCCGCCTTGATTAAGCGGCCAAAATTCTGTCCAGCGCCTGCTGGGCCGTCACCAGATGCTGCCCTCCAAAGAGGATCGCCCGGTTAAACAGCGTATAGAGCTGGTAGATTGGCTGGCGATCCAGAAAGCCGTTTGGTAGAGGCAGCACCGCCTGATAGCCGTCATAGATCTGTGGGGGCTGCTCCGGGTGGAGCGGCAGCATCGCCAGATCGCACTCTCTGTCTCCCCAGTAGCAGGCCGGGTCAAAAATGTAGGGACCATGAGGACCCAGCGCGCAGTTGTTCGACCAGAGATCGCCATGCAACAGCGACGGCTGTGGCTGGTGAGAGGCAAGGCGTTGCTGAATATGCTCGACAATGGCATCGATGTTACCAAATGCGAGGCCTTTCTCTGCCGCCAGCTCAAGCTGCCAGCCGATACGTTGTTCAGCAAAAAAAGTTGACCAGCGCCGCTGCCAGGCGTTTGGTTGGGGGGTAGTTGAGAGATCGTTATCGAAGTCGAGGCCAAACTGCGGCTGCTCGCTCCACTGATGCAGGCGCGCCAGCTGCTGGCCGAGCAGAAAAGCGTTGTGCGCATCCAACGGGCGGGGAGGGAGATAGTCCATGATCAAAAAGCTGTAGTCACGATCGCTGCCGACGGCGACCACCTCCGGAACGGAGACCGTGCGGCTGCGGGCCAGCAGTTCTAGCTGATCCGCCTCGGCGGTAAAGATGGGCAGCAGCTCGCGTTCATCACACTTCATAAACAGTTCGCGACCACCGAAGCGTATATGCCATGCTGCGTGGATCTCTCCCCCCGGCAGCTCACTACGCAGCTCGATTTCACCTTCACCAAGCTGCTCGCTTAACAGACGACTCACCGCTTGCCACATGCTCTCTCTCCCCTGCAATCTGCCAGATTAAAGGTTAGCGCGCTAACGCAGCATAAAATACGATTCTGCGCACACCCTGTACCACGAATGGGCGCAAAGGCACTTATTGCTGCTGCGTCTTCAGCCAGTTATCCCAGGTCGTGACCTCTATATCAGGCCGCCTGTCGAGGGCGCTCTCAGCCAGCGCCCGCGCCTGCTCTTTAATATCATCTTCACTCAGCGGACTGACCAGGCCAAACGTATTGGTTCCCAGCTCATGGACCTTGCCGTCATCATCGCTCAGAGTGAGGAGATAACCGGCAAGGGTGAAGGTGTTATTAAGCTCGTTAATTTCAGTCAAACTATGCTCGTGAAACTTTACCGTTATTACGTAGCGAGTGATATCCCCACTGGCCATAGTTCACCTCATTGTTATCACAACATTTTTAGCTTAGACGACGATCAATGCTGACACAGATAATCGTATATCTTTTGCGTGTCTTCCTGACCGCAGAGACGCGTACCCTGGTTGATCGTCGCGGCGCTACCGGCGGCGACACCAAAGCGCACCATATCCTCCAGCGAGGCGTTTTCTGCCAGCTTCAGGGTCATTGCGCCTACCATGCTGTCGCCCGCGCCTACCGTGCTTTGGCTTTTAACCGGTGGCGGGACGATCTGGACGCATCGCTGCGCATCTACCGCCAGCGCCCCCTGTGGCCCGAGGGAGACGACAACACGCTTAGCCTTGCCGCTGTTAACTAGCTCCTGGGCAGCGCGACGAACATCATCCGGCTGGGTCAGATCCCGGTCAACCAGCGCGGCCAGCTCTTTCTGATTAGGCTTCACTAGCTCAATACCGCCAATTTCCAGGGCAGCAGCCAGGGCCTCGCCAGAGCTGTCAATAATGCAGCGTAAGCCATTTTTTTGCGCGGCTGTAATAAGCTGGCCCATCTTTTCTACCCTGACGCCCGGCGGCAGGCTGCCGCTGATCACCAGCAGTGACCCCTCTTCAATATTGAGCACCTTCTCCTCAAGCTGACGAAATTCGTCATCGCTCAGCGCTGCGCCAGGCATCACAAAGCGATACTGTTCGCCGCTGCCCTCAACGTGAACATGCAGGTTCTGTCGGGTCCAGTCATGGGTAGCCACCTGAATTGTCGTGACCTTTTCGTCCGCCAGCAGGGCGGCTAAATGTTCTCCCGTCGCCCCGCCCGCAGGGAAGATCGCCGTGGCGCGTCCGCCCAGGTGTACGATAGCGCGGGCGACGTTAATCCCGCCGCCGCCGGGTTCAAACACCGGCGCGGTGCAACGTAGCTTACCTTCGGGATAGATCTGCGGAGTCAGCGTCGCGTTGTCCAGCGACGGGGCCAGGGTCAGAGTGTAGACTGCTGTCATTTTCATCTCCTTTCGCTTGGTTGTCCTAAGCCTGGCACTTAATGAGCAGAAGGGAAAGTAAATAACAGCATGATTTTTCAAATAAATAACGATAAACGTCAGGGGAGGGCATTATACATTTGTTGAGGGTTTGAGAGCGCTCTTATTCAAAAAACGAAAGAAGAATACATTGCTATGTTATTTGAGCCTTTTTATAATTTGTTACCTTTCTTCAGATTGCTAAACATTGATCCTGAAGGGAGTTTCCAGGACCGTAGGTCCTCTTTTTTTTGCTGTACGGACTCTTTATAAATGAAGCTTTTGAAGACAGTACCCGCTGTTGTTATCCTGGCGGGAGGCGTGCTTGCGTCGATGAATGCTGCCGCAGATGATACCGTTTTTACTGTCATGGACGATCCCTCCTCAGCACAGAAACCTTTCGAAGGTAATGTGAATGCAGGCTACCTGAACCAGTCAGGTAATACGAAAAGTACCTCCCTGACCGCTGACTCAACGCTGACCTGGTATGGTAATACTACCGCATGGTCGCTCTGGGGAAACGCCAGCAATACCTCTTCTAACGATGAGCGCTCTTCAGAGAAGTATGCAGTGGGCGGCCGTGCACGTTATAACGTGACCGACGTTGACTACGTGTTTGGCCAGGCAAGCTGGCTGACTGATCGCTATAACGGTTACCGTCAGCGTGATATCCTGACTGCCGGTTACGGTCGCCAGTTCCTGAATGGTCCGGTGCACAGCCTGCGTTTTGAATTTGGTCCGGGTGTCCGTTATGACGAGTACACCGACGGCGATAGCGAAACCCAGCCGCTGGGCTATGCCTCAGGCGCCTATAGCTGGCAGTTTACCGACAACGCTAAGTTTACTCAGGGCGTATCGGTGTTTGGCGCAGATGATACTACGCTCAACTCTGAGACCGCGCTGAACGTCGCAATCAACGAACACTTTGGTCTGAAACTGGCTTATAACGTAACGTGGAACTCCGAGCCGCCGGCATCGGCCCCGGAGCATACCGATCGTCGTACCGTCATTTCGCTCGGCTATAAAATGTAATTGATTTTGGGCCGGTTATTCCGGCCCGCTTCGAAATTGTCTTTTCGTGCTATTAAAGCCTGCAACAATGTTTTATTTCTCCAGGAAGAGGGTTCCTCCTTTTTCTCTCCTTAATTTCATTTGCTGCAACACATTCAATTTATTTGACACTTTTTGATAAATAAACTGACTAGGCAAAAGTGTGATCTGGATCTACACTTTAACCACAGGCAAAAAAACGCCTCCGCAATAATGTACTAATTCAAACAGAGAAGAAACATTATGAAAACAATCAAAACACTCGCCGCCGCCACGGTGCTTTCTGCACTCTCATTTGGCGTATTCGCGGCTCAGCCAAGCTATAACACTGCCAGTCAAACTACCTACCCAAGCGCTACGTTCAACGCGGCGGATATTGAAGCCGGCTCGAACATCCAGCCTGGCTCACAGAATACCGGGCGCTCTACGGATGATGCTTTCGATGTGCATACCCTGGTAGCCGGTGAATGGTATTAATTTGTTAATGTTCAACAAATACTGTTATTTCCCATGCCTGATCCTGCCAGAGTAAGAAAAAAACCGGAGAGTGCTGTCCCGGTTTTTTTATTGTCTGTCATTCTATGTAAAGTTTTCTAATTAAAACGCGCTCACCTTTGCGGATGATTCTGAAAATAGTCTCGCTACCCGCGTAATAATTCGAGCAGATTCTGTGGCGCCTGATTGGCTATTTTCAGCACTGCGTTTTGACTCTCCTGCAAAATTTGTGCTTTGAGCATTTTGCTGGTTTCCAGAGCATAATCAGCGTCCTGGATCCGGCTCTGTGCGGACTGCGTCGCGATCTTCTGCTGCGCCAGTACCGACTTACTGGACTCGAAGCGGTTAATAGCCGCGCCATACTGTGAGCGGTATCCATCGACCTTTGCCAGCGCACTATCCAGCGCACCCATTGCTGAGCGAGCCGACTGAACGGTATCCAGCCGTGCCTCATTGATGCCCAGCGTTTTAGTATCCGCAGGGGTGGTATCCAACGTGGTGGTTTCGATTTGATCGCCAAAGTTAGCGCTGGTGACCACCTGATAGGGGGTACTCTTCTTTGGCGGCGCGGCAGGCTGCTCGGTCGGCGTCTCCAGATGTCCCCAGGTCATGTTGGCAGTAAATGCACCATTGCCGACTACAACGACGAGCAGATCCTCCTTAACGTTATCAATCGTTACCCGTTCCAGTAGATTTGAGCCATTACTGCCGTCGTTAAACCCGCCGTTGGTGCTGTCCTCATAGCGATCACCGTCTCCACTATAGGCAATGTTCATACCTTTGTAGCTCACAGCTTCACTGCCGTTGATATCCCAGGCTGCACCGCCCGAAATAAGCATGGAATCATCATAAGCGGCATCGCTCTTGAAACCATTAGCTTCGGTGAGAATATTTGTGTCGGCGCTAGCGGAGTCGGTAATCCCTTTACTGACCCATGTGAAATCCGGATCGCTGCCGTTAATGGGGGTGCCCGCCAGATGTTTGCCGTCGCGGGTAAAGAGCTGAATATCATCATCCGCCCCAAGGGAGTTGATGGTGATGGCGATATTGGTCGAACCGGCCGGAATATAGGCCAGCGGAACGATGCCTGAACTGAAAGAGTAGTCCTTGCTGGCCACCGGGAATTTGGTACTTACCGGAGCGACGTTGCCGAGCAGAGCAGGCTGCAACTCGGGACTGTCGGTAGCCAGTGGGTAAAGGCCAAAGATTTCGGTTCCCTCTGAGATACTGTTGATCCCGGCGAGAATACTGGCGAATTCGTTTTGAATACTGGCGCGATCGCTCTCCGAGAGCGAGTCGTTCACCGACTGGATAGCGAGACCCTTAGCCCGGATAAGCATCGAGCTAATTGAACCGAGGCTGCTCTCTGCGGTTTGCGCAAGGCTGATGGCATCATCAAGCCCGCGGGAGATCACGGAGTCAGCGTTACTATTTGCGCCCATCCGATTGGCAATAGCGAGACCTGCGGCATCATCCCTGGCACCATTAATCCGCAGTCCGGACGCGAGCCTTTCGATCGATTGCTGAAGGATCGATGAGGTTCCCGGCCGGGCTTTGAGACTGAGGCCTGCAATACCATTATGATTTATCGATTGCATATGTTGTGTCGCGATGCTGTTTGCCCAATGTAGGCTATATCATCGGCAAAATTTGGCTTAACTTTAAACATGCCGCCAATAAAAAACGGTTACGCCGGGGCGCTCAAGCGCCTAATTATCGATAGAGTGCGCCGGATCGCTTGACGTTTGCAGGGTTTTTCTGTGTGCTATGCCTTTAAATTCAGAGACAAACGGAAAGAGGGCATTATGGGTAACCAGGCAAAAGAGAGCGAGCTATATGATGAGATGTGCCGCGTTGTCGGTAAGGTGGTGCTGGAGATGCGTGATTTAGGCCAGGAGCCGAAGCATATCGTGATTGCCGGGGTACTGCGTACGTCGCTCGCTAACCAGCGAGTTAAACGCTCTGACCTCACTCGTCAAGCCATGGAAACGGTCATTGACGCCCTTGTTCCTGAAGGCAAAGCCTGAACAGCAAAAAGGCCTCTTACGAAGCCTTTATTTAATTTGTCACTTTATTAATCTGTCTGGTCATGGGAATGCACATCGATGCGGTAAGGCGTTCCCCACAGGTTGCGCATACTGCACCATGTGGAAGCTTTTTCTCGGCGTGATACGTTGAAAACTGAAACCTAAAGCCATTGCAGACGGGGCACTGAAATTTGAGGTTAATAATAACCCCTCCAGTCCGTTGAGTGGAAACACTACCCTAACACGTCTATTTACCTTTGAGGAATATATCGTCAAGTAAATAGCGCTTTTTTTGTCAAGATTTGAAGTTCGCTCTTATGAATGCTTTTATGAAGCTTTATTACATTTATTGATAAGGCGTTTCATTTTTTAATTTTACACATTTATTACAATTAGCCTGATGACGTTCCTTGAAATAATTAAGATTGACTCAATATCGTAGTGGAATGCAACGCTAGCCTTTTAACTCACTGATTAGACGTGTAGTATCAGGGGTGAGCTTATCAACAGCAGAGCAGGGTACAGCATGATTTCTGTACAAATTTGTCAGAGTGAAGACGAAAGCCTGCTTTAAGTTGTTGATAATAATTTGAAAAATAGTTTTGTATGTGACCTTTCGTGTGGGTCACCACTGCAAATAGAGGATCTCACATGCCTGTAATTACCCTTCCTGACGGCAGCCAACGCCAGTTCGATCGCCCTGTTAGCCCCATGGATGTTGCCCTTGATATCGGCCCTGGCCTGGCGAAAGCCTGTATTGCCGGTCGCGTTGATGGCGAGCTGGTTGATGCCAGCGATCTTATCGAAAACGATGCGCAGCTGGCGATTATCACCGCCAAAGATGAAGATGGCCTGGAAATTATCCGCCACTCCTGTGCGCACCTGTTAGGTCATGCTATCAAACAGCTGTGGCCCAACGCCAAAATGGCTATTGGTCCGGTTGTGGATAACGGCTTCTATTACGATATCGATCTTGACCATACGCTGACTCAGGAAGATATTGACGCGCTCGAAAAGCGTATGCACGAGCTCGCCGAAACGAACTATAACGTCATCAAGAAGAGAGTCAGCTGGCACGAAGCGCGTGAAACCTTTGTTGCGCGCGGCGAAAGCTATAAAGTTACTATTCTTGATGAGAACATCGCGCATGACGACAGGCCAGGCCTGTATCATCATGAAGAGTACATCGACATGTGCCGCGGTCCGCACGTGCCAAATATGCGCTTCTGCCATCACTTTAAGCTGATGAAAATTGCCGGTGCTTACTGGCGCGGTGACAGCAACAATAAAATGCTGCAGCGTATCTACGGTACCGCGTGGGCAGATAAGAAAGCATTAAACGCCTATCTGCAGCGTCTGGAAGAGGCCGCGAAACGCGACCACCGTAAAATTGGTAAGCAGCTCGACCTGTATCACATGCAGGAAGAGGCGCCGGGCATGGTTTTCTGGCATAATGACGGCTGGACTATCTTCCGTGAGCTGGAAACCTTTGTGCGCTCCAAGCTGAAAGCGTACCAGTATCAGGAAGTGAAAGGCCCGTTCATGATGGACCGTGTGCTGTGGGAAAAAACCGGCCACTGGGACAAC
>DAMBQR010000004.1:0-721 GCA_032055545.1 Pseudescherichia sp. | reverse complement strand
GGTCTACGATATGTACAGCACCTTTGGCTTCGAGAAGATCGTGGTCAAACTCTCTACTCGTCCGGAAAAGCGTATCGGCAGCGACGAGACATGGGATCGTGCTGAGGCGGATCTAGCAGTCGCGCTGGAAGAGAACAACATCCCGTTTGAGTATCAGGTGGGTGAAGGCGCGTTCTACGGTCCGAAAATTGAATTTACCCTGTATGACTGCCTCGATCGTGCATGGCAGTGCGGTACGGTACAGCTGGACTTCTCTCTGCCGTCTCGTTTGAGCGCCTCCTACGTGGGCGAAAACAACGAGCGCCAGGTGCCAGTAATGATCCACCGCGCCATTCTTGGGTCACTGGAGCGCTTTATCGGCATCCTGACCGAAGAGTTTGCGGGCTTCTTCCCGACCTGGCTTGCGCCAGTGCAGGTTGTAGTCATGAACATTACCGATTCTCAGGCCGATTACGTTAACGAATTGACGCGTAAACTACAAAATGCGGGCATTCGTGTAAAAGCGGACTTGAGAAACGAGAAGATTGGCTTTAAAATCCGCGAGCACACTTTACGTCGTGTCCCTTATATGCTGGTTTGCGGTGACAAAGAGGTTGAGGCCGGCAAAGTTGCCGTGCGTACCCGTCGCGGTAAAGACCTGGGTAGCCTGGACGTAAATGATGTTATCGAGAAGCTGCAACAAGAGATTCGCAGCCGCAGTCTTCAACAACTGGAGGAATAA
>DAMBQR010000003.1:0-121984 GCA_032055545.1 Pseudescherichia sp. | reverse complement strand
GGCCGCCGTGGTGGTCGCTGCCGTTGCCGCCCCGCTGCTCTGGCCGCACCAGCCTGCGGTAAGCGAAACAGCATCCGCAGAAAAAACGGCCGCCGCGAAACCTGCGGCTCCGCAGGCCATCGCGCCTGCTCCCGTCAGCGTAGAGCCTGCGCCGGTGCTGACGGCGGCGCTGCCGCTGCACCAGGCCGAAGTGGTTGCAGTTAAAGCGACACCGGCTCCCGCAGAGGAGAAACCGAGCGAACTCACTATTGCCGCTATTCCCAAAGACGCGCTGGTGATGGATGCCGGCCAGGTTAAAGCGGGCAGCACCCGCTTTCTCAACGGCAGCTGGCGGGTGATGCTGGATATTAAAGACGAAGCCACCGGCAAGCCGCCTGCGCTGCGCTTCCAGATTGAGAACAACAAGGGTACGGCTCGCCTGGTGCGGGGGAAAAACATCGTCTGCCGATCCGAGATCTTCTCTGGCCTGCACGACACCGGCGTATTGATGATCAAAAGCCGCGGCCACGCGCGCTGCAGCGACGGTACGCGCTACCCGATGCCGGAGATCTCCTGCACCGCAGGCACCAGCGACGTTGCCGAGTGCACCGCCCGGTATGATGCCAAAACCATTGTTCCGTTGACGTTCAGAAAAACAGGTTCCTGATCCTATGCTGGTTAATCTTTGCGATTACAAACAGAGCGTCACGCTGATTGCCAACAGCGGCGTGCAGTTCCTCGACTTTGGCCTGACGCCGCAGGCTTCGTTACAGAGCGGACGCTTTGTACGGAAAACTGCTAACGGGCCGCTGCTGCGCCTCGATTACGATCTGATTAACAACCGCTATACGCTGCCTGGGCGCGACGGCGGCCAGCCCGAGGTGGTAAAGCCGGAGAGCACCCTGCCGCTGGTTGAGTCGCTGGCGGTACTGGACGGCGTCTGGCTACCAATACCTTTCTTGCGCTTTAACCCACCGCGTACCTTTGTAGAGGGTCCGGACAACTGGGCCAGGGTGCAGATCCGCAAGCTGGCCGAACCGGACAGCGCAGGTAATACCCACCGCGTGACCCTGGCACTGGATAGCCAGATCAACGATCTCTCTCCGACGGCGCTGGCCCCGGCCACCAACGACATCCTTAACGGCACCCGTTTTGCGCTGGCGTGGCGCGACGACGAAGTCTTTGATTTTCTCGATCAGACCTGGATTGACGGCTGGCTGCGCGAGGCGTTCCTGCACTACGCCAGCAGCGTTGAGAACCGCAGCGAGCGGGAGATTGCCCAGGCCTTGCGCAGCTTTGAGTACCAGGCCCACTGGCTCAATCTACTCACCCTGTTGGGAGAGCAGTTGACGGTCCCGGAAGTCAAAATCGTTACCCATACCCTGAGCACCCCGGCCATTCCGGTGGATCTGATCCTCGACGTCGGCAACACCCACACCTGCGGCGTCATTATTGAGGATCAGGGCGACGCCAACGACGGCCTGCGCCAGACGGCGGAGTTGCAGGTGCGCTCCCTGAGCGAACCGCAGTTTTTGAACGAGCCGATGTTCACCAGCCGACTGGAGTTCTCCGAGGCGCGCTTCGGCAAGCAGCACTTCTCCGTTGAGAGCGGACGCGAAGATGCCTTCGTCTGGCCCTCTATCGTCCGCGTCGGCGACGAGGCCCGCAAGCTTGCGACACAGCGTCTGGGCACCGAAGGCAACAGCGGCATCTCCAGCCCGCGCCGCTACCTGTGGGATGAGACCCCGGTGCTACAGGACTGGCGCTTTAGCCAGATGAACAGCAAGTCCCAGCGCGAGCCGTTAGCGACCGCTTTCCCGCTGATGAATCTAATGAACGACGACGGCCAGCCGCTCTACACCCTGCCGCTGGATGAGCGTCTGCCGGTCTTCTCCCCACAGTACAGCCGCAGTACCCTGATGACTCATATGCTGTGCGAGCTGCTGGCCCAGGCCCTGGGACAGATCAACAGCGTAGCGACGCGCCTGCGGTTGGGCTTTCCGGCTTCACCGCGCCAGCTGCGGACGATTATCCTGACCCTGCCCTCGGCGATGCCGAAGCAGGAGCGGGAGATCTTCCGCCGCCGCATGTTTGAGGCCATCGCCCTGGTATGGAAAGCGATGGGCTGGCACCCGCAGGATGAGGACTTCTCCAGCAGCAAACAGCGCGAGAAGAGCGTGGTGCCCGTCCCGCAGATCCAGATGGAGTGGGACGAGGCCAGCTGCGGTCAGCTGGTCTGGCTCTATAACGAAGCGATCTCCCACTACGCCGGGCAAACGGAGACATTTTTTGCCTCCCTCGCCCGCCCGGACCGCACCGGCGCGCCGGACGAAAAGCCAGGCCGCGCCCTGCGGGTGGCATCGATTGATATCGGCGGCGGCACTACCGATATGGCTATCGTCCATTATCAGCTGGATGACGGCACCGGTAGCAACGTCAAGATCACTCCGCATCTGCTGTTCCGGGAAGGTTTTAAGGTGGCAGGGGATGACATTCTGCTGGATATTATCCAGCGCTGCGTGCTGCCCGCCCTGCAAACCCAGCTGCACAAGTCAGGCATCACCGACGCCGCTGCGCTAATGGCGACGCTGTTCGGCGACTCAGGCCGCATCGACACCCAGGCGGTACTGCGCCAGCAGACGACGCTGCAGCTCTTTATGCCGATTGGTCATGCGATCCTGTCGGCGTGGGAGCGAAGCGATATCAACGATCCGCTGGCGGGACTGCACGCCACCTTTGGCGAACTGCTCACCCAACAGCCGACGCGCAACGTGATGAGCTACCTCAGGCAGGCGATCGATCACGCCCTGCCTGCCGGCTCTGCTGAGTTCGACCTCTTCGCCGTGCCGTTGCAGGTGAATTTCAGCGATCTGCAGGCGGCGATGCTCGGCGGGCAGTTTACCCTCACCGCGCCGATCCACGCGGTGTGCGAAGCTATCTCCCACTATGCCTGCGACGTGCTGCTGGTTACCGGGCGTCCGGGCTGCCTGCCGGGCGTGCAGGCGCTGATCCGTCACCTGCAGCCGGTGCCGGTCAACCGCATGGTGTGGCTCGACAAGTACCGGGTGCATGAGTGGTATCCCTTTAACCAGCAGGGGCGGATCGGCAACCCGAAATCCACCGCCGCCGTCGGGGCGATGCTGTGCAGCCTGGCGCTGGATCTACGCCTGCCGCGCTTCAACTTTAAAGCGGCGGATATCGGAGCCTACTCCACCGTGCGCTATTTGGGCGTGCTGGATAACGTGGTTAACACCCTGCGTGAAGAAAACGTCTGGTACGAAGATATTGACCTCGACAAGCCCGGCGCGAAGCTGGATGCTCGCCTGCACTTCCCGCTGCGTGGCAACGTCACGCTGGGTTTCCGACAGCTGGCCAACGCTCGCTGGCCCGCCACGCCGCTCTATACGCTGAGCATCAACTCGCCAGAGCTGGCGAAAGCCATCGCCGGAGACGGCGTGCTCAACATACGGCTGGCCCTCACCGGCGGCAATAAAGCGCTGGGACCGGAAGCCTTCATCCTTAGCGAGGCCTGGCTACAGGATGGTACGCCGGTTGCCGCCGATGCGTTGACGTTTAAACTAAATACCCTGGCCGACCGCCGTCACAGCGGCAGCCACTACTGGATTGACAGCGGGAGCGTGTACCTGAAATGAGAGATCTGAGCAAAACCTCCCAGGCATTAATGGCATGGATTGATGAGACCCGCCAGCACGCCCCGCTGCTTGACGATGACGCCGACGCGCTGCTGCTGCGCCTGACCGATGCGGCCGCTCATGAGCGCGCGCTGGCCTTCGCGGCTGAACAAACCCGCACCGTGGGTCTCTATGGCCACGCCCAGGCGGCAAAGGCGCATCTGCTTGCCGCCCTGTGCAGCAGCAGCGGCGGTCGGGTGAACGTTAAGGCCGGTGAGAAGAACTTCGACTACTTTAGCCATATCAACCCTGGCCACGCCCTTACCGGCATGGCGCTACGCTTCACTACCCAACATCAGCGCGTTGACGATGCGTTTCCCCTGCGTCTGCGTCTGATTACTGAGGCCGAACTGGTGCAGGTATTCATCGCCCATGCGGCCGGGCAGCAGGAGCGTCACCTCGTCGAGCGAGCAATAATTGCGGATCGTCTTGACCGCTGGCGCGGGCTGCGTCAGCCGCATCCGGTGGCGGGCATCACCGCTGAAGAGGTGGCCTCTGTCGCCGCATTCTGGCGTACCATCGTGCCCGCCGCGCAGCAGCAGATTGATGATAGCCTGTGGTACCAGTTCGCCACCCTGATCCCCTCCCTGGATCTGCGCGCACGGGCCAGCGCCTGGTCGCTGCTGTGGGGTGAGCAACAGGAGCTGACCCAGCAGTGGCTGGCTCTGGCGCACGTTCTGCACCAGACCGGCAGCGCCGCCGAGCTGGCCGCGCCGCTGAGTCTGCTGGTAGATAACTTTGCCCTGCCAACGGAAGGTTTTTTAAATCCGCTGGCAGCAGAGAGTATTGAGGCGCAGGCGGAGGTCGTGGTCCATCCTGTGTCAAAAGATGAGCTGCAAAATGCGGTGAGCCTTCCTCTCGCCACCCTGTCGCTACTGACCTGTGAGCTGGTGCTGTGCGTTGAAAACGGCGTGCTGGATGGGGTCGATATTGTCGATATCCCCTGCCCGGCGGTGCTGCCTGAGCGCCCGCTGTGGCACAGTAAATGTCGCTGGCTGCTGGAGCGCTATCGTCAACGGCTGCAGCCGGACGTATTGATGATCTGCAACGCCACGCCGCAGCGCAGCGAAATCGCCACCACGGCCAAAGCTCTGCTGAACTGGGTGCAGGATACCCAGTCGGGTCAGGAGACGGCGCTGCCGGGGTTGGTATGGGCGATTACGCCTCAGGACGCGCGGTTTACCACCTCGCTGAATCTGGACGAAACCGTCCAGCAGCTGCTGGGCAAGCCCGGCCAGCGCTGGGGCACCCTGCAGGCGCTGGACGCCAGCAGCCTGCAACGGCTGATTGAGTGGCTCTCCCAGGCCACCGCGCCATCGCAGGGCATTAGCCGACTGAATGCCCTGCGCGATCGCCATCAGCAGATGCTGCGCGATCTGATGCAGGCTCTGCTTTCGCCGCTAACGGAAGAGGGAGAAGCCCGCCGCGCTCGTGCCGAAGCGACCATTCGCGAGCTACAGGGCCAGGCCGGACGTCACGGTGAGCTATTGGAGGGCCTGCTGCCGGAGATGAAGCAGTTTGACGCCCTGTGGAAGGTGCAACTGCCGCGCGAGGAGAAGGTGAGCGGCCTGTTTAGCGAGGCGATCGATCTCTTTGCCGATGCGCAGGAGACGCCGGAGCGTGCCAGCGCTGCGCGGGATGCGGGCCAGCAGGCGCACGCCATGTGGGTAAACCACCTGCGCCAGTGGAGCCGCAGCGCAGAGAGCGCCACCCGGCTGGGCATGACCCCTGCTGCGCTACGCGAGGTGGCGGACACCATCATTACTACCAGCTACCGCCTCGACCTTGCCGGACAGTTGCAAACGCTGATGCAGCAGGATAACGCCTGTGCGGCGCAGCTGCATGCGGCCATTGGCAACCTGATCGCCTGGCTTGGCTATGCCGACGTGGCGGTAAGCCAGCGCCCGGCCAGCCGCATCCAGAAAGGCAGCGCAATCTTCAGCACCGACGCGCCAGCCCACACCGAAGGCAGACTGACCAGGCTAGGGGAGCAGCCGGTTCACGCCGCTACCCGCTACGTCTATGACTGGCTGGTGGCGCTCTATACCCGCAGCAACGAGAACATCGGTTATCAGCACCCGTCTGACGTGACGGATGCCCAGCGCAAAACGCTGCGGGCGCTTCTGCCCTGACAGCGTGCCTCCCCGGTGGCGCAGCGCGCGCCGGGGAGATCTCTTTACACCCGCTCGCTTAGAACAGTGAGATCAGCAGCGCCACCGGGAAGCTCATCGGCCAGGTGGAGCCGATTAGAAACGCGCACAGGAAGCGGATCCGCTTGCGGTCCTTTGACAGGAACCAGGTGATGAGTGCACAGATCGTCGCCATCACGGCGTAGAAGACCAGCATTTTTTGGTATAGGGTCATAGCCGACAGTTGCTCAAATAGAATAAAACGCGCGCAATATGCATTTTTTATTGATGTAAATCAAGCTTTATCCCTGCGGAAGTGAGGGAAACCGGACCTGTCGATTATGTCGGGGGCAAAAAGCGAAAAGAAGAGCAAAGCAGGAAGACGGCGGTGCAGTTTTGTACCGGTTGGTAGCAATGTGATACTTTTTAACCAAAATATCGAGTAACCTCCCGGTTTATAAAGATCAACTTGCGCTAATTTAAACAAACCCTATCATCAACATAGTAGTTAGGGTGAGGCCCTAAATATATATAACCCTCCTGAATACCATCGACCTCAGCCTGCCAATTACATTCATTTAAATAATATTTATGCCCATATTATTTGCGGAGAGTATTTTGAGCAATATAGATGACACAATTGAAAGCTTTATCGCTTTTAAAATTGATGAATTAAAAAACGTTCACTTTCCAGACTCAGATGTCATTGTATACTATGGAGGAATCACAGAGTGGGCTAAACAGATCTATCAACCGGTACTTGAAGGCCTTGGTCGGGCAGCAAAAAGGAGACAGAGAAGCTCTCTTGTCATAATACTTTCTACCGGCGGTGGCTCTGTCGAGTCTGTAGAAAAAATGGTTGAAATAACCAGGCATTTTTATCAGGAAGTCTATTTTATTGTCCCTAACTATGCCATGTCTGCCGGTACGATTTGGTGCATGTCTGGTGATAAAATTTTTATGGATTATGCTTCTTCGCTGGGTCCGATTGATCCACAGGTTCAGTCACCTGACGGTAAGTGGGTACCTGCTCTTGGATACCTGGATAAAGTCGAGGAAGTTATTAACAAATCGCATACCGGTCAGGTTACGCAGGCTGAATTAATGATGCTTAATAACTTAGATTTAGCCCAGCTCAGACGCTATGAGCAAGCCAGGGAGCTCTCTAAAGATCTGTTAAAGAAATGGCTTGTTGAATACAAATTTCGTAACTGGAACGTACGAGAAAGTACTCAAGCACCTGTAACCCCGGAAGATAAAATCGCCAGAGCTGAAGATATCGCAGTGGCTCTTAGCGATAACAGGCGCTGGCATTCACATGGGCGATTTATAGGTATTAATACGCTTAGAAACGATCTCAATCTTCAAATAGAGGACTTTACGGATAACGTACAACTAACAGAAGATCTTAGAGAAATAGATAAGATGTTGACGGAATTTAGGTTCAAGGTGCAAAAAGAGATAATCGTAATGTCATCTTTGGCTGATGACACTGCCGCACAAGAGTGATAGCGTGGAGCTACTCTCACAGGGGGAATAACAACATGCCCAATTCAAGATTGATTGAACAGGTTATATCGTTGTCGGCTATGGTTTGCTCACCACGGCAAAAATCCATGATTAACGACCTAAAAAGCAAGAACTTATTGAATCCTCCGAAGTTTGATCTTGCCTATGGCCCCGTGTCGTCCGCTAGCGGCCAGAATAAAAGATAAACTATGGCTGGAACGGCATCCCTTGCTGTTTCAGCCACCTGAACCTACCTTAGTGTTTAATCATGACGTGCCGAATCACGGTATAGTCCTCGATGCCGTAGACCGACATGTCCTTGCCGTAGCCAGACATCTTCTGCCCGCCGTGCGGCATCTCGCTCACCAGCATAAAGTGGGTATTGACCCAGGTGCAGCCGTACTGCAGACGGGCGCTTAGCCGGTGCGCGCGGCCCACGTCGCGGGTCCAGACCGATGAGGCCAGCCCATATCGGGAGTCGTTGGCCCACTCCAGCACCTGCTCTTCATCATCAAACGCGGTCACGCTTACCACAGGGCCGAACACTTCATGCTGGACGATGTCGTCCTCCTGCTTAGCCCCCGCCAGCAGCGTCGGCTGGAAATAGTAGCCCGCACCATCGCGCTTCGCGCCCCCGGTCACTACGCTGATATGCCCCAGCGCTTTCGCCGCCTCGACGGCGTTGGTTACCCGCTCCAGATGCGCTGCGGAGCTGAGCGGTCCCAGCTCGGTGCTTTCATCGTCCGGCGCGCCCATCTTCAGACTTGCCACCGCTGCGCCCAGCTTCTCGACCAGCGCATCATAAATGCCCTTCTGAGCATAGATCCGGCAGGCGGCGGTACAGTCCTGACCTGCGTTGTAGTAACCAAAGGTGCGCACCCCTTCCACCACCGCGTCAAGATCGGCATCGTCAAAGACGATGACCGGCGCTTTGCCCCCCAGCTCCATATGGGTACGCTTCACCGAGGAGGCGGTATGGCCGATGATATGCTCCCCGGTGGCAATCGAGCCGGTCAGGGAGACCATCCGTACCTTCTCGTGGCCGGTGAGCGGATCGCCTACGGTCTTACCCCGGCCAAACAGCACGTTGAGCACGCCAGCCGGGAAGATATCCTTCGCCAGCTCAGCCAGCTTCAGCGCGGTAAGCGGGGTAATTTCTGACGGTTTGATCACCACGCAGTTGCCCGCCGCCAGCGCAGGAGCCAGCTTCCAGGCGGCCATCATCAGCGGATAGTTCCAGGGGGCAATCGATGCCACCACGCCCACCGGATCGCGGCGGATCATCGAGGTGTGCCCCTCCAGATACTCGCCCGCCGCCAGGCCGTTGAGGGTGCGCGCCGCTCCGGCAAAAAAACGGAATACGTCAACCACGGCGGGGATCTCATCGCCAATCACACAGTGCAGCGGCTTGCCGCAGTTAAGGGACTCCAGCTGGGCCAGCGCCTCGGCGTTGTCTTCAATGGCCTGGGCGAGATCGAGCAGCGCCTGGGCGCGAACTTTCGGCGTCGCATAGCCCCACTCGACAAAGGCGCGATCCGCAGCCTGCACGGCGGCGTCTACCTGGGCGACAGAGGCTTCGGCAATCTCCAGCAGCACCTCGCCGGTAGCGGGATTGTAGACCGCCTGCTTTTCACCTTCCCCGCTTACCAGTTCGCCATTAATTAACAGTTGATCTTGCATAATCATATCCTGTTTGAGGGTCAATTATTTCTCATTGCCAAAGGCGTTCTCGCCCCTGCGGGTCAGCCACCAGGCACCTAAAATGGGCAGCGTTGTTACCAGCATCACCAGCAGGGCTACCACGTTAGTGATGGGTACCTCGCGCGGTCTGCCCAACTGGTTCAGCAGCCACAGCGGCAAAGTACGCTCGTGTCCGGCAGTAAAGGTGGTGACGATGATTTCATCAAACGACAGGGCAAACGCCAGCATCCCGCCTGCCAGCAGCGCCGAGCCAAGGTTTGGCAGCACCACGTAGCGAAAGGTCTGCCAGCCGTTGGCCCCCAGATCCATCGACGCCTCTACCATGCTCCAGGCGGTGCGCCTGAAGCGGGCAATCACGTTGTTAAAGACCACCACCACGCAGAAGGTGGCATGGCCAATCACGATGGTCAGAAACCCTGGCTCCAGCCCTACCGTTTTAAACGCCGTCAGTAGCGCCAGGCCGGTCACAATGCCGGGCAAGGCGATGGGCAGGAGCAGAAGCAGTGAGATAGCGTTTTTGCCAAAAAACTGGCTGCGCCAGAGAGCACAAGCAGCAAGCGTGCCAAGTATTAGCGCCACAAGGGTCGCCAGCGCCGCCACTTTAAGTGACAACGTCACCGCATCAAGGATATCGCT
This sequence comes from Pseudescherichia sp., assembly GCA_032055545.1. GTDB lineage: Bacteria > Pseudomonadota > Gammaproteobacteria > Enterobacterales > Enterobacteriaceae > Pseudescherichia. Next base: position 112,338 of record DAMBQR010000003.1, on the reverse strand, counting down.
CCGCGAGGCAGCTATCGTGAACCAGCGCAGCGTCAGGCCCTGGGGCGGAAAGCTGAAGGCGGCATCTTCGGTATTAAAGGCATAGATAGCGATGATCAGCAGCGGGAAGTGCAGAAAAACCACCCCGCCCCAGGCGGCAATTTTTAATAGCAGCGGTGCGCGATCAGAGTGCATCGAACGCTCCCAGGCGCTTCACGAGCGCCAGATAGAGGGCAATCAAAACAATGGGCACCAGGGTGAACGCCGCCGCCATCGGCATGTTGCCAATCGCCCCCTGCTGGGAGTAGACCATGTTGCCAATAAAGAAGCCGGGCGGGCCAACCAGTTGCGGAACAATAAAGTCCCCCAGGGTCAGGGAGAAGGTAAAGATCGATCCCGCCGCCACGCCGGGGATCGCCAGGGGAAGCACCACGTGGCGGAAGGTCTGCGCCGGACGCGCGCCAAGATCCGCCGAGGCCTGCAGCAGCGACGGCGGAAGCCGCTCCAGCGCCGCCTGCACCGGCAGGATCATAAACGGCAGCCAGATATAGACAAAGACCAGGAAGCGCCCGAGGCCGGAGGTCGAGAGCGTACTGCCGCCTACCGCAGGCAGGGTCAGCACGCTCTCCAGCAGCGGCTGCAAACCCAGGTGGAGCAAGAACCACTGCGCCACGCCGTCCCGGGACAGCAGCAGCGTCCAGGCGTAGGCCTTGACGATATAGCTGGCCCACATCGGCAGCATCACCGCAATATAGAAAAAGGCCTTCAGCTTGCCCTGAGTATAACGAGCCATAAACCAGGCCAGCGGAAAAGCGAGGATCGCGCTGGCGAGGGTGACTGCAATCGCCATGGTCAGCGTGCGCAGGATAATGTCGTAGTTAGCGGGTTGAAACAGCGCCTGCAAATTCGCCAGGGTTAAATCCGGCGTCACCGACATGGTGAAGTCATCGAAGGTATAGAGTCCCTGCCAGAGCAGGGTCAGCAGCGACCCGAGATAGACAATGCCGAACCACATCAGCGGGGCGACCAGCAGCAACAGGAGACCCAGCGTTGGTCTACGCCAGAACATTCCGCTCAGACGGCCATGCGCCGACGGGCGCGGGGCAGGAATAGCGCTCATTGCCATCACCCCTCCTGCAGCGGGACCATTGCCGCTCGCGACCAGGAGAGCTGTACGGTCTGCCCAGGCTGGAGCGCGGCAGGCTGGTGGGCATCAAGCATATTGGCCTGGCTGACCAGCAGCCGCTCTCCGTCCGCCAGCTTCAGCTCAACGCGGGTCGCTGCCCCCTGATACTGCACCGTCTGCACTACGCCCTCGGTTTGCACCTCATCCGCCCAATCGAGACGGATGTGCTCCGGCCGCAGAGAGTAGTTACCGGCAATACCACACAACGCCTGCGCCCTTGCGGCGCTAAAAACGTTGGAAGTACCCACAAAGCCAGCCACGAACGGGGTGCGCGGACGTAGATAGAGATCGCGCGGAGCATCAACCTGCTCGATCTTGCCATTATTAAACACCGCCACCCGATCGGACATCGAGAGCGCCTCGCCCTGATCGTGGGTAACAAAAATAAAGGTGATGCCCAGATCCTGCTGGAGCTTCTTCAACTCGAACTGCATCTGCTCCCGCAGCTTGAGATCTAAGGCACCGAGCGGCTCGTCCAGCAGCAGCACGCGTGGCTGATTGACCAGCGCCCGGGCGATAGCAACCCGCTGACGCTGGCCCCCGGAGAGCTGGGAGGGCTTCCGGGCATGGGCAAAGCCCAGCGCCACCCGCTCCAGCGCCTCATGGGCCTGGGCGTGACGCGCTTTTTTGCCGATGCCTTTCACCATTAGCCCATAGGCGACGTTATCCAGAATCGACATATGTGGAAAGAGCGCGTAGTCCTGAAAGACGGTATTGACGTCGCGCTCCCAGGGCGGCAGCGTACTGGCCTCTTTGCCAAAAATGCGCACCGCGCCACCGGAGAGCTGTTCAAACCCGGCGATCAGCCGCAGGCAGGTGGTTTTGCCGGAGCCGGACGGCCCCAGCATTGAGAAAAACTCCCCGTCGTTAACGGCCAGACTCACGCCATCCACCGCCCGAACGTCACCGTAGATGCGGGATACATCATCAAACTCAACGGCATAGGTCATCAGCGGCCGCCCATTATGGCGATGTAATCCTGGGTCCAGCGACTGTAAGGGACAAACTTGCCCCCCTCAGCAACCGGCGTTTTCCAGAAGGCAATCTTGTCAAAGAAGCCGTAGCCGTTGGTTTCGCAGCCCTTCTCCCCCAGTAGGCTACTCGCCTTGCAGCCCTCTGCCACTACCGGTAAGGATCCAAACCAGGCCGCCACGTCGCCCTGCACCTTCGGCGTCAGGGACCAGTTCATCCATTTGTAGGCGCAGTTGGGGTGTTTCGCATCGGTGTGAAGCATGGTGGTATCTGCCCAGCCGGTCACCCCCTCTTTCGGAAAGACCGTCGCGATGGGCTGGCCCTCGGCTTTCAGGGCGTTAGCCTGATAGGGCCAGGCGCTGGAGGCCACCACGCCTTCGTTTTTGAAATCGCTCATCTGCACGGTGGTGTCATGCCAGTAGCGGTGAATTAGCCCGTGCTGATCGCGCAGTACCTTGAGCACCGCCTGGTACTGCTCCTCTGTGAGCTGATAGGGATCGCTGATGCCCAGCTGTGGCTGGGTAGCCTTTACAAACAGCGCGGCATCGGCAATGTAGATCGGACCATCGTAGGCCTGTACCCGCCCCTGATTGCTCTTGCCGTCCGGCAGGTTCTGCTTAACAAAGATCGCCGCCCAGCTGTCTGGCGGCGTCGGGAAAGTTTTCGTGTTATACATCAGCAGGTTGGGACCCCACTGATAGGGCGTACCGTAGACTTTACCGCCGACGTTAAACCAGTCGCCCTTCGCCACGCGCGGATCGACGTTTTTCCAGTTGGGGATCAGGGCGGTATTGATGGGCTGGACGCGTTTGCCCATGATCAGCCGCAGGGAGGCGTCGCCGGAGGCGGTAACCAGGTCATAGCCGCCCTTTGCCATCAGGCTCACCATCTCGTCCGACGTGGCGGCGGTCTTCACATTCACCTGGCAGCCGGAGGCTTTTTCGAACTCGCTTACCCAGTCATACTGTTTATCGGTCTGGCCACGCTCGATATATCCCGGCCAGGCGATGATATCAAGACGCCCCTCTCCGTTACCGACTTCCGTTGGCTCGGCTGCCTGCGCGGTGACGATAGTCATACCGAGCGCGTACAGCGTGCCGCGGGCAAATGTTTTACTCATAAGCCATTACTCCTGTCGCAATCAAATGTGCGGCAGCCGTGCCGTAAAAATATCTCCCACAGTAAAGGTAGACGGCGCGCTGCGGCCCCACATAAGGCGCAAAAGAAATTTGCTTAGGTTGTGACAGATGACGCACTCCGCCATCTTCTGGAACAGAGACAACGAGTTAATACCGGTGCGTTACGCCATCGCCTGGCGGATTAACATCCCCAGCGTTTTCGCCGCCTGCTCCTCCCGCTCACCCCACGCCCAGGAGGTATTGAAGCGGAAGAATGGCGTCCAGGCGTCGGAGGTAGAGAACATTTTTCCCGGCGCAATGCTAATGTGATGTGCCAGCGCCTGCTCGCTCAGCCGCCCTGCATCCAGCGGGGCGGGCAGCTCAAGCCAAAGAAAGTAGCCGCTGTCGCTGGGGTGGATCTTCACCTCAGCGGGGAGATGGCGCAGCAACGCCTGCCTGGCCTGCTGCTTACGCTCCGCCAGGGTGCGGCGCAGCCGACGCAGGTGGGCGTCGTAGCGTTTGGTGGAGAGATAGTCCACCAGCGCCAGCTGCATCGGCGAGCTGGTTGAGAGGGTGCTCATCAGCTGAAGCTGCTGGATACGGCGGGCGTGTTTCCCCGCCGCCACCCAGCCGATACGGAATCCGGCCACCAGGCACTTCGAAAACGACGAGCAGTGCAACGTCATCTCCTGCGTATCCCACGCTTTGGCCGGGAGCGGCTTCTCACGGCCAAAGTAAAGCTCGCTGTAGACGTCGTCTTCAATCAGGGTGACATTGTGCTCTGCCAGCAGGGCCACCAGCCGTGCCTTTTTCTCATTGCTCAGGGTGAAGCCCAGCGGGTTCTGGCTGTTGGTCATTAGCCAGCAGGCCTTCACCGGATAGTCATTCAGCGCCTGGGCCAGCGCGTCGAGATCGATCCCCTCTTCAACATCGGTGGCAACCGCCAGCGCCTTCAGCTTAAGCCGCTCCAGCGCCTGTAACGCGCCGTAAAAGCAGGGGTTCTCGACGATCACCCAGTCTCCAGGCTCGGTGACTGCCTGCAGGCTGAGGTTGAGTGCCTCCAGCGCGCCAGCGGTGATCACGACCTCATCAGGGGAGACGTTCATCCCCTGCTGGGCATAGCGGCGGGCGATGGCATGGCGCAGGTCGGCGTTGCCCGGCGGCAGGTTCTCAATCACGCTCATGGCGTTAGCGGTTTTGCTGACGTTGGCCAGGGAGCGGTTAAGCTGCTGGAGCGGGAAGAGTCGCGGATCGGGAAACGCCGAGCCAAAGGGCAGCACCGAGGCGTCGCAGCTCGCCTGCAATACCTCAAAGATGTAAGTATTAATGTCCACGGCCTCGTCCTGCATCACCTGGGCGGGGGGCATAGGCGGTTTGTGGGCGGGCGGCGACGCGACATAGTAGCCGGACTGCGGCCTGGCGATAATGCGGCCCTGGCTCTCCAGCATCTGATAGGCGTGGCTGACGGTCATAAAGCTGACGTGGCTGATGGTAACCTGCTCGCGCAGCGACGGCAGCCGATCGCCGGGCTGCCAGACGCCAAGGTTGATCTGCTCAATGATCTGCTCCGCCAGCCGCTGATACTTTTTCATTACTCGGTCCTGTTAACCCATTCTCACCCCATTCTATAACAGAAACTGGATTATGCCGTTAACGGTTTAGCAAAGGGCAACTGTTATGCTTTTTAGTTCGAGTGCTGTTTCTGCCCGCATTCATTGACATCACCTATACTTTTGCTGACATAACCTAAACTATGCGCGGAGTCCTGCATGTTTGATTTAGACGCGTTTCATCTGGCGCGGATCCAGTTCGCCTTTACCGTCTCATTCCATATTTTATTTCCTGCTATTACTATCGGGCTGGCCAGCTATCTGGCGGTGCTGGAAGCGCTGTGGCTTAAGACGCAGAATCAGGTCTGGCGCACGCTCTATCACTTCTGGGTGAAAATTTTTGCCGTAAACTTTGGGATGGGCGTCGTCTCGGGTCTGGTCATGGCCTATCAGTTCGGTACTAACTGGAGTGGCTTCTCGGAATTTGCCGGCAGCATTACCGGGCCGCTGCTCACCTATGAGGTGTTGACGGCCTTCTTCCTCGAGGCCGGCTTCCTCGGGGTCATGCTCTTCGGCTGGAATAAGGTCGGCCCCGGCCTGCACTTTTTCTCTACCTGCATGGTGGCCCTCGGCACGCTGATGTCCACCTTCTGGATCCTGGCTTCGAACAGCTGGATGCATACTCCGCAGGGGCATGAGATTGTCAATGGTCAGGTGATCCCGGTTGACTGGTTCAAGGTCATCTTTAACCCGTCGTTCCCCTACCGCCTGTTTCACATGTCTATCGCGGCTTTCCTGAGCAGCGCGCTGTTTGTCGGTGCCTCAGGTGCCTGGCATCTTCTCAAAGGTAACAATACCCCTGCCATTCGTAGAATGTTCTCTATGGCACTGTGGATGGCGCTGGTAGTAGCCCCGATCCAGGCCGTAGTCGGCGATATGCATGGCCTGAACACTCTTGAGCATCAGCCTGCGAAGATTGCTGCCATCGAGGGACACTGGGAGAACCCGCCCGGCGAGCCGACCCCACTTCTGCTGTTCGGCTGGCCGGATATGGAGCAGGAGCGTACCCGCTATGGGCTGGAGATCCCGGCGTTGGGCAGCCTGATCCTGACCCACAGTCTGGATAAGCAGGTTCCGGCCCTTAAGTCGTTCCCGAAAGAGGATCGTCCCAACTCCACCATTGTTTTCTGGTCGTTCCGCCTGATGGTCGCGATGGGCCTGCTGATGATCCTGTTGGGGGTAGTCGGGCTGTGGCTGCGTTATAAGGGACGCCTTTATACCTCCCGTCCGTTCCACCATTTTGCCCTGTGGATGGGGCCAGCCGGGCTGATTGCCCTGCTGGCGGGCTGGGTGACCACCGAGGTGGGACGCCAGCCGTGGGTGGTGTATGGCCAGCTGCGAACGATAGATGCCGTCTCGCAGCACAGTACGCTCCAGATGAGCCTTACCCTGCTGGGATTCTTTGTGGTCTACTCCGCCGTCTTTGGTGTGGGGTATGTCTATATTGGCCGGCTGATCAAGCACGGTCCGCAGCCTGAAGATCGTCACCCGACGGAGGGCCGCCCGGCGCGTCCGCTCTCTGCGGCCGGTGAGTCGTTAGAGACAGAGGAGAACAAGTAATGGGTATCGATCTGTCAGTTATCTGGTTTGTGATAATCGTCTTTGCCACGCTGATGTATATCGTGATGGACGGCTTCGATCTGGGGATCGGTATTCTGTTTCCCCTCATCCGCAACGGTGAAGATCGTGACGTGATGGTCAACAGCGTTGCACCGGTCTGGGATGGTAACGAAACCTGGCTGGTCATGGGGGGCGCAGGGCTATTTGGTGCGTTCCCGCTGGCCTACGCGGTAATTGCTGACGCGCTGACCATTCCGCTGACCATCATGCTGGCCGGACTGATCTTCCGCGGGGTAGCGTTTGAGTTTCGCTTCAAAGCGACCCCGGCGCATCGTCCCTTCTGGGACAAGTCGTTTATCTTCGGCTCCATTGTTGCCACCTTTGCCCAGGGCGTGGTGGTCGGCGCGGTATTAAACGGCTTTGAGGTGACCGGTCGCCGTTTTAGCGGTGGCGCGCTTGACTGGCTCACGGCGTTTAATCTCTTCTGCGGCTTAGGGCTGACCATTGCCTACGCCCTGCTCGGTGCAACCTGGATGGTAATGAAGAGCGGCGGTCCACTACAGGAGAAAATGCGACACAGCGCGAAACAGCTGCTGCTGGCGCTGCTGGTGACCATAGGCGTGATCAGCCTCTGGACGCCGCTGACGCATCAGGGGATCGCCGATCGCTGGTTCAGCATGCCGAACCTCTTCTTCTTCCTGCCGGTGCCGCTGCTGGTGCTCCTGTTCAGTTTCTGGCAGTGGCGCAGCCTAAGTAACCACGCCCATCACACCTTGCCGTTTGTGCTTACTCTGGGGCTGGTGTTCCTCGGCTTTAGCGGTCTCGGGATCAGCATCTGGCCGAATATCATTCCGCCCAGCATCTCTCTGTGGGATGCCGCCGCCCCGCCGCAAAGCCAGGGCTTTATGCTGGTGGGCGCGCTGCTGATTATTCCGCTGATCCTGGTCTATACCGCGTGGAGCTACTACGTATTCCGGGGCAAAGTTCAGCCTGGGGAGGGGTATCACTGATGGCGGCACCGCGTTTTGTTAAGCGTCTGTTCTGGTTGATTGCTATCTGGGTCGCCAGCGTGCTGGCCCTGACCGCCGTCAGCATGGCGTTTCGCCTGCTGATGTCGGCGGCCGGGTTTAAGTCTCACTGACCGACTTGCCCGGCGGCGCTTACGCTTGCATGGGCCTACAGGCTGGTGCGCTATGTAGGCCGGGTAAGCGCAGCGCCACCCGGCGCGGCAGGGTCAGGATTTAGCGCGTTTTGGCATGGTTTTCATCAGCTCATCCGGGCTGATGGAGGCCACGACGCTGCCTGGCTGGGGCATCTTCAGAATGTGGTTTTTCATTTTGCCGATGACGTGCATCTCGCACGGACGGCAGTCAAACTTCAGGGTCAGCACTTCGTCGCCGTGTACCAGCTGCATCGGCGTCGCTTTCCAGCTCTTGATTGAGCCTTTAGCCTGCTTCGGACAGAGGTTGAAAGCGAAACGCAGGCAGTGCTTGGTGATCATCACCGGAACGTCGCCCTTCTCCTCATGCGCCTCATAGGCGGCATCAATCAGCTGCACGCCATAGCGGTGATAGAAGGTGCGCGCCTTCTCGTTATAGACGTTAGCCAGGAACGAAAGATGGGTATCCGGATAGACCGGAGCTGGCGTCGCCACGGCCTTACGGCTGCCACGCGGGTAGTTTGCCAGACGGGCGCTATCGAGTAGCTCCACGGCCTCACGGCGCAGCTGGTTGAGCTGGCTGGCGGGGACAAACAGCGCACCCGGCAGGTTCACGCGGATATCCTGGGCGTAGTAGATGGTCTGCCCCAGCTTAGCAAGACCGTCATGCAGCTGGCTAAGCGCTTTTTCGGCGTTGGTGGCCTCGGCAAACTCGCCCTCCAGGGTATGAGTAATGCTCACGCCCTCTTCGCTGGTCAGGGTAAGGATCAGCTGCTCCTGCCAGCCGCCCAGCTCAATATCTACCCCTACGCGGCGTTCGCTGGAGGTTTTGGTCAGCGCCTGCTGCCAGTTATGGTCGAGGTTACGGTTCAGGGCATGGTTCGGCCGCACCTTGTAGAGATCGGCTGGCATCTCGTTCGGCCAGACGCGGTAACGGTTTTCCCCTGTCTTCTCTACCGTATTGGCACGGAAGCCGACGATCTCACGTTTAATCAGCACGTTTAATCCGTCGCCGTTGGCTAACGTCTCGCTGGCGTTAACGTCGAGGTAATCTTTCCCTACCTTCAGCACGTCACCCACCGGCAGCCCGATAAACTTCGGTGAATCAAACGCGCCAATGTCGATTTTACGGGCATTAACAAAGTAGTCAGTGCTGCCGCGATGGAACGTCTTATCCGTTGAAGGGATAAAGAAGTGCTCGGTGCGCCCCGCAGACGAGCGCGCCAGATCGCCCCGCTCTTCAATGATGGCGTCCAGCATCTGCCGGTAGTGAGCGGTGATGTTTTTCACGTAGCTCATATCTTTGTAACGCCCCTCAATCTTGAAGGAGCGCACCCCGGCGTCGATCAGCGCCCCCAGGTTGGCGGTCTGGTCGTTGTCCTTCATCGACAGGAGATGCTTCTCAAACGACACCACCCGGCCCTGGTCATCTTTCAGGGTATAAGGCAGACGGCAGGCCTGAGAGCAGTCGCCCCGGTTAGCGCTGCGTCCGGTCTGGGCGTGGGAGATGTTGCACTGCCCGGAGTAGGCAACACACAATGCGCCGTGGATAAAGAACTCAATGGTGGCGTCGGTGCTCTCATGGATGGCGCGGATCTGCTGTAAGTTCAGCTCACGGGCCAGCACAATCTGTGAGAAACCGACGTCGGAGAGGAACTTCGCCTTCTCGACGCTGCGGATATCGCACTGGGTGCTGGCGTGCAGCTCAATGGGCGGGATATCCAGCTCCAGCACGCCCATATCCTGTACGATCAGCGCATCCACACCGGTTTGATAGAGGTCGGTGATCAGGCGTTGGGCTGGCTCCAGCTCATCATCATGCAGTATGGTGTTCAGCGTAATAAAGATTTTTGCCCCGTAGCGATGGGCAAACGGCACCAGCTCGGCGATATCGCGCAGGCTGTTGCTGGCGTTATGGCGTGCACCAAAGCCAGGACCGCCGATATAGACCGCATCGGCCCCATGCAGGATCGCTTCGCGGGCAATGGCGGTGTCACGGGCCGGGCTTAACAGTTCAAGATGATGAGTGGGCAGGCGCATAGGGTTGTTATTATCCAGGATCAACAAAATGGCCGCTATTGTAGTGAGAAGCTGGCCTGGACGAAAACATTTTCGCTATGTCTGCGACGCTCTTAATACATTAATTAGCAATGCATTGAAATAATGCGCATTTCTCCCGGTGCGTCGAAAGGGTTACAGTGGCTGCGTATTCCGGACACTCCTCGTCATGTGTGCGTTACTATTAATTGTCGTTATTCGTCGTCGTGTTTAGCCGCAGGCTCGCCTGCGGCTTTTTCTTTTGGATAGTGGATCAGAGAGTGAAAGTGGGTTGTCTGGCCGCTGCTGTTGCGGTAGGCGTGGGTTTTGTCCCCGGCAAATCTGACCCCGCTTCCGGTCTGTAACATCTGCCATTCGCCGTCGATCTGCATCTCCAGCGTGCCGGAAATCACCACGACGTGCTCAATGACGCCGCGCTCGTGCGGAGTAGACTCGCTGAATGCGCCGGGAGCGAGGGTCACCGAGAAGTGATCAAAACAGAGTTCGGCATCCCAGGGGAAAACCGGGGTAATGGTCATTGCCTGCTGGTCAGGATCGTAGGCCTGCGGCGCGCTGGCATCCATCACGGTGATAAAGGTAGAGAGCGGCACGTTTAACCCGGTAGCGATTTTCCACAGCGTTGCCACCGTGGGGCTGGATTCATTGCGCTCGATCTGGCCGAGCATCGCTTTCGAGACGCCAGTCTCGCTGGCGAGGCGTGACAGGCTCCAGCCCCGCGTCTGACGCAGCGTTTTGAGTGTCGCAGACAAATACTGTGGCAGATCCATACTCTCTCCTCCCTTTTAGCGTGAGTGGCTTATTGTGCGTTATAACGCACAATGCTATTTTTACCTACCGAAACAGTGTCCATGGAGTCGTTATGTCCCCGCGTCCCTTTCCCTTTTCAACCCTGCTGGCGGGCTTCGTGGCGGTGCTGGTGGGCTATGCCAGCTCTGCCGCCATTATCTGGCAGGCCGCACGCGTCGCCGGAGCCAGCAACGTGCAAATTGCCGGTTGGATGACGGCGCTGGGGCTGGCGATGGGTATCAGCACCCTCGTGTTGACCCTGCGCTATCGCGTGCCGGTGCTAACCGCCTGGTCAACTCCCGGCGCGGCGCTACTGGCGACCAGCCTGGAGGGCGCTAACCTCAACGAGGCCGTTGGTGTGTTCATCTTCGCCAACGCCCTGATCCTGCTCTGCGGTCTTACCGGCCTGTTTGCCCGCCTGATGAAGGTTGTGCCGCACTCACTGGCGGCGGCGATGCTGGCAGGTATCTTACTGCGTTTTGGACTACAGGCCTTTACTAATTTGAAAAGTGATTTCATTTTATGTTTCAGCATGTTGCTGGCCTGGCTGATTTGCAAAGCGCTGGCTCCGCGCTATGCCATCATCGCTACTCTCGTTGCGGGGGGGATAGTGGCCTGGCTAAGCGGTGACGTTGTCACCTCTTCTGTGCATTTTTCCGTGGTGATGCCGGAGATGATCGCCCCGCACTTTACCTTGACTACCCTGATCAGCGTCGGGCTGCCCTTCTTTCTGGCGACGATGGCCTCGCAGAACGCCCCCGGCTTCGCCACCATGCAGGCGGCGGGCTATCAGGTTCCCGCCTCGCCGCTGATGGTCTTTACCGGCGGGCTGGCGCTGCTGGGCAGCGTATTTGGCGTCTACTCTGTCTGCATCGCCGCTATTACCGCAGCCATCTGTCAAAGCCCGGAGGCGCACCCGGATCCGGACAGACGCTGGCAGGCTGCGGCGGCGGCAGGCTTTTTCTATCTACTGGCAGGCCTGTTTGGCGGCTCGATAACCGGCCTGATGGCCGCCCTGCCGCTGAGCTGGATCCAGACTCTGGCAGGCCTGGCGCTGCTCGGCACCATCGGCGGCAGCCTGCACCAGGCGCTGGTGATCGAACGCGAGCGTGATGCGGCGGTGGTCACTTTTCTGGTCACCGCCAGCGGCCTGACGCTATGGGGCATCGGGTCGGCGTTCTGGGGGCTACTGGTAGGGGGTATCTGCTTTGCCGTGCTGTCAGGCGTGCGCCGCCCGCATATGTGACGGTGTCACGCCAAACGTGCTTTTGAATCGGTTGCTGAAGTGGCTGGCGGAACTGAATCCGCAGCCGAGCGCAATCTCGGTTAACGGCAGCGTCGTATGGCATACCCTGTCCCGGGCCTGGTGCATCCGGCGCTGCATCACGTATTGATGCGGCGCAAGACCCGACGAGTGACGAAACATGCGGGCAAAGTGATATTCACTCAGCGCCGCCTGACTGGCGAGATCGGCCAGGGTCAGCGGTTGGGCAAGGTTAGCGTCAATATACTCCAGCACTTTGCGCAGCACTGATGGCGCCAGCCCGCCGGTAACGCCGGGTGCCCGCCACTGTACGCTGCTGTAGCGCTGGATAATGTGGGTCAGCAGCAGGGTTGACGCCGTGCTCAACGTTAGCTGGTTCGCCTGCTGCTGCCAGTCGCAGTCGAGCAGGAACTGGCGATAGAGAGCGGTGATCTGCGCATCCTGACCAAAGGTCTTCTCATCCAGAGTCAGCGAGGCCGGGCTGCGATCCCAGATCTGCTCCCCCACGCTGCGCAGGTGCGCATCGGTGCAGTAGAGATGCACAAAGGAGAGATCGTCGCGAATATCCCAGCTCGATTCGCTCTCTTTCGGCAAAAGGCAAAACCGGTCCGGCCCGCCGCCATTCTGCCAGCCGCTGCGGGTTTTATGGTAGCTCTCATAGCCGTCGGCAACGTAGAGACTCAGCGTGTGGTGATCGCAATACTGGGTGATCCGATCGCGCTTGTTGGACCAGGCGGCCAGCTGCATACCGTTATTTAGCGCAACGGAATTATGCAGTACCGCGCTATGCCTGCGCAGGTTTTCAAAAGCACCGTAGGTATCCGCCATAGCCACATTAACAAGTGATTAACCAGATCCTTAGTGTATGAAGAGTGTGGCGCGGATGAAAGCGTTACGACACCCGCAGACAAAAAAACCGCAAGATTTTGCAAGTCCACCGCAACCCGCTGCAAGCGTTACCGCTCGCCGTCAGGAACAATAGCGTTTTAGCCATGGAGTAGCGCGCGATGAATGCATTGATGTACGGTCTGGTAGTGGTGATTTGGGGAACAACGTGGATCGCGATCCATCTGCAGCAGGGCCCCGTCTCCGCGCCAGTCTCCATTTTCTGGCGCTTCGCGCTGGCCTCGGCAATTATGATGGTGATCCTGCTGGTGCTGAAGCGGCTGCGCGCGCTGACGCTCAGGGATCACCTGATGTGTATAGTTCAGGGTGGCTGCGTGTTTGGCTTCAACTTCCTGTGCTTCTACAGCGCGGCCGCATGGATCAACACTGGCCTGGAGTCGGTGATCTTCTCCATGGCAGTACTGTTTAACGCGGTTAACAGCTTTATCTTCTTTGGTCAGCGCCCTCCTGCCCGCTTCTTCCTTGCCGCCGCGCTGGGTCTGACCGGTATCGTCGCCCTCTTCTGGCAGGATCTGCTGGCAAAAGAGCTGAACATTAACCTGCTGCTGGGCATCGGCCTGTCGGCGCTGGGCACCCTGGGCTTCTCGCTGGGCAATATGATCAGCCTGCGCCACCAGCGTAAAGGGCTGGAAACCATGACCACCAACGGCTGGGCGATGCTCTATGGTACGCTAATTATGGGCTTTATTGCCCTGGTGCGTGGAGACAGTTTCGCCCCCGAGTGGACGGTGAGCTACCTGGGAGCGCTGGTCTATCTGGCCCTGTTTGGCTCGGTCATTGGCTTTGGCGTCTATTTTTCGCTGGTGGGTCGCATCGGGGCGAGCAATGCCGCCTACAGCACGCTGCTCTTTCCGCTGGTCGCGTTAACGCTCTCTACCCTGTTTGAGGGTTATCGCTGGGAGAGCCATGCCGTGGTGGGTCTGGGGCTGATTCTGGTGGGCAATATGGTGATGTTTACCCGTCCTGAAAATCTGCTGCGGGTATGGCAGTGGCGTCAGCGCTCTGCCTGAGGGATGAAGAGAAGCGCCATCACAAGGGTGGCGCTCCGCTGATTACTGTTTTTTCACCTGGAACAGCGCCGCGTCGCTGGCCATATCGTCAACCACCTGTTTCAGGGTATCAACGGTAAGCGGCGTATTCTGGTTATTGAGATCTTTACCCTCGCCTTTACGCACCACTTTGATGACCGGCTTCATGGTAGAGGCATCGATCAGCTCCCCCTCAAAGTAGAGCGCCGTATCCATGGTGCGGTGTCCGGTAGCAGCCTGGGTACCCGCAACTACCATCGCGATTGGGATCACCTCATAGAACTGCAGCCCCTGCTTGCTGGAATCGACGCCGGTGATCGCCCCGCGGAAGATCAGGCTGCGCGGGCCAGGCGTAGCGACCAGTGGCTTACGCTGGGCAGCGGCGGCTTTCAGCCTGGTATTGGTGTAGGTCAGCAGCCCGTTGAGAGTATCCTGACCGATCTGGGTGGTGGGTCTGGGCGTTGGATAGTAGACAACAGGGTTGTAGACAATGTTGTCATATTTGCTGTCGTCGAATGACGGGTCAACCCAGCGCAGCACCGGTTTACCCGACGCGGAAGTGGCCTCTTTCAGATTAGAGTAGTCCTGTAAGAAACCTGAATACTTATCTGGCTGTGTTGTTTTGGACGCGCAACCTGTCAGTACCAGCAGTCCAGACAGTACCGCTACCTGAATCAATGAGTGAGTACGCATGTATTTATTCCTGGAATTGTGACTATGCATACGCAGTTATAGCAAAACTCGATTACGGTTGTTGTGACGAAAAGAGTGCTGGATCACCCTTTCACCAAAAATCATGCCTGCGTATTACCGCAGGCATGGAGTGATTATTTTTTCAAATCGACCTGATAAAAAATGTGTTTGCCAAAGGGATCGATCTCATACCCCACGACCTCTTTGCGCACCGGCTCGAAAATCGTCGAGTGGGCAATCATCACGGCGGGCATCTGGTCATGCATCATCTGCTGCGCCTGCTTGTAGAGGGCGGTACGCTGGGATTGATCGGTAATGGCTTTTGCCTCGGCAATCAGCTTATCAAACGGCTGGTAACACCACTTCGCTGAGTTGGAGCCGCCGTCCGCCGACTGGCAGGTAAAGAGCGGGCCGAAAAAGTTATCCGGATCGCCGGTAGCGGTGGTCCAGCCCATTAACGCCGCCTGGTGTTCGCCCCCCTTCACGCGCTTGAGGTACTCGCCCCACTCATAGGTGACAACCTTCGCCTGCACGCCAATTTTCGCCCAGTCGGCCTGGATCATCTCCGCCATGCGCTTGGCGTTAGGGTTATAGGGGCGCTGCACCGGCATCGCCCAAAGATCGATGCTCAAGCCATTAGCAAACCCTGCCTCGGCAAGCAGCGCTTTGGCCTGCTCCGGGTTATAGTCGTAATCTTTCAGGTCGCCATCGGCGCTCCAGACCCCTGGCGGCAGCAGATTTTTCGCCGCCGTGCCGGTGCCCTGGAAGACCGCGTCAATAATCGCTGGCTTGTTGATGGCCATCGCCAGCGCCTGGCGCACCTTGACGTTATCCGTCGGTGCCTTCTGCGTGTTGAGGGCGAGGAACCCGGTATTCAGCCCGGCCTTGCTCATCAGGTTAATATTGGGATTTTCGCGCATCCGCGGCAGATCCGCCGGGTTCGGGAAGGCCATCACCTGGCATTCGTTCTTCTCCAGCTTGGCGTAGCGCACCGAGGCGTCTGGCGTAATACTGAACACCAGCCGGTCCAGTTTCGCCTTACCCTGCCAGTATTCCGGGAAGGCGGTAAAGAGGATGCGCGAATCTTTCTGATACTGCGCCAGCTTGAACGGGCCGGTGCCAATCGGGTCCATATCCACGCGCGTCGGCGTGCCCGCCTTCAGCATGGCGTCGCCATACTCAGCCGAAAGGATCGAGGCGAAATACCACGCCAGGTCGGCCACGAACGGCGCTTCCGGGTGCGCCAGGGTAAAGCGCACGGTGTGGTCATCCACTCTATCAATGCTGGTGATCAGCTTGCCAAACTCCAGGCTCTCGAAGTTGGAGTAGTTGCCGTTAGAGACGTTGTGATAGGGATGGTTCGGATCCTTCTGCCGCATAAACGAGAAGATCACGTCGTCGGCATTGAAGTCCCGGGTCGGCGTAAAGTATTTATTGCTCTGGAACTTCACCCCCTTGCGCAGATGGAAGGTGTAGGTTTTGCCATCTTCGCTGACGTCCCAGCTCTCGGCGAGGCTTGGCTCTAACTCCGTGGTGCCAACTTTAAACTCTACCAGCCGGTTGTAGACCGGCACGGCGCTGGCATCGACGCTGGTTCCCGAGGTGTAAAGCTGAGGGTTAAAGTTTTCAGGCGATCCTTCCGAACAGTAAACCAGCGTCTTCGCGGCCACGGTAGAACTGACCGTGAGCGCGGCCAACGCCAGTGCAAGTGTTGTGGGTTTGCTTATCATCTTTATCCTGTCTTTTAATTGGCTATCACTACGTGCTATCAATAGGTGTCTATTAATACATAACACTAAAATCACACCGTAAGCACCTGATAAAACAAATAAAGAAGGAATCACTATGTCATCGCCACTCGCCAGTCAATTAACCCAGCGCTTCTTTCGCTACCTTTCCATCACCAGCCAGAGCGATGCCGCGGCAACCACCCTGCCCACCACGGCAGGCCAGTATGAGATGGCCCGCGTCCTTGCTGACGAACTGAAAACGCTGGGATTAGAAGAGATTGTGATCGACGAACACGCCACCGTGACGGCGGTGAAAAAGGGTAACGTAGCAGGCGCGCCGCGCGTCGGTTTTATTACCCATATCGATACCGTGGACGTCGGACTGTCGCCGGATATTCATCCACAGATCCTGCAATTTACCGGCACAGATCTCTGCCTGAACGCCCAGCAGGATATCTGGCTACGCACCGCCGAGCATCCGGAGATTTTAGCCTATCCGGGTGAAGAGATTATTTTTAGCGACGGCACCAGCGTGCTGGGGGCAGATAACAAGGCGGCGGTGACGGTGGTGATGACCCTGCTTGAGAACCTGACCGCTGAGCATCAGCATGGTGATATCGTGGTGGCCTTTGTTCCGGACGAGGAGGTGGGCCTGCGCGGGGCGAAGGCGCTGGATCTTACGCGCTTCGACGTTGAGTTTGCATGGACCATCGACTGCTGCGAGCTGGGAGAGATTGTTTATGAGAACTTTAACGCCGCCCAGGCGAAGATCCGCTTTACCGGCGTGACGGCGCACCCGATGTCGGCCAAAGGCGTGCTGGTGAACCCGCTGCTGATGGCGACGGACTATATCAGCCATTTTGATCGTCAGCAGACGCCGGAGCATACCGCAGGTCGCGAGGGCTACACCTGGTTCAACGGCATGGAGGCGGTACAGGGCCACGCCGTGCTCAGCGCCAGCATCCGCGATTTTGATAAAGCACGCTTCGAGCAGCGCAAGCAGCAGATTGGCGAGGTGGCGCAGCTTATCGCCGCGCAGCACCCTACCGCGAAGGTGAAGTATGAGATTGACGACGTCTATAGCAACATCAGCAACGCTATCGGCGAAGATCGTCGCGCTGTCGATCTGATGTTTGAGGCGATGGCGTCTCTGGGCATTACGCCAAAGCCAACGCCAATGCGCGGCGGCACCGACGGCGCGGCGCTGTCGGCGAAGGGACTGCTCACCCCGAATTTCTTCACCGGCGCGCACAACTTCCATTCGCGCTTCGAGTTTCTGCCGCTGAAATCCTTCGAGGCGTCATACAACGTCGCGCTTCAGCTCTGCCTGCTGGCGGCCCGCTAATCGGGTTTACGGGCCAGCAGCGTGGCAAAGCGCAGCTTAATGCGGTTGCCATTGGCGTCGGTGCGGTGTAGCTCACCGACGTCTTCATTGTATTTCACTACTTCCCAGCCGCTGTAGTACTCCGCCAGCTCCCCGGTCTTAAAGGCAAACGGAAAGCCGACCGTGCAGGGGAAATCTTCGGTATCCATTGCGGCAACAATCAGGTTATAGCCCCCCGGCACGGTAGTGCGCTGCATATTGGCAATCAGGCCCGGAATGGTTTGTGGCTCAAGAAACATCATTACCACAGTCGAGAGGATAAAGTCATACTCACCGTCAAAGGTGAGCGCGTTGAGATCGACGGTAGCAATCTCAAGGTTTTCCAGCCCCTCCGCCGCCTTGATGCGCTCGATATTGGCGATGCTCATTGGGTTTTTATCCCATGCCGTGACACTGTAACCATTCGCGGCAAGATAGAGGCTGTTACGGCCGTTGCCGCAACCGAGATCGAGCGTTTTGCCCGCTGGAACGAGCGCCGCCGCAGCCAGCACCTCAGAATGGGTGCGGGTTAAACCATATTTTTCGGTGAAGTAATTTTCATCAACCTGGGCCATGATCCATCCTTACTTAGGCGTTAAATTTAAAATGATATTTTAAATGCATTTTATTGAACTTCCTTTGCAATAGCCAGAGCAGCAAACTTTGCTACGTTTAACAGAGGCCATCAGCGGAAAACCAACAATGAATAAGTATCGCCTGAGCGATGCCAGCCGCTCATTCAGCTATCAGGATAACGGTGAAAAGCGGCACGTTACCCTGCGCCAGATCGTCGCCCTTGTAGATTTTCATGATGTTAAAGCTGGCTCGCCGGGCGGCTGGGTGGAGGATGAGCAGGTGCTTAGCCAGCAGGGTAGCTGCTGGATCTACGATGAGAACAGCATGGTGTTTGGCAGCAGCCGAATACGCGACAGCGCGCGCATCAGCCAGCCCTGCACCATCTATGATGGCGTGGAGATAAGCGACAATGCCTGGGTGGACGGATCCGATATCTGCCGGGGTGCCCGTCTCAGCGGCAACGTGCTGGTGCAGCGGTCGCGGGTCAGCGGCGAATGCCTGCTGAGTGATGATGCCCGGATCCTCAACGGCAGCGAGATCGTCGCTGCTCGCGGTCTAACCGTCGATAACGACGCCACGCTGCGCATCTACGAGCGGGCCACGGTCAACCACTCCCGCATTGTGCATCAGGCACAGATTTACGGCGATGCCATCGTTAATTACGCCTTTATTGAGCATCGGGCCGAAGTGTTTGACTTTGCCCTGCTGGAGGGCAACGAGGAGAATGACGTTTGGGTCTGCGACTGCGCCAAAGTCTACGATCGCGCGCGTGTTGTGGCCGGACGCGGGGAAGACGCCATCCCTACCCTACGCTACAGCGCGCAGGTGGCGGAAAACGCGGTGGTAGAAGGCAACTGCGTGCTGAAGCACCATGTGCGGGTCGGCGGCGAGGCGCGGCTTAGCGGTGGGCCGCTGGTGCTGGATGACTTTGTTCTCGTTCATGGCCGGGCGCAGCTCAGCGGCAACCTGCTGATCGAGGAGCATATTGAGATCGGCGGCGACGCGGTGGTGGTTGCGCTGGACGATGAGTACATTCACCTGCGGGGTCCAAAGGTGATGAGCGGCGTGGAGCGTATCACCCGCACGCCGCTGCTGGGATCGCACTAGCCGTCGATAATCCGCGCGTAGAGGTTCTGGTCGTGATAGCGCCCGTTAAGGAACTCCGCCTCTTTCATGCAGCCCTCAAGCGCAAAACCGCTGCGCTGGGCGACGCGGTTGCTGGCGAGGTTATCCACCCGGCACTTGATCACGAAGCGTCGCACCTCACCGCTCTGGGCGTAGTGCTGGATAAACGCCTCCAGCGCCTGGGAGAGGATGCCCTGCCCCTGATGCGCCTCGTCAAGCCAGTAACCGATGTAGGCGGTTTTGTTCAGTGGCTCGATGGCATTGAACGACAGCACGCCTACGATGGCCTCCTGCTGCATAATCAGGAACATTTTGGCGTAGCCGCGCTGGTGCAGCATGATATTGCTCTGGGCATTCTTCAACGAGTCCGCTTCGCTGGCGACGTACTGCGGCCAGTTCAGCGACTGCTGGAGCCACTCCCGGTTCTTCACCACCAGCTGATAAAGCTCACTGACGTAGCGCTCGTCAATAGCGCACAGTTTTAGCGTGTCGTTAACGGGAATGGTTTCAATTGTGCTGGTCTGCATCCTCTCTCCTTAGCGCATCACGCGGTCATCAACGTAGCTACGCTTGTCCGGCGCGGGCGGGAAGTACTGATAGAGCCAGGTTTCGCTCACCGCCTCGCCCTGGCAGCGCAGGAACATGCGCATCTCTACCGGATCGGTCGAGTCGTTAGTAGGATACCAGTCGAACTGAATGCGATAGCCGTCGAACGGCTCCACGTAGAGGATCTCCACCTGCTTCGCCTCGCCGTTAGAGAGGGTGATCACTGGCTCAATGCCTCTTGGCGCAGCCTCTTTGATGTTACCCCCGGCAAAATCGATGGCGAAACGACGCGCCCACACCTGCGGATAGTGCTCGCCCGGCGCCCACCCTTCCGGGAAGCCGCCCATGCCAGTACGGGTCGCCAGCACGCGGGCCAGCGGAGAGTGTACCGGCGGCTGCGCGCTCCAGTAGAGGCGGTACTGGAAGGCAAGCTCGTCCCCGGCTTTAATCGCTTTTTCCGGTTGCCAGAAGCAGACAATATTATCCAGCGTCTCGCCGGTGGTGGGGATCTCCATGAGGTTAACGCTCCCCTTGCCCCAGCTATTGCGTGGCTCGACCCACAGGCTTGGGCGCTTGTTGTACCAGCCCATCACGTCCTGATAGTGAGAAAAGTCGCGATCCAGCTGCAGCAGGCCAAAGCCCTTCGGGTTGTTGTCCTCAAAGGCATTAAACTGCAGCTTCTGTGGGTTGTTAAGCGGACGGCAGATCCACTCCCCATTGCCCCGCCACATCGCCAGACGGTCGGAGTCATGTATCTGCGGATGGATGGTGTCGCACATGCGCCGCTCGTTGTTACCGCAGCTAAACATGCTGGTCATCGGCGAGATCCCCAGCTGCTTGATATCCTTGCGGGCATAAAGGTGGTTATCCACCTCCATGATCACCTGGTTCTGCTCGCAGTGGATCACAAATTTATACGCGCCGGTCAGGCTCGGGCTATCCAACAGGGCATAGACGGTAAAAGAGGTATCCGACGGCTTAGCCGTTTCAAACCAGAATGAGGTGAAGTCCGGAAACTCCTCTGGCGTGTCGGTAAAGGTATCGACCGCGACGCCGCGTGCGGAGAGACCGTACTGATAGGTGCTGTCAACGGCGCGGAAATAGCTCGCGCCCAGGAACGAGACGATATCCCGACGGGCCAGCTCCGGCTTCTTAAAGACGCGGAAACCGGCGAAGCCGAGATCGCTCTGCCCCTCCAGCTGTCTGGTATCGACTCCGGCGTCGTGGTAGTTGAACAGCTCCGGGCGGAAGTGGATCTCACGGGCCTGGTGGGTAGACGGATCCAACGAGAACATACGTACCCGGCGACGGAAGCCCATCCCGACGTGGAAAAACTGCACGTCAAGCTGGCGGCCCTCAACGTTATTCCACAGTGACTGCTTCGCATCGTACTGGATGCTGTTGTAGGCCTGCGGCGTCAGGGTAGCCAGCGTCTCCGGCAGCGCCCGTGGCGCACCTCCCCAGGGTGTCTGGGCCAGATCGTGAGCCGAGGCCTGCAGGCTGGAGAAATCAAAACGATGGCTCTGGCCATCGGCGATGCCGGGTTCCGCTGCAAAGGCAGCGCGCGAGAAGAGCGAAGCGAGGCCAGAGGTCCCGCTCGCAGCGGCCAGTATCATAGAAGATTTTAAAAAACGTCTGCGGTTCATGCCTGGAAAAACGTCCTTTTGGTCGTGTGAAAGCGCTCCGCCCGCAAGCGAAACAGCGGCAATAAAAGCACGCCCACTCTAGACAATATCGCCCAGGAATCCAATGAGAGTTTTACACCAATCCGCAGCGCCGCAGGCTGCGCACCTCCGCCGCCTGGTAGAGGGCAAACTCGTCCAGTACCGAACAACCCAGCGCCTGCTCAAACGCCTCCCGGCTGGCATTGCCATGCTGGCGCTGCTGGGTCTCATTGCCAAGATTTGACTGGAAAATTCCCGCCGCGCTGACCGGCAGAAAATCTTCATAGGTGATAGGCTGCGCCACCACCCAGCCGCGCTCAATCAGCGGCTGCGGATCGTCCCCTGGGCCAAAGGCGTGGCGATGCCCCTCTCCCGTGGGCGTCAGGCGGTAGCGGAAGTAGGCCAGCCCCTGGCGACGCAGCAGCAGCTCGCTGTCGGGAAAGGCTGTAAATTTCTCCTGCAGGTGATGCTGGTGGGTCAGGTTATCTTTTCCGGTGCCCGCCTCGGCTAGCAGCCGATCGTAAAGCGCACGGCCTTTCGGCGTCAGGGCCGCGCCCCGCTGCTCTATCTCGCCGAAGCGCGCGCTATGGGTTCCCCGGTGCGCCCCGGCAAACAGCACCGGCTCCTCAAGCGCCTTGAAGCTGGTCTGACGCAGCAGAAGCGGAACCTCCCGGCGCGGCGGCCCCTCAATAAGGATTTTTGGTTCGATACCGTACTCCGGCATCAGGGCCTGCACCTGGTCGATATCCAGCGTGCGTGGCGTCAGGTGGTTGATGTGGCAGCCAGGAAAGCAGACGACGTCGGCAATCAGCCGGTGCTCACGGTTGAGGGCGTGGTAGGTCTCGTAGTCAACCGTGGCATGCTGGTGCCAGCGGAAAGTCTCCAGCGCCTGCTGGACAAACTCGCGCGCCTGGGCGGGAGTAAACCCGCCCTGCTGCTCAAAGCTTTCCAGCAGCGCCAGACAGCGCGGGGTGAAAATCGATCGCCTGGCGAGGATCGCCTTCGCCTCCAGACGCAGGGACTCGCTCTCGATCAGATCGAGGCGCAGCAGCGAAGTGAAGACGCGAAACGGGTTGCGGCATAGCGCCTCGTCATCAACCGGGCGAAACGCGGTAGAGTGCACCGGCACCCCCGCCTCGGAGAGGTCGTAGTAGCCCACCGGCTGCATGCCCATCACCGCGAAGATGCGCCGCAGCGTGGATAGCTCCAGCGGTGTACCCACGCGAATCGCCCCGTGGCGCTCCACATTGAGTCGCGCCAGCTCGTCGGCGTTAGCCAGCTGCTCGTGCAGCGTAGGGTTGTTCTCAAGCACCGCCAGATTAACATCGGCAACCAGCTCCAGCAGGGTGCCGTACTGGGGAACTTCCTGCTGGTACATGGCCGACATGGCCTGTGAAAATTCTTCCCGGATCTCATCAGCCGTGATGGTATACGCCATAATCTCATTTCTCCCCTTCATCTACCTGGAGTGTAGAGAAGGTCCTCACCCGGCGCGGGAAATAATTACAAAATGTGATCGGGCTAAGAGTGTAAGCATCAGTTACATAACAAATAATTATACTTATAGCCGACATAGCGCCGCGAAAAGCCGGAGAAAGCGCTTAAATGTTAATAATATTTTGCTAGCAAGTTATCAAATTTAGATAACTTTTCTTGTCAGCGGTTGCGCTCTGTTTTTAACATTGGTTATGGAAAAAAATGGTCTCTTCAGTCAGCGCATTCGCTTGCGCCACTTACATACCTTTGTCGCCGTCGCTCAACAGGGAACGCTGGGGCGTGCGGCAGAAACGCTCAACCTTAGCCAGCCCGCGCTGTCGAAGACACTCAACGAGCTTGAGCAGCTAACCGGCACACGGCTGTTCGATCGCGGGCGAATGGGTGCGCACCTGACCGTAGTGGGCGAACAGTTCCTGACCCATGCGGTACGGGTGCTGGATGCGCTCAACACCGCAGGGCAGGCGCTGTACCATAAAGAGGGCGTGAATAATGACGTGGTACGCGTCGGCGCGCTGCCCACCGCTGCGCTGGGCATTATGCCCCCGGCGATTGGCGAATTTCATCGCCACCTGCCGCATATTACTCTCCAGGTGGCGACCATGAATAACCCGATGCTGCTGGCTGGCCTGAAAACCGGCGAGCTGGATATTGGCATCGGCCGTATGTCGGACCCGGAGATGATGAGCGGCCTGAATTACGAGCTGCTGTTTCTGGAGTCCCTGAAGCTGGTGGTCCATCCCAGTCATCCGTTACTTAAGGATACGGTGACCCTCAGCCGGGTGATGGAGTGGCCGGTCGTGGTCGCCCCGCAGGGCACCGCCCCGCGCCAGCATACCGAGGCGCTACTCTCCAGCCAGGGGTGCACGCTGCCCTCGGGCTGCATCGAAACGCTGTCGGCCTCCCTCTCCCGCCAGCTTACCGTCGAGTACAACTACGTCTGGTTTGTTCCCTCCGGGGCGGTAAAGGACGATCTCAAACAGGGAGCGTTAACGGCGCTACCTGTCCCGGCCCAGGGTGCGGGCGAGCCGATTGGCATCATTACCCGCATCGATGCCCCGCTCTCGGCGGGAGCGCAAACGCTGCTTAGCGCTATTCGAAAATCAATGCCCGTTTAACGCAGCGTGCGCTTTAGCCCTCTTCCGGCGGTTGTTGTTGCGCAAATGGTAAACATGACGTTAATTGTATGATAAAAACGCGTTATTGATTATGGGTGCAGCAACCCGCCGTCTGGAAGAACGCATGAAATTTAAATCTGCCATCAAGCCTTACCACGCCGCTGCCGGCGGGCTTGGCTCTCTGGAAGCGACCACTCGCTTCGTTATCGACAGCAAAAATGCCCTGAAGAATATGCGCAACCTGTTGCGCATGAACAAGGCCCGGGGCTTTGACTGTCCCGGCTGCGCCTGGGGCGACGACAATAAAAGTACCTTCAGCTTCTGCGAAAACGGGGCCAAGGCCGTGACCTGGGAGGCGACACGCCGCCAGGTAGACGCCGACTTCTTTGCCAAACACACCGTTAGCGCTTTGAACCAGCAGTCTGACTACTTTCTCGAGTACCAGGGCCGTCTGACGGAGCCGCTGAGTTATAACCCCGCCACCGATCGCTACGAGCCGATTAGCTGGGATGCGGTCTGGGCGCTGATTGCGCAACATATTCAGGCGATGGATAACCCTGACCAGATGGAGCTGTATACGTCGGGCCGTGCCAGCAACGAAGCGGCTTATCTCTACCAGCTGTTTGGCCGCATGGTTGGGACCAATAACTTCCCCGACTGCTCTAACATGTGCCATGAGGCGAGCGGTGCCGGGCTGAAGCGCAGCATCGGGGTGGGTAAAGGCACCATCCACCTGAACGATTTTGACCTGGCTGACGCAATTTTTGTCTTTGGCCAGAACCCGGGCACTAATCATCCGCGCATGCTCCACAGCCTGCGCCACGCCGCCGATCGCGGGGCCAGCATCGTCACCTTCAATACCCTGCGCGAGCGCGGACTTGAGCGCTTTGCCGATCCACAGAAGCCGCTGGAGGTGATCACCCCGAAAGCAGGCACCATCAGCTCCTTCTACTATCAGCCTAACCTTGGCGGCGATATGGCGGCGGTGCGCGGCATGGCAAAAGCGCTGCTGGAGACCCAGCGCCAGCGGCAGGCTGACGGCCAGCCTGGTATTTTTGACGAGGCGTTCATTGCGGAGCATACCCATGGCCTTGCGGCGTGGTTTGCGCAAATCGACGCTACCCCCTGGGCAACGCTGGTTGAGCAGTCGGGCCTGACGGAGCCGCAGCTGCGCGAGGCGGCGAACATCTGGCAAAACGCCGAGCGGGTGATCTGCACCTGGGCGATGGGGATTACCCAGCACAAACACTCTCTCGATACCGTACGGGAGATCGCCAACCTGCAGCTGCTCGGTGGCCATCTCGGTAAACCCGGCGCGGGCCTTTGTCCGGTGCGCGGCCACAGCAACGTGCAGGGTAACCGCACGGTAGGGATTGATGAAAAACCGCCTGCAGCACTGCTGGATAGCCTTGCGCGCCACTTTAATTTTGAACCGCCGCGCAAGCCGGGCCACCACACCGTTGATGCCATCAACGCTATGCTGCGGGATGAAGTTAAGGTGCTGATCGCCCTCGGGGGCAACCTCGCCGCCGCCGCGCCGGATACGCCGCGCACCTGTGAAGCGCTGCGTCGCTGCGGGCTGACGGTCTATATCAGCACCAAGCTCAACCGCAGCCATCTGATGCCGGGTAACGCCTCGCTGATCCTGCCGACGCTGGGACGCACGGAAGAGGATGTGCAGGCCAGCGGCCGGCAGTTTATTACCGTCGAAGACTCCTTCAGCATGGTGCACGCCTCCGAAGGGATCGGCAAACCGCTGGCAGACACCCAGCGTTCTGAGACGGCCATTATTGCCAATATCGCTCACGCCACTCTCGGTGAGGGTGCCGTTAACTGGCTGGCGCTGGCGGATGACTATAGCCTGATCCGCAATCACATAGCCGCCACCCTTCCCGGCTTCGCCGACTTTAATGCCCGCTGCGATCTGCCGGGTGGTTTCTGGCTGGGCAACGCCGCCGCCGCGCTGACGTTCAATACGCCATCCGGCAAGGCCGAGTTCAGCGCCGCGCCGCTGCCGGTTTCCGTGCGCGAGGACGCGCCGTTTATTCTGCAAACCCTGCGTTCCCACGATCAGTACAACACCACCATCTACGGCCTGGATGACCGCTACCGTGGCGTTTACGGCCAGCGTGAGGTGCTGTTTATGCATGCCGACGATATCAAGGCGCTGGGTTTACAGGATGGCGATCGGGTAGATATCACCACCGAAGCCGATGACGGCATTGTGCGCCAGGTGCAGGATTTTAAACTGGTAGCCTACGCCATCCCGCGCGGCAACCTTGCGGCCTACTACCCGGAGACCAACCCGCTGGTTCCCCTCTCCCGCATTGGGGACGGTACCGGCACCCCGACGTCGAAATCGATTCCGGTGCGCGTGACCAAAGCGCAAGCTCAGCCAACGCTGCGCATCGTTTAACTCCAAATTTCCTCTCTTCTCGCCCGTCTTTGTGACGGGCTTTTTCATTGCCGTCCACAAAACGTGCGAAATTATTTTTTAACAATTGCGTAAAACAATTTAACAGATCTATCATGTCGCACAATTCACCATATGGTTCATAAAATTTTATTATGGTGAAGAAATGAACCCACTTTACAAGGCAAACCCTGTTCAAATTACCCTTTTGGTTCACTTGCGAGTCAAAGAGGTCTTTTAGGAGAGTGACATGGCAACTGGCAGCACGCCGCGCGGGATCGGTCAGATCCTGAAGTGGCTCCTGGTCGGGCTGATGATAATTATCGGTCTGGCTATTGGGATTCCTGGTATCAAACTCGTCTCGCTGGGAGGTAGCGCCTACTTCCTGGTGATGGGCGTAGTGATGCTGATCTCTGCACTGTTAATTATTAAGAACCGCACCAGCGGTATCGTGCTCTATGCGCTGGCGTTTATCGCCTCGGCGATCTGGGCCGTTAGCGATGCAGGCTGGGACTTCTGGCCGCTCTTCTCGCGGCTCTTTACCTTTGGCGTGCTGGCTCTCCTCGCCGCCCTGCTCTGGCCATTTATGACCGCCTCAGGCAGCAAAAAGCCAGCTTTTGGCGTTGCGGCCGTGATTGCCCTCGCGCTGCTGGTCAGCGCAGGCTGGATGTTTAAGCCGCAGACGCTGGTCACCGCCAACGAAGCCGTGCCGGTGCAGCCAGTGGCTAAAGGTAGCCAGCAGACCGACTGGAAACACTGGGGTAACACCACCCACGGCGACCGCTTTGCCGCCCTCGATCAGATCAACAAGCAGAACGTGAACCAGCTGGAGGTAGCGTGGGTAGCGCACACCGGCGATATCCCGCAGAGCAACGGCTCCGGCGCGGAAGATCAGAACACGCCTCTGCAGATTGGAGACACGCTGTTCGTCTGTACACCGTACAGCAAGGTGCTGGCGCTGGACGTTGACTCCGGGAAAGAGAAGTGGCGCTATGATAGTAAAGCCACTGCGCCAAACTGGCAGCGCTGCCGTGGCCTCGGCTATTACGAAGATGTGCAGGCCGCGACCGTACCCGCTGCGCAGCCTGCCGCCTGCCCGCGTCGCCTGTTCCTGCCGACGACAGATGCCCGTCTGATCGCTATCAACGCCGATAACGGCCAGCCGTGCGCGGACTTTGGCAACAACGGCTCGGTCGATCTCAGCGTCGGTATGGGTGAAGTCAAGCCTGGCTACTATCAACAGACCTCCACCCCGCTGGTGGCGGGTAACGTGGTGGTCGTTGGCGGTCGCGTGGCGGATAACTACTCCACGGGCGAACCGCCGGGCGTGGTGCGTGCCTATGACGTGCACACCGGCAAGCTGGCATGGGCGTGGGATCCGGGTAACCCGGCGATCACCGGCCTGCCACCGGAAGGTCAGACCTATACCCGTGGGACGCCTAACGTCTGGTCAGCGATGTCTTACGACGCCAAACTGAACCTGGTCTATCTGCCAACCGGCAACGCCACTCCAGACTTCTTTGCCGGGGAGCGTACCGCGCTGGACGACAAGTACAGCTCTTCCATTGTTGCCGTTGACGCCACCACCGGTCAGGTGCGCTGGCACTACCAGACCACCCATCACGATCTGTGGGACTTTGACCTGCCTGCACAGCCGCTGCTCTACGATCTGCCTGACGGCAAAGGGGGCACGACGCCGGTGCTGGTTCAGACCAGCAAGCAGGGTATGATCTTCATGCTCAACCGAGAAACCGGCGAGCCGGTGGCGAAGGTTGAAGAGCGTCCGGTTCCGGCCGGCAACGTTGAAGGCGAGCGCTACTCCCCGACCCAGCCTTACTCCGTAGGGATGCCGATGATTGGCAACCAGACGCTGACTGAATCGGATATGTGGGGAGCCACCCCTATCGACCTGCTGATCTGCCGTATCGAATTTAAAGCGATGCGTCACGAAGGCGTCTTCACCCCGCCGGGCCTCGACCGTTCCCTGCAGTTCCCGGGATCGCTGGGTGGCATGAACTGGGGTAGCGTCTCGGTCGATCCGAACAACGGCCTGATGTTTGTTAACGACATGCGTCTGGGACTGGCAAACTACATGGTGCCGCGTGCCAACGTAGCGAAAAACGCCAGCGGCATTGAGATGGGGATTGTGCCAATGGAGGGGACGCCGTACGGTGCGATGCGCGAACGCTTCCTCTCCCCGCTGGGCATTCCGTGCCAGAAACCACCGTTTGGCACTATGTCCGCTGTCGATCTGAAGTCTGGCAAGCTGGTGTGGCAGGTTCCGGTCGGTACGGTGCAGGATACCGGCCCGCTGGGGATCCGCATGCATATGCCAATCCCGATCGGTATGCCAACCCTGGGCGCGTCCCTCTCTACCCAGTCCGGCCTGCTCTTCTTTGCCGGTACCCAGGATTTCTATCTGCGCGCGTTTGATACCGCGACGGGGAGCGAGATCTGGAAAGCGCGTCTGCCAGTAGGCAGCCAGTCCGGGCCGATGACCTACGTGTCACCGAAGACCGGTAAGCAGTACATTGTGATCAACGCGGGGGGTGCACGTCAGTCGCCGGATCGCGGGGATTACATCATTGCCTACGCGCTGCCTGACAGTAAGTAAGTGATAAAAAAGGGGGGCCTTACGGCCCCCAAAGGTTGGTGAAATCAGAACGTTTCCCAGTTGTCGCCGCTGGCCAGCGCCGGACGGGATGGCGTAAAGGGTTTTGTCGCGTTAGGTTTCTCTTCCCGGGCCTGGCTGCCCTGCTTGAGCCGGAAGGTCCCTACCGCCTCGGTCAGACGTGCCGCCTGCTCTTCCAGCGATGCTGCCGCCGCTGACGCTTCCTCTACCAGCGAGGCGTTCTGCTGGGTCACGTTATCCATCTCGGTGATGGCCTGGCTAACCTGTTCAATGCCGCGACTCTGCTCGTCGGACGCTGCGGCAATCTCCTGCATGATATCGGTGACGCGTTTTACCGCGGCAACGATATCACCCATCGTATCACCTGCCGCTACCACTTCACCGGAACCGCGCTCAATCAGCGTGACCGATTCGCTGATCAGCCCCTCGATCTCTTTCGCTGCCTGGGCACTGCGGCTGGCAAGGGTGCGTACCTCGCTGGCAACCACCGCGAAGCCACGACCCTGCTCACCTGCGCGTGCCGCTTCCACCGCCGCGTTCAGCGCCAGAATATTGGTCTGGAAGGCGATGCTATTGATCACAGCGGTAATCTCAGAGATCTTCTTCGAGCTGGCAGAGATGTTACCCATGGTCTGCACGACGCCGGAGACAATCTGCCCGCCTTTAGTGGCCTTGCCGGAGGCATCCCCGGCCAGCTTGCTGGCGTGATGGGCGTTGTCGGCGTTCTGCTTCACGGTAGCGGTCAGCTGCTCCATACTGGCCGCAGTCTCTTCGATGGCTGCCGCCTGCTGTTCGGTGCGTGACGAGAGATCGGTATTGCCCGCCGAGATTTCGCTGGTACCGCGATAGATCTCCTCTGCGCCCTGGCGCACCGTGCCCACGGTTTTCACCAGCGAGTGCTGCATTTTTTGCAGGTCGCGGCTGAGGATACCAATTTCGCTGCGTCCGGTAGGCTCGTCGGCATGGGTCAGATCGCCAGAGGCAATCAGCTCGATGCGATGCGCGGCACGCTGGAGCGGATTAATCACGATGCGGCGCAGAACAACAAAGGTAATGAGGGTCAACATCAGCGCCAGTACAAACGCGCCCGCCATAAACATCAGCCCAAGCTGGGAACGCTGGTGCGCCAGCGCGCTTAGCGTATTGGCCCGCTCGGTACGGATCTTAATCGCTTTCAGCAGCACGTCATTATAGGCGCTGTCCAGCCCACGAGCCTGCTCGTTTTCATGGTTAATGATCGCCTCAAACATGCCGTTTTTAGCGTACTTCAGCATCGGCTGTAACCCGGCGATATAGGCATCGAACCGTGCCTTGAGATCGCTATCCAGTGCCTCATCGGCAGGCGTTTTCACGCTGCGGTTCATGTAGGCGTTGAAGCCCTCCTGCGACTGGCCGATACGCTTCTCTGCCTCGGCGATATTGAGCTTCATGTCATCCATCTCCGCGATGCGGCTCGCCGCCCCGGCATGGATCATATTGATACGTGAGGTGCGCAGGTGGTTGGAGCTATTGGACAGCCCCATGCGGATCTGAATTTCTGCGGTGACGTCCTGCTGATCGCGATCGGCCTGCATCAGGAAGTAGCCTGCCAGCCCTGAGCTGAGGGCGAAAAGCAAAAGAATGCCGCCGAGGATAGCGGAGAAGAGGGGTACTAAGCGGATATGATGTAAAAAGCCAACTGTCTGCGGTCTGTGCATCGCTGCTGTTTTGTCCATGGCTATCGACTCTCTTATTGTAAGATGCGTAAATACACGCCTGTCAGATAGTCATCGGCAGCCATAAGATTTATCTTATGGCTAAAAGCGCCAACTCGGTCACAGATTCGCACATTAAAAAGGCTGCCGACGGCTAAACCGCCGGCAGGGGGATCAGTTATCGCCGAAATGGATAACAGTACGGATAGATTTGCCTTCGTGCATGAGGTCAAAGGCTTCGTTGATCTGATCCAGCGGCAGACGGTGGGTGATGAACGGATCGAGGTCGATTTTGCCCGCCATTGCATCTTCAACCATGCCAGGCAGCTGGGTACGCCCCTTCACGCCGCCGAAGGCGGAGCCGCGCCAGACGCGCCCGGTGACCAGCTGGAACGGACGGGTACGGATCTCCTGACCTGCGCCCGCGACGCCAATGATCACGCTCTCGCCCCAGCCTTTGTGGCAGCACTCCAGCGCCGCGCGCATAACGTTAACGTTGCCGATACACTCGAAGCTGAACTCAACCCCGCCGTCGGTCAGCTCAACGATGACATCCTGCACCGGTTTGTCGTAATCGTTCGGGTTGATGAAGTCAGTTGCGCCCATCTCGCCCGCCAGTTTGAACTTCTCCGGGTTGGTATCAACCGCGATAATGCGTCCAGCCCTGGCCTGTACTGCCCCCTGGATCACCGCCAGGCCGATACCGCCGAGGCCGAAGACTGCAACATTATCGCCCTCTTTCACCTTCGCCGTGTTGTGCACCGCGCCGATACCGGTGGTGACGCCGCAGCCCAGCAGGCAGACTTTATCCAGCGGCGCCTGCGGGTTGACCTTCGCCAGCGAGATCTCCGCGCAGACGGTGTATTCGCTGAAGGTGCTGGTGCCCATGTAGTGATAGATCGGCTCGCCGTTGTAGGAGAAACGGGTGGTGCCGTCCGGCATCAGCCCTTTGCCCTGGGTAGCGCGCACGGCCTGACAGAGGTTCGTCTTGCCGGATTTACAGAACTTACACTCGCGACATTCGGCGGTATAGAGCGGGATGACGTGGTCGCCGGGCTGCAGGCTGGTGACGCCCTCGCCCACTTCTACCACCACGCCGCCGCCTTCATGGCCGAGCACCGCCGGGAAGACACCTTCCGGATCGTCCCCGGAGAGGGTGAACGCATCGGTATGGCAGACGCCAGTGTGGGTGATCTTCACCAGCACCTCACCCTTCTTGGGTGGCGCTACGTCGATTTCGACAATTTTCAGAGGTTGACCTGGGCCAAAGGCAACAGCCGCACGTGATTTCATAGACTCTCTTCCCTTATGTGAACAGTAGTGTTTATTTTAGATAAGAGCGCAGAAGATGGCCGACTTCCGCCATTCTTACCGCACGCTGATCCGGCGTCGTCTCGCCGCTGACCAGCTCATCTTTGAGGTGAATTTCGACCATCTCGCCCATCAGGCCGTTAGCAGCTCCGCGCACGGCGGCGATCTGCTGAAGAATAGCAATGCAGGGCTCGCCAGACTCCAGCGCCCGCTCAAGCGCGTCAACCTGGCCACGAATGCGACGAACACGGGTAAGGATGCGTTTTTTGTCTTCAGGTGAGTGTGGCATGCGCCCTCCTATACTGTAGGGGGGTATAGTAGCAGATTCACTCTCTTACTGTAAAATGATGTTTGATTCGATACTAGCTCGAATATTTGCCTCTAGAATGCCAAGAGCCATGGCGAGCGGTTGTTTCTTGCACGAATGCGTAGTTCGTATATCAATTGTTAATAAAGATGCATGCATTATTTTGGCTTCCAGAACGCGTCGGCAAAGGATCGATTTAGACGTTCCCATTTCCAATAGGTAAGAGTCAAAAATTATAATGAAACCAGCGCTTGTATTGACTGATAAAGATCTACTGGCAAAAGGTAATGATCGTTACATCTTCCAGCATCCGCAAGATAATAAGTTATTGATTAAAACCGTCATTCCCGGCATTGCGAAGTACAGAAGCAAGCTGCGTGAAGTCTATCGGGACATGAAAGAGTGTACGCCGAAGAACCAAACAGATTCACTTTATATGCAAAAAATTGCAGGGCTTGTTGAAACAAATAGAGGCATAGGGCAAGTCATTGTGAAGGAGTGCGATGAGTATGGCAACATTGCTCAAACGCTATATCAGCTTGCTCAGCACAGAGAGCTAAATGCCAGCAAGCTGCAGCAGCTAAATATTTTTCTGGCGTGGTTTGTCAACACCAGCGTCATTATCAACTCCCTGCACTGTAAAAACATCGTCTATGCGTGGGATGACGCGCGTCAGGAGTATCGCTTTAAGGTTATTGATGGCTTCGGTGATAAGACGTTAATCCAGCTCAGTAAGCTTTCAAGGACAATCGGCGATAAAAATAAAATTAAGTGCCTCAAGCGGATGCTTAGGGATCTGAACACAATACAACAGGCGTAACGACACCTTCTTACGATCGTTTTCACTCTTTAAGACCATCAGCAATTATGGGGATCCTTCAATCAGTATCCCCATCAGCTATTACCATTTACCCTAACACTCTCTATGGCGTTTCTTTGCCAACGCCAGGGTATTCAGTACTCCATCTCTACTCGCCCTGTTTCTTAAGAAAACGGCCAAAACGCTGATTAAAGCGTGCTGCGCTACCCTCTTTAGTGAAATCTTTCTGTTTACCGGTGTAATAAACATGGGAAGCAGATGAGACATCCAGCGTCACGTAAGGCAGAGTTTCACCTTCAAAATCAATGGTGCGTTCCGTTTTGATTGTAGAGCCAATCTTGAAATATTGATCAACAGTCGTGTCGTGGAACACTACCGGGCGGTAGTCAGGATGGATATTCGGTTTCATAAGGCCTCGCCAATGTAATGTTATAAAGTAACATTATTATGCCGCTCGTGAGTTCCTATTGCAACCCCAGTTTATACCTGACGATTTAACAAGATTTTTCGGCGTCAAAGACGTTTTACTCTTTGGCATCATGACTGCAAAAGAGACATGACAGTTAACCAGATGAATTTTAATGTTTTTTACCAGGGTAGGTTGTATCGCTTCTGCCAGTAATCACCGTCTCGCTAATTGCATTAAGACGTGATAGCGTTGTGCTTATCTGTGAGGAGTCATATTCACTAAAGGAGAGAGTGGTACATGCGGGAAACAGTAAATTTTTTATTAATAGCTCTCCCCATCCTTGTACTTTTCATACTGGTAACGTCTTTTTCCAGGATCGTACGCCATCCCAAACGCATCATTCCAGAAGAGAATGGAAGAAAAAAGATATCATCCAATCCCTCGTTTTTTGGCGGATCGTCGAATAAAAATTACTATTTTGATGACAATTTCCTGTATGAAGTTGATAAAAGAACCACCTGTGAAATCGGCCTCGCCAAAATAACTCAAATTAAACCGGGCTATACCAAAGTCAATAACAGGCGAAAGTGGACAATCACATACATTAAAGAGGGTGAGAAAAAACAGGTGCAGTTCTACCCTAACTTAACCGTTTTTAATCATAACTTTGCTGATTTTTTAACGACGGTTAAGCGGGTAAACCCTGATGCAGAGGTTAAAAATGTATCACTCTTCAACATGTAAAGATCTGTAGCAGGTTTATTCGATTTCGAACCGCAACCCCGGTGCCGCTTCCCTGAATGCCATCACCCCCTGCGCATCAGGCAGCGCGGCTAGTGCACCTTTCGCAGTGGTTGCCAGCGCACCGCAGGCGCTGGCTTGGGTCATCGCCTGTTTGAGCTGCGCCAGCTCGTCCAGCGTATTCCCCTGGGCCAGACTGGCCAGTAACCCCGCCATAAAAGCGTCACCTGCCCCGGTGGTGTCGAGACTTTCAACCCTGAACGCGCTAACCTGCACCCGCCGCTCCTGCCAGAGCACAATCGCCCCGTCAGATCCGCACGTCACTACCTTCAGGCTTGACGGATAGCCATGTAAGATCCCCAGTGCCTTTTCATGTTGCGTGGTACCCGCTAACCAATACAGCTCCTCTTGTGAAAGCTTGAGAATATCGGCCTGCTGAGCAAAATGGCGCACGGTGTCTAACATCTCCTGCGCATCGGGCCACATCTGCGGACGAAGATTGATATCAAAGCTTAACAGGCCACCATGCTGCTTGATGTTGCTGATAGCCCGCACCAGCGTTTCGCGACATGTCGTTGCCACCAGCGCCAGCGAGCAAAAATGCAGAATATCGTTACCAAACGCCGGAAGATTATCTGCTGTCAAAAATTGGTCGGCTGAAGGATCGACCAGAAAAGTAAAGCTGCGGTCGCCTTCGTCACCGAGTGACACCAGTACCGTGCTGGTCCGGTGGTGTGGATCAAACTGCATATGCTGCGTATTGATGCCCTGCTCTGCCAGCGTGCGCCGTAGAAAATGGCCGAACTGATCGTCGCCTGTTCTGCCGATAAACCCGCACTCGCATCCCAGGCGCGCGGCCCCGACAACGACATTGATCGGTGCACCGCCTGCACAGGCGGTGTACCCCATCTCCCCCTGCGGCAGCAGATCAATCACCGCGTCGCCTAATGCCCAGATTTTCATAAACATCCCTTAACGTAGATTAGCCATCAGAACAGATATTTAAAGCGAACCCGTGCGCCGTAGCGTTCATCATCGCTGCCCGTTTGTGCGGCTGAAGAGTCCAGCCATGAGGCGTAAGCCCCAAGATAGATATTGAAATTTGGCATATCCATGATGTTTGGCAGCTGCCAGGAGGTATGAAGAGTGTGAATGTCGTAGCGGCCCGGCGCGAGGATCGCACAGTCGCTATCGCAGTCCGCACTAGCGCCCGCCATATTGAACTGGTCGATTTTGTTATGGGCGTAGATATAGCCCAGCTCGACGCGGTGCCATAACGCATTGATTCCGGCACTGAAGTCTTTTTCATCGGTCGCATCAAGGTAAGCCGTGCTCAGGTTCACTACCGCGCCGTTATCCGCATCGGCCCTGAGCGTGTTCCATGTCATGGTCATACCGTAACCGGTACGGCTGGACTGATCCTGAAAGCGTCCATTCGCCTGCTGATAGCCGTAGGCGTTATTCACCAGATTACTCTCCAGCGCGGCGGCCACTGACCACGGGCCAGACTGCCATGCGGCCACCGGGCGCACATACACGACGTTTTTACGGTTATCCAGCGCGTTACCGTGATAGTTCCCATCGACAAACAGGGCGCTGCCGTCCTCGATCAGGGTATTAACCTCGACATACCAGTTATCCAGTTTTTTGCTGAGCAGGAAATTACCGCCGCTGTTGCTACGTCCTCGTCCCTCTTTCATCATGTAGATATAGCCGTAACCGTCGCTATAGAGATCGTTGGCGGTATTGCCGGAATACTCAATAAATGTATCCTGATTAAGCGGAAACATATCCCAGGCTTCGAAGCGCCCGATTTTAATTTTCCAGTCATCTTGCTGACCGAAGAAAAAAGCCGCATCGTCGAGATTCATTTTACCGCCCATATCCGCCAACGGCTGCACGCTGAAGCCAGCATATTTACCGTTCGTCCCCTTTCTAATACCGTCAAAGCCGAGGAGAATACGCCCGTTAATATCCCACCGCTCTTTCTCTCCTGGCGTCCAGTTTTTATTAGCGCTGGTTTTTAGCGACGTAAGCCCGCCGGTGCGGCTGGCACTGTCCATATTAAATTCAACGTCACCATAAAATTTCAAATCGCCGGTATCGTTAACCTGTAGCGTCGGTTTTGCCGGTGTGGTGGTAGCAATCGTACGGGGCGCCTCCTGCTGCTTCAAGGCACGGATCTCTGCTTCTGCGCTGGCAGCGCGCGCTTCGGTGGCTCTCAATCTGTTTTCCATTTGCGCCAGCCGCTCTTCCAGAGAAAGGCTATCCTGTGCACACACCACGCCGCTGAATACAGACGTCAACATACAACCGACCCAGACTATTTTCATCGGGAAACCTTTTTATTATCGAGTAACCAGTTATTAATTATGTAGGGGTGTAACCTGGTAATAGGAACAGCAATAACCCGCCCATCGACGGGGACGGGTTATTAACCATGCCTGGTTCATTTATTCAAGCTGCCATGCTCCGCCATCGGACAGTGACGCGCTGCCGCTCCAGGCGAATATGCGTAATTCCCGCTGTCCGACGTCGGGATAGATACGGCTACTGAGGCACGCCTCGCCATCATTGATAAATACCTCAATGGATGAGCTGTCAATAAATACGCGCAGAGTGAGGTCGCAATCGCACGTTATCGGTACGCTACGCGTCCCGCATAAACCGTGCTGCGGGTAGTGACGCTCCAGCACCAGACGCTGCATTTGAGCATCAACGTACACCCGCAGGCCGTCGCCCAGGCTCAAACCATACTGTTCGGCGGTACTATCAGTCCCTTTCCAGGTCACTAACACTTCCATCGCTTCGGCGTTTTCCATCACGCTCATCTGCTGATTGTTAAGCGTGCTGACCGGCCAGGGGTACCAGCCCTGACGCAGGCATTCCACCTCTTTTGCCGGGCGCATTTGCAAACGATTGTCCGCACTAAGGCTCAGCTCGCGCGGCAGCGACAGCATTCCGGCCCAGCCATCCTGCTGCTCCGGGAGGGGCGATTCCCACATATCCAGCCAACCGATCACAATGCGTCGCCCGTCCGGCGTCAGGAAACTCTGCGGCGCGTAAAAGTCATGCCCATGATCCATCTCGACAAACTCACCAGCGCGAACAAACGGCTGACCGGGCTGCCACTCTCCCAGCAGATAACCACTCTGGAAAAGATTACGGTTTTTAAAGCCGTGGGCGGTGATGCCCTGCGGGGAGAACATCAGCACACGCTTGCCGTCGAGGGTGAAGAAGTCCGGGCACTCCCACATGAACCCCATTCCGGCCTCGGCTTGATCAAGAACGCCCTCTTCCTGCCAATGACGCAGATCCGCTGAGCGATACAGACGCACCTGCCCAATCTCACCCAGACGTGCACCGACGATCATGAACCAGCTCTCTCCTTCGCGCCAGACCTTCGGATCGCGGAAGTGATGCACGCCTGGCGGCGTATCCACCACAATGCCATGACGCTCAAAGTGAATGCCGTCGCGGCTGGTGGCCAGGCACTGCACCTGATAGAGGTTATTTTCGTCACTGGCATCACCGTGGAATTTATGCCCGGTGTAGATTAGCGCCAGCGTATCACCGTCCACTACCGCCGAGCCGGAAAAGCAGCCGTCTTTGTCCTCCGGCCCTTCCGGAGCGATCGCCACCGGCAGATGTTCCCAGTGGACCAGATCCAGACTGCGCGCATGTCCCCAGTGCATCGGTCCCCATTGAGGGGAGTACGGATGATGCTGATAAAAGGCGTGATACCAGCCGTCGAACCATACCAGCCCATTGGGATCGTTCATCCAGCCTGCTCTGGCGGCTAAATGGTAGCGCGGATACCAGCGCAGGTTGAGCGCGTCGCGCGTCGCCTTAAGTTCCTGTTCAGCGTCAGCAATTGAGTAGGTCATCGTCTTCACTCTTTTCAGTCAGATAGCGGAAAGTTGTGGCAGCTGCGGATCCGCCGAAGCGTTGCCGGATCGCAGTAGAAACATGGAGATAAAGGTAATGCCGAACACCAGCATGCCCATAAACAGGTAGGATTCAGCGAAGCCATATTTTTCGTAGCTGTAGCCCGCCAGCGGCGACAACACCGAGGCGATCACCGAGCTGGTGCAGGCGAAACCCACCAGATAGAGCGTGGATGAGAGGCGCTTATCAAAGTTCAGGCTGTTGTATTTGAAGATCGCCACCAGCAGCACCGGCAGTTCAACGGCGTGGAGCAGTTTGGTAATGGAGATCAGCAGTGGCCCTTCCACCAGCCCGGAGGCGATCATGCGCATCGCCATCACCATGCCGGCGAAGATCAGGCCATTTTTAGCCCCAACGCGATTCACCAGCCACGGGGCGCAAAACATCCCGGCAGCTTCCAGGAACACCTGAAACGAATTGAGATAGCCGTACATCGCATTTCCTTCCTGCGGCGTGGCAAACTGCGAGGAGAAATAGACCGGAAACTGTTGGTCGTAAACGCCATAAATACAGGTGCCAACGACGAAGAACACCAGCGCCCAGAAGCGCGGCAGGGTCAGCAGACGCAGCGCGTCCTGAAGCGTCACTTTTCCTCCTGCCACCGCTTCCTGCATGGCATGAGGCGCAGAGGAGACCCGCAGCCGGGCCAGCAGCAGCAGAAACATCAGCCCGGAGCAGCTGGCAACCGCAAAGTTCAGCTTCGGATCGATGTTAAACAGCAGTCCGGCGAAAAATGTTGCTACCGCCCAGCCCAGCGATCCCCACATTCGCGCTTTGCCAAATTCAAACTGACTCTGTCGCGCCACGCGCTCGGTATAGGACTCCAGCACGCCGATCCCGCCGTTAAAGGTCAGGCCGATAAAGATGCCGCCAAACACGCTGCCGAGCAAGATGTTGATTTTTAGCAGATATCCAAACAGCAGATACGCCGGGCCGGAGAGGATCAACATCGCCGTGAGATACCACAGCAGATGTTTACGCAGGCCGAGTTTATCCTGAATAAAGCCATAACAGATCTGCGCGAACAGGGCAGAGACCGACAGCACCGCGAAAATAATCCCGGTATCCCCTGCTTTCAGCCCGACCTCCTGATGCAGCCATATAGAAAGCAACGAGCCTGAGGAGGACCAGGTGACAAAAAAGAAGAACAGTAAGGCACTGAGTAACGGGTAACTGTGAGAATGGTGGACTTTCATCATGGCAATCTCATATTAGAGTAGTGGCTCGATGGTAACGTTAACAAATAACCGCATTCATCCCGTTTAGCTGAGATACATGATGTTAATCACAAAAGTTAACGTTAACATGATAAGAATGAGATCGCGCTCAACATTTCTTGCCATTGGTCTGCAACA
The DNA here is from genome assembly GCA_032055545.1 of Pseudescherichia sp. Taxonomy (GTDB): domain Bacteria; phylum Pseudomonadota; class Gammaproteobacteria; order Enterobacterales; family Enterobacteriaceae; genus Pseudescherichia. The sequence continues at coordinate 72,773 of DAMBQR010000003.1, read as the reverse complement.
CGTAGAGAGAAGATTAGCGTATGATCCTTTTACATCAGCAACTTAGTTATGCAGCACGGCAATGATGGAGTAAGACAAATGGCATCCCTTAAAGATGTGGCAAAACTGGCAAACGTATCGCTGATGACCGTGTCGCGTGCGCTGAACAATCCGGAGCGGTTAAAACCTGAGACTCTTGCCCGCGTGCAGCAGGCCATTCAGCAAACCAATTACGTGCCGGATTTATCAGCCAAGAAGATCCGCGGTGCCCACGCCTCGCCGAGCACCATTGGGGTACTGGCACTGGATACCGTGACGACCCCCTTCTCGGTGGAGATCACTCTCTCTATCGAAGAGACCGCTCGCGCCCACGGCTGGAACAGTTTTGTGGTCAACATGTTTTCCGACGACAGCCCGGAAACCATGGTTGATCTGCTGCTCTCGCACCGTCCGGATGGCATTATCTTTACCACCATGGGTCTACGTCAGGTTCCGCTGCCCGCCAAGCTGCGGACCCTGCCCTGCGTACTGGCAAACTGTGAAAGTCTGCACGAGCCGGTGGCGAGCTATATTCCGGACGATGAACAGGGTCAGTATACCGCCGTCAGGGCGTTACTGGCCGCAGGCTACTGTCGTCCGCTCTGCCTGCATCTACCCGCAAAGCATCTGGCGACCATACGTCGTCGTCAGGGGCTGGAGCGCGCCTGCCTGGAAGCTAATATCGATCCCGATACGCTCGACCATGTTTATATGGAATTTGGTGATGAACACTACCGCGATATGCCCGCCCAGCTGCTGGCGTATATCCATCAGGGCAAGCCGCTGTTTGACTCCGTGATTTGCGGTAACGATCGCATTGCATTTATGGTGTACCAGACCCTACTCGCCCAGGGATTACGCATTCCGCATGACGTCGCTGTGCTGGGCTACGACAATATGGTAGGCATTGGCGATCTGTTCTTTCCGCCGCTGTCAACGGTACAGCTGCCGCATTATGATATTGGCCGGTTGAGCGCGCTGCATATCATTAATCAGGAGACGCATAACGATACCATTCGCGTTGCAAGCCCGCTGCTGCTACGTGAGTCACTTTGAAAGCACGCCCCCGTTGAAGCGAAACGGGAGCGCGCCAGGGTAAATTACTCTTTGGCTATCGGCGTGGCGTTCTCTTCGATTTTCGTCTCGCCCTGAATAGCGGCAATTTTCTTCGCGACGCCAGCGACCTGCTCGCTGCTGTGCAGTAAGGTGTAGGTCAGATCAAACGCAGTGCTGGCACCCGGCTGCAGCTGCTTGACGCGCTTCTGCTCGCGCTCAATGGTTACCGGATAGGCGTAGCTGGTGCCTGGTTCAATCCCGGTCACATAGCCCTGTTTAACGGTATCGGTATTTTTCCATAACGTCAGTACCGGCAACTGGCGAGTGTCGAACTGGATGGAGGCCCCCTTGTCGCCCGCCTTGTTCACAACGGCCGCCAGCGTCTGATGATCCTCCCCAGCGAGAGGCTGGATATTGAAAACCATCTCATCAAAATTTTTGGTCGGACCGGCAAACGTCTGCCATGTTTTCAGCCCCTCTTTGGCATAGTCATTAAATGGACTGATGCTGGAGATTGGAGCGAGGAAGCGCGCGCCCTCTTCGAGGATCGGCATGCCAAAATTACTGTGATAGATAATTTGATAATCATGCGGATAGTCCGCGTGGTTTGTCAGGACATCATGCAGGCTGAAGCTGTTGCTGCCGGGTACATAGCGCAGCTCGGTCATGGTCTGCAAATCGGCCTTTTTGAAGGTGCTCTCTTTGACCAGCCCACGAATGCGGATCTCGTGAGGCGCAGCGTCAGCTACCTCGACCTCCACCTGCGAGGCTGGCGTATTTCCAACCTTCCCATGCAGAGTATAGATTTGCCCGTCAGCAGTAACCGGATGCCCGGTCCACTCATAGCCGCAGCGTACCATCATCTCATTGAAGCCCTCCAGCCAGCCCACGCCGTTGCGGCTTTCCAGATTGATAAACGCGGGATTAACGACCTCTTTCACCGGTGAATCCCAGCCCATTTTTGAGCCAAAGCCTTCGATATGCAGCAGATTCATTCCGCGAGTGGGACTCAGGGTGATGGTAAGCCCATCCTGGCTGGTGATAACGAGGATTTTACTGCCTTCCTGTTTACCGCCGTGCAGCACTTTCTGCTCTATGCTGAACGCCTTATCGTTTATTTTCAGCTCATCGCTGGAGATCTTCCAGTTTCCTTTATCTGTGCCCTGTTCAGCGCTGGTCAGCACCCAGGTTTTCGCCGCTGCCTGACCAGAAACCAGGACCGCCAGTACCGTTAAAGCCAGTTTAATTTTCATTTCTCTTCCCTTTTGCTGAATCGTTTTTACCTGTCGCTGGAAAATCTACTTATTCATAAGGTTAAGAAATGTGATGAAGTTCACCTGGTGAGAAAAGACACTTTTTTAAGAGAATTAACGTGATAGATATCACATTTATAACGGCATAGATCGTTCTTGTTGCTTTGAAAATGTGAAGCGATAAGGTTTTTGTTTAATCGTTTCAGCCACATTCAAGTAGAAATATTACCCAACGGATGCCGCTCTTTCTGCGTGGAGTCTGCCAATGAATAACGATAGAAGTGCAATACAAATCATAATCAGTTAGAAATCATATTCACGGCGGAATTTGCTTTAAATCAAAAAAAATTCGAATGTTTTGTAAATTATTATAAATGAAAGATATTTTCCCGAAAGAAGATTAAATCATAAGAAAAATCTTTGATTCCTTAAGTTAAACTGCTACATTTTTAGTAGCGCGAATTAACTATTATCTTTGGCGGAGCATACATTTTTTACATTGCCGCAGCCCTGCTTTACCAGAAGGAGAAAATATGAAATGGAAAATAATTGATTCATTGGCCTGCCCGAAAACCGGGACTTTTTTTGCCGCAGCATCCTCACCTCGTAATATGAAACTCATATTGTGGTATCAGAGTGATTTTTTCTTACGTGCCGGGCATAGTCTTTCAACCAGCCTCAGCGGTATGGTCATCAATGGTCGATTCTGCAAAATGCATATCATTCATGCCTTTCCGTTCAGCTGTCAATTATGGACTGATTTAATTCAACGCACCACCTGCCCGGCAAACTTACCAGACTTTAATGACTCATGCTTAATATCGACTTCCTGCAAGTTCAGGCGATGCCCGTATGGAATTAGAACAGAGTCATTCTGAATGTAAGAAAATATTATTTCGCCATGTAAGGTCAGATTAATCAACCCACCATGTGGTGGGTTGAGTAATGTGTTACTTATGTATCACCGGCTGGCTGGATAAATACCAAAATCACCATCGTTCGCGTACCCAATACGAAACGTCAGCGTACTGCCAGTGTCAACCTCGGCCGACTGGGCACTCATTCCTCCCCCGCAGAAATCCTTCGGCAAGGTGCTAATGACATACTCTCCAGGGGAAGGATAGACGATGACTTCCTGGGAGGTATCTAAATCAGCGACGGGTTTACCATTGATATATACCCGGCTTAAGCATGTATTACCCGCAAAGCTCCCGTCGCGCTTAATGACCACCGCGCCTGAATCCTTTGTTTTCACCAGCAGCTGTGGATTAAGTATTTGTTTCTGCGGCGCTATTTTCGCCTGTTGGTTTGACCCAGATTTAGAAGTACAACCTATTAATCCAGCAACTACTGCCACTAAAAGCATAGTTTTCATTTGTTAGCAGCCTCATGTTTTAAATAGATAAACTCATCGTGATAGGTGGTGACGCATGCGTGAGATTTCTCCCCTTTATAGTTAGCGGGGGTTTATCCCATACGATGCGTATTATCAAAGCCTCGCGACTGAGAGGCTCGGCACCGATAATAAAAAAGCGGCATCGAGGCGGCTATCATGCTTTTACGTTAGTGCTGATCTTTATCCTCGCCTGTTTGTTGAAACTAAAGTGCTTGAATACATAACCACGTATTACTGAAGGTATTATGATCCAAGCCAATCGCTCAATCGTTCCCCACACGAGTAAAAGCGCTTAGGCGACTCAAGGAAGGGTTAAGCCATCACAACGTAAAACGCTACAGATCCGCCTGACGTGTGGCATTCATGACACAGATGCCCTCACCTACTCTTAATGAGAGTTTCAAAGCAGCTTAACCAGCGCTAATCTTGTCGCTCACCGATACAAGGAGGCCGTATGGCTGGATTAATAAACCCGAAAAATGCTCCGGAAGAGTCCGCTTATGCTCTTTTAATCGAACTGATAAGAGCGCAGAAAGTACCTGTCTGTTCAGCTGACAATATTGACGAACTGCTATCAATTTACGATCGGGCAGTGCAGCATTTCAAAATTGAAGAGTGCACAGATACTCTACGGCAGCCGACATGAACACATTCACTATTATCGCCATTCCTTTTTTCATCACAGCCATCATCTTTCTTACGCTGGCGGCACGGCAAAAACGGTCCGTATGGCTCATTGTCGGCGGCGTCTTCATGTGCTCATCGGTGGTAAATGCGGTGATTGGTATGAGCCTGTGAAGCGGTCCCGCCTGAAGTAAGATTAGAATTTTCCGGTTTCTGCTGCAAAAATAGGCAGCTCCAGTAAACTTAAGGGCGTTATGCAACCCATAAGAGGAGACGACCGATGGCTACAGCTAAAGCGTACGACCTTGATCAGGCATACGAGCTGTTAAACTCCGGTAAACACCGGGAAGTCGAGCTGGATTTTGATATTGATAGCGATGCTTTTTTCCAGATTGCCGATGCATATGGCGACAAGGGTGCAGAGATAAAGCGGTCTAATAACCACTTCGTTATCAAGTTAGAACCTTTATCTATCCCCTCTTTACGTTAAGCGCTTTACCCTGACAGCAGGTACAGTCGTGGCCTGCTGTCTTTGAGCGTTTGCCGTTACGCACAGCCTTCAGGCTTGAAGATGCGCGTGGTGGAAGCGGGACTCTTGACCAGTTTCTCTGCCGCCCTGCGCGGTCTTTTTACCAGCTCACCCCCGCAATTTGGACAGCACATCGCCAACTTTTCCGCACAGCTGGCACAAAACGTACATTCAAAAGAGCAAATCAGCGCCTCAGTCGCATCCGGCAGCAGATCGCGATTGCAGCATTCGCAATTTGGTCTGAGTTCAAGCATCGGGCGATCCTCAATTAGCAACGGGTTGAAACGCCAGCTCGGTAAGGCGCAGCCGCTACCTGGCGTAATAGCTATTTATATACCAGGCGCTGCCATCGCGCATCCCCTCTATACTTTAGTCACGAAACAGGAGGCCTCTATGTGCGGACGATTTTCCCAGGCGCAGGCACGCGACGAGTATCTGGCGCTCTTTGCTGGTGAAGCAGAGCACGATATTCCTTTCGACCCCGAACCCATCGGGCGTTATAACGTTGCGCCTGGAACCAAAGTTCTTTTATTGAGCGAGCGCGATGACAGGCTGGCGTTGGATCCGGTGCACTGGGGCTATGCACCGGGCTGGTGGGACAAACCTGCCCTAATCAACGCCCGCGTTGAGACCGCGGCAACCAGCCGGATGTTTAAACCTCTGTGGCTGCATGGGCGCGCTATCTGCTTTGCCGACGGCTGGTTTGAGTGGAAAATAGAGGGCGATAAAAAACAACCTTACTTTATTTACCGCAGCGATGGCCAGCCGATCCTGATGGCGGCTATCGGCAGCGCGCCGTTTGAACGCGGCGGCGAAAACGAAGGCTTTCTGATTGTTACCGCTGCGGCGGATAAGGGGCTGGTGGATATCCATGACCGGCGGCCGCTGGTATTAACGTCGGAAGCCGCCCGGGAGTGGATGCGTCAGGCGGTCAGCGGTAAGGATGCGGAGGATATCGCCAAGCGCGGCGCGGTTCCGGCGGAGATGTTCACCTGGCACCCGGTCACGCGCGCGGTGGGAAATATTAAAAATCAGGGACCGGAGATGATCGAGCCGGTAGAGTGATCTCAGGCCCTGATACTATGCTTAACGCCGCTTGCCGGGCATCATACGCAGTAGCGTATCGTCTTTCCACACGTAGTGATGCGCCAGCGCGGCGGCGGCGTGCAGCCCGATAACGTAGTAGCCCAGCGTCGCCAGGGTAACGTGCCAGCTTTTCAGGGTATCGACCAGATCAAAATTCGATTCGCTGGCGTGCGGCATCATCATGCCAAAAGCAAACCAGTTATTACCGCGGTTCCACATCATCAGCAGGCCGATAATGGGCAAGGCGATAAACAGAATATAGATTACCAGGTGGCCAAGATGCGCCAGGCCGGTCATCATCGCTTTTGGTTTGGGCGTGATCAGCGGCGAGGGATATTTCAGGCGCACCAGAAGACGCGCGACCATCAGCACCAGAATAGAGATCCCACAGGAGACGTGGATCATATTGATTAGCGGGCGGGCGCTACGGGGAAAGTATCCGCGAAACTCCATCGCGCAGTAGGCCACCACCACCAGTAAAAATACCAGCCAGTGAATGGTTATTTGTAACCCGGAATATTTGCTGCGCATCAGATTTTCCTTATCTAAAACAGTAAAAAAGCAAACATACCGGGCTTTGGTTAAAACTTCATTAATTATTCTCAGGCCGAATCAATCAGGATTGCAGATAGACTACCTGCGTTTGCAGATACTCGTTCAGACCGTGACGACCGTCGGCTCCGCCAATGCCAGATTTACGCCAGCCCGCGTGAAACCCCTGCATTGCCTCAAAGTTCTCACGATTAACGTAGGTTTCGCCGAATTTCAGCCCCTTGATCGCCTTCATAGCGGTATTGAGGTTTTGCGTATAGATCGACGAGGTCAGGCCGTAGTCGCTGTCGTTCGCCATCTCCAGCGCCTCTTCCAGGGTATCAAAGGCCACCACCGGCAGCACCGGGCCAAAGGTCTCCTCATGCATGATGGTCATATCCTGCCGCACGTCCAGCAGCAGCGTCGGCGGATAGAAATAGCCGCTGCCCTCTACCGCTTTACCGCCGAGGGCGATCTTCGCCCCCTGCTCTACGGCACCGGCCACTTTTTGCTCGACGCGGGCCAGCGCGGCGGCGTTAATGAGCGGCCCCATGGCAATGTCGTTGCGGGCGGCAGGATCGCCATATTCGACGGCGTTCATCGCCTCCCCCAGACGGTTAACGAAACGATCGTAGATGCCCTTCTGCACATAAACGCGTTCGGCGCAGTTACAGACCTGCCCGGTATTGATCACCCGTGAGTCAACGATGGCTTTGACCGCCAGGTCGAGATCGGCATCATCCATCACGATGGCCGGCGCTTTACCGCCCAGCTCCAGGCAGACCTTAGTGATGTTTTTCGCCGCAGCCGCCATGATCTTCTCTCCGGCACCGACGCTGCCGGTCATGCTGACCATCGCCACTTTTGGGTTGCCCGCCAGCTCCTGGCCGACGGTCTCTCCGCGGCCAAGCACCAGGTTAAATACGCCGCGCGGCAGGCCAATGCTATCGACGATTTTAGCGAAGGCGATGGCGTTGTTAGGCGTAAACTCGCTCGGCTTAATAACGATGGTATTGCCCGTTATCAGGGCCGGAGCCAGCTTGCGGGCGATCAGGAAGAAGGGGAAGTTCCATGGCAGGATGCCGGTGGTGACGCCCAGTGCGCGCTTGAAGACCAGAATGTTCTCTCCAGGGCGGTCGCTCTGTAGGATCTCACCTTCGTAGCGGCGCGCCCACTCGGCCATGTACTCAATATAATCGGCGGTAAAGGCGACCTCAACCTCGGCCAGCTGCTGGATCTTGCCGCCCTCCTCTACAATCAGAGCGCTGATTTCGCTGGCCTGCTCGCGGATCCCCACGGCAATTTTCCGCAGCCACCCGGCGCGCTCGATGGCTGGCAACGCCTCCCAGACAGGCTGGGCGCGAGCGGCAGCGTCGATGGCCTTACGCGCATCGTCCGCCGTACCGTCAGGAATGCGCGAAATCAGCGCTTCCGTAGCCGGGTTGACGACATCGATCCAGGCATCGCCCTGCCAGGTGACAAACTGACCATCAATATACATCGGGTGCTGTACGGGTGCTGTCATGTCCTGCTCCTGTAATGGGATTGTTTTTAACAAGTAAATCTATTGTTAAAAATTTACAGACGTCCCGGATAATTCACAGAGCCACAGGCGGAATTTGTGAGTGATCTCATAATAAACAGTCCGCTACATCAGCCATTTATATTAGCGCCCGCGCTTGTAGGGTGGGCATCAGCGTCTCATCAGCCTGCATAACCTCCCACGCGCGGGTTATCTCCGCAGGCATATCGACATGAGCAATAAAGCCGCGTCCGTTGGGACCGTAGCCCTGCTCATCATCGCGCAGCCGCGCCAGCTCGCCGGGGATCAGCGACAGATAGCGCTCAACCGGCCAGAGTCCTTCCCTTTTCGGCAGGAAACCCAGGCCATGGCGACCGTTGTCGAGCCTGGGGGTCAGGCCAGGATAGCTTACGCACCGTACCTCATGGCTAACCTCCTCCAGCACGCTGGCAAAGGTTGCCATCGTCCGGCGCTGCATAGTGGGATCCTGCACCACTACCAGCGTTTTAACGTCTACACTGTGCTCACGGATCAGCGTCCATGAGAAGCGCGCATTTTCACCGCAGTTGGTTGAACGCTCTTCGAGGAGAAGTTTCTCAGCTGGGATCTTCCAGAACTGGCGAGCAATATCGCCCATAATCGCCGCCTCGGTACGTCCGGTCGTGCGCACCTTGTTATAGCGCGCATGACGTGCGATGGCAGCATAGAGGAAAGGCGTGGAGTGGCCGATTCCGCCGCTAATTGCCAGGGGGATCTTGTGTGTGGCAGCCAGCTCACAGGCAGCGTCAATGGTGGGGATCACCGCGTTACCGGCCAAAACGATACAGTCAGCCTGCGCTGGTAGCGGCTTACCTTCAAACTCATTTTGAGCCAGCCAGCTCCCTAACGCATTAACGGCAGCCAGCGTTTTTTCTGGCAGAGTCGGAAAGCGGGTAGTAAACATTGTCACCTCCTACAGGATATATCCCAGCAGGTTAACAAAGCCTTAGGTAAAGAAAAGGCGATCTCTCCTAATCGCTGATTTCGCTTTATTCATTAATTTGATAAATAATCAGAACTATTAGTACACTCACCAATACAGAATGCTTAATGTTAACAATCTATGGATGACCGACAGCTGACGAAACGCGACCCCTATGCACCCCGTGAATGGGCGGCGCATGAAAAACCGATGCTGCTGGGGTCTCCCTCAACGCCGCTGCACCCCGTCCCTAAGCGTATCGCCTACGGCATCGTGGGCCTGCTGGTATGTCTGACCGGCGCGCTGGGCAATGCTATGGTATCCGCTAACCTGCAAAATTTGCAGGGGACCTTTGCCGCCTGGTCAACGGAGATCGCCTGGCTACCGGCGGTTTACGTCATGACCAACGTCTCGATCAACCTGCTGCTGGTGAAGTTTCGCCAGCAGTATGGCCTGCGCGCTTTTACCGAAGGGTTTCTGGTGCTCTACGTGCTGGTGACCTTTTTTCACCTCTTCGTCAACGATCTCAGTTCGGCGATCATGGTGCGGGCGGCGCACGGCATGGTGGCGGCAGCCCTCAGCTCGCTAGGGATCTACTATCAGATCCAGGCCTGGCCTGCCCGTCATCGTCTCAAGGCGTTGACCATCGGTATCACCGGCTCGTCGCTGGCGATCCCGATGGCACGGCTCTTCTCAACCGAGCTGCTGCAAACCGACGAGTGGCGCGGGCTTTACCTGTTTGAGCTGGGGCTGGCGCTGGTCTCCCTGGCCTGCGTGGTGATGCTTAAGCTGCCGCCGGGCGATCGCAAAAAAGTGTTCGAGAAGAAGGACTTTATTACCTTTATGCTGTTTGCGCCGGGCATGGCCCTGCTCTGCGCCGTGCTGTCGCTGGGGCGTCTGGAGTGGTGGTTTGAAACCCCATGGCTCGGCTGGGCGCTGGCAGGGGCGCTGGTGCTCATCGTGAGCGCTATCGTCTTCGAGCACAACCGCAGCAACCCGCTGCTCAATACGCGCTGGCTCTCCAGCGGCAGCATCGTGCGGCTGGGGCTGATCATGGTGCTGATCCGCATCGTGCTGGCAGAGCAGAACAGCGGTGCCATCGGCTGGCTACAGTATATTGGCCTGCAAAATGAGCAGATGACTCACCTGGCCTGGTCGATTTTTGCCGGCATCGTCTGCGGCATCGTCGCCAGCTGCCTGACCATTAAGCCCCAGCGTCTGGCGTGGCCGATTGTCACCTCGCTGGCGGTGATGATTGTCGCCTCCCTGCTCGACAGCCAATCGACAAGCCTGACCCGTCCCGATCAGTTTATGGTGAGTCAGTTCCTGCTGGGCTTCGGCAGCGCCTTTTTCCTGGCCCCGGCGATGCTGGCGGGCATCGGTAGCGTGGTCACCGAGCCGCGCAACCTGGTGAGCTTCTCGGTGCTGTTCGGCATGAGCCAGAACCTTGGCGGCCTGCTTGGATCGGCGGTGCTGGGCACCTTCCAGGTCTGGCGCGAGAAGTATCACTCCAGCCTGCTGGCGGATCAGCTTACCACGCTGGATCCGCTCGTGACCGAGCGCCTTCAGCTCTACACCCAGCAATATCAGAATCTGATTGGTGACAGTACCCTGCTTAGCGCCCAGGCCGTTGCCCAGCTACAAAACGTCAGTTCTATCGAAGCGAATATCCTCGCTTACAACGATACTTACATGCTGACCGCTACCATTGCCGCCGCCACGCTGCTGTGGATCTTCTGGCGGCTGCTGCGGTTACGTATTACTGCGCGTCTGTCCCTGAAAAAGGCGATGCGTAACGCTAAATAGCATTGGAAGAGCATTGAATGAGAGCCGTGTTTCAACAGGAGTGGTTATGAGTCAGCAGGACGCCGCTAAAGAGAAGGCGAATACCCGCAGCAACCTGCGGGTGGTTTCAATTTTTGCCGCCGCCGCCATTGGTATCGTGGGCGTACTGGTGATCCTCTACGCCTGGCAGCTACCGCCGTTTACCCGCCACACCCAGTTTACCGATAACGCCTACGTCCGCGGCCAGACAACCTTTATCAGCCCGCAGGTCAACGGCTATATCACCGAGGTGAAGGTGCAGGACTTTGCCGTGGTGAAGCGCGGCGATCTGCTGGTGCAGATTGACGATCGCATCTACAACCAGCGGGTGCATCAGGCCGAGGCCCAGCTCGCAATGAAGGTGGCGGCGCTCAATAACAACCTCCAGCAGCGCAAAAGCGCCGAGGCGGTGATCAAACGTAACGAGGCGGCGCTGCAAAACGCCCAGGCGCAGAATCAGAAGTCGCAGGCAGATTTGCGCCGGGTGAAAAATCTCACGGCAGATGGTTCTCTGTCGATTCGTGAGCGGGATGCGGCGCTGGCAAGCGCGGCGCAGGGTAGCGCCGATATCGCCCAGGCCCGGGCCACTCTTGAGACGTCCCGCCAGGATCTGCAAACGGTTATCGTCAACCGTGCGGCACTGCAGGCCGACGTGGAGAATGCCCAGGCCGCGCTGGAGCTGGCGCAGATCGATCTGCAAAACACCCGTATCGTCGCCCCGCGTGATGGTCAACTGGGTCAGATGGCCGTGCGGCTCGGCGCCTACGTGACGGCGGGCACGCACCTTACCTCGCTGGTTCCCTCCCAGCGCTGGGTTATCGCTAACCTGAAAGAGACGCAGCTTGCTAACGTTCACACCGGTCTGCCGGTGCGCTTTACCGTGGATGCGCTGAACAACCAGGCTTTCTCCGGTCATGTGGAATCTATCTCGCCGGCCACCGGGGTCGAGTTCAGCGCGATTTCGCCAGATAACGCTACCGGCAACTTTGTGAAGATTGCCCAGCGCATTCCGGTCCGCATTGCGGTAGAAGGAGATACGGAGCAGATCGCGCGTCTGCGCCCCGGCATGTCGGTGCAGGTGCATATTGATACCCGGGAGGCGAAATGAGACCGTTTCGCCCCGCGCTGCTGGCGCTCTGCGTTGCCCTCGCCGCCTGCCAGTCGGTTGATGTCCAGCCCGCAAAGCCCAGCCTGACCATCCCCGCTCAGTGGCGCAACAATGTAGGTCCAGCCAGCCAGGCTGAAGCGGTCTGGTGGCGCAGCTTCCACGATAGCCAGCTCAACCAGTACGTGGATCGGGCGCTGCGCTATAACAGCGATATTCTTATTGCCCGCGAGCGGGTGAATGAGTACCAGGCGCGAGTTTACGCTGCCGAGGGCAGCCTGTTCCCGACGCTGGATGCGGGCCTCAGCGGCACGCGAGCGCGGACGCAGTCCGCTGCCACCGGCCTGCCGGCCTACAGCACGCTTTATCGAGGCAATCTCTCTGCCAGCTACGATGTGGATCTCTGGGGAGCCAACCGCAGCACGGCCAGAGCCGCCCAGGCTTCGCTCGAAGCACAGCGGGCTGCTGCCGCGGCAGCGAACCTGACCGTGGCGTCGTCGGTAGCGACCGGTTACGTCACGCTACTCTCTCTTGATGAGCAGCTGCGCGTCACCCAGTCAACGCTGAAGGCGCGAGAAGAGGCGTTCACCCTGGCCCAGCGCCAGTACGAAGCTGGCTACAGCTCCCGCCTGGAGCTGATGCAGTCGGACTCCGAGCTGCGCGCCACCCGGGCGCAGATCCCGCAGCTCCAGCATCAGATTACCGAGCAGGAGAACGCCCTGAGCGTGTTGATTGGCGATAATCCCGGCGGCATCCGGCGCAGCAACGAGTTCGATAAACTGACCCCGCTACGCATCCCCGGTCAGCTTCCCTCGTCGCTGCTTAACCGCCGCCCCGATATCGTTCAGGCGCAGCGGGAGCTGATTGCCGCCGACGCCAGCCTCGCCGTTTCGCAGGCTCAGCTGCTGCCCTCTCTTAACCTGACGGCGGGCGGTTCGGTACAGGACGATACGCTGGCAGGTTTATTAGATAATCCGCTGCGGCTGTGGAGCGTCGGCGGCAGCATTCTTGCCCCGCTGCTTAACCGTCAGGCGCTGAATGCACAGGTGGATGTATCCCAGTCCCAACGTAACCAGGCGCTCTATAGCTATGAAAGTACCGTGCGCAACGCCTTCAAAGAGGTTAACGATAGCCTCGACGCCATTGCACGTCTGCAGGAGCAGCTGACCGAGCTTCAGGGGCAGGTAGAGGTGGCGGACGAGACGCTACGCATTGCGCAGAATCGTTACCAGAACGGCTACTCCTCCTATCTGGATGTGCTGGATGCCCAGCGCACGCTCTTCTCTACCCAGCTAAACGTGGTGCAGGTAAAGAACAGCGTGCTGCTGGCGCAGATCGACCTCTATCGGGCATTGGGCGGCGGTTGGGCGGGCCAACTCTGACCCTGAAACGGCATTAACGCCCGGCGGCGGTATAGCCTTGCCGGGCCTACCCGGTATGCAAACTCCGTAGGCCCGGGAAGCGCAGCGCCACCGGGCATGTCGTTAGCCGGAGATCTGCTTCATCGTGACCACTCGATATCGGGTCAACGCCCGGCGGCGGCATAGCCTTGCCGGGCCTACCCGGCATGCAAACTCCGTAGGCCCGGTAAGCGCAGCGCCACCGGGCGTGGCTTTAAGCCGAGATCTGTTCCATTGCCTGCAGGATCCGCTTGTCCGATATCGGGTACGGCGTTCCCAGCTGCTGAGCAAAGAAGCTGACCCGCAGCTCCTCGATCATCCAGCGGATCGCCTGCACGTCGTCATCGTTACGGCGAGTGGGCGGCAGCTTGTTCAACCACTGCTGCCACGCCTGCTGAACCTGCTCCACTTTTAGCATCTGGGCGCGATCGCGGTGCGGATCCACCGCCAGCTTCTCCAGCCGTTTTTCGATGGCCTGCAGGTAGCGCAGGGTATCGCCCAGGCGAGCAAAGCCGTTGCCGGTGACAAAACCGCGATAGACCAGGCCTGACATCTGGGCTTTCACATCCGACAACCCCAGCGCCATGGTCATATCCACGCGCCCTTTCAGGCGCTTGTTGATATTGAACACCGCAGTCAGGATCTGCTCTACCTGTTTGGCGATCTCCACCACCGTCTCGTTCAGCTCGGCGCGGACCTTCTCGTGCAGGGCCGCGAAGCCCTCTTCTGTCCACACCGGGCCACCCGCCTCGTGGATCAGCTTATCCACGCCGCAGGCGATACAGTCGTCGATCAGATCCAGCACTTTGCCGTAGGGGTTAAAGTAGAGACCCAGCTTGGCTTTGTTAGGCAGCTTCTCGTGCAGATACTTAATTGGCGATGGGATATTGAGCAGCAGCAATCGGCGCAGGCCGCGCCACATGGCCTGCTCCTGCTCCAGCGGGTTATCAAAGAGCTTGATCGCCACGCTGTCGCGCTCGTCTACCAGCGCGGGCCACGCCTTCACCTTATAGTTGCCGCGCTTCTGCTCATAGCTCTGGGCGAGGGTGCCGAAGCTCCAGATATGCAGCCCGCTCTGCTCGATGCCGTCATCGGCCACCGCCGACAGCGTCTCCTGCACTTTGCCCTTCAGGCTCTCCTTCAGCGCCGTCAGGTCACGCCCCTCTTGCAGCTTGCGGTTTTTGTCATCCACTACGCGGAAGCTGATCTTCAGGTGATCGGGCACCTGCTCCCACTGCCACGCGTCGCGATCGACAGTGACGCCGGTCATGCGGCGTAGCTCGCGCTCCAGTGCATCCAGCAGCGGCAGCTCAAGCGGCGTGACGCGGCCCAAAAACGCCTCAGCGTAGTTGGGCGCGGGTACAAAGTTACGGCGGATCGGTTTCGGCAGCGACTTGATCAGGGCGATAATCAGCTCCCGGCGCAGGCCAGGGATCTGCCACTCGAAGCCGCTCTCCTCCACCTGGTTGAGCAGCGGCAGCGGAATGTGCACCGTTACGCCGTCTGCGTCCGCGCCAGGTTCAAACTGGTAGCTCAGGCGTAGCTTGAGATTGCCCTGATGCCAGAAGTTAGGGTAATCCAGCTTGCTGACCTGCTCCGCGCCCTCTTTAATCAGCATGCTCTTTTCAAAGTTGAGCAGATCCGGCGTCTCGCGGCTGGCCTTTTTCCACCAGCTGTCAAAGTGGCGGGCAGAGATAGCATCAACGCTAATGCGCTGATCGTAAAACTCAAACAGCGTATCGTCATCCACCAGGATATCGCGGCGGCGCGACTTATGCTCCAGCTCTTCGATCTCGGTGCGCAGCTTCAGGTTGTCGCGGAAGAAGGCGTGCCGGGTCTGCCAGTCGCCCTCCACCAGCGCGTGACGGATAAACAGCTCGCGGCTCAAGGCTGGATCGATCTGGCTGTAGTTGACCTTACGCGCGGCAACCACCGGCAGACCGTAGACGGTGACCTTCTCCGTCGCCATCACCGCGCCCTGCGCTCGCTCCCAGTGCGGCTCGCTGTACGAGCGCTTGAGCAGATGCTGGGCCACCGGCTCGACCCATTCTGGATCGATGCGGGCGGCGATACGCCCCCACAGGCGGCTGGTCTCTACCAGCTCGGCGACCATCGTCCACTTCGGCGGCTTTTTAAACAGGCCGGAGCCGGGGAAGATGGAGAAGCGAGCGTTGCGTGCGCCAGTAAACTCCTGTTTGTCGGCATCCTTCATGCCGATATGCGACAGCAGACCGGTGAGCAGCGCGATATGGATCTCGCGGTACTCTGCTGGCTCGCTGTTGACCGCTATACCCAGCTCTTTTACCACCTGGCGCAGCTGGGTGTAGATATCCTGCCACTCGCGTACCCGGAGGTAGTTAAGGTAGTCGGTACGGCAGAGACGGCGGAACTGGTTCGACGACAGCGCTTTCTGCTGTTCGCCGAGGTAGTTCCACAGGTTTACAAAGGCGAGGAAGTCAGACTCTTTGTCATGGAAGCGGCGATGTTTCTCATCAGACGCCTGCTGCTTGTCCATCGGCCGCTCGCGCGGATCCTGAATAGAGAGCGCGGAGGTGATGATCATCGCCTCGCGCACACAGCCCAGCTTCTGTGCCTCCAGCACCATGCGGGCCAGACGCGGATCCACCGGCAGCTGTGACAGCTGACGCCCCTGGGCAGTGAGCCTGTAGGCAGTCTGGCTCTCATCGGTAGTGATGGCGCCCAGCTCTTCCAGCAGGCGCACGCCGTCCTGAATATTGCGTCGGTCCGGCGCTTCGACAAACGGGAACGCCGCGATATCGCCCAGCCCAAGGGCGGTCATCTGCAAAATAACTGACGCGAGGTTGGTGCGCAGGATCTCTGGATCGGTAAACTCCGGCCGCGAGAGGAAATCGTCCTCGGAGTAGAGGCGAATACAGATCCCCTCCGATACACGGCCGCAGCGCCCTTTACGCTGGTTTGCTGACGCCTGCGAAACCGGCTCAATCGGCAGACGCTGCACTTTAGTGCGGTAGCTGTAGCGGCTGATACGCGCCGTGCCCGGATCGATCACGTACTTGATGCCCGGCACGGTGAGCGAGGTTTCCGCCACGTTGGTGGCCAGCACAATGCGCCGTCCGCCGTGAGGCTGGAAGACGCGGTTCTGCTCGCTGTTCGACAGGCGCGCATAGAGCGGAAGCACCTCGGTATGGCGCAGGTTGAGCTTGTTAAGCGCGTCGGCAGTGTCACGAATTTCGCGCTCGCCGCTCATAAAGATCAGGATATCGCCGGGACTTTCGCGGCCCAGTTCGTCAACGGCGTCGAAAATCGCCTGCAGCTGATCGCGCTCGGTATCATCCGCCTCCTCGACGATGGGGCGATAGCGCACCTCCACCGGATAGGTGCGGCCCGACACTTCGATAATCGGCGCGTTGTTAAAGTGACGAGAGAAACGCTCTGGATCGATGGTCGCCGAGGTGATGATGATCTTCAGATCCGGGCGTTTCGGCAGCAGCTCTTTAAAGTAGCCCAGCAGAAAATCGATGTTCAGGCTGCGCTCGTGCGCCTCATCGATGATGATGGTGTCGTACTGCATCAGCAGCCGGTCCTGCTGGATCTCGGCCAGTAGAATACCGTCGGTCATCAGCTTAACCATGGTATTCTCACTGACGTGATCGCTAAAGCGGACCTTATAACCGATCGCGCCGCCCGGCTCGCTTTTCAGCTCCTCGGCAATACGGTTTGCCACGGTGCGCGCCGCCAGACGACGCGGCTGGGTATGGCCGATCAAGCCCTTTACGCCCCGCCCCAGCTCCATACAGATTTTTGGCAGCTGGGTGGTTTTACCCGAACCAGTCTCACCGGCGACAATCGTCACCTGGTTGTCGCGGATCGCCTCCAGAATATCCTGCTTCTTCTGGCTAACGGGCAAATTGTCCGGGTAGCTAATCTCCGGGCGTGCCGCCGCGCGCCGGTCAACAACTGTCGCGGCTTTAGCGATCTCCTGCGCCATCTCTTGCAGGATGGCCTGCTGTGATTCAGGATTTTTAACCTTCTTCACCCCGTGCAGGCGGCGGGCGAAGCGCTGCCGATCCCGCAGCATCAGGTTGTCGAGGTGGTTGTTGAGGTCGGCGAAGGATAATTTCTGTTGTTCTGTCATAGTGTTATCGGGCAGGGCACTGCCGGTAAAATCTCGCTTTTACGTTGATTGTAGAGTACCACATCCGCTTCCGCTTTGACTTATTCAAAAAATTCGAATGTTGGCTTCGATATATTGCGCTATTCAAGACGCTGATTTGTGAATAAAGTGGCAAGCAATTATTTGGGGGCGAACCTCATCAAATACAACAAAGGAAACACCCATGAGCAAAGTATTAGTTCTTAAATCCAGTATTCTGGCAGGGTACTCGCAGTCTGGTCAGCTGGCTGACTATCTGGTCGAACAGTGGCGTGAAAAGAACGGCGCGGATGAGATCACCGTGCGCGATCTGGCTGCTAACCCGATTCCAGTCCTGGACGGTGAGCTGGTTGGCGCGCTGCGTCCAAGCGATGCGCCGCTGACCCCGCGTCAGCAGGAAGCGCTGGCGCTCTCCGATGAGCTGATTGCCGAGCTGAAAGCCCATGACGTGATTGTGCTGGCGGCCCCGATGTATAACTTCAACATCCCGACGCAGCTGAAAAACTACTTTGACCTGGTGGCCCGCGCGGGCGTGACCTTCCGCTACACCGAGAACGGTCCGGAAGGCCTGGTAACCGGCAAACGTGCGGTGGTGCTCTCCAGCCGTGGCGGCATCCATAAGGACACCCCATCCGACCTGATCGCCCCGTATCTGAAGCTGTTCCTGGGCTTTATCGGCATTACTGACGTGAACTTCGTGTTCGCCGAAGGCATTGCCTACGGTCCGGAAGTGGCGACCAAAGCCCAGTCTGACGCGAAAGCCGCTATCGACAGCCTCGTTACTGCCTAAACTTCTTCCCCTTCTGCTGCGGCAGAGGGGGTTCTCTGCCCTTCCCGCGCGCTTTATTACGTTACCGAGAGCGGAGAAATACGCTCTAATCAGCCAGCAACGGCTAAATAGTTAAAATACGGACGCGGCATGGCCTGACGCCGTTATCTTAAGGCGGTATAGAGCTGCTCAACGATGAGCAGGAAGGCGATGGCGATCATGGCTACGCCCGAGAACTGACTGACCCTCCGCGCCGCCGCCGGACGCGTGCGCAGAATTGCTTTCGAACCCAGCCCGACCACACTGTAAACAATCGCGCAGTTGATTATCTGTACCAGCCCCACAAAGAAAATTTGCACGCCAACAGACCAGCCTGCGTCCCGGCTCGTGAACTGCGGCAGAAGTCCCAGGAAAAGCAGCAGTGCTTTCGGGTTCATCCCGCTGATGCCAAACCCTTTCATCAGCGTCCGGAACCCGTTAACCGTGTGATCAAAATTGCCGCTGGAGGGAACCGGGGGATGGCGCAGGACTCTTGCTCCCAGCCACAGCAGATAGGCTGCCCCCGCATAGGTAAGCCCTGTCAGTATTACCGGCACGTAAAAGCCTGGGGTACATGGAAAGCTTTCAACGGCTTTGCGATCTTAACCTTTCCGCACTGCCCGGCGTTCAGCGTCTTACCTCAACCCGGGCTATGAAAACAGTTGTCAATAACAGGCCGGTGTTGCCCTGATTTGCAGAGAGCAGTAGCGGCCTTTTCAGGACAGGTTTTATGCCGCGCCTACTTCTGGCAGATAACGGACAGTCGTCTGGGGCCGAAGGTCCGCTTTGAGCTGTGAGTTCAACCGATGGATGCAACGCTATCCTTAATCAAGGGGGACGTTGCCATGAAACGAAGAACTCACAGCTCAAAGCGGACACCGGCCTGCATGTATGTCCGCTGTATGTCAAAAGCAGATGCTGTTAATGAATGATGTTACGTGAAAATAGAAGTCGGGGAAATTATGGCATTCCGTCTGTGAGGTAAGGGATCCTGCGTAAAGAGTGCAAATGACCTTGCCGAACCGCACTGGTTGGCATTTTTTTACAAATTGCCTCTTGCCCATAGCCGGGTCGCTCACTATCCTCATTGCCCATGACTATCCTGACGGGTCCGGCTCACCATAAAAACAGGCAACTGAAAGCCGTCGCGCTTCTTTTCGTTGCCGGTCTTGTCATGCTGATTTGTTTGACCCAGCGAGCCAGCATCCTGCACCACATGCAGGTCAAAGCCGCCGCGCTCTCACTGACTGCTGAAAACAGTACGCAGGAGCAAGCGTTACCGGGGTTGTCCCCCTGCGAACTAAGCGCCCACTCGCTTCTGGCCGCCCAGCCCCTTCATTTTGATAACCTTCTGCTTTTACCCGGTCTGCTTGTTCTGGTGCTGGCGGTGCTGCTCAAAATCAGCATTCTGCCGAGACCGGTGATCCTTTTTCGTCCTCCCCTACTTCGAATACATCTCAAAAACTGCGTTTTCCGTGAATGACTGAACCGGACGTCCCTGTTTAGTTACTTTTTCACGGAGAAAATATATGAAAATCTTTTTCAGGAGCCTGTGGTTCCTGTTATTCAGCCTGTCTGCGGCCTCAGCTGCGGTACCGGGCTGGTCGATGAAGCCTGACAATTCCCATGCTCAGGTTCATGTCTGGCACGATGCGCCTGCAGACGGGAAAGTTCGCCTGCTGCTTGACGTTACCCCTGATGAAGGGTGGAAAACATACTGGCGAACGCCCGGTGACGGCGGATTCCGGCCCGCGATCGCGTGGGAGTCGCAGGCGAAAACGCAGTGGCACTGGCCCCGCCCCGTCCGTTTTGATTCCGCAGGTTTCACCTCAGTCGGCTATGACCAACGCGTGGTGTTTCCGCTGGAAGTCTCTACCCGTGAACTGCAACGATTGCGCGGGAAACTGACGCTTTCGCTGTGCAGCAATCTCTGCGTGGTCAATACTTTCCCGCTGGATATCAACCTGACGTCCGGTCCATCAGCGCACTTTGCCGACGCCTGGGACAGTGCGATGCGCGCTGTTCCCACGAAAAGCGGTACTGTGGCGGTTCAATCCGTTACCGCTGACAATGACACGCTGAGTGTTAAACTGGTTTCCCCGGAGGGCTGGTCCCGGCCGGATCTCTTTGCTGACAACCCTACGGGTGCGACTCTGTCGCCACCGCAGGCGGAGATCCTCGATGACACGCTGACCGCCCGGTTTAGCGTTAGCGATACCCAGGGAAAACCGCTGGATGCCTCCCGCTTGCAACAGCTCTCTCTGCTGGTCAGCAATGGTGCGCAGAGTCAGCAACTCACGGTCGATATCACTCCGTCCATAGCGCTATGGCAGATAGTGGCCGTAGCGTTAGCGGGTGGTCTTGTTCTCAACCTGATGCCCTGCGTTCTGCCTGTTCTCGGGATTAAACTCGCGTCGCTGATGACACTGGCAGAGAGCACCCGCCGTCAGACGCGGCTGCGTTTTCTGGCAACGGCGACCGGGATAATGTTTTCGTTTCTGGTGCTGGCGGCGGTGGTGACCGGCATGCGGCTGTCCGGCGCATGGATTGGCTGGGGTTTTCAGTTCCAGAACCCCTGGTTTATTGCCGCCATGGTTCTGGTGACGTGGCTTTTTTGTTTCAGCCTGGCGGGCCTGCTTGAGATCCGACTTCCTTCCGGCCTGTCCACCCGGCTGGCTACCGCCGGTGGCAACGGCATCAGCGGGAGTTTTCTTGAAGGTGCATTTGCGACCCTGCTTGCCACGCCCTGCACGGCACCCTTCCTCGGCACGGCTGTAACGTTCGCGCTCGCGGCACCCGTGCATCAGCTGTGGCTCATCTTCTTAGTCATGGGTATCGGGATGAGCCTTCCCTGGCTGGCGATCAGCCTTGTACCCGACGTGGCGCGCTGGCTGCCTAAACCCGGCCCCTGGATGGGAAAACTGCGTCTGATGCTGGTGTTGCTTATGCTGGGATCGTGTCTCTGGCTGATGTCGCTACTGGTTAACGAGTGGGGCGCACGCTATGTACTGACTGGCGGCGGCCTGATGGTGGCGTTTTTCCTGTACCGCTGCGCGAAAGCCATGCCGGACCATCAGGAAAATCTGCGCAGCCTGGCGTTTGGCGTGCTGTTTGGTGCCGGGTTGTATGCTTTTCTGGCTCCTCAGCCCCCGGGAAAGGCCGGCTCCCCTCTCAACTGGCAACCGCTCAGTGAAGCGGCATTAAGCGAGGCGCTGGAGGCGAAAAAACGCGTGCTGGTTGATATTACCGCCGACTGGTGTCTGAACTGCCGGGTTAATGAGGTCCTGGTGCTTCATCGCCCTGAGGTGATTGCCGCCTTAAACCGCGACGATGTTGTGCTGCTGCAGGGAAACTGGAGTCAGCCCTCTGCTGAAATCGAACAGTTCCTGCGCCGCTACGGTGCCAGCGGTATTCCTTTTAACGCCATTTTTGGCCCTTCACTGTCTCAGGGGCACGTTCTGCCCTCTCTTCTGAGCAAAGATGCGCTGCTGACCACGCTGACGAAGGCGAATGCGTCCCCGTCACCTGATTTTAATGAGGAAAAATAATGAAGAAGACACTGTCACTGTTAACGCTGCTAATGAGCGCCATGACCCAGGCGCAGACCGCTGACCTGCCTGAACCTGTTAAACAGATGGAGAAACAGGGCATTGAAATCATTAAGCCATTCAGCGCCCCCGGCGGTGTGGAAGGATGGCTGGGTAAATATCAGGACATGGGCGTAACGCTTTATCTTACCCCGGATAAAAAACATGTTGTTTCAGGCTATATGTATGATGCGCAGGGAAATAACCTCAGCGAGAAGATCATTAATGATGAGATTTATATTCCCGCAGGTCGCGAGATGTGGAAGAAGCTTACCGCTGCGCCGGGGATCACAGAAGGCAGCGCGGACGCGAAGTGTCAGGTGGTTGTCTTCTCCGATCCCTTCTGCCCCTACTGCAATAAGTTCTGGCACCAGGCCCAGCCTTTTATCAAAGATAAAAGCATCAGCACCAAAACGTTGCTGGTTGGCGTGATCCGCCCGGACAGCGCGCAGTATGCGGCGGCGGTCCTTTCTTCGCAGGATCCGGCTAAAGTCTGGTATGACCTTGAGAGTAGCAACGGAAAAATCAAACCGGATCTGAAAGGTAACACCCCGCCTGACGTGTTTAAACAGATACAGCATAATCAGCAGCTTATGGAGCAATTAGGTGCCAGCGGTACGCCTGCCATTTATTACCTGAATAAAGCGCGTGCCCTGCAACAAATTATCGGCTTGCCAAATGCTGAGCAAATGGCCGATCTGGTTGCCTGTAAATAAACCTCTCCGGCCATTGATCCTGTTCGCGCCAGAAGAGAGGTCGCGGACAGGTGGTGGAATAGGTTATTGGTTGAGCATGAAACTGCAGGCCGGGAGTGTACAACTCAGTGAGTGGCCTGCAGAAACAGTATTCAACAGCTACGCACAAGGTTCCTTTGTTACGGCTTTCGGCAATCTTTGGCTACAACATGCCATCTTTATGCTTGTATGGGTAGAGTGGCTTACCAGCATTATGTTTACTTCGCTTACTCACATAGGCTTCTAAAGCCATATCTTCTTCTTTACACCTGACCGGTTAGCCATACGTTCATGCGGGGCGGATCGCTTTTCCGAGTGACTAATCGCATGCTGATAGCGTTATTTTTCTCTTCGGTTAATCATTAGCGCCGGTTATTCGATCGCCCTACTTCTGCTCTTTCAACAGCGCCTCTACCTCTTTGTCCGCCTTGATGTTGATGTCATGCTCAATCTTCACGTTCATATTGATAGTAATCGGCTCTTTTGGCGCAGCTACCTCGATACGCGGCGTGCAGCCGCTCAGGATCAGCAGAAGCAGCAGGGCAAAAGAGGCGTTTAGGGTTTTCATTATTTTTCCTTACATCCCCGGTCGGCTGAACAGCCCGGCAGCGCCGCATGCTGTTCAAGCCATGTCTCTACGTTGTCGCCGTAGCGCAGGCTGCGCCACAGGGTGAAGACGTTTTCTTCATGATGGTAGTTGAGATTCACGGTGTTGCGCTTTCCCTCGGCGTAGCTGGTACCGTGCAGCGTCGCCTGGAGCGTCAGTTCACCCTGGTTGTCGAGGTTGAGCGTAGTCCACGATCGCGAGATCTCCATATAGCGCAGCCAGTTGATAGCCGCCCCCGCCGCAATATTCTTCTTCGCCAGCGCGTCGGCAGTATCATTATCAAGACGCAGCGTCAGCGCGCTCGGGCTGTTTAGCCAGCCGTCTTTAATTAGCCACTTATCATGCGTCAGCCAGAGCGGCAGCGCGCCGTTGATTGGCCCGGAGAGCGCGATCTGTTTCGGATGCAGGGCGGAAATCAGCTCGCTTGAGGAGATATGTTGCAGGCGCAGCAGCGCGGCATCGTGCTGGGGCATCCGCAGCTGCTGCATGGTCACCTTGCCGCCCAGCAGATCGACGCTGACGTCGCTAAGCAGCAGCGGATTATCCTCGCGCCAGGGGTAGGCTCCCTGTAAATCGGCGGTAAAGTTACGTGCGGTCACCTGGTTGGTAATCTCAGCAATGCGCAGCGACACCGGCCCACGCGTGCCAAACTGCCAGCCCGCCTCGCTAAAGCGGAAGGGTAAGATAAAATCGACGCCGTTGAATTTATTATCGGGGAGCCAGGCGCTACCCCGACGGATCGCGCCGTGACCACCCGCTTCAAACCCCTGGTCCGCCGCAGCGGAGAACGCAATCTGGGCATAGAGTTCACCGTCGCGCAGATCCATCTTCCAGTCGGGCGGCACCAGCGGCTGAAAAACGCTTAGCGGCTGGCGCGGCCACCAGGCCAGACCGCGCAGGCGCTCTCCATCCCAGCGACCATTGACCCGTACCGGACCGATCGCTGCTGCATGAAGATCGCCTTTAAACTGGAATTGCGTCGGTTCCCTGCCCTCGACGCTAAACTTAAGCGTTGAGGGGGGCAGCGCCCCGCCGCCGTTGACAGAGGTCTCCTGAGCCTCCAGCGCCAGCGCGCCGCTAAAGTGCGGATGCATCGGGTCCCGCGACCAGCGAACAGGCGTGTCGAGCACCATTCTCGGCTGGCGTACCTGTAGCGTGCCATACTGCAACTTGTCGAAACCGGTAGAGAGATCCGTCAGGACGATCTCGCTATCCCGCCACTCTCCCCGGCCCTTAACGTCCCAGCGTGCCTGCATTGGAGTAAAGTTGCCGTCGCCCCAGTAGGCCCACTGCCATAGCCCGTTGTCCGGCAAAAAATTCTGCGCGCGGCCATCAAGGTGCAGAGCAAAATCACCCAGCTGCGCCTCATGCGCCCGTAAAATAGCCTGTAGCCGCCCGTCAATTCCCTGGCGGGTCAGCGTGACGCCAGCCAGCGGCCAGCGCACCTCATCGATATTCAGGGAGTCAATCACTCGCCCTCGGGAGCGCAGCAGCGCGCCGGGAGAGAAGCGCAGCTGCGGCTCGGCCAGCGAACCCGTTAACTGGGCTGGCAGCATCGCGTAGAAGATCAGATCCCCCTGCTTCGCCTCGCCGGTGAGCTGGAGCGGCATTGCGCTCTCCTGCATGCTCAAGCGCCCCGGCCCGAAACTCAACACCGCGTTGCCTTTGCCGGCCTGCCCCTGGGTTAGTACGTTCAGCCGACCGCTAATTTCGCTCTTCTCCAGCCCCTGCTGCCAGTTTTTCACCTGCAGACCAATGCGCCCGCTCAGAGGAAGACCTGCCTGATAAGGCCACTGCCAGCGGCCATCGCTCATCCTCAGCTGCTGCCGGGTCACCTGCCAGGGCAGATCCAGCAAAGGATCGGGGTTGTCCCTGGCCATGACGATCAGCTGACCGGCGTTACCCCGCCACTCCAGCTCGGCATCGACGCCGGAAGGTATCTGCGGCAGGCTGAGCGTCGCCGTGGCCCGCCCGTTAACCGGTACCCCGGCGGGCAGACGTGGCAGGGTAAACGCCCCCGACAGCGTAATCGGCGGCTGACCGTCGAGCAGGGAGAGCGCCAGCTCGTTGATCGTTAACGCCTGCCCGCGCAGGGTACCCGCAAACGTAAGCCGATCGCCGCGATAGCGCAGCTGCTGAACCTCTGGCGTTAACGAGAGCGCTAGCGCCCCCTCCCACGCCTGAAAAGGTGACACTGTCACTCGCTTTACGTTGACCCACGCGTAGGGCAGCACGCCCTGCCACTCGGCCAGGGTACGCGGCGCGGCGGTTGAAGGTTTAGTTTCGGGGAGTTTATCCAGGCAGGTCTGATTGAGATCGACCGCGTCGATCGTTACCTGCCAGCGGCTGGGATGGGTAATTTCAGCGTTCTGGATCCACGCCAGGGGACAATCCCCCACCAGATAACGCAGATCGGGGATCTGTAGCGCATGCCGGGTGAAGCGTGGGCTGGCCTCCAGCATAATACGGGTGCCTGCGGGCAACCATATACCCGCAAGCCCCGGCAGCCACTGGGCGAGCGTAAGCAGCAGCGTCAGCGGCAGCAGTATTAACAACAGGAGAAGCGCAATGGCGGCTTTGTATTTACCCTTCATGGGCAGTCAGCGTTCCGAAACGTAACCATACTGACGCCATTGTGCCACGTTAAGCCGTTGATTACATACTCTCAACAGCCCTTACTAGCCGTGATGCAGCATATCGTCAACTACCTGCTCTTTGCTAAGCTGGTATGGATAGTAGGTTGGCCAGTTGTCCATCTCCTTCAGCAGCGCCTCCTGAGAGGTGTTGCCCATAAAGATATGGAAGTGTGCTGACTTGCGCGGACCAATGGTATGATCGCTGAACTGTACAAACTTCGGTGCGCTGCTGCTGGCGTCTTTACACTCAAACAGATAGCGTACACCCTTCTTGCCTGAGGTGTAGGTGAGGATCTTGTAGCCAGTGGACTCATACTTACAGCTGCTTACCTTGTCGCCGGTATGAAACTCCATCACACCGTTCTCAATGCCCAGCGTATCAACGTCGGTAATATATCCCTTGCGGTAGTACTCTTTAATCTCGTCAGCCGTTTTGCTCTTATCTTTCTCCGCTTTCTTTTTGAAAACCGGATCGAGATCGCCGCTTAGCAGATAGGGATAGATGGATTGCCACATGCCGTCCCAGTCGCTTAGCTCACGCGCTTTAACATCTGTATCCTCGAATACGCCCTCAGAGGCTTTTTGCTCCAGCGCCGTCAGCGGTTTGCCATGGGAATGGTGGCCATGCGCCAGCGCCTGCCCTCCCATCAATAGTGCTCCCAGAGCCACTGCAAATTTTCCAAAATGTTTAGCCAAAATCGTACCCTCAATCCATGTGAAAAAAAGCAATGTTATATTATAACATATGCAACATCAATTCTTATGTTACGCCATAACGTAAATGGCTATAATTACTCCTAAATCACTGGAGAACAGCCTATGAAACTCGCGGTATACAGCACCAAGCAGTACGATAAAAAGTATCTGCAACAGGTTAACGAGAGCTATCAATACGATCTTGAATTTTTCGACTTTCTGTTAACGGAGAAAACTGCGAAAACGGCCCACGGCTGCGACGGGGTGTGCATCTTTGTTAATGATGACGGCAGCCGTCCGGTGCTGGAAGAGTTAAAAAAGCACGGGGTTAAGTTCATCGCCCTGCGCTGTGCCGGGTTTAATAACGTCGATCTCGACGCGGCAAAAGAGCTGGGACTGCGTGTGGTGCGCGTTCCGGCCTACTCTCCGGAAGCGGTGGCCGAACATGCCGTCGGCATGATGATGACCCTTAACCGTCGTATCCATCGCGCCTACCAGCGGACCCGCGACGCTAACTTCTCGCTGGAGGGGCTGACCGGCTTCACCATGCACGGTAAAACCGCAGGCGTGATTGGTACCGGAAAAATCGGCATTGCCGCCCTGCGAATTTTGAAAGGGTTTGGTATGCGCCTGCTGGCCTCCGATCCCTATCCGAGCGCGGCTGCGCTGGAGCTCGGCGTCGAGTATGTCGATCTGCCAACGCTGTTTGCCAGTGCCGACGTGATCACCCTGCACTGTCCGCTGATGGAAGATAACTACCATCTGCTTAACCGCGACGCCTTTGCCCAGATGAAGGATGGCGTGATGATCATCAACACCAGCCGTGGCGGCCTGATCGACTCCCAGGCGGCCATTGAAGCGCTGAAGACACAGAAGATCGGCGCGCTGGGTATGGACGTGTATGAGAACGAACGCGATCTCTTCTTTGAAGATAAGTCGAACGACGTTATCCAGGATGATATCTTCCGCCGCCTCTCCGCCTGCCACAACGTGCTGTTTACCGGTCACCAGGCGTTCTTAACTGCCGAAGCGCTGATCAGTATCTCGCAAACCACGCTGGAGAACCTGCGCCAGCTGGACAACGACGACGTCTGCCCTAACGCGCTGGTCTAGATGTGATAAGAAGTGCCTCCCTCCGTCAGCGGAGGGAGTTTCAGACTATCCCGCAAGACATCCCCCACCATACTGATAAAATAGAATTTACCATGGAGAATTTTCAGGGAATCGTTATGAAAAGAGTGATTGCATTAACCGCGCTGTGCGTTCTGCTGGCAGGCTGCGTGCGTGACGGCAAGGTCTCCGTCACCAGCGAGCAGCTTATTGGGCACCGTTTCGTATTGGAAAACGTCAACGGCAAGGCGGTCGCGCCAGGCGAAAATCCACCCGAGCTGCGTTTCGGCGAGAAAATGGCGATCTCCGGCAGCATGTGCAACCGCTTCTCTGGTCAGGCAAAGCTCTCCAGCGGTGAGCTGACGGCGAAAGAGCTGGTAATGACCCGCATGGCCTGTGTCGATCCGCAGCGTAGCGAACTCGACAACGTCATTGGCTCCCTGCTCAAAGAGGGCGCGCAGGTCGATCTTACCGATAGCCAGCTGACGCTGACAACGGCGGACCAGACCCTGATCTATAAGCTGGCTGACACGGCGCAGTAATTAGTAGCTGCCGCAGGCGCCCGTGGCAAGAGATTGTTCGCTACAGCGTTTACCGTTAGGCAGTGCACACATGCCCGTGGCGGAGCCATCCAGCTGACGGGCAATTGAGAGCGAACCGCCAATCATGGCGCAGTTGGCTTGCCCTGTACTCGACATCGCGGCCTTCAGACCCGGTGCAACGTGTGCTGCCGTGGCCTGCTGTACAGGCTCGCTGCTACATGCTGAAAGTAACCATACGGCACACCCTACCCATAACGCTGTACGCATCTCTTCTCCCCCTCTGAGTTAACAAAACTTATGCATAATAGGCAGCGTAGCGCCTGACGTCGAGAGGAGGATGCGGGTTTTCTGTCCGGCATAGCGTTTTTTACAACTCTGGCGCTATGCCACAGGTTTGATGGCGGTTTACGCCAGGGTGCGTAGATCCAGCGCTACGTGAGCAGCGGAGAGAGGTGCTGAGACGTTATCCAGAATGACCATGGAGGATTTACAGAAAATGCATTTTGCGCCGAAGGGATTGGCTTCGCTAACGTCAAAATGTGAGGTTCTGTACTGTGACCCATGACAGCATGGGCAGCGGAAATGTATGTGATTAGTAATAATAGTATCCTTTTTTCATAATTATGTTCAACGAGGGCTGACCGTCTGGGCCTGCCTTAACCCGCTGATTCCCATTACAAGTATAGCGGTCGTTGTCGTATTCGCAGAGAAAGATGCAGAGAAAGTTACAGGCTGAATAGATTCTTTAATCAGCGGGGAAAACATCTACAGGGAAATATCAGAAGATACAAACAGTGAGAGGGTTTCGTAGAGTACAAAAATAGTTTCAGTGCTACATCGTTAGGCTATTAACGCATGATTATCCGTACAGTGCAAGGGGTAAATTGAAATAGTTTCGCAGTGCTACGTACGGGAAAATGGTGCTCGACATTTTGCGATATCTTCACTTTCAGATCAAAAACCGCTCCTGGACGGCTGTCTATACTGGAGTGAGAGAGTAAACATTTAAGCAATGAGAGCAAACCTATGATCACAGTTGATGGTAATGGCGCGGTCGCCTCAGTGGCGTTCCGGACCAGCGAAGTTATCGCCATATACCCGATTACCCCTAGCTCAACCATGGCCGAGCAGGCAGATGCCTGGGCCGGCAACGGGTTAAAAAATATCTGGGGCGATACGCCTCGGGTGGTAGAGATGCAGTCCGAAGCCGGAGCGATTGCCGCCGTGCACGGTGCACTACAGACCGGGGCGCTCTCGACCTCCTTCACCTCGTCGCAGGGCCTGCTGCTGATGATCCCGACCCTCTACAAGCTGGCGGGTCAGCTTACGCCCTTTGTCCTGCACGTCGCCGCCCGCACCGTTGCCACCCACGCGCTCTCTATCTTTGGCGATCACTCCGACGTGATGGCCGTGCGTCAGACCGGCTGCGCCATGCTCTGCGCAGGCAGCGTCCAGGAGGCGCAGGATTTTGCGCTGATCTCTCACGTTGCCACGTTGACGAGTCGGGTGCCCTTTATTCACTTCTTTGACGGCTTCCGCACCTCTCATGAAATCAACAAAATCGTGCCGCTGGCTGATGAGACCCTCCGCAGCCTGCTGCCCGCCGCTGAGATCGCTGCCCATCGTGCTCGCGCCCTGAACCCCGACCACCCGGTCATTCGCGGCACCTCTGCTAACCCGGATACTTACTTCCAGTCTCGCGAGGCCACCAACCCGTGGTACAACGCGGTCTACGAGCACGTTGAGCAGGCGATGAACGACTTTGCCCAAGCCACTGGCCGCCGCTATCAGCCGTTTGAGTACTACGGCCACCCGCAGGCGGAACGGGTAATTGTGATTATGGGCTCGGCAATCGGCACCTGCGAAGAGGTGGTTGACGAGCTGCTAACCCGCAATGAGAAGGTCGGCGTGCTGAAGGTGCGCCTCTATCGCCCCTTCTCGGCACAGCATCTGCTGGCCGCGTTGCCGCAGAGCGCCCAGCGCATTGCCGTGCTCGATCGCACCAAAGAGCCAGGCGCGCAGGCGGAGCCACTCTATCTGGATATCATGACCGCGCTGGCGGAAGCCTTTAATCAGGGCGAGCGCGACACGCTGCCGCGTGTGATCGGCGGGCGTTACGGTCTCTCCTCGAAGGAGTTTGGCCCGGAGTGCGTGCTGGCTATCTTTAACGAGCTGCGGGCGGAGAAGCCCAGGCCGCGTTTTACCGTCGGCATCTATGATGACGTTACCAACCTCTCCCTGCCGCTGCCGGAAAACACCCTGCCCTCGGGCGCTAAGCTTGAGGCGCTCTTCTACGGCCTGGGCAGCGACGGCAGCGTCTCGGCGACCAAAAACAATATCAAAATTATCGGCAACGCTACGCCGTGGTACGCCCAAGGCTACTTCGTCTACGACTCGAAAAAAGCCGGCGGCCTGACGGTCTCCCATCTGCGGGTCAGCGAGCAGCCGATTCGCTCCGCCTATCTGATCTCGCAGGCGGATTTTGTTGGCTGCCACCAGCTACAGTTTATCGATAAGTACCAGATGGCCGAGCGCCTGAAACCTGGCGGTATTTTCCTGCTCAATACGCCCTATAGCGCCGACGAGGTTTGGGCGCGGCTGCCGCAGGAGGTGCAGGCGGTGCTGAATCAGAAGCAGGCCCGCTTCTATATTATCAACGCCGCGAAGATTGCCCGTGAATGCGGCCTGGCGGCGCGAATCAACACCGTCATGCAGATGGCGTTTTTCCATCTGACGCAGATTTTGCCCGGCGACACTGCGCTAGCAGCGTTGCAGGGTGCCATTGCCAAAAGCTACAGCAGCAAGGGCCAGGAGCTGGTCGAGCGCAACTGGCAGGCGCTGGCGCTGGCCCGCGAATCGCTGTTCGACGTTCCGCTGGAGCAGGTGAACGCCGCCAGCCCGTATCGCCCGCCGGTAGTGAGCGACGCCGCGCCGGACTTTGTGAAAACCGTGACCGCCGCGATGCTGGCCGGGCTGGGCGATGCGCTGCCGGTCTCCGCCCTGCCGCCGGACGGTACCTGGCCGATGGGCACGACCCGTTGGGAAAAACGCAATATTGCCGAAGCGATCCCTATCTGGAAGCCGGAGATCTGTACCCAGTGTAACCACTGCGTCGCCGCCTGCCCGCACTCCGCTATTCGCGCGAAAGTGGTCTCTCCTGAAGCGCTGGAGAACGCCCCGGCCTCGCTGCAGTCGCTGGATGTGAAATCCCGTGATATGCGCGGGCAGAAATATGTTCTGCAGGTCGCGCCGGAAGACTGCACCGGCTGTAACCTCTGCGTAGAGGTGTGCCCGGCTAAAGATCGCCAGAACCCGGAGGTCAAGGCTATCAATATGATGTCGCGCCTTGAGCACGTAGAGGAGGAGAAGGTTAACTATGACTTCTTCCTCGATCTGCCGGAGATCGATCGCAGCAAGCTGGAGCGTATCGACATTCGCACCTCGCAGCTGATCACCCCGCTGTTCGAGTACTCCGGGGCCTGCTCCGGCTGCGGCGAAACGCCCTACATCAAGCTGCTGACCCAGCTCTACGGTGACCGGATGCTGATTGCGAACGCCACCGGCTGCTCCTCGATCTACGGCGGCAACCTGCCCTCTACGCCTTACACTACCGATGCCCACGGGCGCGGCCCGGCGTGGGCTAACTCACTGTTTGAGGACAACGCCGAGTTCGGGCTGGGCTTCCGTCTCACCGTTGACCAGCATCGCCAGCGGGTAATGCGCCTGCTGGAGACCTTCTCCGAGGCGATCCCGGCCGAGCTTAACGCGGCGCTGCATGCGGAGGCGACGCCGGAGGTCCGGCGGGAACAGGTTGCCGCCCTGCGCCAGCACCTGACTGGCGTGGCGGGAGCCGAAGAGCTGCTGACGGATGCCGATGCGCTGGTGGAGAAATCTATCTGGCTGATCGGTGGCGACGGCTGGGCCTACGATATTGGCTTTGGCGGGCTGGATCACGTTCTGAGCCTGACGGAGAACGTCAACATTCTGGTGCTGGATACTCAGTGCTACTCCAATACCGGCGGCCAGGCCTCGAAAGCGACGCCGCTCGGTGCGGTGACCAAGTTTGGCGAGCATGGCAAGCGCAAGGCGCGTAAGGATCTGGGCGTCAGCATGATGATGTATGGCCATGTCTACGTGGCGCAGATCTCGCTGGGCGCGCAGCTTAACCAGACGGTGAAGGCGATTCAGGAGGCGGAAGCCTACCCGGGGCCGTCGTTGATTATTGCCTATAGCCCCTGCGAAGAGCACGGTTACGATCTGGCCCTCAGCCACGATCAGATGCGCCAGCTAACGGCCACCGGCTTCTGGCCGCTCTACCGCTTCGATCCGCGCCGCGCTGACGAAGGCAAGCTGCCGCTGGCGCTGGATTCCCGTCCGCCGTCAGACGCGCTGGCTGATACGCTGCTGAAGGAGCAGCGCTTCCGCCGCCTTAACGCCCAGCAACCGGAGGTGGCAGAGCAGCTGTGGAAGGATGCCACTGCCGATCTGCAAAAACGCTATGACTTCCTGGCGCAGCTGGCAGGAAAAGTGGAGAAGAGCGCCGCAGAATAAGGCCCTGTTTTTGCCCGGCATTGCCGGGCAAAACGTGTAATAATCTCTTCTGTGCTGACCTGCCCAGGAGTCCCGCCATGCGCCATCAACCTGTCCTATCCTCACGTATCGCCTCTGTTGGCTATGACGAAGCCTCCTGCACGCTGGAGATCCTGTTCCACGATCGGAGCCGCTACCAGTATCACGGCGTGCCGCTGCGGATATTTACCGTTTTTTTGACCGTGGTGTCGAAAGGCCGCTTTTATGACGGCGTGGTAAAGGGGAAATATCCCGAGCGGAGGATAATGCGTTAAACCAGGCCATCAATAGCCCGTACAGCGGTAAAAAAGATACTCAGCGTACAATTAAAAGATCCGCATAGCGAGTGGTGTAGCGCGGCGAGAGCATCTCGCGCTTCATCTGCCATGCCTGCTGGATCCCCTGCCCGGCAAAATAGAGCGTCCCCTGCCCTTTTTTCTCGTTCAGCTTATCCAGCACCTCCATCAGCGCCTCGCTGCCGGGGCGCGGCGCGTTGGCGTCAAAGAGATCGAGCTGCGCCACCCCCTGGCTGTAGAAATCGCCGAGCATGACGCCTGCCTTCTGATAGCGATGACCCTCACGCCAGATGGTGTCCAGACAGCAAGTTGCGGCATGGATAATATCCCGGCTGTCCTGGGTGGGCGTCAGCAGCTTTACCATCGCGCTGTTGCCGTAGTACGACTCCCCTGCGGCAAACGGCGAGGTTTTCACAAAGGTTGAGATGACGCGGCAGTATTGATGCTGACCGCGCAGCCTGACCGCCGCCCGCGAGGCGTAGGTACAGACGGCCTGCCTGACCGACTCATAGTCGGCTATCCGCTCGCCGAAGCTGCGGCTGCACATAATCTCCTGCTTCGCCGGAACAAACTCATCAAACGCCAGGCAGGACTCCCCCCGCAGCTCCCGCACCGTCCGCTCCAGGACCACGCTGAACTGCTTGCGGATAAAGCGAATATCGCTATCGGCCAGCTGGAGCACGGTTTTGATCCCCAGGGCATCCAGGGCTTTCGCGAGGCGTCGCCCAATGCCCCATACTTCCTCGACCGGCAGCTGCGCCATCAGCCGCCGCTGGCGATCAACATTTGAGAGATCCACCACGCCGCCGGTCTGCGGCCAGCGCTTGGCGGCATAGTTAGCCAGCTTGGCCAGCGTCTTGGTCTGCGCAATCCCCACGCCTACCGTCAGGTGAGTATCGCGCAGTAGCGTGGCGCGGATCTCCCGGCCAAACTCCTCCAGCACGCGGCAGTTGCGCACCCCGGTGAGATCGCAGAACGCCTCGTCAATGGAGTAGACGTCCACGCGCGGACAGAGCCTCTCCAGCGTGCCCATGACGCGGCGGCTCATGTCGGCGTAAAGCTCATAGTTGCTGCTAAAGCAGGTGACTCGGTGGGCGCGGAACAGATCCCGCTGCTTGAAAAACGGCGCGCCCATGGTAATGCCCAGCTTTTTCGCCTCCGCGCTGAGGGCAATCACACACCCGTCATTGTATCTGAATGAAACTAACAGTTAGTTTTCAATAACTTGTTGATTTTTAATAAAATTTAATTACTAACAAAATCCGTGATGCTTTCTGCTACGCGTTGTCATGAGCATCGTCTGTACTACGTGTTGAAGCGTATACGCCCGATTGCAGGGAAATTAGCATGAGTGATTTTTTTAATCGTGGCTAAATTGTCAATTGCATCTACACATGGTTTTCGGTAAATAGAGGTGAGTATACTTTCCTGATATGAGAACAAAATCACATGAAAAATAATGAAATCTATATTTCTGTTGATGTGGAAACTTCTGGACCAATTCCCGGAGAATTTAGCCTCCTGAGCATTGGTGCTTGCCTCGTCCAGGACCCGCTTATGTCAATTTATATTGAATTACAGCCTGACAGCCCTCGACACGATGAAGAAGCGCTCAAAGTGTCAGGATTGAGTCTGGAATATCTTCAGCAGAATGGGCTCCCCCCTTTAGAAGCAATGAAACACTTGCATGAGTGGCTGTGCACTATAAAACAACCTGAAAGTAACATAATATTTGTTGGATTAAATTCTCCATTTGACTGGTCATTTATCAACTATTATTTCCATAAATTTCTTCATGAGAATCCGTTTGGATTCACGGCTATAGATATGAAAGCATATTATATGGGATTAACCGGATGCCTCTGGTCTGAAACAAAATCATCGCGTATGGTCGAGAAACTTAAACCCATCAGCCACCCAAGCCATAATGCTCTGGATGATGCGAGGTTTCAGGCAGAATTGTTTGCAATGATGATTAATGAACAACCGGTGATATTTAACCACGAAAATTAAATTATAATTAATTTTTAGCATTAATAAGCTTGTACCAAGGCCGAATGTTAAGGTGGCGTACAAGCTCAGAAAAGCTCACCAGCTTATACTTCAACCTTCCCTTTCTTCCTGGCGGCAAAGCCACTGTTCTCATGTCGGTGTGACAAACCATACACTCCCCAGGGATATGGGTTAGAATTTGACTGTTCAAACTGGTAAACGATAATGTCGCTCATGTTCCTGCTGTCATAACGACGGCCAAAGTTCAGGACCACGCTGCTCTGAGCAGACATAATCAAATGTATAGTCCGAATACCCATGCCTGAAAACATTTTAACTCTTTCTGCAAATTCCATTGAGAGACGGCGCTGCTTTGCCAGAGACCAGTGATTGTCGAATTTATTATTTTCCAGATAAAGATGTTCAATTCCCAGACCAGGGAAGCTATTAACAACTTGTTCAATGTTCACCCTGTATGAAAACGATACGACCAGTACTATTTCATCTGAATGAGGTATACAGATGGTTTCACTCATGAAATTCTCTTCGTCATCAACATGATTGATGGAAATATGGCGCCATTTCTCATCTTTTCTGTCCCAATCAAATACAGTGACATCGCTTTTATCATCCAGTACATTCCCTAAAAAAAAGGTAAAAGGCACAGGTAAAAAACCACCGTAAGCCACTTGCGTCATTTCCTTGTCGCCACTCGACAGGCTTTGCGTAATGTTGTCTTTTGCAGGCAATATTTGCCGCTGGAAAGTCATCTCAGGCTCTATGACAACCCCATCACGAATGCGCTGAGTTATATCAATTTCTTGCGGTTGAATCATGCCTTTCAATATTGCTTGAACAGCTTTGTCCAGACCAGTGCCTGTAGTTGTTCTTAACCCGCTGCCTGTTACAAGTAAAATGCGCTTTCGAGAGTTTTGCTTATGCGCTTGTCGTTCACCCATTATTAACAGAGAAGAACCAGCAAGGATGAGCAACAGACCAATGATTGGCACTATGTAATCGCTAATCACATTACCTTCAGCGGTGCCAATAGATAGAGATTCACCGCGAAAAGTTCCGGTAAAAACGAAATTCCAGACATTCCTCACAACCATAGCTGATCCTGCAGCCAACATGATGACGCCTGGACGCTTTTGCCGGGTAACATAATCGATAACTTTGGAAAGTTGCTCCTTCCAGAATAGACTCATTTTTTGTCCTGCTGTCGTGTGAATTTGTATGTATAAGAATTAGTATTTTCTTCGACCTCGTGAGCCTATGCCAAGACGTGGAAGCTCTTCATAATACACTCCGTCGTCATCGTCATTAGGATGTGCCCCTCCACCTTCCCATACCCCTGAATGCAGCCATTGCTCAAAATAAAACAGCCATAGTGAAGCCCAGGGAAGTATTGTTTCACTCAGTTGGTATTGCGGCATCCACTCAGCAAACTTATCTGGATGCCTTTCTTTCGGTAGAAAAAGGCACAACTGTGTTATTTTAGATAATGGTGAAGAAGCATATGTATGCGGGATCTTCTTACCACCAGAGAGTGTTTTAAGTTCAGGCGAAACCACATAACAATGAGGTGCTGACGGGGGAGCATACTCCAGCCGAATTTTATACTCACGGCTGAATGGAGTAGGTCTGAGGATCCCTTCCCATACAAGAGTATTATTTTTGCCAATTATCTTGCATTTTCCCTCAGGATATTGGGCGCAAAGGCCATGATATTGCTCAGGCAAAGTCAGACGTCGATGAGGCTTGAATACATTCATCCTTATTTAATCCCCAAAGAAAGTGTTCTTTGGCACGACAATCGGCGATGCAACCTCTCCACCATAAAAAGTGTTTGTGGGTATTGGTTGAGCAGAAGCCGAAGCACCCATCGTTCCTGCTGACAGCGCTCCTGTGAAGGGGAGTACATTTAAGCCATTTTGAATTCGGGCTGAGTTAACCTCTTCAAGCATGGCATCGCGAACAGCTTTGACAGGCCTTTCACCGAAATATTTACTCAGTTTTTCCAGTAATTCATCTTCTCCTACAGAAGCAGCAATCTCATTGATATTTTCAATTGCAGCCTCACGCCACTGAAGAAAATTCCGATGAAGCTTATAGCCTTTCTCGCCTTCCGCAATGTTCCATTTTTCTGCGAAATTTTCTGCATGCATGCTTGGATTAGAAACGTAAATACATCCGTCTCTTTCAACAATAAAATCCTTCATCAAATCAAGTACGTCCTGGATAACATCAAAGTCAGTAGAATAAATTCGTTCTCGATCACAGATTAAATTATATGCATGCGCAGAAAGCGTCGTAATAATTGCCGATATGGGCTTTAATTCAACACACTCTGCGCCCCTGCTGGCAGCCCAAACATCACGATGCCGTTTGAAAATCTGCACGATGCGATTCAACAATTTTTTATGATTACGATCAGGCAGAGGTCTGACTGACGCAGATTTCGATAGACTTTCGCATGCAGCCTCAAACATAAGAAATATAGGATATTTTTCAGTAATGGAATCGAACCAAGTTGCATAACCTGCAGGATTGGATTCTTTCCAATTCATAAGCCGGGAATCTGGTATCCACAGAGGATGATTCTCTTCTGAGGCGTTTCGACTCCAGTCTATTCCAGGCGTTATGTCCAGATGATAATCGCCTGCATACATTATGCGATATCCTCTGGGGAGAGGAGTAAGCATTTTACGATAGGTTTCATGGCTGTTCAGGCGTTGGTAAACGGCATCAAGTACCTGTGCCCAGCCAGTAGCCCTGCTGGCATTGGGTAAGTAACATAGCAGGTCAACGTCATACTGCTCACTACCCTTTGGCTTAACCGTAGTATTGAGTCTGACGCTGCCCTGTGAATAAATGACAGCGCCTTCAAGAATCGGATTGTCGCCTTCAGAAATATACTTCCCGACCGAATGGTACGCCCTTTCAATGTGATTATGTTGCGTCTCTGTCAGATCCAGCGAATCCACGATGCAATCCAGAAAATCACCGACATACTGTTTTTTTTCTTTACTAATTTGCAATGCTGGAACGGAATTTCGCATGGAGGGTGCCCTCGCCTTACTATCAATATAGTGTGTTTTTTTTAAACACGCCGTACATATGTTGTGTTTTTACATCTCATGGCGATTATCTTAGTTACGAATAAAAACAGATCAAGACTTGACTTTTAGATTAATTTAAGATCTTAAAGTCAGAGGGGGCGCAACGCCATATCTGGTAAGACCTGAACCTATTGTCAATGCAAATAAATTATTTTTTGGAGCAGAAAACTAAGGGTTTAGAAGGCAGGAAAAAGGGTTAATTGAATATGAATAAAAAATTTTTTCGTGACTTGTTAATGCGATTTTAATCTTAATAGCTGCGCCTGACACCGCTACATTTGTTCCCTCAGCCAGAGTTGTGTTACACCTCTATTGTGGATAATGACGTTGGCCACGATTAGCATGATCGTTTTACCTGTCGATACGTGGCTTCAAGTTTTTCAGCAGGCAGTGAACAGCCCTGAACCTTTGTTGTGGCCAGCAACATCTGTGCCTATGCCCGCTCCGCTGTGAAACACCCCGGCCAGATAGAATTTTCTATTTTGACACGGCGTAAGGATACGTTTGATTACAGCGCTGCACTCAGCCAGCGCTGCGTGGATGGCTGCCATTTTCATCTTGTTCCCATGAGAACAGTCCATACTTCTCACAGGTCATTCAAACTTAGTTGACTATTATAGACATCAACCTATTAACTTAAATGACTATAATTCACTCCTTCACACGAACACTACCCCGAAGCTCAGCGTTTCCTCGAAACGTTCATAGGAGCCCTTTCTGTGAAGTGTTCGTATACGCCATAAGTAGAACGACCGAATATCTTGGTCTAGCACATCGGGTAGTTCTCGATAGGCTTTACCTTTAGAAACAAGAGCTGTACCACAGTTACCATCAAACTGCATAGGCCGAGCTGGTCCCCAGCCCGCATTCCAGTAATAAAAATTGGCGACAACATCATTATCTGATTTAACTTCCAATTGCCCGTTACGAGGAATGACCTCGATCAGGTCATAGCCAGGCATAATGGGTAATAAGAGTCGCTCTGGGTACAGATCATGTTGCAGGTAGCCCAAACGGTCCATACCGATCGGCATGGCCAGAGGCCAGGCCCTACTGCTCTCGTCGACGACAGAGTAAAAGGCGGGCGATATCAGGACAGTCGTCGTGCTTAGCGGCTCCGGTGCATAACCGTGAAGCATTTGCCCGCTACTCCAAAAGTCTCTTAGGTGCTCGGCCAGGTTCTCATCCTGGATGCAGCCACCTGTTATCTGCTCCCAGCGGACGACCGAGACTTCTACACAGCGCTCAGTTGAAATTACGATAGGCGACGTGAAGGCTATCAGCTCGTCTCCAGGGCGTTCGGTTTGGGCTTGTTCAATCAGACTATGCACAGCGGCATCTATTTCCTTGTGGTTGCCATCAAAGTCAGCTCGGTTGGGAACCCAAGATGGACGTAGAGGTCGGAGCAACGCAAGCGTTGGGTGTACAGGCAATGCCAGCAGAGTCATTTCTTCCGCCA
Source organism: Pseudescherichia sp. (assembly GCA_032055545.1). Taxonomy (GTDB): domain Bacteria; phylum Pseudomonadota; class Gammaproteobacteria; order Enterobacterales; family Enterobacteriaceae; genus Pseudescherichia. Next base: position 33,175 of record DAMBQR010000003.1, on the reverse strand, counting down.
ATTCTGAAGGCATGCTCCAGAGCTCTTCAGCAACCGACAACGTGCGGAGATAGGCAGAGATCATCCGTATGGTAGCCCTGGAAGAGATGTGACCAATGAACCCGTCGCCAAGTGGCCTCATAAAATGCCAGGGGTCGCCCTGATAAGGAGCATCTGGATAGACATTGCTGTTTACTGACCACTCGAACGCCATCTGACGGACGAATGGGAAGCCGCTATCACGCTCCAGGTTAACCATAGTGGTGTGAAAAATCCGTGGAAGATCCGCTCCTTGAACACCGTTAAAATCCTGTGGAATAACGAAGCTCTCAGTCACCTCTTCCAGACCGGTTATAGGGGTCTCAGTCTGTAGGCCAAGGCTTTCCAGCAATAGATCAGAGAGGATGGACGGTTTAGGAATGCTTTGCGCCAATTTCTGGCTCGCCTTGTAACGATTCATCTGCACCGCTATCCAGAAGACGCAAAGTGCCTCCACCACTTCGGCCTCAAGCTTACGCGAGCTCAGAAACCTAAGTAACGCAGCCTCCGTTGCGGCTTTCGATGTCGATTCACCCAGCCGGACGGCAAGTTCCTGCATGGTCCACCATCTTGTAGCGGTTGATGGCCAGCCGAGTCTGGCGATTAGAATACTTAGGTCGTCCATCATTTTCCCATTGTCATCGAAGCATCAAGTTCTGTCGCCCAACGTGGGCGTTCCAGAGGCAGGGTTCGGGTGTCTTCACGCACGCAGTTGACCATCATTTCGGCAAACTTCACGGCATCGGCTACACGCCTCTGTTGCACATAGAAATAGACCATCAGCTCCGTCGGTGCTACACGCGGAGGCTCTGGCTCATCGAACAAGCCGTAGGTAGTCGCAGCAACGAACTCATCGCAACGGCTCGGGAAGTACTTCACTACCATGTTAAACCTCTTACATGTATCTTCCTCTCTCTCCACAAAACTCATCCACCCGCCATTTCGAATCTGCGCCTGGACAAGATATTTCCACGCAGCTTTCGAGCCGCTCAACCTGCGTTTGGTCTCAAAGGCAAGGTCAGACAGATCGAAGATGCCCTTTTGCCGCCCCTCGTCTGACTGCAGCAAACCATCCAGAGCCGCGAGTAAGCGTTTACCCTGCCCGGAGCGATCCCAGTGCTCATACCAGACCCGAAGCAGTCTCTTCTTTTCGTTGTAGCTTGTTGACAGACTTACCAGCAACTGATCAAGTTGCTCTGGGGCAAAGGCGGTAACATCGCCAGTGTACGGATTGCTGTCGTTATCGTTGTTAGACGACCCAGTGCCCTGCAGCACACCAATGTCCCAGCCGACATGCTCCCTAAGAACACGTAGCTGTCCTGCGGCACCATCCTCAGCATCGCGTTCAAGCTGTATTAACTCGTCCTGAATGTCGTAATGAACTCCCGTACGCATGAGTGCATCCAGCGGCCAGCCGTCCCTAACACCCTGTTGCACATATGCCCGCAAACTGTTCTCTGCATGCGACCATTCACCTGCGTGCGTGTGTTCCTCGTATTTTACGACCAAAGCCATCGGGCTGAGTTTTGCCAGCAGATGGTCCGCAACTTCAAGCAGGTGCCTCGTGCCTTTTCCGTCTGTGTAGTCCAGCACGTGATGAATTTGTGGGGAAAGTAGGCTGAGTAGCCGTCGAGCATCATCTGGAGATGCATCTACCAAGTAGCCAATAGCATTGACCGTGTTACTCAACGTAGGATCTTTACGATGTCCATAGCCGGTCGTTAGCTCCCAGACCTGTTTGCAGAGCTCTTGTGCGCTGACGTTTAATCCATGGGCCAAAGTGATGCCACATAACTGCAGAGGCGTCTGTAGATGCACGCTGGTCTCCTCGCGGATATCTGCATCCAGCATGACGCGTTGAGAATGGACGAAAGCTGCGGCCGCCTCATCACTCATCTCTGTCAGCAATCCGGCTGCGTACTGAGTGCGGAAAGATTCACTGTCAAACCACTCGGATGTGGCTGCCGCTGCCAGGGTTGACTCAGTAAGAGCCGCATCGTCACGATTGAAGAGCAAGCAGCTTCCAAGCCGAATATCGCAGGCGACACGATGCAATCCTGCCCGGAAGTCGTCTGCCGCTGAACTCACATGGTGATCCTGCCTGAAATGTCGGAATTTGACCGGTTTGAGGAGCTTGAATAACTCATGAAAATCCACAAATTCTCCTTGCCACCAACGCTCTGCAACCTGGGCTGCAATCTCTGAGAGAGCATCCAGGAAGCGGCTGATGTTCTTCCTTTCTTCATAGCTAGGTGCTAGTACGAACTCGAAGTCGATTTGCTCCTCGGCTTTCATGCACAGGCCCAGGTGCACACCGCTGAAGAACCAATGGTGTACCAGCGTGTTCAGATCGTCTTTACGCTCGTAATAGTTCCCCTTGAGCCAATCGACCGGAATAGGCTCATTTAGTGGCTTCGAAGTCCGCTTACAGGCCGCTTCCACCGCTGCAACAAAGGGGGTTCGCGTCAGCTTGCTGAAGTCATCGTGGTCGACGATGCTTACTCCGGCCGTTACGGCCGCGCGAACGCAGAAGTCACTTAGAACACTCGTGTCCGAATCAGGTTGTAGCGAAACAGCCGCCCCCATCAAGTCATCCAGGCAACCGTTCTCAACCAACATTCGGGCTCTTGGCATCCATACAATGGGGTTATTTTCTCTAACTAACTGGGCAAACATCTCTGGGGTCGTCCCGATGGCACCAAGGCGTGTGAACGCATCGACCAGAAACTGGAATTCGTCAGCCCCCGCGTTGGTTGAATACCGATTGGAGAAGCGGCTAAGGCCTCTAAAACGACGCAGGATCTCCTCACCGCAGGTCTCGGCCAGTACATTTTGTCCACGTGCTTGCAAGGCTAAGCCGAGAGCTGCCACGTCCAAAATATCTGTCTCGTGCCGCGAGGCTATAGCCTCTTGAACAACCCCCTCATTGGCTGTCAGCGTCAGGGTAAATAACACAAGCCGGGCTATGTCGTCGCTCTGCATCTGAAATTCGCTGCCGCCAACCATCCGGGACTGCAGGTGTGCGAGCCGATATGCGTCCGCAAATGCGTTGGTCTCCAGAGCTGCGACCAGTGCTTCGGATAGCAGCGTGTCAAAGAGCGATTCTGGATAGCCTTCCTCTAAACGAAGCATGATCCAGTCACGAGTTAGCCCAGTAATGAGATTTTCAGGATTACCCAACCTTGCCTGGACCGTCCAGAGCCAGTTAACGCGAAGAGAAGGTGGCGCCTCAGTTTCCAGCCAGATCGCCACCACTGGCATCAGGTTCTTGATGCGCTCGTCGTAGTCAGAGGTCGAGCGTACAAAAACCGCCAGACTCTCATGGAAGACCTTCAGACCAGCAGCCGATGAGTGCAGCAGATGTTCCACCCTGGCGACATCTGGCGGCGCAGCGCCCTGCTTAGCGGAGATCTCCAGAAAAGCGGCTTTGGGCCAAAAGAAGGGAAACGCACATACCAATCGCAGCGTGTCTTTGAGACTTGGTGGCAGCTCTTCCCACAACGATGCGTAGTAGAACTTTGCCTCTTTGGTCATGTCACCCTGTAGCCGCTCAATATTCCAGCTATCCAGGTCTCGTCCTGCTTGCTCAAGCTCAGCCGTGGCATAAATGACGTGCAGCGGGTGGCCGTTGGTCTTATTGCGAAGTGCGGTCGCAGCTTCCTGTAGCTGGCGTTCTATCTGATCTTCATCGTTGAACCGGATCAAGAGCCTGCCTTCGTCAACCACCTTATGAAGGTAGGACATGACGGCGTTCTCGGACATCGACGGCAATGTTCGCCAACTAGCCTTAGGTGCAACTGACAAGAGGTCCTTGGGCAGTTGAGTGTCGTCGACCGGCTGTGTGCCTACCAACAGAACCATGTTATCCGGGCAGGGAATAATCTGGGAGAACACATCGTCCAGCGGCCGTTTATCAGCGCTGTTAATGCGCCAGACATGGTCCAGGCCGTCCAGAACCAATACGAACGGCTTGCCCTTAGTCTTGTAGTAGGTTGCGCACGCTTCGAGGAGGCCCCGCAGGCCACTACCAGGCGCATCAACTTCCGGATGTAACCGTTTGACTTGCGCCTCGATCGATTGCTCAACCACGTAGCTGTTCACACGGTCTCGTCCCCGCTCGGTCGTCGAGAGGAAGTAGTGGTGCCGTACTGTGGGAACCCCTGATTCAGCAAGCAATTCGCACATCGCGCTCAAATATGTGCTCTTCCCACGACCAGGCGGCCCTGTGAGCACGATTGTCTGCCCGGCCCCGGCAACCGTGTCACGTACGAATTCACGGTGGAACGTCTCGTCAGGCACCTCATATCCGAGAGGCACAACAAAATCTTCCGGCAGGGGGGCCGGCGGTATTGCCCGCAGAATAGTGCGGACTTGCTCCAGAAAAATCCACCCTTCTGGCGGCGGAAAGTTTTTCTGAATCGACCAGTTCAAGGCGACGTTTTTTAAGTTCGCAACTCCCTCTGGTGTGCCGTGCAAGCGCAATCGCGCATCGATCTCGTGCTCAAGTGATTCGAAGCTCTTATCGCTGTGAATAATCTGCAACTGCTTGAAAAATAATTCACATTTCTTTTCGTCGCCGAGTTCGGCGATAACCTCTAATCGCCGTGGCTCTGGAACTTTGGATAAATCGATTTTTCCATCAGTCAGGCAAGACTCAATGTCGGCATCTGGTCGGCGATTGGTCTTCAACGATAGCTCTCCGACGCGAGCAGAATCCAATTTGACAAAAGCATCAAACCACTTACGCAACATTGACCTCGATCGTGCTGTCTTTCCGGTCCTCTCCAACATCCACGCCCAATTCAGGGTGTGCTCGGCAGGATTAGGAGTATATTTCACCTGCTGGAGGTCAACGAGATGGTTAGGGCGTTCGGCAACGATGTCATCCAGTCCAGTCGGAGCAACAGCCTCGTCGTCGCATTCAAACTTCACTCGAGTATAGCGTGTCGGCGCATCTAGCCAGTCACACAACAGTTTCAGCCCCTGCCTATTCTGGTAGACATAGCCTGCAGCAGTAATTGCAGTGTTTTTGATTTCTTCAGACATTAAAGGGCCACCTGTGATCTGAATGCTTTACCACTGCTCTCGATAGCTGGCCTGCACTCTGTTTCTGAATGGACAGGGCTTCGCTTCAAGGGCACGCTTTTCAAATATTTGAACTGGCAATTAAAAATTGCATGACGGTTATGTAGAATACATTATTATGTATTTATCTCACATGCACGTCCAATTCCAGTGAATGAACTCGGTGGAAGCTGGTTCTTTATCGAAGAGCAGGGAATCGACGTGACTTACCGTCAGAGCGCTAAAGCTCACGAAATTATTGGCAGCTGTGACGACATGCTAGAAGAAATGGATTTGATTGAGCAGGTCGATACTATTAAGCGTAACCTGCAGTCCTCATCCTGACTCACGAGAGGTTGATGGTATGACAAAGAAAAACATAAGCGGTATTTATGCCTGGCAACGCAAGCGCGTTGAAAATAGTGTATCGCTGGTCGAGCATGTTATTGATGAACTCTTAGCAGGGAAGCTCAGGATCAGCCTGACGACGATTGTTCTGGCCTCAAAAAGCGTAGATCCTGCAGGAAAAGGCGTATCTGCTTCACCATAGTGCGGAGCAAGCAATGCCATGATCTGTACAAAAGACACTTAAGCTTAATAAACGGTAGTTAGAAAAAAACACTATTTTGGGTTCTGCGCTTAATGATCCGACCGCGTCAGAATTACGGAGGGCTTATCTTCTTGCGATCAAGAGCAAAAAAATCTAATTGCGACTATTGTTTTGCTTGAACGCAAGTTTGGAAACTGCAAAATACAGAATGGTAACCTGCGGGAGAAAATACTATCATTACAGCTACCGAGTCTTGAAGGCTAGTACGAATTTTATTTAGCGACAGGCAGGTCTGAATAGCGCGTAGTATAAGCTGGTGATAGCATTTCACGCTTCATTGCCCAAGGCTTGTGGATGCCTTGACCAGCAAACCAGACCTTCCCTTTTCCTGACGCATTAATACCATCAATTACCGTCATTAGTGCAGTGCTATTTGCCTTTGGGACGATATCATCAAACAAATTAAGCTGTGCAGTGCCACGACCAAAAAAGTCAGCAAGCATTACGCCAGCTTTCATGTAGCGATAACCATCGACCCATATCCGATCTAGTGATTCTATAGCTGCACGTATAATGTCACGCGTATCATTAGATGGTATCAGCAGTTTCGTAGATGATTGGTTTCCATAATAAATTTCATTATCTGCGTGCGGGCAGGTGCTTAGAGAGACGCTAACAAAAGCACAAAACTGGTGTTCGCTACGCAATTTTGCTGCAGCGCGTTCAGCATAGGTGCAGATAGCCTGACGCATATCTGTATACTTGGTGATACGATACCCAAAAGAACGGCTGCACATAATCTGTTGCTTATCCGGCGCGAACTCCTCAAGCTCAAAACACGGTTCACCACGCAGCTCGCGCAGTGTTCTTTCAAGACCAACGTTAAAATGTTTTTTTATTACCCATGGTGAGCTATTGGCTAAGTCCAGCGCTGTATTGATCCCCATATTATTCAGTTTTTTGCTGATGCGCCTTCCTATACCCCATACATCCTCCACAGGCACTCGTTCTAACAGCTTCCGCTGACGTGATATGTCGGATAAATCAACCACGCCTCCAGTACCCGGCCATCGTTTTGCTGCATAATTGGCTAATTTTGATAACGTTTTGGTTTGTGAAACACCGATCCCGATCGTGAGCCCGGTATTTTTAAGCACTTGGCTCCGCACGGCCCTCCCAAAATCTGTCAGCGACATGTAGCTGGCTACACCGGATAAGTCGATAAAGGCTTCATCGATTGAATAGATCTCGATGGCTGGTGCCATCTCCGTCAGCGTCTGCATAACGCGCGCACTGAGGTCAGCATATAGAGCATAGTTTGAGCTAAATACGTGCACTGCAGATGAGAACGTTTTATTTTTTACTTTGAAAAAAGGCTCTCCCATAGCGATGCCGAGTGCTTTTGCCTCTACTGAACGCGAAATTACGCAGCCGTCGTTGTTAGAGATCACCACCACGGGTTTCCCCTTTAAATCCGGACGGAATACCGTTTCACAGGACGTATAAAAGCTATTGACGTCGGCCAAAGCAAACATCGTCATTTATGTGACTTCACTGAAAATGTCACTACACCAAATATTTCTAGATCTTCTGGATTATGAAAAGTAATAGGTGAATAATTACTATTATGCGGAATTAGTTGTAAGACAGGATGCGTACGTAGTTCCTTGACAGTAAACTCGCCGGCTACAGCAGCAATCACAATATCGCCATGGCTTGCCGACAGCGAACGATCAACTACCAGAAGATCACCATCCCCAATTCCAGCACCAACCATAGAATCACCGCTTACTTTAATAAAATATGTGGCGCTAGGGTGGGCTATCAAAAGCGTATTGAGATTCAGCCTATCTTCGATGTAGTCTTGTGCGGGGCTAGGAAAACCACAAGGTACTCGCTCCGTAAAAAAAGGAAGAGGAATCGAGGGGGCAATCTCTATGGAATGAAAAATCTTCATAATGAGGAACTCAACACAACTGTTTTTTTATACAGTATCACTGAGTTTTTCGCATGTTCAACCTTCTTCTAAGAAGGTTATCGGAACCTTTTGAAATTGAAAAGAATTTAGGTTTTACTGTGTGAGCAGCAAGCCGGGTAAGTTTGCTTTTATGTTATTTTTTAGACGTTTTGAATAAATCGAGCTTTTGTTCAATAGCAGGATCAGATCCTGGCGACATAGACAATCCCGTGGCTAAACATAAGTTCATGATCATCAACTAGCGCGCTTACAATAAGGTTTATAACGACGCTCGCTTCTACCTGGTCATGGCAGTTCGCCTGTAAGTTCGGGCAGACCGCCATCAACTTCGACTATTGCACCAACACGGCTTACCTTAACATCCGGTAAGTCTTCGCTGTCGAATCATAGTAGCGAAATTATAGTGCCGGGCGTGCGTAGTGTCTCGAAAATCCCCAGAGATAAAGGCCCTTTTCCCAGTTATCAAACCATTCATCCTGTGAAACCTCTCCCCACCGCATTCGCATGACTCCAAATGAACGACCTTGCAAAGAACTAAAGTCCCGCGCAGGTTCGGTAAATAAATAAGTTACCTCCCGTCGCCTTGCGACGGGCACTGGAAGAACTCCAGTCATTACCTTTGTTCCAGTTTCCGGTCAGGTAACAGAACCATGCACAGCAGTCACACCTGCACTCCCCATCACTGAAAAGCGCCGCCACCCGGCCCGAAGGGCCGGAAAGCACCGCTTTTAATAATGGATGATGTAACTAAACACAGGTGTCGCTTTTAGCAGAGCTGCGGCTCGTTCAGTGCTACCCGCTCGTAAGCGCCTGACGGCGCTAACGCGGAGATAAAGCCCGCCTTCGGGTAAACCCTCGCCGGACTCACTCCGGCCGCGTACAGAGCCTCCTGTGACGTTTTAAGCGGGTATGGTCTGGCAGGGCGAAGGGATGAATAGGCAGAACCTGTCAGGACAGCAACGGCTTCGCCGGGTCACGGCGCCATTCACGGGCAGATACCTGTTCAGCATCCGCTGGCGCCTCCATGCGCCTGTGGCGCATTAACCGATCTGTGAGAAAATTTCCTGGAAAATCATGAGATTGATTATCCGGCTTATCAATAAAATAAGGTATGCTCCCCTCATTACCTGGTGAACGCGTCATCACCTCCAGTAAGTCGTATCATCCGGGCCGCGTCTGTTTTTCAGGCCCGGCCTGACAAAACTGTATCGATAAACTGCAGAAAAGGAGTTGCCTGTGACTTATGATTCAGGAAGAAGTGTGGCTGATATTCCTCAGGGGATCAGACCATCTGTCTGGCGTCGTGTACTGCAATGGGCGCGTGAGGATTTCAGGCACCGCTTTGGCCATCCGGCCATGCTGGAGAGATGCATTAAAACCGGCCTGCTGGTTCCTTCCCCTGTAAAGCCTCCCGCCGACACGTTCTGGACGCGATCGGTGACCGGCTGGCATACCTGGCTTGATTCTTCATCGTCAGCCTTTGGATATCGCCCCTGGACCCTCGATTACCGCAAACCTGGCTACGATCGCCGTCTTGAATGCCATTCCCTTGCGATCCCTGAAGCTGAAAACCTTGTCAGGGAAGAAATCATCCATGATTTCAGCTGCGACATCAGCACAATAAAAGGCATTTCTGCATCAAAGTCTTTTGATCATGATATCTCTGATATTGACGATTTTCCGCAGCTGAGATGCCCTGAGCTGGCTGAGCCTGTGACACCGGAGCATCTCCGGAAGAATATGGCCCACAGAGAGCTGCGGCTTGACCGGATGCGGTTTGCTGAATATTCGTGGACGCCACGGCGCTTCTACTGGCTGAATGATGGCGGGAGCCATCACTTTGGTGCCGCACGCTACCAGGCATGCCGGCTGGAGCAGCCTGTTCCGCTGACAGGAACACTGTACCGCTACACTGTGGATGCACAGATGGTCAGGACACTGCGCAACAGCTGGCGTCTGTTTGTGATCCCGAAAGAAGAGCTGTTCGGCAGCTTTTATGATTCCCTGAATGCCTTTGAATGCCCCTTCGCCTGGTCCGCATTACCCCGGAACATGCACGATTCAGGGGCCAGTGAGGTGGAGCTGTGCATCGTATGGCTGGAGCGCGACAACAGCAGGGCAGATGCCGTTGCCGGCGTGCTGGCCGCCTCGGGATTCCCGGATTTTGGTGAGATGCTGGCACGTCTTGCCAGGAGTGAGCCAGGGGATCCTTTGCCCGCCGGTTAGTTTTCGCTTTTATGGGTCTTACGCCAGCGCCAGGGCTCTGCCTGCGCTGGTTCTGCCCAGAGTCCTGTCCGGTTCTTACGGGCTGTTTTCTCCAGACCTGCGTATGCCGGTATTGTCGCCCTGCCCTTATACCGGTAAGCCCAGGCCATGCCGGTTATGACCTGTACGGCATTGATATCCGTTGAATCGTACCAGACAGTACCGAGCAGACGATTATAGCGATCCCGGTTGTTACCTGAGATATGTACTGTTTTACCGGCAGTCATCGCGGTCAGTGCCTGTCGCGAACGCTGGCCAAACGGCTGCGCTTTTTCCGGCGCATCGATGCCGTTCAGCCTGACCCGTGTAAGTTCACCGTGATCCTGCAGCACTTCAAGCGTGTCCCCGTCAAGAATGCGAACAACACGCCCTGTGATGTCGGCATGACTGCTGAAGGGGAAAACTGTCAGTGTTGTGGCGAAACACATTTGAAGGATACCCGTCAGGTACCGTACCGGCTGTTTCATTCTGTTCAGTTTATGCTGCATTTCCTGTCACCTTCTCGTCCTGCATCATCAGAATTTTTACGGCATGACTGATGTTCAGTCCGGTCATGTTGGTGTTCAGCTCTGTCATCATCGCTGCACTGGATAATGTGATGCTGTTGCCGAGACGTCCCTGATACCCTTTCGAAGTGACTATCGTCAGTTGCTCAGGTGAGGCAAGCTCATCGCGACCCGCGCTCAGATCCTCTTCCACGGCACGCAGGTACACGGGCGAGGCGGCGATGATGAAGCGATCGTGAGGCCGCTCCCGCATCAGTGTCCGGAGGGAGGCGCAGCGGCGCATTGTGGGCGGGCCGGAAGTCAGCCTTTGCCACATATCCTGATGGCAGAACGGCATCGAGGAGAACGTTGCCTCATACGGCACAACCCGATCGGTGACGTGGAGCAGGCCGAGTCCGGCCGAGAGCACCCACAGTTCTGCGCCACTGGTGGCCGCCGCCGCAGCTGCCCGGCGCCAGTGTTGTCCGGTATACAGATCGCCGGCCGTCATGGCTGTTCGTTCATGGCAGGCCCGGGCCAGTATTTTCCGCCAGGCAGAATAAGCCTTGCCGGCATCCTCTTCGATCGGGAACACCGTATCATCTGCCGGCACGCTTTTGCGCCGGGTGCAGGTGACGATGAGATGGGTTCTGCCGGACCCGCAGGACCGGCTCAGGGCTTTTCCGCCGGCGCGCTCATTTCCCATGTGACAACACCGGCCAGCTGCTCCACCGCTTCACGACCCACATAACCAGCCAGCCAGTCCAGGGCATGATCCTCCTGACGGGACACTTCGCTGTGAAAACCGAACTGGCCCGCCACTTCACTGGCCAGCAACCACCGCAGGCGTTCATACCACGGCTCTGCGGCGTCCCTGTAGGGGGAAAACACCAGGACCGTCAGCCGCTCCCGATCGCAGAACAACTGCCGTTGAGCCAGGGCATCAAGCAGCCGGGACATCTGCTCCCGTTCATGTTGCTCGTCCGGTCGGGAGAGCTGCTCCGGTTGACAAAGAACTTCTGGTTGCGTCATGCCCTGCTCCGGCAGGTGGCTCTCATTGATCTGGGTGCGAACTGAAAGCCCTGCGGTGTGGCAGGCATGCAGCCACCGCGCTACCTGAAGGGGAGGTCCTTCAAGGCGTGTCACCTGGCCGGTCGCATCCCACAGCTGCAGGCAGGTCCCGCCATCGAGGCGCAGCACAAAATCGGCGCGCCAGGCCGGATACCAGGTGTCGTCCAGGCATACAGGCCTGTCTTCAGGCGCTGCCGTCCGGTTTTCCGTACTCCCGGGCAGGACGAGCACCGTTGCTGCCTGCTGCCGTGCGGCCTCAGCGGCCTGCTCGGCAGCCAGCAGAGGGGCTGCCAGCGCCCGGCCGGGCTCCGTCAGCTCCACGGCCAGCTGCAGGTTCGGGGCGCGCAGGGTTCGCAGCCAGCCCGCGGCTTCCATACGACGGCAGGAGGCACGCAGATTAGGTCCGTACACCGGCATATCCCCGCCCTGCTCCAGCAGGCGTTCTATGTCCCTTGTCGCCACCGGTCCCGGACGTTTCGCATCGAGGGCGGCCAGCACAATCAGCACCCGTCGCTGCAGCGGCGACGGCCTGCGGGAGGTTACTGCTGCCATGAGCGTTGTTCTGCTGTCGGAGCGCGCAGGATCATTTCGTTGAGCCGCAGATGGTCCCTGTCGGCAACGTCGTCCGGGGCCCGACCCGCCAGCGCCAGGCAGTACCAGAGTTCGATAGCGCTGCGTGCCCGGGCAATCTCCGCATCCGCATCATTGCAGTCCGCACGGTTTGCCCGTTCAAGACATGCTTTAACGAAATCTTCCGTGTCGCCGGTCATCGTTTCATAACTGAGGCGAAAGTATACTTTCTCATCCATCCTGCACGCTCCGTCTGGTCATGTATTGCAAAAGGTAAAGTCAAACTATGAATGATTTGCATCACGTTACTTAAACATCATATCAGATATGATTAATAAAAATAATGCTTGATTTGATATCAAGTATTATTTGATAAAATTTTCTATATAATCATATCGGTCGCATACTTCTCCCTCCGCAGATCCGAAAAAAGACAAAGCCGGATCTTTAGTGACATGTTGGTTAAGATTGAGTTTGATTGCTACCTCAGCGAGGCGTAACAGAGGGGTTACTGCAAAGGATCTATGTCCGCTTTGAGCGAAGAGCGGACAAAGTAGTAGAGGGAAAGCATCAATGTTAATATCCGGAAAGTTCATGTTAAAACTCTGTATGACATTTGTCATCGACGATTAAAAAGGGCTCTTAATGGCTACTGTTGAGGTATTAAAAGTAAAGTATCCAGGCGCAGATGCCTGGCAAATGGGTGACAGCCCGGAACTGGCCAGCGAGCTTGCGGATCTGATTAAAAAAGGGATTAAAACGGCCTCCTGCGGATCCTTTGCCTCTTACCAGCAAGAAAAGTCTGCCCCGAGGATTGGAAGCTATAACATTATCCTTGATGGCCTGAATGCCCCGGTCTGCGTGACCCGGCTGGTTTCAATGCGACTGGTGCGTTTTTGTGATGTGACTGAGGAGTTTGCCCGCAAAGAAGGTGAAGGCGATTTAAGCCTTCAATACTGGCGAAATGAGCATCAGCGATTTTTTACCCGCGAAGGTCATTTTTCTAAAGATATGGAGTTGATCGCAGAAGAATTTGAAGTGGTTGAAGTGCTGTAAGACGAGAGAGTCCGGCTGGCGTCTGCTGCTATTAATAACAATGTCCGCTCCTGGCACAAAGCGGACATTCCGGTCTCTGAGATGTCAGTTAACCCAGTCTTCCAGCGTCAGGCCCGGCACCCGCTCAAACTCCCTAGTATTATTCGTCACCAGAACAGCGCCGGTGGCCATGGCATGCCCTGCTATTGCAGTATCGTTCGGCCCGATCGGCGTGCCTGCAAGCCGCAGCGCGACCCGGATGTCCGTGGTGGCATCCACCGCGGCGCGGTCCCAGGGCAGGATGGCATCGAGGCGGGCGCAGAACGCATCAACCAGCTCAACGTGACGCGGCGAGGCCTTCGGGCCGGTGGCACCGAAACGCATCTCGGCGTAGGTGATGGCTGAAACCACAATGCGGTGGTTGCGTAGCACCGCCTGCTCGAGGCGCTTAATGACGGCGGCCGGCTGCTCGCGCATGATGAATGAGCAGATGTTGGTGTCCAGCATATAGGTCTTGTTCACAGGTCAAAGCGTCCTTCGTCGCTGACAACATCCTCACGCTCCGCCATAAAGTCCGCATCGGCCTTCCCGAGCTGCGCGAACGAACCCCAGGTCGGCCGGACAGGACGCAGGACAATGCTGTCCCCTTCCCGGACAATCTCCAGCTCGCTCACGCCCTCAAAATCCAGATCGCGGGGCAGACGGATGGCGCGGTTGTTGCCGTTTTTAAAAATGGATACGGTTCTCATGATGTTCTCCCTGAGTCCGGACCTTTCCGGACGGTAGTATGCGTCGGGTATGCGCATATGCTTAGTATAGGCAGATGTGACACATATGTATAGGGTCACCATATGCAGATGGAAGATATATGCATATCCCAGACATCTGCATATGTCACACCTATACCTTCTTCTCTCTTTTTACGCTGAGATCCGAAAAAAGGCATATGCGGATCTGGGCTAGCTCATCGTGTGGAAGGATTAAAGAGACACGGCAGGAAGGTGTTCAAGGCAAAAGGCAGGTGGGAACGGAAGGTCCGCTTTGAGCGAAAAGCGGACGCCAGCATAGTGTAAACAGGCGTCCTATATTTTGAAGTGGGCAGATTACTTAACCCGTTTCCCCGTTTTGTCAATGACCTTCTCGCCATCTTCTTTGGTAAACGCTCCTTTCTGACCTTCAGGTAGAATATCCAGCACTATTTCTGAAGGGCGGCAAAGACGAGTGCCAAGCGGCGTAACGACTACCGGCCGATTAATCAGGATCGGATGTTGAAGCATGAAATCAATCAACTGATCATCACTAAATTTCTCTTCATCAAGACCCAGGTGTTCATAAGGCTCAACATTCTTACGCAGTAATGCACGCACCGTAATTCCCATATCTGAAATAAGTTTAATCAGCTCATCACGGGTCGGTGGCGTATCGAGATAATAAATTATCGTCGGTTCGTTGCCGCTGTTACGGATCATCTCCAGCGTGTTGCGTGAAGTGCCGCAGGCAGGGTTGTGATAGATGATAATGTTGCTCATATCTGTATCTCATTACAAAGTGATGGAGAGCCGCCACGCCAGCGCGGCCAGAGTGACAAACAGCACGGGCAGAGTCATGATAATGCCGGTGCGAAAGTAATACCCCCAGGTGATCGTTATATTTTTCTGGGCAAGCACATGCAGCCAAAGCAGGGTTGCCAAACTACCAATCGGGGTGATTTTTGGGCCTAAATCGCAGCCAATCACGTTGGCATAAATCATTGCCTCTTTGGCGAGGCCAGTCGCCGTACTCCCGTCAATCGACAGCGCGCCAATCAGCACCGTCGGCATATTGTTCATCACCGACGACAGGAACGCGCTCAGGAAGCCGGTGCCGAACGTTGCTGCCCACACCCCCTTCTCTGCCAGTAGATTCAGCACGCCAGATAGATGTGCCGTGAGTCCCGCATTACGCAAGCCGTAGACTACCAGGTACATACCCAGCGAGAAAATCACAATCTGCCATGGCGCACCGCGCAGTATTTTCCCGGTATTAATGGCATGGCCTTTCTTAGCCACCATAAACAATACTGCTGCGCCAGCTGCCGCTATCGCACTGACCGGGATCCCCAGAGGCTCCAGAACAAAGAAACCGACAAGCAGCAACAACAGGACAATCCAGCCCGCCCTGAACGTTGCTGGATCCTTTATCACACTGGCAGGCGTCTTCAGCAGCGAAACATCATATGTCGCCGGAATGTCCTTGCGAAAGAAGAGATGCAGCATAACCAGCGTGGCCGCAATCGCTGCCACATCTACGGGGATCATAACGGAGGCATACTGCGTAAAGCCCAGACCGAAAAAGTCCGCCGAGACGATATTCACCAGGTTAGAAACAATGAGCGGCAGGCTGGCCGTATCTGCTATAAATCCTGCGGCCATGACAAAGGCCAGCGTCGTGCCTTTGCTGAATCCTAGGGCAAGGAGCATCGCAATCACAATCGGCGTCAGGATCAGCGCTGCGCCGTCGTTGGCAAACAGTGCAGCAACGGCTGCACCGAGCAGCACTATCCAGGTAAACAGCAGGCGGCCACGTCCGTTACCCCAGCGGGAGACATGCAGCGCAGCCCATTCAAAGAAACCGGACTCATCGAGCAGAAGGCTGATAATGATCACCGCAATAAATGCCGCAGTTGCGTTCCAGACGATGTTCAAGACGACGGGGATATCATCAATGTGAATGACGCCGGTTCCCAACACCAGTACGGCCCCGATACTCGCACTCCAGCCAATACTGAGACCTCTGGGCTGCCAGATCACCAGTACCAGCGTCAGTAAAAATATACTCCCTGCCAAAAGCATTTCAGACTCCGTTATATATGTTTATACGCATGTGGTTAGTGCTTTTCAGCAAGAGGTGCAGGCTGATTTTTCCAGCCATTCACGCACATCCTCCCTAAGGCACTGCCAGGACGCCGTCATTGTCTCCGCTGCCCACGCCGGTATATGGGGTGACAGACGATAGTGGATCCATTTGCCTTCCCGACGGTCAAGAACCAGCTCAGCCTCCCGTAGAATTGCCATATGGCGTGATATTTTTGGCTGTGATTGAGCAGTGGCCGCGCAGATATCGCAGACGCACAGTTCGCCGGACTCCCGGAGAAGCATGACAATAGCGAGACGTGTTTCATCTGACAGAATTTTGAAAAGCTGAACAGGCTGTAGCATTTTTCACTCCGTTCCCGTTAGAATAAACATATGGTAAATCATATGTGTTAAGTTTGAAATCACCAGATCTCTCCGGAGGAGAAAAAATGGAGCAATTTCCTGCCCTTAACGCTGAATGTTTTGACCAACACATCGCTGAGCGTCTGCACATGCAGGAGCCGCCACGGATCCTGATTCTGTATGGGTCAGTAAGAGCGCGCTCCTACAGCCGCTTTGCCGCGGAGGAAGCGGGTCGTTTGCTGACGGCGATGGGCGCGGAGGTGAAACTTTTTAACCCCTCTGGTTTACCCCTGCCAGATGATGCGCCGGACACCCACCCTAAAGTCACCGAACTCCGCGGTCTGGTCAGATGGTGTGACGGGATGGTATGGAGCTCACCGGAGCGGCACGGAGCAATGAGCGCAGTTATAAAGGCGCAGATCGACTGGATACCCTTGAGCGAAGGCGCTGTACGTCCCTCCCAGGGCAAAACACTTGCAGTGATGCAGGTCTGCGGCGGTTCACAGTTTTTCAATGCCGTGAACCAGATGCGTATTCTGGGCCGCTGGATGCGGATGTTTACGATCCCTAACCAGTCTTCTGTGGCAAAAGTCTGGCAGGAATTTGATGAAAACGGACGGATGAAACCCTCGGCCTGGTATGATCGTATCGTCGATGTCGCAGAGGAGCTGTTTAAAATCACGCTGCTGCTCAAGGGACAAACCGGCTACCTTGCAGATCGATACAGCGAAAGAAAGGAAAGTCATCAGGAACTTTCATCCCGCGTCAATCAGGAAAAAATATAACGTCTGTTCTTCATTAATCCATACTGCATGAACTTAAGAACGTCCGCTATTGGCACGAAGCGGACGAGCTAACTGAGCTGAAGGCCTGCTGTGAGCGAGGAGCGGACATACACAATAACATCCGCCTTTCATTCGCTATTTTTCCTTTTTAACCAGAAGGAATGACCTGATGAAAAAAGTCTGTCAATATTCATTATCAGAACGAATAATGGCGCAAATATCCAGCATCAGATTACGTGCTGTCTGGCTATTGCCTCCAGGCTGAAAGAAGCCGTGAATGACGCCGAGATAGCGTTGTGCCGTGCACTTTACTCCTTGCTGTGTCATTCGAACAAACCATAACCCCCTGACTCTCCCGCACAATTCAAGGGACATGAAATGGATCCCGGCAACCATTACCCCTCTGGTTGTACTGGTCAGGTTTTCAATCCCTTTGACATCAAACCATTTTTTGACTCTTGCATCGCTCCAGAACCAGGCCATACTAATCTCCATCAGCCCCCCGAAAGAAACAAAGTTTTATTGTTCATCTGGCTTCGGGCAAGCAGGGTCATCTCCGGAAAACAGAGTTCGAGATTTTTATCGCAATTCCTTCCCGGGGACTCAGAAATGGTCTGGCTATTTTTATAAGACCAGAATCCAGAATATGTAAAACCAAGTAAGGAAGTTGAACGATAAGACACAGTAGGCCCAAAATAAATTAGGCAAGCCATTTCCCGTGACAGAGTAAATTATGAGTAAAGAGTTTTTACATAAATTTAATTAGCACTAACGAAGGTTGTAATGCATAAGAAAGATAATGAGAGAATTCGGATTTGGCGCTACGCACCGGCCTGGTCAGTTTGAATCTGAATAAATTCAAGAAAATAACCATCAATTAATGGTTAAAGGCATGGTGAACCAGGAAATAATTACAAAATACTAAAATTTCTGCCACTCTAAAAACCATGAGCTTATCATTCATATTCAATAAATTGTCTCCTGGACTCATCATCCTCAAGGTACTCAAAAGAGAAGAGGCGAATTTGGGTAAAGTTATAAAACCATTGACAATCGTTTCGTTGAATAATTTCGCCAGGTTTGAAACATATCCCCGATGCTTCCCGAACGACCGCATATTTGCCATTACTAAATCTAACCCTGTGAATACAGAAAGGTTGACCTGCCTGCCCGTGACAGCTGTTCGAAAGAATATACCCTTCAATAGAAAAAGATTTTTTACTTTTCATCATTTTGCCCTCTACAACTGCTGTATAAAGAAAATGTTGTCATTTCCCGATATTGTTACGTTACGGGTTTGATCAGCACTGACATACCAGCATTCTGATGTCTTGAGTAACAGCCTGCTGGCAGGGCATACCAGAACCGCATTTTCACTGCTTTCTGAACATGCCGGGCAGGCAACACCTAAATTGCCTGATTTATGATACAATGCCCTTCCGTGAGAAATTTATGATGAAATCAGAAGATACCCTTGACTGGTACCCGGCACAGCTACCACCAGTGAAAATTATCCTTGGTGAGGCCGTGTTGACTGTAGGTAAACAGGGCCGGCCGATTAATACCCGAACCTTGCTTGAATACCTTCAGGTCATGCAGGGTAAGCAAAAAAGGCGGGATGACAAAATCGCCATGCAGACTGCAATTGATGTTCTCCGCGATAACCAGCGCATTAACGGCAGACGTTAATGCGCATCCCGAATCAGTGTCCGTTCTGAACGATCTCAACCGTATGGTTTTGCCCATCATCCCGCAGCGGTACTCTGTCATCAGGGAGGAGAACGCCATCCAGCGTAACGCAATATTCTGCATCGCCGCGTGAGACACTAATCTGATAATGGCTTTCGCCATATTGATAGGTCATAGAAAAAGACGGCCACGTATCTGGTAACCGGGCATGAACAGTAAAGTCAGCACCGTAGCGTTTTATTCCCAGTAACTCCTCAGTAAGTAAACGCCAGGCCCAGCCTGCAGAACCGGTATACCAGCTCCATCCTGCACGTCCGGTATGAGGAGCGACGCTGTAGACATCAGCACTCATGACATAAGGCTCAGCTTTATAAATCCCGACCGAGTCCGCATCTAGGGTATGATTTATCGGGTTGAGCATTGACCAGAGCTGCCAGGCGCGTTCGGCATTCCCCATTCGGGCAAATGCCATTACTGCCCAGATGGCACCATGTGTATACTGCCCTCCGTTCTCCCGCACACCGGGCAGATACCCCTGAATGTAACCCGGATTTGGACCGTGACCATCGAAAGGAGGCGTTAACAGTTTTATCAGTCCCCCCTCGTTATCCACAAGGTGCTTATCCAGCGCCTGCATGGCTTTTGCGCACCGCTCCGGGCTTGCGGCCCCGGATAATACAGACCAGCTCTGTGCAATCGCATCAATCCGGCAGTCCTGTGAGGCTTTTGACCCCAGGGGAGTACCATCGTCAAAATAGCCGCGCCGGTACCATTCACCATCCCAGGCGTGAGCTTCGAGATTGCTTTGCAGGCGCAGAGCCTGTGAACGGCACATCGAGGCGATACCGTCATCCTGCCTGCGCTCCGCCAGCGCTGCAAAGCGCTGCAAAATGTCGTACAGGAAGAAGCCCAGCCAGACGCTTTCACCTTTGCCCTCGATACCCACCCGGTTCATCCCGTCATTCCAGTCACCGGCCCCCATCAGCGGCAGACCATGCTCCCCGAACCGCAGTCCATGGCGAATAGCTTTGATGCAGTGTAACCAGAGTGTCTCTTCGGTGCCGCTGATGACCGGCGTGTCATAGACAGACTCTTCACCAGGCTGAAGCGGGCGTCCCTCCAGATAAGGAATGCGTATTTCCAGTGCATCCACATCTCCCGTCGTTTCAATATAGTGGCAAACGGCAAGCGGCAGCCACAGGTAGTCATCGGAACAGCGGGTACGCACACCGTTGCCGTGTGGCGGGTGCCACCAGTGCTGCACATCCCCCTCGATAAACTGCCGGGAGGCACAGAGTATTATCTGTTCACGCATCCGGTTCGAATCAGCATGGCTCAGTGCCAGTGAATCCTGCAGCTGATCGCGAAAACCAAATGCACCGCCAGACTGATAGTAACCACTGCGGGCCATAAGGCGACAGGCTATTGTCTGATACAACAGCCAGCCATTGACCAGTAAATTTACGGACGTGTCGGGGGTGTTTACCACAATTTTATCGAGCACATTGTGCCAGTGGTTGTGAACCCGGTTCAGCTCCTGGCGGACCATATCCTCGTTCATGTAACGGGCCAGCGTCTCCTGAGCACAAACCTCATTCTCTTCTGCGCCGAGGATAAAAATAAACGTCCTCTGATCCCCGTCAATTAATGTAACCGTCGATTGTACCGCCCCGCAGGGATCCAGACCGGCTCCCGTCTTACCTGAAAGCCTGCGCAGTTTCATGGCAGACGGGGCGTGCAGGGAGCCATTACGGCCAATAAACTCCCGGCGGTCCCCCGTCAGCGAACAGTCATTACCGCTGACGGCAAAAAATGCAGTACGCTCGCCACCATTATCCCCATAAAAGTTGTTCGCCAGCACCCCGCAGCCGCCAGGCGTTCTGGCCGCATGTGTCACAATGTGAGGGGCTGAGCGAGTACGGGATCCTCCGAGCGTCCACTCCACATAGCCAGTGACGGAGAGTTTACGTGTCCGTCCCGAAGAATTTCTGAGCGTCAGAAGTGCCAGTTTAACCGGTGCCGCTTCAGCAACCAGGACCGTCAGCTCGCTGTCTATGCCACTCTCACGATGGGCAAAAATGCTGTAACCAAAACCATGGCGGGTCAGGTAATCACCGTGTCCGCGAACAGGCAAAGCCGTCGGTGACCAGTACTCACCGCTCTCTTCATCGCGCAGATAAAATGCCTCGCCGCTGCGATCGCTCACCGGATCGTTCTCCCACGGTGTCAACCGGTATTCATGTGCATTCTCATACCAGGTGTAGGCCTGTCCCGCCTCTGAAATCACACTGCCAAAACGGGAATTTGCCAGTATGTTTGACCAGGGGGCCGGTGTCGGCGCATTTTCCCGCAGGACAATCTGATATTCCCGACCATCCTGCGAAAATCCACCGTAGCCATTAAAATGGCATAACTGACTGGTATCGGGGCTCCAGTCCGTATGTTGATTATGCTCCCGTACAGCACGCGGAATGAATGCTCTTACCGGCGATTTCAGGGTATGAATACGCTGGTTAAGCTGCTCATTAATGCCCCCTGCGCGGTCATCAAGATAAAGACAGGCCACGCTCATCAATAGCAACTTATCCTCAGCGGAGAGATGCTCGCCATTACGGACAAAAAGCCCGCCCGTTTTGTCCAGCAGGCTGGCTTCAGATCCGGCATAAATTAACTCCATGATCTGCTTTTGTAATCCTTGCTGGTAGCCGCCGGGGCTGTTGTTCAGGATAACCAAATCCACATTCAGCCCTTTCTGTCTCCAGTAACGGTGTGCCTGGATCAGCGTGGTCACTGAGGTGATACTTTCCTCACTGGTTATACTAAGCAGCACTATCGGCAGATCGCCCGAAATTGCCCAGCCCCACAGACCGGACTGACCACGCCGGTTGCGGCCGATCGCCTGGCTTTCGGCGCGCAGCGCCTGGACAGGGTAAAGCACAGCGCTGGCGAGACGATTGAACAACGTGGCGTCATCTTCACTGGCGTTCATCTGGCGTAATACCACCAGACTGTGAGACCAGGCCAGTTCAAAGACGCGATCGGCGATAGGATAGTCGCGATACTTTTCCAGCAACGCCAGGCTCTGCTGGCGGGTCTCGCTGATACCGTAAATGATATCAATCGTGATCGACTGCCCCGGCTGCAGAATGATGGCGTGGCGTATTGCCAGTATCGGATCCAGCACTGACCCCGACGTGTTGCTGAGCGCCCCTCCCGCCTCTATTGCCTGGGCATCCGCAGGGTTTCTGCCACGACCAAGAAATTTTGCCCTGTCCGTTTCAAACGAGACGTTATGTCGTTTATCACCATGCACCATCATCATGTGAAACAGGCAGGGACTCGGTTCATCCGGGGATCGTGGCCGCCGGTGGCAAAGAATAGCGTCACGCTCAGGATCAAGCTCAGTCTGAATAAACAGATTGCTGAATGCCGGGTGTGCCAGATCGCTGGCGTCAGGTGCCAGTACCACTTCGGCATAGGTTGTCAGTTCCAGAGAGCGGGGCTGGCGACCACGATGAACCAGTGTGAGCCGTCGCAACTCAACATCATCCTCCGGGGAGATGACAACCTGAGTTTTGACACTGAGTCCCCCGAAGGTGCGTCTGAATTCAGCACCCGCATCAGTGAATATGACTTCCTCGTCGTGTCCGCTGGCGTAGCCTGTCGGTTGCCAGGTATTGCTCCACACATTCCCCGTCTGTATATCGCGGATATAGCAGAAGGCTCCCCAGTTATCGCGGGTGGTATCACTGCGCCAGCGCGTAAGCGCAATATCATTCCAGCGACTGTAACCTCCACCACCTGCTGTCAACATCAGATGATAATGGCTGTTGGACAGCAGCTGAATATCCGGGGCCGGTGTCTCCATCCCATTAAAAATTCGGGGTTCATAGCGAACGGGTTTGACCCTGCCTTCATGAGATTCAAAATGACGGCGGGGGCTGTAGAGATCGACCGCATCCGGCACGCGCTCCTGTAACAGCAGACTCGCTGAGCGAAACACCGTACTGGACATGAATCGCTCAGTCATGGGGGCGTCAAACAGCACATGAGCCAGCGCCTGAAACGCCATGCCCTGGTGATGTGCCATCCATGACTGTACCACCACATAGAGCTGACCGGTCGCGAGGCGTGAAGGGGTATAGTCCAGCGCTTCATAAAAACCGTATTCGCCCTGTGCACTATTTTTTTGCAGCCTGAACAGGTTCTCACAGGCTCTCTGTGGGGAGACCATCAGCGCCAGCAGTGTGGCGTAAGGGGCGACAACCAGGTCATCGGCAAGCCCCCTGCGCAGACCGAGACCCGGCACGCCAAATGCCTGATACTGATAATTATGCTGAACATCAAAAGCATGATAACCAGACTCTGAAACACCCCACGGTACTCCGCGTTCTTTCCCCCAGTGGATCTGGCGCATAACCGCCGACTGACTCATTTCATCGAGCAGGCTGCCGGGCCAGGTGGGCATCACCAGATTCGGCATCAGGTATTCAAACATAGACCCGCTCCATGACATCAGGGCGGTTTCATGATCAATCGTGGTAAACAGTCGACCCAGCGCGTACCAGCTTTTAAGAGGCAGCTGATTGGTCGCGATGGCGAGAAAACTGGTCAGGCGGATTTCAGACGGCAGGAGATCGTAGTGGCTCTTGTCAGGCGTATTCGTGTCACAGTTATAACCGACCCTGAGCAGACTGGTTGCTTCGCTGTACAGAAAGGCGAAATCCATCCGGGAATGCTCGTCCAGCCGTTGTTCCAGCTCGGTGATAATATTGAGCCGCATCCGGGCCTGTTCCGTCGCGGACGCCGGAGGTGTTCCTTCTCCGGTAACTGTCGCACGGGCAAGCTCACTCAGCGTCGGCAACGTCTGTTCGTTCCATGATGCAGGTAACCAGCCAAGCAGCAGCGACCACTCATGGCAAAGCTGAACCAGTTGATGCTCCAGATGCTCTGCCCAGCGGATCTGAAGGGGAGACCCCTTATGACACTGAGTTATCAGATGATTGCACTGGGTGCGCATGTTTTTCAGCTCGCTGAAAAACGCCTGCGGAGAGAGCGACTCCGCGCTCAGACAGTATTTGCGCAGCAGTTGCAGGCTGTCAGGTGGATTCTGATCCCACTGTTTTTCCAGAATACCCAGCGTATCGTTCAGTCCTGCCAGTATCTGGAGGTTGTTTAAAACAGGCTGATGCCGCATGGCGGACAGCCCTGCACGCAGTGTCAACAAATGCCCCGCCATGTTGCCGCTGTCGACGCTTGAGACATAGCGTGGGCTGAGGGGGGCCAGCGTACGGGTGTCATACCAGTTATAGAGGTGGCCCCGGTAGTGCTCCATTTTATCCAGCGTATCGAGCGTGAGCGACACGCGCCGGAGCACTTCTCCGCCGGGCAGGTAGCCAAAGTCCCAGGCCGTCAGGTTAGCCATAAGGGAAAGGCCAATATTGGTAGGGGAAGTTCGATGGGCCACCGTCGGTTGCGGTATTTCCTGGTAATTATCAGGTGGAAGCCAGTTCTCTTTTTCTGTGGCAAAGGTTTCAAAAAATGCCCAGATTTCACGGCTTGTCTGGCGTAAGAGTTGTTTTTGTTCCTGATTTGGTGAAAACACCTTACGCACGGGCTGGCGACTCAGCCAGCTCATCAGCAGTGGCGTCACACACCATAACAAACCGATCGGTAACGCAATCCCTAGCAGTTGTGGGGCAAATTGTCCGGTCAGAATTATCAGCGCCACGCCAACTGCAACGTTCAGCCACATCGCCTGATAAAAACGCGCAACCGTGGGTCTGGCCTGATGGCTATCCTGGCTGTGACTGACCCACTGGCTGAGGTGACGCCTGCTGATCCCCAGTCGCCATAGCGTCACGGCAATCGCCTTCAGCGAATAGCCGGCTTCGTGCGGCAGTATCGCAAAATTCAGGCCGATACCTGACAGACGCTTCAGCGCACCCGCCCCCACCAGTAACAGATGCGGCTTCAGGCGGCGACGCAGAGGTTTATGCAGAAGATCATAGGCGATGCAGATGATGGCTGGCAACAGCCATATCAGCGACAGTACGCCCAGCCAGTAAACCGGATTAGGCGTCCAAAGCAGGGTGAAAAACAGCAATACCAGCAGCGAAGGGGCAACCAGACTGCGGCGCAGATTATCAAGTAATTTCCAGTAAGAAAGCGCGGTCAGCGGATTCTTACCTCGGGTTCCATCGGCTCTTCTGACGCGTGGTTTCAGCCAGTTAAGCAGTTGCCAGTCACCCCGGATCCAGCGTGAACGGCGTGCCACATCCGACAGATAATTATTAGGGTACTGTTCGTAGAGTAACACCTCACTCAGCAGACCCGAACGCGCATAGCATCCTTCGAGGAGATCATGGCTGAGAACCAGATTTTCCGGGCAAATATTGGCAGTGGCCTGCATAAAAATATCAACATCGTAAATCCCTTTGCCCACGAACGATCCTTCCCCAAAGAGATCCTGATAGATATCCGAAGACATCATCGAATAGGGGTTATTGCCCGGGATGCTGCTGCGCAGGGCTGCGTAATGCCCCTGCCCGTTTCGTGGTATCTCCTCCGCAAGACCGGGTTGCAGAATGCCGTATCCTTTGACAACCCTCTGGCGGACCGGATCATACTCTGGCGTATTCAGCGGATGCGCCATCGTCGCGACCAGTTTGTGTACCGTATCGCGCGGCAGCACTGTATCACTGTCCAGGGTAATGACGTATTTAATATGCCCCGGCAAAAGGTGGGCAGGCATGTCTGCAACACTGACGAATTGTGTCCCCGGATGGCGCAACCAGCTGTTCAGTAACGCCAGTTTTCCCCGCTTGCGTTCATAGCCCATCCACCTTCCTTCAGCGGGATTCCATTCAGGCTGGCGGTGTAGCAGATAAAAACGTGGGCGGCCGGAGGGGTAACGGCGATTCAGCACCTGCGTATCAGCGATAGCCTGTCTGAGCAGCGCGTGACTTTCCGGCGAGGGTTCATTTTCAGAGTCAGCGAAATCAGTGAGCAGCGCGAACCTGAGATTTTCGTTTTCATTCCCCAACCAGCAGACTTCAAGACTGGTGAGGAGCTGGCTGAAACTTTCGTGGCTGGTCAGCATGCAGGGAATGACTAACATGGTGGCGCTGTCAGCGGGAATGCCGGTGGAAAAATCCATCCCTGGCAAAGGGCTAGGTATGCGAAAACGGGTGGTTGCGTCACTGAGTAAATCACTCATTAACTGCGTTAAAGCGATAATCAGAGGCAATATCACCGCGATCAACAGCCAGTCTGCGCCCTGCATGGCTGTTTCGTGCAATATTGCTGCGGTTGCTGCGGTGGTCAACAACGCCAGGCTTCCAAGCCACGACAGCAGGGTTATTCTGTTGAAACTGTGCCGCAAGCGTATCAGCCTTGAGGTGTCTGCCAGGAGATGTATTTCCAGCGCCTGTCGACCTTCACCCGCGAGATAATAACCAACATGATGCTCCGGTGTATCGGGCGCTTTTTCCTCTGAAAGCGTCAGTACCCTGTCAGCAACGTCAGGCTCACTGAGACCACTGTCTCTGGCCAGTATCTCTACTACATGACGGTAATGATCCCGGGTATTGAAGTGCATCCGGGGATAGATACCGGCAGGATCATTGCGCAGTGCCTGTTCAACAACGCTTATCGTTTCGGCGAAATCAGCCCAGTCCGTTTCGCTCAGTAACCGCAGTCCCGCGATGCTGTTACTGACAGACAGCTGGCTGGCGGCAAGCTGTTGATTGAAGCTATGTATAAGAATGTCGGTGGTGAGCCCCTGTTCCCGGAGGCACTGATCAACCCAGGTCAGGGGTAACGACAGCGCGTTGCCATGCCCCTGCAGGCGCCGCACCAGTTCTGCGACAAATGCACTGGTTAACGGAGGACGGGAGCGCGCCATATCGGCAACCGTCATAATTAAATCAGCAGGCGCACTCTCTGCACATTCAAAAAACCTTGTTATCCACGTATCTGCCAGATTTCGTTCCTGCTGGGCCTTTATCACCTCCGTACTGATACGACGAAGATTTTCAATCAGCACCAGACGCAGCATTCCCGGTAAGGCCCAGACTTCACCTAATGTCAGCGGTGTCACCTGTTGATAGGCTGTGAGATAGCTGGTCAGGCTGGCGGTATCCCAGCGGCCATCACCGTGAGCGATAGCCTCTGATGCAATATGATAAATTCGAGGGCAATTCAGCGGCAACATCAGCGACGGGAGGCCCTTACCAAAGCTTTTCGGTAAGTGCTGGCGGACAGTGCGGATTTGTTCCTCAATCAGATAATAATTGTCCAGCAACCACTCCCCGGCGGGCATGATAATGGTCTTTTTACCTGCGTTAAGTTCATAGCAGTGTTGTGTAATGACGGCCTCGTTTTCGCCGAGCCGTTTCAGAAGATAATAAGGATGTTTATCCGGCGATACTTTATGGGTCCGCGCCAGTTTCTGACCGTAGCGTTCCATCTGGGCGGTCGAAAAAAGTTCTGACCGCACATTGCTTTCACCGGCAGGATCGTTCGCCGAAAACGTAACGTTTTCGGCGGCATGCCCAGGAATATGGGAGCGCTTAAACCACGCTCTGGGGTTCTTTTTCATAGCGTTGCTCTGATGCGACGTTAGCGCGCAGGAGCAGTTGTGAAATCAGTTCAGAAACGTTCTCTCAGGATGGGCGTAAGGCATCAGGGATTTAACAGCTGCCGGAATGTAACTTAA
The DNA here is from genome assembly GCA_032055545.1 of Pseudescherichia sp. Lineage (GTDB taxonomy): Bacteria > Pseudomonadota > Gammaproteobacteria > Enterobacterales > Enterobacteriaceae > Pseudescherichia. The sequence continues at coordinate 5,749 of DAMBQR010000003.1, read as the reverse complement.
GTATAGAATATGGGCTCTGTCTGCGGTTTTTTTGGTCGGGCTAGCGCCGGGAGACAAACAGCGCCTTACAACCGGGGCAAAGCATGGCCTGATTACGACGGATTTTTGACAGCGGTTGCGCTGATTTTAGGCCACAAACAGGGCAGGTGGCTGTGTCGGTAGACGCGCCGCTGAAGAGTTTCATTGCGTAATCGATAATAAACATAATCATTAACCTTTCAATGAATGAGCTTCACCGTATCACATGTGGTTAAGTTTTAATCTATTTATTTTAATGCACTGAAATTCAGGAAAGGTAGATGCTCGCAGCCACAGGCCCTCTTAGACCATTGATCCGGCAAAATTCTATGCGGCTTCCTGGGATAAGTAATTCTGATTTGCGGTAGATTACGGCTGAAATGTGAAGCAGAACGTCTTTTCGACCATCTGAAGGGGTGATGAGGCCTTTGCCACTGAGGATGTCAAAGCATTTAACAATTCCTGTCATTTTACGGGACAAGTCAATTCCTTATTGAAAACACGTAAAGACTATACATTGAAAATAGCATGCTGCCACTTTTTATTTCTTGCAGGACCTCTGGACGGCTAAAATATAATTTGCTTATATTGTTTTCCCGTGCCTTAATGAATCTCAGCAGTTCGATGTACAAACGAACGTTAAACATTTTCCGGGCAATCCTCATTACCAGGCGTTATCGCAGATATCCCCTCCTTTTGAGTCTATACGTTTAATACTATACGTTTACTATCAATACCATAAAGTGTAACGGGAATCAGTATGACCTCAAGAATTAAAGGCCTGGTAAAATGGTTTAACGAAGACAAAGGTTTTGGTTTCATCTCTCCTCTTGATGGCAGCAAAGATATCTTTGTTCATTTTTCTGCGCTCCACGGCGACAACTTCAACACCTTATTTGAAGGGCAGAAAGTCGAATTCGCCATACATAGCGGTGAAAAAGGTCCTGCTGCTGCAAACGTAATACTCTGCGATAAATAAATTTTTGTGGATCTGCGATAACTCCGATGGATTATTCAGGAGTAGACGGATCTGTAAATTAAATCAGAGGAAGGAAGTTTATTCTTAATATCAGGTCAGCATATTTTTGCGCGTGTATGAATGTGCTAACCGATGTGATGAAGTGCAGGTCTGCTGCATGAATAGTCTGAAAGCAGAAGCTAACTGCTTGTAAAATAAAAAAGTGCGTAAGAGGTCAGGCTGCCTCCGAAAGCATCACGTCTTTGCTTTTACCTTAATGGCATCTGCCAGTTAACATTCGCGAGAGAACAGGGTAATGGAATATGATAAAAGTCCTGGTTTTCTTTAATGCTGAATCCTGCAAAGTCATGACCGTTCTGGAGGGGATATCCTCTATCAGAAAAGAATATCCAAACGGTGAAGAAACACATCTTCGGATTATGTCTGCAGGATTTCCTTCCTTAACCGGCGATCATGGTATTGTTTACGTGGCTTCTGACAGGGAGTTAACATCACAGGAAATACTTGATGCAGCAAGTAAGTATTTATAGCACTTCCTTTATGTTCCCTGCTTCACCTTTAATTGCATACTTACTCTATTTATCATATACCAAAAAATGAGTGGAAAACCTTTAAAGCCTGCTAATAGCAAGTTTTTTTAAAGCATTAAATTTTTTTAATACTTATCCTGAGAAGAGGAAATGATTTTTTTGCGCTGACAAAATCCGATCCTCTCCTCCTTCATGCTATCTTGCCTATTATGATGAATTCTCCTAAGCGGCAGGGCTGATTAACCCAATGACTCTTCTGCTGTAATGTTCATTACACACGAATGAAGCAGCGAGTCATGAGAGGTTACCCAAAGGCTCTCCGGTAGGCACCCGGTATCATACATATAAGCCCCTGCATTGCTGCAGAGCTTTTTCACAGGAAATTTCATATTTCTGATCCTGTCAGTGATCATCAAACCATTGTTATTTATTTCCGCTTCTGGCACAAAGCTGACGGCTCTCCTTCCAGAGTTCTTTATGCCGTCAGTTCACCAGGTCTTCCGGCACCCTCATTAAAATGGAATATCGTCACCCGCCGCAGCCTCATCAGAAACAAGCGCAGCATCGGGTAAAGGAAGATTACTTACGATATATAAATTAAGGATGTCTTCTCTGTCCATAAACATGATCTGGCTTCTTTTGCTCGCATCAAGTTTCCCGCCCAGCCAGTTTCTCGCCTGTTTAGTGATCTCTCCGGCGGCAACAATAAAGGCATGATCAACCAGCACCTTTCTGTTTGTCTCCGGGTCAAATATTTCATGGCCCAGCATCATCAGAACCTGATTGTGAATTTCCGCCACATTTGAATTTGTGGATTTGCTGACGCCGGACGCATCCAGCTTGCCTTTTTTTGCCTGAATACCGAAATAGAGAACATGCTGCGTTGGCAGAATAAACTTCATCCAGATGTCTTTTCCATATTCCAGCGCTTTATCCTTATGTCCTGCTGCTGTTATCCGGTGGAAGCCGAGCTGCCGGAATAAAGGGAGGAGTACCTCCTCTATCAGTTCATCTTCAGAGCAGGTATCAAGGAACACTGTCAGTAGGGTTCTTCGTTTTATTTCGTGAAGCGTCAGGGGCCGGTGAGGATTATTGCTTACAGAGACTGTTTTAGTGCCATTGTGACGGATATACAGCAGGTTATCGTCTCCATAGAAAGCTTCATAGCCCTCCCGCATCAATGGCTTATTCAGTTCTTCAAGGGCTTTTAATCTCCCGGGATCGTCATCCATGGCATCTTCTTTTAACATTAGAAACCTGAGCACATGAACAAATCTTTCCGGCAAAGCGTGGGCTTTTGGCTGTGGTTCATTCAGAAGCTCTTCCAGCCTCATGGCTGTCCATGCCCACCGCGTTGACCCATCATGAACAACGTCCATGTCGCAGTCCTGGAAAAATTCAGTGATGCGGCTGCTTGAGCGATACAGAAACGCCTTATTATCTCCGATGAGACATTCCGCGAGAGCCCTGAGATTTCTGTCCTTAAATTTCATGTGTAATGATTTCACTCCTGTTCAGTAAAACACAGATGATTGCAGCCATTGTTTGACCTGATAAGGTTTAACGATCCACTCCCGGTAATCACTAAATCATAATAGAACCGTCCGCGTCCGGCATTACGCGGGCATCTCATGGATCAGCCTGCCTGCAGCTAACCGGCCCAGTCTTCCATCGTGAGGTCCGGCACCCGCTTGAATTCCCGGGTATTATTCGTCACCAGGATGGCGCCGGCGGCAATGGCGTGCCCGGCGATGGCCGTGTCGTTCGGGCCGATAGGCGTGCCGGCCAGTCGCAGCGCGACGCGGATATCCGTAGTGGCGTCCACCGCGGCGCGATCCCACGGCAGGATGACATCGAGGCGGGCGCAGAAGGCGTCAACCAGCTCAATATGGCGTGTCGAGGCCTTCGGGCCGGTGGCTCCGAAACGCATTTCGGCGTAAGTAATGGCAGAAACCACGATCCGGTGGTTACGCAGCACCGCCCGCTCCAGGCGTCTGATCACGGCGTCCGGCTGCTCGCGCATGATAAATGAGCAGATACAGGTGTCGAGCATATAGGTTTTGTTCACAGGTCAAAGCGTCCTTCGTCGCTGACAACATCCTCACGCTCCGCCATAAAGTCCGCATCGGCCTTTTCCAGCTGCGCGAACGAGCCCCAGGTCGGCCGGACGGGACGCAGGACAATGCTGTCCCCTTCCCGGACGATCTCCAGCTCGCTCACGCCCTCAAAATCCAGATCGCGGGGAAGACGGATGGCACGGTTGTTGCCGTTTTTAAAAATGGATACGGTTCTCATGATATTCTCCTGGCCGACCGGCCTCTATACCTATGCCAAGTATATGCCTTCTCTTCCTGCTTGTATAGGTGTCACCTATGCAGATGCATTGCATATGCGTATGCAAGACCTATGCAGATGCCTGGCATATGGATATGCCACACCTATCCCTTTTTCTCTCTTTTTCCGCTCAGATCCGAAAAAAGGTAGAAGCGGATCTCATGATCGTCACTGTCCGCCCTCCGGCGCGGAAACACCATATGTGGTATGAATCACAGCGGGTAGAGACACTGTATGTTGTGTTCCGGGGGCAGATCGTTACCCTCTTTCCGGCGGCTTTAGATGGCGCTTTGCTTCTTTTCACGCCGTGGTACACTTCCGGAAACTCTGCCTACGGCAGGAAGTCGGATCACCCCGCAGCAGTCATCCGGTAATTGCGATAAGTGGTTATATGACTGCGTATTATCAGTCGGGCAATGATGACGTCAGGGAAAATCAGCGGCGTAACTTTCAGGGTCATCAGTGAGTGATGATCAAGCATCGCAATAGTTAAGGTGGAAATCAGGTTAACGACAAAAAGCTACAAAAATTGCTTGCAGGCTTAGGGAATGAGTTCGTATATTTTTACCATATTTTAGAAAGTAACGGAGAAATCCTGTTGCTCATCCTGAATTACAATGGCCTCGAACTGGCGCGTAAAATATTCAGTCCGCAGCCGACAAATTGGTATGAGGCAGTTAAGCCCAAAAAATGGATCGGTCCGTTACCGCAACATCCTGATGATATTAATTTACAACCTGCTCACCGCTTCCTTTCTGAAATATCGTTTCAGGACTTTGAAAACCCTTTTACCTTAGCTCCCGAATGACAAAGAGAGTTTTGACGAGATTTTACAATAAAGGAACCATTATTACTGACTGGTTTATTGCGACTAGGGCCGTGAAGGTGAGCTGCGCCAAGATGTAAGTAAGGTACTCTGGCGTAACCGGCGGACAATATGGCGTAAGCATCTGGTTATACTCCGGAAGGAGATGGGTAAGATGTGACACTTTTCCGAAACTGAAGTAGGCACTGCTGCGACATGACCCGCAGGTTGAAGAGGCTACTGAACTGCAGTCATAAAAAGACGGCAGGGAACGACCATCGCCAGATGCGTATTCACGGAATGAAAATGAGTTTGCCGATCGTATCTGGGTAGCGTGCGGACATTCCCTGCAACTGCGCCATTAGCAGGCAAGCACATGCTTAATGTAATGATACTAAAATCGCTGAACGTAACTTTTTAAGCTTTTACCTAGGGACTATTTAGCATACAATTCATTAACTTATATCGAATAGTTAGTTTTTTTACGTCAAAACTAAGGCAAAAGTTCACGAACATCACAGTGAAGCACCTCAGAAAATTGATACAGCTTCTCAAGTGTAATATTGACCTCACCACGCTCAATCCTTCCCACATAGCTTCTATCTATTTCAGTAAGCAATGCCAATTTTTCTTGAGAAATTCCAAGTGCTTTGCGCTTTGCTCGAAGTTTTTTTCCAAAAAGAACAGATAAATCTTTCATCTTCATCTCGTTAAAGAGAAAGACTATCCAGGGTTGAGGATTTTAGTTCCACGGACTATAATCCGTTTTTTTTTACCTCGAGTTACTATTGTCGAGAGACTAATGTCCCAACTAAAGCACAAAAACTACTTTCAGATACAAATCGCGTTATCTACCGATGACTTTGATGGTTTTACAGTTAAATCACTAAGAAACAGACTGTTACAACAAAATTATGAGGCTAGGCTTTATGCAGAAGATCGCAGAGCGATCTATAGAACGCTCATAGCTATGGTCAACGGTGGTGAACTGCATAAGAAGGTAGCATCGAATCCCCAACAATCCACATTGACCTGCCCCCGGTATTAGATACAACCGTCAGTTAGTAATGTCGGTTTGTTTAC
>DAMBQR010000002.1:29325-141179 GCA_032055545.1 Pseudescherichia sp. | reverse complement strand
GGATGCACTCCGGGATGGTGATGGTTGACCGCGAGAAGATGTCGAAATCGCTGGGTAACTTCTTCACCGTGCGCGATGTGCTGAAGTATTACGATGCGGAGACCATCCGCTACTTCCTGATGTCCGGCCACTATCGCAGCCAGCTCAACTACAGCGAAGAGAACCTCAAGCAAGCGCGTTCGGCGCTGGAGCGTCTCTATACCGCGCTGCGCGGCACCGACAAATCCGTTGCGGCAGCGGGCGGTGACGCCTTCGAAGCGCGCTTTGTCGAGGCGATGGACGACGACTTCAACACCCCTGAAGCCTACTCGGTGCTGTTTGATATGGCCCGCGAGGTTAATCGTCTGAAAGGTGAAGAGATGCAGGCGGCGAACGCGATGGCATCCCATCTGCGCAAGCTGGCTGCCGTGCTCGGCCTGCTTGAGCAGGAGCCGGAAGCCTTCCTGCAGAGCGGTGCCCAGGCGGATGACGGTGAGGTGGCAGAGATTGAATCCCTGATCCAGCAGCGTCTGGACGCCCGTAAAGCGAAAGATTGGGCAGCAGCGGATGCGGCGCGTGACCGTCTGAACGAGATGGGGATCGTGCTGGAAGATGGCCCGCAGGGGACCACCTGGCGCCGTAAGTAACAGGCGGGTCTTGTCGTATCGTAGGCCGGGTAAGCGTAGCGCCACCCGGCGATTTCATATCATGCTGACTCTCGCGTCACCAGCTGTCCGGAAAGGGTGATGCGCTGGGTCAGCAGATCCGGCTCTTTGATTTTACGGATCATCAGCGACGCCGCCTGGCGCCCGGTCTCTTCGCTTGCCGACGACACGTAGGTAAACGAGGGTGACGTTAAGTTCACGTGCAGCATATCCTCAAAGCCCACCAGCGCCACCTGCTGCGTCAGAAACACATCTTTCCCTACCGTACGCCCTACCTGGTGAATGCCGGAGAGCGAGCCGATCATCGCATCGGGCGAATGGCAGAGCAGGGCGGTAATGGTGTTATTTTTCTCCAGCAGCTGTCGGGTAGCGTGGCTGGCCGCGTGGGTACCCTCCATGCAGGCCGGAGTAGACTCCTCTCGGGTCACCAGTCCATACTGGGTCAGCGCGCTGCGAAAGCCAGCCAGCCGCTGCTGACGGATCAGGCTACTCTCCGTACCGCCGATGTAGGCGATGCTGCGGTGGCCGCGCTCGATCAGGTAGCGGGTGGCGAGGCTGGCGGCCTGGCGATTGTCGCGCATCACCAGGTTGCACTCCTCCTCCAGCAGGGATTGCGATACGACAACCAGCGGCAGGAGACAGGAGCGGATGAGCGTCGGCAGACGTGAGGTGGTGGCATCAGAGGCGAGATAGATTACGCCTGCCACGCCCTGCTGCTTAAACGAGAGCAGGCAGCGTTCAAGGCTGTCATGATCGTTGAGGGGCTGGCTGAGAAACACCATGTAGCCCTGTTTCTCCAGCTCCAGCACGGTGCTGGCCATGACCTTAACCGAGAAGCTGTCGCTAAAGTCGCGCAGGATCAGGCCAATCAGGTTAGAGGTGTTAGCGCGAAGATTCGCTGCCGCCACGTTGTGAACGTAGCCGAGCGTGTCGATCGCCTGCTGCACCTTTTCAATCGTGGCGGTCGATATTTTCCCTTTCTGGCGAAGCACCAGCGAAACGGTGGAGACGGAGACCCCCGCCAGCTTCGCGACATCAATAATGCTGACTTTCTTCAAATCCACTCCCTGAACTTAACGGCTATGCAGTCAACGATGAAAAGTCTCCTGTACGATACAGGAGACCCAATCACCTTAACAGCTTCAGGTTACTTGCCGATCATCCCCGACATGGTCTGGGCGATAAACTGTGCGCGTGCGCCGAAAATGACCTGGATGCCGTTATCGCCAACGAACACCACGCCGCGAGCGCCGACGCCGTTGAGGCCGTCTTTATCCACCAGATCGCTCTTCGCCACCTCAAGACGCAGGCGGGTAATGCACGAGCCTACCGAGCTGATATTCTTCGCACCGCCCAGCAGGGCCACGATCTCGGTCGCCAGCTCGTCATCGGTTTTATCGTTAACGTTAGCGGTCACTTCGGTGCGGCCCGGCGTTTTCACGTCGAAGCGGCGGATCACAAAGCGGAAGGTGAAGTAGTAGATTAACGCCATCGGGATACCGACGATAATCGCGTTCAGGAAGTTGGTTTGATAGCCGTTAAACGACGGCAGAATACCAAACGAGATGTAGTCGATCAGGCCCGCCGAGAAGGATTTCGCGATGTGCGCATGGAGCAGATACATGCACATGTACGACAGCCCGGCCATGATGGCGTTGAAGACGTAGAGCACCGGCGCAACGAAGATAAAGGTAAACTCTACCGGCTCGGTGATCCCGGTCAGGAAGCAGGTCAGCGCGGCGGAGAAGAGAATACCGGAAGCGATCTTTTTGTTACGGGTATGCGCTTCATGATACATCGCCAGACAGGCGGCAGGCAGCGCAAACAGCATCAGCGGGAACTCGCCCTGCATGAACTTACCGGCGTTCTGATAGGTATCACTGCTGAATGATTTAGCGCCTTCTTCCAGCATTTTGAACCAGATAGTCTGGTCGCCGTGGATCACCTGTCCCGCCTGGGTGGTGTAGTCGCCAAACGAGTACCAGAACGACGGATACCAGATGTGGTGCAGGCCGAGCGGGATCAGCGCGCGTTCTACCAGCCCGAAGATAAAGGTCGATGCGGCCTGGTTATCGCCGTTTACCACCACCGAGAGCGCATCGATACCCGCCTGGATATGCTGCCAGACGTAGGGCAGCAGCAGACCGAGCAGGAACGACAGGAAGGCGGTGGCAATCGCCACAAAGCGTTTACCTGAGAAGAAGCCGAGGAACTCCGGCAGCTGCATGGTATGGAAGCGGTTATAGCACCACGCGGCCAGGATGCCGCAGATCAGGCCGCCAAAGACGCCCATCTGCAGCGTCGGGATGCCGACGACCATAGAGTACTTCCCGCCCTGGGAGGCCATCTCTGGGGTAATCGACAGCACCGTGCCGATGGTCATGTTGGTAATAAATACCGAGACCGCCGCCGAGAGTGCAGCGATGCCGGACTCCGAGGCTAGCCCTACCGCAGAGCCGATGGCAAACAGCAGCGGCAGGTTATCAAAGATAACCCCACCGGCGTTCATCATCAGCGGCAGGTGAAACTTATCACCAAACGCCAGCAGCAGACCGGCGGCAGGCAACAGTGAGATGGGCAGCATTAACGCGCGGCCAATCATAGATAACTTCGATAGCGATTTTACGAACCCCGACAGCAGACTCATGCGGTTTTCCCCCGATTATAGAAACCCTGGTGATGGCGTTATTATTGTAATGACTTCGTTAAGTAGAACGTTTTAGTAGAACGTTTTACTTATCGTGATTTAAGCCATTGCGCGCCGCAACAGAAATCTGCTGGGGAGACAGACGAATTTGTTATTCTTTGACGTGGATCGAGCAATGGCCCTTATGAGTTAAGGGCCATTCAGGCAGGATTAATCAGTTACAGTGATACTTTGACCATCAAACGTGACCGTTTGTCCTGCCACGATCTTGCAGCGTTTGCGGGTTTCTACCACGCCATCGACGCTGACCAGGCCATCGGCGATAACGTTTTTCGCCTGCGCGCCGCTTTCACTCCAGCCTTCCAGCTTCAGGAGATCGCACAGCTCAACGTGCGGATGTTTACCTAATGAGAACGTTGCCATTCTTATGCTTCCTCTACGTCGTGATACTCTTCGCACGCCTGCAACGTATTCTGAATCAGCGTTGCGACGGTCATCGGGCCTACGCCGCCCGGTACGGGGGTAATATAAGCGGCACGTGAGGCGGCGTCTTCATACACCACGTCACCGACCACTTTGCCGCTCTCGAGACGGTTGATGCCAACGTCAATGACGATCGCCCCCTCTTTGATCCACTCTCCAGGAATAAAGCCTGGCTTGCCCACGGCGACGATCAGCAGATCGGCGTTCTCAACGTGCTGGCGCAGGTTTTTGGTGAAGCGGTGGGTGACGGTGGTGGTGCAGCCTGCCAGCAGCAGCTCCATGCTCATCGGGCGGCCCACGATGTTGGATGCGCCGATCACCACGGCGTTCAGCCCGTAGGTATCGATATTGTAGCGCTCCAGCAGGGTCACAATGCCACGCGGGGTACAGGGGCGCAGGCGCGGCGCACGCTGGCACAGGCGACCCACGTTGTAGGGGTGGAAGCCATCCACGTCTTTATCCGGCGCGATACGCTCCAGCACCTTCACGTTATCGATGCCTGCCGGCAGCGGCAGCTGAACCAGAATGCCGTCAATCTCACGATCGGCGTTGAGCGTGTCGATCAGGGTCAGCAGTTCGGCTTCGCTGGTGGTTTCCGGCAGATCGTAAGAGCGGGAGATAAAGCCCACCTCTTCACAGGCTTTGCGTTTGCTGCCAACGTAGATCTGCGACGCCGGGTTGCTGCCGACCAGCACAACGGCCAGCCCCGGGGCGCGTAATCCTGCCGCAACGCGGGCCTTCACTTTTTCCGCAACCTCAGAGCGCACCTGCTGCGCAATCGTTTTACCATCAATAATCTTTGCTACCATCAGAGAGAAGATTCCATCTGTAAATTGAAGTAGAGGGGATGGTGTATAGTGTGTCAGAAGCGCGCCGTGCTGTCAGTTAACGTTTGCATTATTCACGCGTGAGAGAGACCTAAAGTGCGGCTCGATGCTCATTTCACCAGCATCTGACGCCAAAGCCATTGACTCACCGGGCATTGACCGTATAATCCCAGGCGTTTCCACCGTTTAGGTGGAGCATCCCGCGCAATGCGCCCTTAGCTCAGCTGGATAGAGCAACGGCCTTCTAAGCCGTAGGTCACAGGTTCGAATCCTGTAGGGCGTGCCATTTAGAATCAAATAGATACTTAACTAATCCACAAGCCATATAAAAATATCTGGTTTCGTTTTGCAACGATTCAAGCGCAGGCATAAAAAAAACCCGCTGCGCGGGCTTCATTTCAGAACTGTTTTTCCAGGCCAGCCTGTCTCAGAATACCGTTAGCCGTATGTTTTGATTTAACGGTAAACGGTACGCTGAATTTCTTGTTGGTGATAGGGCTAAACCATATCTCATGGCTTCCTTTGCCCTGTCTGGCTAAGTAACAACCGGCAGCTGATAACAAGTCCGTTAGCGTTGGGTAGAGTCCTGTTCCCATATCTCAAAGTGCAATCCTGTCAGAGTATGACTGCTCCTGGTTGAACGAGAGGCGAATCCGTGCCGGGTTGCTTCCCAATCCGTTCATTTCGTACAGCTCTGGCGCAATTTCCCATACACGTTCGATTAGCTCTTCGTACGTTGCGGCCTCGGTTACCAGACCAAGCGCATCACACTCGGCCACCCATATGTTTTCCTCATGGTCATGGCGTACATTAACGTCGAAAGGCCGGGAAAAATGCGCTACGGCAGCTTCTCTCATAAGCGCCTCCTTTATCTTTCAGGTAATAATTACCTTTGAGGTAATTTTAATCACAAACGATCGGTGATGCAAAGTGAACCTCCGGCCAGCTAACTTTTGCTCGTACTCGCTCGCAGTTTTACGCAAATAGTCGCATGAAGCCGTTAGCCACTAATCTTTGCCACCAGCGGCCCAACACAACCTTCTGGCGTCTCCAGTGCTCGCTGCCTCTCTTCACCGCTCAGCTGCTCCCAGGCACCAAGCACGGCCTTGCCCAGCGATGGAGAAAATTCTCTTTTCTTCAACGCGTAATCCGAATTACCGCCCTCGATCATCTGCTCCATTTCTGTCAGTCCCGCCGCAGGGGAGCTACTTTTTACGGTACAAAGTACAGAGGCGTAGTAAGCCTTGTCTTCATCGCTATAGTGCGGAACCCGCCACCATGCCAGCAGCGCGACGACGGCAATAAGCAGGATAACAGTGCGGGGTTTAACTCTTTTCATATCAGTGACGACAGCCTTAAAAAATGTGCCGATAGTATAACGCCTTTGTTAAACAGAAGGACTACGGTAATAGCTGCTCCACTCGCAATAATTTCCACGCTCACCCCTTTAGAAATCGCCGCTTATGGTCGCTTTATCCTTTGGCTCTAATGGAGGGACCGTTGATGAGTATCGACTGGAGTGTGTTTGACAAGATTATCTACATCAATTTGAAAGAGCGGAATGACCGCAGATGCAGCATTGAGAAAGAGCTACGACTGCTTGGTGTTCCCGATCAAAAAATTCATCGGCTTAATGCCAAACGCCACTTAGTCGGTCAGATTGGCTGCGCGCAGTCTCATCTTCAGGCTATTGATACGGCCATTATTCAGGGCTGGGGCAACATCCTGATCCTGGAGGATGACATGATATTCAATAAAGATACGGACGCGATAGCGCGCTTATCCTATTTTCTGCAAGCGTTGAAAAGGGTCAGCTGGCAGGCCGCGCTGTTAAGCGCCAATTACCGCAAGGTTGTCACCTTTAAAACCACCGATAAGCTCATCAGACCTCTTGATGCGCTCTGTTGCTGTGCCTATGCCGTACAGGCGGATTATCGGGCAACGCTTAAGGCGTGCTTCGCAGGGGCCGTAGAAAGGCTGCGTAAGGGCGGTGGAAAATATGATCACGCTGTTGATGTGGCCTGGCTACCGCTGATGCAGCAGCACGCCTGGCTCGGGATGTACCCCGTGGCAGGGCACCAGGCCCCAGGTAAATCCGATATCGAAAACGGTGTGATGGACTATACGAAACATTTTTACAAAGCGCTGGCGGCGATAGCACAATGACTATTCCTAAGGTAATCCACATCGTCTGGATCGGCGATGAGTCCAAAACCCCCCGCCAGATGATAGAGACCTGGAAGAAGCATAATCCAGGCTGGAAAGTTGTGGTGTGGGACAACGCCGCCTTGAAAAAAACAAAGTGGATAAACCAAAAGCATATTAACGCCATGATACATGCGGGAAAGATGTGTGGTGCAGCGGACATCATGCGCTATGAGATCCTGTTTAATCACGGTGGCTTCGCGGTTGATGCGGACAGCATCTGCATCAGACCCCTTGCAGAGTGGCTGTTCGACAGCCAGGTATGCGCCAGCATGGAGAACGAGATCGCGCGGCCCGGACTTATCGCGAACGGTTATCTGGCCTCGGAGCCACGATCAGCGCTCATGGCAGAACTGATCATGGGGCTGACGGAAAAACAGACCGTCCTTGATGCCCAACCGTGGCAGGTCACAGGACCTAAATATCTTACGGACACCGTGCGCGCGCTGGGGTACGCCAATATTAGCTGCTGGCCGAGCCACTACTTTATACCGGAGCATTTCGCGGGGCAGAAATACCTCGGCCACGGTCATATATTCGCCTACCAGATGTGGGGAACCACACGGAACATAAATGAGCATCTTGCGGGTTTAGCGTTTTAATTTCTCGGCGCGTCCACAGCATGGCAGTACTGACGGTGGCTGCTAAGCTTTCACGAGGATATCTTGTGGAGGACACATGAAATTAGGCTTCGCTTGTAAGTTTCTGGATCCGGATTTAAAGCAGCGTTTCCCCTTTAAAGCCACTACCCGTACGCGATTTTTAAGTCTGGAGAGCGAAGAGCGATCAAAGCTGATCTACACGCTGTCAGCGACCAACCTGACCAACCTCTATCTGCTTTTTCAGGAGCTGGCGCAACTGCCGCCTGCCCTGCGGATGATGCGTATCGGCAGCGATCTGCTGCCGCTCTACACCGTACCCGAGGCCACGGCGCTGTATAAAGAGTTCTTGCCGGAGCTCTATCCGCTGTTCACCAAATGCGGTGATTTCGCTCGTGCGAATGATATTCGCCTCTCGTTCCATCCTGGTCAGTACTCGGTTCTCGCCTCGGACAATGTGCTGGTGGTGGAGCGCGCGCTGGAGGATGTGGAGTACCATGCCCTCTGCGCGACGCTAATGGGCTATGGCAAAACCTTCCAGGACTTCAAAATCAACATCCATATGAATGGTAAAGCGGGATTTCCCGGGTTTAAAAGTGCGTTCGGCAGGCTCAGCCCGGAGGCCCGGCGGATGCTGACCGTTGAGAACGACGAGATCTCCTGCTCGCTGGATGATGTCCTGCAGGCGAAAGATCTCTGCCCAATCGTGGTGGATATTCACCATCACTGGGTGAAAGAGGCAGAGTTTATCCAGCCCAATGACCCGCGTATTGCGCTGGTTAAGGCGTCATGGCGGGACGTCAGGCCGGTGATGCACTACTCCATCTCGCAGGAGGGTATTATCCCCGAGCAGGGTTTCCCGGAGCAGGGCAGCCTTGGCGTGCCGAAAACCAAGCTCAGAGCGCACTCGGATTTCTTCTTCAACCCGACGCTAAATGACTGGGCGCTGTCGTTTGCAGATTTCGACATCATGTGTGAGGTGAAGATGAAAAACCTCGCCCGCGACCGGCTCTATCAGTATGCGCAGTCAGGGGCGGAGTAGTGCTATGAGGGGCGATTACTCCCCCTCCATCCCTTCGCCGCTTTCACCTTTCTCCCAGGCCACCCGGCGGTGGAACATTCTTTTTAACGCACGACCGACGGTGTTGAACCAGCCTGTCGGCCGTGGGTCGGCAAGCATACTCAGAGCGCGGGCGTAGTCGAGCACCAGCCCCGGCGTCCAGGCCATCGTCTCTGCGCGTTTGCGCAGCTGGAGCGCCACCCACAGCTCCGGGGTAGACATCAGCTTCCCCATCGCCAACCAGAAACCACGCGCCTGCCACAGCCTGCCGACGGATCCCTCCAGCGCGGCTTCCAGCGCCCGGGCCACGGTGCTGGAGCAGTTCCGGTGCGTCAAATTGTAGGACTCATCCTGACGATAGCGCTCCCAAAATGCCGCCAGCCGCGCCTCGCTGTAGTTGCGGATACGCACCTTGCGAGTTGACGGGCACCACTGCACGGACTCCGTGGCATAGTCCGGCTGAAACTGCCCCGGTACGTCGTTCTCCGGCGTTGCGCGCAGAGTACGGGCGAAGGCATCTGGAGAGCGGTCGATCTGTACGGCAGGGTAGAGGCTGATATAGATACCGCCAGGGGACTCCAGCGCGGCGTGACCGGTAGAGATAACGCCGTTGCGATCGACGGCGGCGATATAGCGGCTAATGACCGGGCGCGGTACGGCCTCGCTTGCAGCGGATCCTACCGGTGTCCAGACGTGGACGGTCAGGGCTTTTTCATCGTCATCCGGTGGGCCACTCCACTCCACCACGGCGGGGGGAGGGATATCCATCTCCTCCATAAACTCCTCGCCCTTCAGACCGGGATTAACTGCGGCTCGCTTAACGCGGTTAGCGAGAATAAACAGATTCCAGCCGGCAAAGGCCAGCACCAGACCGAGGCAGTAGGGGACGGTGCCCGCATAGTTGGAGGGCCACGGTTGAAAGAAGAACAACGCCAGCACGATCTCAGCTATGCCTCCCCACAGGGCGGGCCGCCAGCGTCGGTAACGGACAACAACCGCAGAGGCGATCTGTAGCGCACCGTCAAACAGGAAGAGCAGGCCGAAAATCATCGACAGCAGGAAGTTGCCATCGTGATTACCGGCGAGGATCAGTACCGCCGCAAGAGAGAACGCCGCGCCCTTCACATAGCGCAAAATACGCTGGCCCCCCATGCCGCTGTGAGCCACCATCAGCGTTGCGCAGCCTTCGAACAGCAGCAGCGAGGCGAATAGCTCGATAGGGAAGAACAGCGCACCGTCCAGCGCGTCGATAAACAGCACCACGCCAGCAGTGAGCGTGACCCAGCCGAAGCGGCGCAGCCCGCGCCAGTGCGAGCGCAGAAAATCTATACCAAGCAGGATCAGGGTTAGCCGCATCATAGGAGAATATCCGCAATGACCTTCCCTATTTATAACCTGGCCGCTGGCAGCATGCGTTATGGATTGACTATTTTATAGCCGCCTCTGGAGGCTGTATCACGCTCCCGCTACCCGCTGCGGAAAGCGCTCCACCAGCCAGTCGATAAACACGCGCAGTCGGTGCGTGACGTGACGACTCTGCGGATAGACGACATGAAAAGGGTAGGGCGCGGGTCGCCACGCTTTCAGGATCTCCACCAGCGTGCCGTTGCGCAGCGCCTCAGCCGTCGAATAGCTGAAGGTCTGGATAACCCCCAGCCCCGCCATGCCTGCTGCCAGGTGGGCGTTACTCTCGTTGACCCCGATACGGTGATCGACCTTAATGTCCGTTTTCTCGCCGTTGTGCTCGAAGCGAAAAGGGAAGGCCCTGCCGCTTTGCGGAGAGAGATAGCTGACCAGCCGGTGGCCGTTTTTTAGCTCGTCCGGATAGGCAGGCGTGCCGAAGGCTTTCAGATACTCCGGCGTCGCGCAGGTAATCAGCGTTGCCGAGCCAATATGGCGGGCGATAAGCGATGAGCTCTCCAGTGGACCGCCGCGGATCACGCAGTCTACGTTATCGCTAATCAGATCGATGGCGCGGTCGGATACCCCCAGATCGATG
Source organism: Pseudescherichia sp. (assembly GCA_032055545.1). Lineage (GTDB taxonomy): Bacteria > Pseudomonadota > Gammaproteobacteria > Enterobacterales > Enterobacteriaceae > Pseudescherichia. The sequence goes on along the minus strand of DAMBQR010000002.1, from coordinate 130,715 downwards.
CGGATATCCGGATAGCGCGTCATAAACTCGGGAAGGCCAGGGATAAGCACGTCGCGGGCGGTAGAGCCACCAATATCGATCCGCAGTAGCCCACGCGGCTTGCTGCGGACCGCGCTAAAGGAGGTGTCGATATCCTCCAGATCGCGCAGAATACGGGCGCTCTTTTCGTAATAGTCGCGTCCCTCCGGGGTTACTGTGACGCGCCGGGTGGTGCGCTGGAGCAGGCGCACACCGAGGTGCGCCTCAAGCTCCTGAATCAGCTTGCTGACCGTGGCATTAGGCATCTCAAGCGAATCCGCTGCCCGGGTAAAGTTACCTGCCTCTACTACCCGGGCAAACACCCGTATCGCCAGCAGCTGATCCATTTATAATCTCCGTTTGTCATATTACGGCTGATTATATACGGTCCGTTGCCTCATCCTCATCCGCAATCAACACAACTTTGCCGATATGTGTTCCCTCATCCAGCAGCCGGTGGGCATCGGCCGCCTCGGCCAGCGGAAAGGTTTTGTAGATCTGCGGCTTAATTTTTCCGGCCTCAATCAGCGGCCAGACGTGATCGTTAAGTTCTTCAATGATTTCAGCTTTTGCGGCGGGCGAGCGAGAGCGCAGGGTAGAGCCGATATGCATCAGCTGTTTCGTCAGCATTGGGAAGAGGTTTAACTCTTTGGCCGGGCCTGCAAGCACGCTAATCTGCACGATGCGCCCGTGCATCGCCGCAGCCTCATAGTTACGCGCAACGTAATCACCGGCGATAATGTCGAGGATGATATCGGCCCCGTGGCCGTCGGTTACCTGTTTGGTGATCCCGACAAAATCCTCCTCTTTATAGAGTACGGCAACGTCTGCACCCAGCTTCAGGCTGGCCTGACGGTGCTCATCGGAACCCACGGTGGTGATGATCTTAGCTGCGCCAAAGGCCTTGGCCAGCATGGTCGCGGTAGTGCCGATGCCGGATGCGCCGCCGTGGATCAGTATAATGTCGCCGGCTTTAAACTGGCCACGCTGAAACATATTGAGCCAGACCGTCATAAAGGTCTCCGGCAGCGCTGCCGCTTCGACAAAGTTCAGCCCGGGCGGCAGTGGCAGGGTGTTACTCTCATGGGCGGTGCAATACTCGGCATAACCGCCGCCGGTAATCAGGGCTGCGACACGATCTCCCGGCACGAAACTTTGTACTTCAGCGCCAACGGCCACCACGACACCTGATACCTCCAGGCCCGGGATATCAGACGCGCCCGGCGGAGGGGCATACTGCCCTTTACGCTGTAACACGTCCGGACCGTTAACCCCTGCGGCGACGGTGCGGATCAGCACCTCGTTCGCCTGAGGACGGGGAACCGGGCGCGTCGTTGCCTGCAGAACCTCCGGGCCGCCAGGCTGGGTGATGTCAATCGCGGTCATGTTTTCAGGGATAGTATGGGCTTGTTCGGACATCGTTTTCTCCTGTGGTCTTTTACCTCATTATGGATGAAGAACCACAGGTGAGTTTGTTATCGCTTGCTATTAATCATAATCCACCACCACCTTAACCCTGCTCTGCACCTTGCCAGCAAACACCTTATTGCCATAACGCGCATAGCGAAGCTGTAGATTGAGCGGATAAATTGCGTTGTTCAGCAAGGCGCTCCCCCGGTCGGCAAGCGTAAATTGCTCACTGGAGGGGAAATTAATGGCTTTGTTGTTATTTATTAGTTGAAATCCTACTTCTCCTGCGCTTCCCTGCAGCGTTTCTAAATCGTTTTTTAAAATATTGCCCTGGGTCGCGCTGATGGATTCAAAATGATAATGGATATTGCTGGTCGCGACGCCGGTAATACTGCTGCACTGAAGCTCTGGCTGGTGGGGTTTCGGTGCAGCAAAGCCGTTGCTATCAATTTCGTGATAGCTAATATCCGGGGCTGAGATCGCCTGATTTTTGAAGGTGCAGGTGGTGGGGGTGTATTTAACAACTATCGGTACTTCATTGACATATTGCTGCCCAGTGTTGTTGTTACCATAAATACATCCAATGAAACTACAGGAAGATGGTTTTAAAATTAATTTATCTTCGAGTATAACCGCCTGGTTGACATCCAGAATGTTATTAACACTGCCCGCGTGGTTAAATTTCAGGCTGTATTTTAGCTTGTATTGTAGTTGGTCATCAATGTGTGTTGCCGCATAGGCTTTGCCGCCAGAAGAAGATTCTCCAGTAAAGTTAGATGTTGATGACTTTGTACTCACCAAAGATATTCCAATCACTACGTTATGAATATTGTTTTTTATCGAATAGTATTGCTCTTTACCATTAGCCAGGGTCGATAAACTAAAGGTGTTTGCGCTAAGAAAGTTAGCGTAGCATTTGAACTCAGGAGTGCCGCTAACAAAAGTAATGGGTATCTCTTGGTTGCTGTTGGCTGTATCAAGATTAATTTCGACAGGATTGGCTTTTCTTATTGGGGTCTTGTCAGTGCCTGAAATATAACAGTACGCCTGCGCCTGAAAAACAGCAAAAACCGTAATAAGTGCCAGTAAAATACGCATAGTGATCCCTTCTAGCGACAAGTATAAACGTTGCTTTCGTCAATTGTTTTACCGAACGTAATGGTGCAGGAGAGGCCCTGCTGCTTATCTGTCGCCACATGAACAGATTGCGGCACGCTGTTGGTGCGAATAAACAGCTGGCTACCCTGGGCGACTACCCCGACGTTTTGACCTGTTTCATCTTCCACTTCATAGCCAAAGGTCAGCGGTGACCCGTCCGGGCGTCTGGCTGTGAAAAGATGCGGCTTACGACTGTCGGTATCAAACTTAGCCAGCACCACCGCACCGCGGCAGGGCACCACGCCTTTGCGGTTGCCGTTGAGCGCCACGTCGCTCTCGGTATAGGAGGTATCCAGCAGCAGCGTATTTTCCCGATAGGGGGTTAAACCGCTATAGATCGCTTTACCCTGCTTGCTGGTGGTGTTGTACCTGTTTCCCTGTACAACGGCCCCCTCCAGCGCCGGGGCATCAATAATGGCAAAGGTCTCGGTGAGTGAATGCGTGAAATTAACGCCGCCGTTCCAGGCGACCACGCCACCCTGAATGCTGCCGCTGGCCTGGTGGTAACGATTGGACTGGCTATAGCTGCCGTCCAGCGTAGCGAAAGGCGCATGCCAGGCAAGGTTCGCACCCGCAGCGGTTTCATGATCCTGCCGCTGGTGGCTCAGGTTCACGCCGTAGTTAAACTGATCCCTGCTGCCTGCGATGCCGTTAATATTCGTGTTATTCGACTGGTAGCCATTATCATCAAAGGTAGTGCTGTTGGAGACGTACAGGTCACGCCGTGGCGTGGCGATGTCGTCGCCCCAGGAGAAAGGAATCGAGAAGTAGATGTTAAACCGTTTATCCTCCCGGTCATCCTCATCATAGGACTGGCTGGCGGAGAGGGTGTAGGTGACGCGTGACCAGTTGTTGGAGTAGCTTAGCTGGACGTCATTACGGGTTCCTCCTCGCTGCCAGTAGTCGCGCCACAGGGCGCTGCCGGAGAGCGAGCCCCAGCCAGCGGGCAGCGCCTGGTTAACCGCCAGTGAGAAGCTGTTTTTACGACCAAAGTCGGTTTGGTAGTAGTCGGCAATGTCATACACATCGTCATCATCGCGATGATAGCTATTTTTATTGTTTGCCCAGACGTGATCGTTAAAGGTGCGGTACTCCTTAGAGGAGTAGCGCCAGGCGGCCATCGATAGCTGTGTACCGGTGGGCGTCAAAAATTTACTCCAGGCAATCTGGTAGCTCTGACCGTCATAGGTCGCACCATCATCCTGGCTGCTGTGGGAGCGGGTCACGTCCAGAGAGAGAGCGCCAAGGCGGGTATTCCAGCCGCTGCCAAGCAGAAAGGCATTGTAATCATTCGACAGCATTGTACCGGTGTAGAGGGTAATCAGATTATTGATGCCGTACTGCCAGCTACCCTGCATAAAGTCCGCCTGGTCGCTGGCACCCTCAATATGGCTGCGCCCGGCGGCAACGTCATATTTTGCTACTCCGGGTTGAAGCATTTTAGGTACGCTGGAGAAGGGCACCAGATAGTGCGTGGTGGTGCCATCCGCCTCCTTTACGGTAACGTCGAGGTCGGCTCCGCCTCCTGCCAGCTGCATATCGTCAATAGCAAACGGGCCGGGAGGCACTTCGCTCTGGTAGACCACAAAGCCGTTCTGCTCGACGGTAACCAGGGCGTTACTCTGGGCGATCCCGCGTACCACCGGCGTAAAATTCTGCTTAGAGTTGGGTAGCATCTGCATATCGCGCCAGAGCCGTACGCCGTTGAAGCGCACTGAATCAAACAGCTCGCCGTCGGTATACATATCTCCGGCACGCACAGTGCTGAGGATCTCAGGAATAGCGCGTTCGAGATAGAGCGTATTGCTCTTCCATTTGCCCTGTGCCTCGTCGGATTGAGTGTAGTTAGCGCTGGAGTGCAGCTGGAAGCCCAGCAGGTTCAGGCCGCTGTTGAAATTGACATAGCTGCTCTTACTGCTGCCGTTCTGTTTGTAGTCGCTGTAGTACTGGCTGGCGTAGTAAGAGGTGTAAAAGGCGTTAATCCCCCGGTCCCATGTTTCCGGCGGCATATAGCCGCGCTCATGAGTGGTGACCCAGGCCTGGGGAACGGTAAGCCTGAGCGCCAGCTGACTGATATCATAATCCACGCGGCCGCCCTGCACGGCATCACGCAACGTGAGGCACGCCTCCGGTGTCGCCTGTGTTAACGCCTCAACGTTGATACCAATTTGCTGCAGCTGAGCAGGTGATAAACAGGTTTTATCCGCGTTGTCAGCGACCGTTACGCTATAGCGCCCTCGCCACTCATTGTTAAGATAGATATCAAGGTCGTAAGTCCCGGGCAGCGGCTTATCTCCATCAAGCTGGAGATCGGCTGTTTTTGTACCCTTTAATCCACCGTGTAAAAAATGGGTATCGAAGGTTTCGGCCCGGGCGGAAAGAATATGCAAAAGCAAAGAGGAGACTATCCCCATCGTAATGAGGTTAAGTTTATACATAGTGGCTTCCCTGACGATTAATTGCTTTTAATGTTTTCGCGTAAATAATTTCCGTAATCATCAATTAGCGTAATGCTATATTTTCCAGACGCCGGCGAGTCGGCTAGCTTTTGCGAGGAGTGAGGTGCCAGCATCAACGTCTCTTTATTGATTTTTTTTACACTGTTGATCTCTGGAATGGTCAGCCAGTTGGCTGAGCTGTTTTCGATATTCACGCTATTGCCGGTGCGTATTATGTGCAGTTGAGTAAACGTCTCTTTATTGACACCGCGCAGGCCACTCGGGCGGTAGATAAGCTTAATGCGGTTCTGCAGAGCAAATTTTAGCGTGTTGGTATCGTTGCCGCTGGCGTCATTAGGCGGAATATCAAGGACATTAAGATAATAGAGCGACTCCCGATCCTGCGGTAAATTGGCCTTTGTAAATTTGATTTTTAGCTGCTGGCCGGTATTGGCTTTTACTTTGACAACCGGAGGCGTCAAAAGGAAGGGAACCTGGAGCTTCTCCGGGGGTGTCTGCGTATTGCCATCGTCAATCCATGCCTGCACCAGCGCGCTGCGATCGCCCTGGTTCATCAGCTGAACGGTGACCTCTTTCTGCGCGGCTGGGTAGATAACACGCGTGCCATAAATATAGACCCCGCCCCAGGCAGGCAGTGCAGCGACGGCCAGCAGGGCGGCAAAAATCCTTTTCATCATTCTGTCTCCGCAAAAAATCCCGGCAGATGCTGCCGGGAAGCTACCTTAGTCCGCTATTACGGTAAGAGTAATGGTAGAATTTACAGTACCTGCAGTGACCGCGGCATCATTTGCCCGCGCATACAGGGCGGAGATGTCAAACGTGTATTTACCTTCAGCATTCTGGCTGGCGGCAATGGGGGTAGCACCATTAGTATTAACCCGCTCGCCATTAATTAAGAGCGCATAGCCAACGCCTTTGGCATCGCCACCGTTATTTTTCGTTACGCTCTTATCGCCGGTAACATCAAACTGGTCAGCAAGGAAGTTAATTCTGGGGATGCCGGCGTTGCTATCGCAAATGACCTTAAAAGGCGTGCTGGTTTTATTGCTGTAGCCTTGATAAGCCTGTCCAGGGATAAAATCTTTGAGTGAGCTGGTGCCAATCTGATGCATATCAATATGCGCCGTTTGTGAGCCGGATTCAAAGTGGCAGGTTGTCCCCTTTATTAATCCATTAATGGTTAATGTTCCGGTGTCAGTGTCAGCAGCAAAAACAGAAGGTGCAGCAAAAGATACGACTAAAGCGGTCGCGGCAATAATTGGCTTTTTCATTTTTTTTCCTTGGCAATAGTGTGCAGAATAAGAGTAAGCTTCTCCGTTGATGTTACAATTGCACATGAAATAGAGCGCAGCAATAAAAATAGATAATTTTATTGATGTAAAACAATTTATGGTGCTTATTATATTTGGCGTGATTATGTTATTAATAATTCATTCATTCATTTAATAAATAACAGTAATTAATTGGTAAATATATTAAGCAGGCTGGCTGGATCCAGCCCGGCAGAAGAGGGCATTGTGCCAGGACGCGGTTAGTCCCAGGCCGTTATGATGATCCTGCGATTTTCATCGCTGGGTAAGGCGACAGTCCGGGTAGAGACGCCACGTTGGATAGTGCGCTCACCGTCAGGCTGAACTGCAACCTCTGAATTGACTACCAGACCAGAGATAGAGAGCGTACCGGTTTCTGAGGCAGAAGCGTTAAGCGCGCAGGCCACGCATGCGGCTGCAACCAGTGGAAGAGTAATTTTCATCAGTGCAGGACTCGATCGAAGGCAGGAAATATAAAGATAGGGCGATTGAACCGTACCGTCAATAAACGACGGCAGAGTAATGCGGCCAGGCATTACCTGGCCGTAGTGGATATTAAGATTCGGGCGGCAGTCGCCCCTCTTCAATAAACTCATCATCAAGCTCGTCGGCGTTGCCCTGGTGATCTTTCCCCGAGAGCAGGTTCCAGCAGGCCAGGAACAGGGCGGCAATCAGCGGCCCGATCACAAAACCGTTAATGCCGTAAATTTCCAGACCGCCGAGGGTCGAGATGAGCACCAGGTAGTCGGGCATTTTAGTGTCTTTACCCACCAGCACCGGGCGCAGCAGGTTATCCACCAGTCCCACGACAATCACAAAGAAGCCGACAATGAAAAAGCCTTGCCACATCTGGCTGGTAGCAAAAAGGAAGATGGCCGCTGGCACCCAGATGATGGCTGAGCCTACCGCCGGGATCAGCGACAGGAAGGCCATCAGTGCGCCCCACAGCACGCTGCCATCAATGCCGACAATCCAGAAGCCGATCCCGCCCAGCAACCCCTGCAGTGCGCCGATCACCACCGTGCCCTTTACGGTCGCGCGGGAAACTCCGGCAAACTTAGCAAACAGGTGATGCTTTACATAGCGCGACAGAGGCAGCGACTCCAGCGCCTGATTAACGATGTAGGGTCCATCCTTCAGCAGGAAAAAGAGCAGGTAGAGCATGACGCCAAAGCTAATGGTAAAGCTGAAGGTGCTCTTACTGATCAAAAACGCGCTACCGGCCAGATACTGTCCGCTCTTTAAGGCGACCTGCGACAGCTGCTGTTGGATCTGGGTAGCGTTATTCAGGTCATGTTCGGCCAGGAACTGCTGCGCCCAGCTCGGCAGGTGTGCTACCAGATCGGCAACCACCGCCGGGAACTGGGTATTATTGTCCTGAAGCTTGCTGTAAACCGTGTTCGCCTCAAAGGCCAGGGACGAGAGAATGATCGCCAGCGGTGTGAAGACAATAAGACAGATAATCAACACCGTCAGTAGCGAGGCAATACCGTTGCGCCCGGCGATCCTGTCCCGCAGTCGGTTTTTGAGCGGGTGGAATATCACCGCCAGGATGGCTGCCCATAAAATAGCCGAGTAGTAGGGCGCCATAATGTCAAAAAATGCCAGCGTGACAACCAGCAATATCAGGATGAAAAAGCCTTTCGTTAATCCCTTAAATCTCATATTTACCTCTCCGGTATGTGATGCACTTCTCGAAATATAGAAGGTACTCACCAGATTACCATTTTCATCGCTGGAAAGAGGACGTTACGCCGGGAGCAGACAGGCTGGATGCGTTTCTGGCAGCGGATAACAGAAATGTCTACGCTAAAATAACCACTTCTTTTCTGGAAGAGAGAGATTATGGCGGACGCCCTCGACTCCACCTCTGTTCTGCTGTTGGCCGCTAATGGCTGGGTGCCGAATAATCCGCATCTGCCCGTTATCCTCTACCGGCGGGTTTTTAGCCCTGATGAGAAGGCGGTCGCCACAGCGCAGCGGCTATTTGGACACAACGGCTGGCCTGCACAGTGGGTTGACGGCATCTACCCTTATCACCATTACCATAGCAATGCTCATGAGGTGCTTGCTGTGGCTCGTGGTGAAGCGTTGATTATGCTGGGTGGTCCGGAGGGACACCAGGTAGTGGTACGCGGCGGAGATATCGTGCTGTTACCTGCAGGGACAGGACACTGCAATATTCGCAGCAGCGATGATTTTACCGTTGTAGGAGCATACCCGCCTGACCAGGCGTTTGATCTCTGTCGCGGTGCGCCCACGTCCCAGATGTTAGACGCTATTATTAAAGCGCCGTTCCCACACAGCGATCCGGTTTATGGAGAGAGCGGGCCGCTGATTGATTGCTGGATATAAAATTAAGCAGCGCTACGGTAAGCTTAAGACATAATTTAATGTCTAAAAAATGTTCTTAATTTCTTTGTGTTGTTTTTGCTAATAAAATCACAAAAATTATCGTCATAATTAATGTTCAGCACTGTACAAGTGTAAATCCGTGTAATTATTGACCGGTTAAAGTCGATATAATCTGAAAATAACGCCGTTTTCTGCTTGATACGCTATAAGAGATAAATGATATATAATTTTTATAACAAAGTATGATAGCCAGAGGCATGTATGCAGATAATTTATTTCAAAGTGGAATGCCTGTTCCCGGAACTTTTAACTTCGTCGAAAGTGACTCTTAAAGAGGTGGTTTTAACCAGAGAGAGTGAAGTTATATCAACTTTTTCTAACTTAAAAATTAATGCCTTACCCTTTTACAGCTTCCATTTAGTGCCTGTTGGGTTCAGAAAAATTGAACATCATATTAAAGGCGAGACGGGTAAGCATTTGCAGTTCTCTTCAGGCTATTTACCCTCCGGTGAATACCGGGTTGATACGCCTGCAGGCGAGAAAAACCTTGGCTATGATGCGCTTACTGCGCTCTGGCGGCTGGTTGAAGAGAATGATGAGGAGCGCTACCTCACCACCAATGAGTTTATTTCGCGTGATTTTACGATTATTCGCCCAATAAAATTAGTTTACCGCAACCGCCGGGACATTATTTGCTAAGCAAAATTAACCGTTGGTTAAAATATAATATATCTTGCCTGCGGGCTATACCGCGCGCAGGCTTTCAATTAATGGTAAAGCGGTGGTCGATTTACTTACCTGACGAAATAGTGAATCATGTAAAGCAACCTGGTTACGTCCGCGTTTTTTCGCCGAATAAAGCGCGACGTCCGCTGCGCCATAGAGGGCCTCAAAATCGCTATGGCGTACGCCAAGACTAATGCCGAAGCTGGCCGTGACATATTGCTGAGGAAGACAATCCAGCGGCGAGGCATTAAGCGACGCGTGAATATAGCGGGCAATAATTATTACCTCTTCCAGCCGGGCATCAGGCAACAGAATAGTGAACTCTTCGCCGCCTACGCGGCCAATCGATGCCTGCGAAGGTAGCGCATGACGTATGCGGGTGACCAGAGAGCAGATGACTTTATCGCCCATCGGGTGACCATACTCATCGTTGATGCGCTTGAAATGATCGATATCCAGCAGGATCAGCGCCACGTTGCCCTGGGTCAGAGAACGGTTGATATGGTTGATGATTGCGCTACGGTTGTAGACGGCAGTGAGCGGATCGTGGGTTGCCTCATACTCAAGGCGGGCTGCCAGCTTCTGTAGCTCGTCGTTCATGCGCGTTAATTCGCGCTCGGCGCGATCGCTGCGCGAGATCAGGCGGTAAGACTGGCGGATGAGCCGCTGGTAATGTTTCGCCACCGTCCATAGCTTTTCCCGGCACTCTTCGGCAGGGAGCTGCGCATCGGCGGCGGCTACCCGGGCGTCTTCCAGGACGGCGTACTCCTCCTGAAATAGCTCGTTAATATCTAGCATGCGTTAAGATCCGCGGTTAAAAAGACGGCAAGGGCCGGGAAATCAAGGCTAACCTCCTGACCAAACTCTTCTGAAATATCGTCATCTGCATCGTAGTACCAGTGCAGCTCGCAGGCTTTCCCCCCTTTTGCAAAACCGTTCAGGGATTCAAAAAATTCAAACAGCAGCTTGGTGCTGGAGCTGTTGAAGTAGCTCAGCGCGACGTGCAGCTGCAGCGGGGCTGAACCCGCAGGCGTCTCCTGCAGCCAGCTCTCAGTAGCCTGCAGCAACGGGCGGAAGAATGCGGCGGCGTTCTCCGGGTAGGCCTCACCTTTTAGCACCAGATGATGCGCTGCAAAGTCAAAGTTCACTTCCGGTGTGGCAGAGGTTGCTGCGAGCACAATGGCGCCAGGCAGTGTGATATCAGTCATGGCAAAAGGTGGCCTTAAGGTGGAATGCGGACAGCGAGCTGGCCGCAAGAGGATGAATGCGGTACTCCAGCGGTTCGCTGGTATCTCGCGCCATGGTCAACAGCCCGATATTGGCCCCTTTACTGGTCGCGGGTGCTTCACTGCGTAAATTCTGTTTCCACGCCTGCTTGATTTCGTCCTGGGTCATGGTGCGCAGCACGTCGAGGTTGTTCCGCAATAAAGAGGAGGCTTCACAGCCCACCAGGTTAGCGGTCTCAAGATAGTAGTTAGCATGATCGGTATGCAGACAGAGTGAGCCGAAGCGCAGCTCCTCGTTGTCCGTGCCAATGTAGCGCTCGTCGCTGGAGTAGCGGACAATGTTCTGGCCCATCTCAATAAAAACAGAGAAGAGCCGACGGCGCAGCGGCAGCGAAGATTCATGCTTATCGAGCCATGCCCGCACCACGTCACCCATCGCGACGATATGCTGCTGCGAAAAATAACCGGTATAGAACAGCTCGACCGCGCTCTGCCTCTGTAGCGTAATTAGCGGCAGCAGTACCGCCTCTTTGACCTGCAGGTCACTTAATTTCATATTGTTTTTCACCAGCGAAAACCAAACCACGTCATGTCATCACGCGACGCTTCCTTACCTTGCCAGGCGTGAAGCCCCTCCAGCAGTGCACCAGAGAGGGCATTCATCGGCAGGGTTCGGTTCTGTAATAACAGGGACTGGATCCGTTTTTTACCAAACATAATGCCGCGCTCGCCGCCAATCTGATCCGTCACGCCGTCGGTAACGATCATCACCTGGTCGCCAGAGCGCAACGGGCGCTGATAGCGTCGCCACTGCTGATCCGCGGGCGTATCGGTATAGCCGAGACCTTTTCTGTCGGACTCCAGCATGCTTGCTTCGTCATCCTCCGCGCCCAGCATAAAGGCGTGCATCCGGGCGTTAGCCCAGATCAGCTGCTCGTTGGCGTTGTCTGCATAAAGGGCGATGGCATCGCAACCATCATTAGACTGGTTGAGGTCGGCACTGGGGTGGAGCTGGCTCAGGGTCTGCTTAATGTGGCGATTGACGATCGCCAGCAGACGATCCGGCTCATGCGCCGGAGCCTGGGAGAGCGCCTTCTCCAGCGCTGAGGCGAAGATAAAGGTCATAAACGCGCCGGGAACGCCGTGGCCGGTGCAGTCAGCAATCACCGCCAGCCAGCCATTCTCGTCGCGCTGAAAAGCGTAGATGTCGCCGCCCACGCAGTCTCGTGGCTGCCAGTAGAGGCACCAGTCTCGAAGGCTCTCCTCAATGCCTTGCCGCGAGCGGCTCAGCATCGACTCCTGGATCACCCGCGCATATTCAATGCTCTGCATGATCTGAAAGTGCTGTTTGGCCTGTAGGTCGGAGACCGTCTTGATCAGGTCGATGCCGAGGCCAATTCCCAGGTACATACCCTCATCGGTGAGGATGAAGCCCTCGGTCACTGCCTTATCGCCGGTTTCGATTACCCGCTCGGCGAGGTACTCCAGCCCGGCGCTGGCCTCAACGATCAGCGGCGTCTTATCCATAAAGGCGATGCAGCTCTTTTGATCGTAGAGTTCGTGAAAGAAGGGACGACTCATCTGGGAGAGAAAGATGTGCCGGTTAATCATGCCGAGCGGGCGACTGTTTTCCAGCACCGGCAGGCCGATCAGTGTCTTATGCTCACTAAAGAGGGCCATCACCTGCTGATTGTTGGAGTCGGGAGTCACATGCGGTACCGCGATGCGTAACATGCCTGCGTTTAACTGGCGCGAGGAGAGAGGTATTTCCATAATGACTGGCGTTTTCTCAGCAAGTAAGATTTATCCTAGAATAAGTCTGTAATATGACGCTTTTATTTCAATCACTTGCCGAAGGTTACAACGCTATTTTATCGAGCCTAAAGGCAAACTGCAGCGATAACCCACGCCCAGCCGCAGGCGAAAAAAAAGCCCGCGCAGGGCGGGCAGTAAATACTGGAAGCAATGTGAGCAATGTCGTACTGAATACCTGAGTTATTTACTCAACTATTCAGTAATGAGAAAGATAATCTTTATCATCTTAACTTGCAACCCCATCTTTAATGTGGGCGATTTCGTCCCTCATTCACGGTGCCGCTGGCGGGCAAAGCTGGCCGAGAGGCGGTCCAGTAGGATAGCCATCAGCACGACGACCAGGCCGCTCTGTAGCCCCAGGCCAATTTCAAGCTGCTGGATGCTGCTGAGGATATCGTTACCGAGGCCGCCTGCGCCTACCATCGAAGCGATAATTACCATCGACATCGCCATCATAATGGTCTGATTAACGCCAGCCATAATGGACGGCTGAGCCGCTGGCAGCTGCACTTTCCACAGCAGCTGCCACGGCGTACAGCCGAAGGCAACGCCCGCTTCAATGCGTGCGCTATTTACTTGACGAATACCAAGGTCGGTAAGGCGTACCACCGGCGGCATGGAGAAGAGGATAGTGGCGAAGATGCCCGGTGGACGCCCAAGGCCAAACAGAATGGTGGCCGGGATCAGATAGACAAACGCCGGCATGGTCTGCATAAAGTCGAGCAGGGTACGCACCACGCTGCCAACCCGCGCGCGCCTTGCGCTCCAGATCCCAAGCGGGATACCGATCAGCAGGCTGAAAAAGGTAGAGGAGAGAGTAAGGGCCAGGGTCACGGCGGCGTGATCGCTGTAGCCGCTGTAGATAATATAGAGGGTGGCAAGCAGCGCAAAAAAGGCGAAGCCTTTGCCGATGCGCCACGCGCTCAGCCCCACGGCCAGGATCACCAGCCCCCACGGATTCAGTGCCCCGATCAGCTGCTCAAGGCCACCGGCAAAGGCATCCACCACCCGGGCAAAACCATCGAAAAAACCGCCCGCGTGGGCCAGCAGGGTGTGTACCGCGTCGTCGATCTGGCGGCTAAAGTCTAAGGGATAGCGCATGTTGCTCCTTACTGCGTCCAGACATCGGCATAGGTTTCCGCCAGCTGCCAGCGCGAAACGTCCACGCCGGAGAAGAAGTGGCGCACGTAGGCGGTGGCGGGGGCGTTGATCAGCGCCTCCGGCTTGCCTACCTGTACCAGCTCACCTTTCTCCATGATCGCAATGCGTGTGCCAAGGCGCAGCGCCTCCTCCATATCGTGAGTGACAAACACGATGGTGCGCCGGTACTCCGCCTGCAACGTCAGCAGCAGCGACTGCATCTCCCGGCGAATGATCGGATCCAGCGCGGAAAAGGCTTCATCCATCAGCAGAACGGTGGGGTTAACCACCAACGCCCGGGCGAGTCCCACGCGCTGCTGCATCCCACCGGAGAGCTGATGGGGATAGCTGTCGGCAACGTCACCCAGGCCGACCTTAGCCAGCATGGCGTGCGCCTGCTGATGGCGAAGCGGACGGGCCACGCCTGCCACCTCCAGGCCAAACGCCACGTTATCCAGCACGCTGCGCTCTTCAAACAGGGCGAACGACTGAAAAACCATGCCAATATGTTGACGGCGCAGGGCGATCAGCTCAGAGGGCGGCAGTGCGGCCAGGGTCTGGCCCTGGAATATCACCTCGCCGGAGCTGGCCGGAATGAGATGGTTAAGGGTACGCAGCAGAGTTGATTTGCCCGAGCCGGAGAGACCGACAATGACAAAAATCTCACCGGTAAAAATCTCTAAATTAATATTGTTCAGCGCGTTAACGCCGGACGCTTGCGGACGGCGGGAAAAAAGGCGCTTGCCGCCGTTGGCATAATAGTTCTTATTAACCGCATTGAGCTGGAATAGTGGCTGTGACATAGTTTCATCTTAATATTTATAAGCGACTACACATTAACGTAATCGCCAGAGAGGCGAAAATCTATTTTGTTTCTTTGTATATACATAATAAGCATTAGCTTAGATAATTTCCGGTAAACGCATTTCCGATGAATGAAAACGCCATGCCTCATCTAATAGCCAGGCTTTTACTTTTTCATGCTGGGCGGTAGTAGGTTTGCCGCTGGCAGAAATAAGATAGTAGCCGCGCTCGGTACGCAGCTGCGGCCCGCACTGCACCAGCTGCCTGGACGCCAGGAACGGCGCGATAAGCGGCTGCCAGCCGAGGGCGATCCCCTGGCCCTCCAGCGCCGCCTGGATCACCAGCGAGTAGGCATTAAAAGTACGCGAGGCAGCATGGCTCTGGCCGTAAACATGGTGCTGGCGGAACCACTCCTCCCACGTCATCCAGCGCTGAGGGCGGGTATCCGGCAGCTTAAGTAGCGGGAATGTCAGCAGGGATCCAGGCCGTTTATCCTGCTGAAGTTCCTGCATGATTTTCTGATTGCACACCGGAAAGACCGTCTCGGGAAAGAGCCGCTGAGTCTGGGTTCCCGCCCAGTTTCCGTGACCAAAATAGATAGCCAGATCGGCATTGCTGTCGCGAAAGCTGTAGTCATTTGGCGAGGTAGCGATCTGCACCTCTACGCCGGGAATTAGCTGCTGAAGCCGCTCCATACGCGGCAGCAGCCAGTAGCTGGCGAAGCCCATATCGGTATCGATCCGCAGCACGCTGCGCTGGTGGCGGGTACGCTCCAACTGCTCGCTGATCTCGTTCAGGCTATTACGCACAATCAGGTAGAGACTGTTACCCGCCTCGGTAAGCTGAACCCCCCGGTGGCGCCGCTCAAAGAGGGGCGCATGGACAACGTTTTCCAGCGCCTGAATGCGCTGGCTCACCGCTGGCTGGGAAAGTCCCAGCTCGTGTCCGGCCGCGGTAAAATTACCCAAACGCGCCGCCGCTTCAAATACCACCAGTGCCTGGAGAGGCGGAAGCTGTAATTTTCCTGCCATTAGCCCACCTTATGTCACGATAATGAAATACCCCCTTCACAGGGATAAATAAGCGTGAGATAAACCTAACACGTTTTTCTTTTTTATTTTATTTTTGGACGCTTCACGCTTATGAATAAACCGAATATCGTTATTCTTATGGCCGATCAGTTAACGGCCAGCGCCCTCAGAACATATGGTAATAAGGTTAGTCTGACACCGAATATCGATAAATTAGCGCGCGAAGGGGTGGTATTTGAATCTGCCTACTGCAATAGCCCGCTTTGCGCGCCGTCGCGAGCATCGCTAATGACCGGGCAGTTTATTTCGCGCAATTCGGTATTTGATAACGCTGCCGAGTTTCATGCTGATTCCCCCACTTTTTGCCACTATCTGCGCGAGCAGGGCTACCGGACCTGGCTCTCCGGCAAGATGCACTTCTGCGGCCCGGATCAGCTCCACGGTTTCGATGAGCGTCTGACCACTGATATCTACCCGGCGGATTTTGGCTGGACGCCGGACTGGCACCACCCGGAGCGCCGGCTGGACTGGTTCCACAACATGAGCTCGGTGCTGGAGGCGGGGGAGTGCGTGCGCACTAACCAGCTCGACTTTGACGACGATGCGCTCTTCCAGGCACGCCAGCGGCTCTATGATGCAGCGCGACGGCCCGACGAGCAGCCGTTTATGCTGCTGCTCTCCCTGACCCATCCGCACGATCCCTTTGCCATTCCGAAGCGTTATCTTGACCGTTTTAACGAGGCGGATATCGACATGCCGAAGACCCGTAGAGGGGACGTGGAGGACGACGCCCACTCCGTCCGCCTGCGGGCTATGTACCAGCTTGAAGATGGTCTCATCACTGACGATCACATCCGCCGCGCACGGCACGCCTATTACGGCGCGATGGCCTACGTCGATGACTGCTTTGGCGAAGTGGTGCGCACCCTGGAGGAGACCGGGCTGGCGGAGAATACCGTGGTGATGGTTATCGCCGACCACGGGGAGATGCTCGGTGAGCGCGACCTCTGGTACAAAATGACTTTCTTTGAAAACGCCGTGCGTATTCCCTTTATTGTGCATAACCCCAAACGCTTCGCGCCGCGCCGGGTAAGCCAGAGCGTCTCGCTGGTTGACGTGCTGCCTACCCTGGTGGAGCTGGCCTCCGGCGAAGATCGTAAATCGCAGGCGATTTCCCCCCTCGACGGCAGCAGCGTGGTGCCGCACCTCAAGGGTGAAGCGGGGCCTGATGATGCGGTGAGTGAATACCTTGCCGAGGGGGCGCTTGGCCCAATGCTGATGATCCGCCGTGGCAGCTGGAAGTACATCCACTCCTTCAGCGAAGCGCCGCAGTTCTTTAACCTCGCTGAGGATCCCTATGAGCGAGTCAACCTGGCGAGCGATGCGCGTTATCAGGAGCAGGCTCACTCTTTTGCCCGCGAGGTGCGCTCCCGCTGGGATCTGGAGGCGCTCCATAAGCAGGTGCTGGCCAGCCAG
Source organism: Pseudescherichia sp. (assembly GCA_032055545.1). Classification (GTDB taxonomy): domain Bacteria; phylum Pseudomonadota; class Gammaproteobacteria; order Enterobacterales; family Enterobacteriaceae; genus Pseudescherichia. The sequence continues at coordinate 113,787 of DAMBQR010000002.1, read as the reverse complement.
CAAAAGCGGCTTTTTCTGACTCGTATCGCCGGGCGCGACGCTATTCCAAAGTGGGACTACCAGCCGTTCCTGGCGGCATCGGAACGCTATATCCGTAATCACCAGACGCTGGATGAACAAGAGGCTTTTGCCCGCTATCCGCGTCCTTTTCAACAACCGGCAGGAAAATAACAATGAAAATGAAGACAATTTCGCAATTCGTTCTGCTGGCTGCGGCTGGCTGGCTTCCTATGAGCAGCATTGCCGCAGAAGAGGCGCGCTGTGACACCATCATCCAGTCCGATCCGGGCTGGACGGACATCGCCGCCACCAACGCACTCTCTGGCGTGGTGCTGAACGCGCTGGGCTATCAGCAGAAGGTGCAGAACCTCTCGGTAGCGCTGGCCTATCAGGGGCTGAAGACTGGTCAGGTGGATGTTTTCTTAGGTAACTGGATGCCTGCCCAGGAGCCGGTTATCAGCAAGTTTACTGCCGACGGCTCGGTCAAAGTGCTGGGGGCTAACCTGCCCGCGGCCCGCTTTACTCTCGCCGTGCCGGACTACGTGGCCGCTGCGGGCGTGAAAGACTTTGCCGATCTGCAAAAGTACGCTGACAAGTTTAACCATAAAATTTACGGCATCGCCCCCGGCGCACCGGCTAACCAGAACCTAAAGAAGATGCTCGACAAGCACGACTTTGCCCTACAGGACTGGAACCTGGTGGAGTCAAGCGAGAGCGGGATGCTGGCGCAGGTGACGCGGGCAGTGGAGCGTAAGGAGTGGATCGTCTTCCTCGGCTGGGAGCCGCATGCCATGAATACCCGCTTTAAGCTGGCCTACCTAAGCGGGGGCGATGCTTACTTTGGTGCTAACTATGGTAGCGCGACGGTCAATACCGTCACACGTAAGGATTTTGCTACCCAGTGCCCGAACGCCAACCGCTTCTTCAGCCAGCTGAAGTTTGACGTCCCGCTGGAGAACGCCGTTATCACTCGCGTGCTGGACGATAAGCAGAGCGCACAGGAGGCCGCCCGCGCCGAGCTGGCTAAGCGCCCGGAACTGCTGGATAGCTGGCTCGCTGGCGTTACCACCCGCACCGGGGAACCGGCGAAGCCAGCGGTGCTGAAAGCGCTGGGTTTGTAGAAGAGAGCTGCCAAAACAAAGCGTAGCGTCTATAAATGACGCTGCGCTATTTTGTAATCCTTTACACCGTAAACCCCCACGCACTCTGTCATTATCTGCTGATTTTTTTATCGCTTTTTCAAGGGAAATAGTCTTGATTGCCTACTAATAATGAGTATAGTTCTCATTCTCTTTAGCGTTTGTTCAGGCCATTTTTTGGTCTGCGCGCTATTTCCAGATGAATGACTTTGAATGGTTAAGGATGCTCCTGATGAAAATGAAAACCTCTGCCCTGGCCCTCTGCATGGCAATGGTGCTGAGCGGCTGCAATACCACCCAGTCCGCCAGCGCAAAACCAGCCGCTGACCCAGCAAAACCGCAGGCAGCGGCAGCGCAGCCGACTAACGTGGTGAAGCGCGATCTGGCCGAGGGCGTCTATGAGCTGGCATTAAGCCCGACGGGCGATGCGCTGTACGTGGCCAGCGCAGAGGGCTTCAAAGATGTGCAGGGCGGGGTGGTCTATAAGCTCGATCCTAAAACCTTAAAAACGATCGGATCGACCCACACCGATCTGAAAAACTTCGGCATGGATATCGCCCCGGACGGTAAAACTGTTTACGTCACCAACTCGCTGGATGCGGGCATCAGCGCCATTAATACCGCCGACGGCAAGGTGCTGGCGCGTGCCATCTTCCCGGAGCGAAACGATGAGGGCTTCCCGTACGGTGCACGCCAGGTACTGCTGCATAACGGCCTGCTCTACATCGGCGCAGTAGCCGATCCGGCGCTGATCTGGGTGGTGGATGCGAAGACCATGAAGCTGAAAACCCGCATCAAAAACACCGGTAAATGGATGACCGGCCTGCACTACTCCGGGCAGACCCAGCGCATCTATGCGGCCAACGGCGGCGGTGAAGTTCTTGTGATCAACCCGCGCACCAACCGTGTGGAAAAACGCTGGAAGCCGCTGGGTGAAAAAGAGGCCCTGCTGCTTAACTTCGCAGAGGACAGCGCCACCGGCCGCCTGTTCGTGACCGATAACTCGAAAGCCAAAACCACCCTGGTGCTGGATATCCATACCGGTAAGGTGATCAAGCAGCTCGACGTCGGCGACTCCCTGTCGGTGAAATTCAATCCGAAACGCAACGAGATCTACATCAGCCAGCGTGAGTCCGGCAAGCTGCTGAGCCTCGACGGCACCACCTACGCGGTGAAACAGTCATGGGATCTGCCGCCGAATCCGAACAGCCTGCTGGTCTCTGCCGACGGCCAGACCCTCTATGTCACCGTCAAGCAGGCCTTCAACAAAGATCATTCGACCAACGGTCCGGACAGCGTTGTCCGCATCGCGCTGAATCAGTAATCCAACCGGCCCGGCAACGGGCCATTTTTTTAACCCACGCTCTCGTATGAGTTAATGATGCAACCTATAAAAACTAACGCTCTCACTTTGCGCAAATCCTTGCTTGCGCTGGCTATCGGCGCGGTAGCCCATTCGACGCAGGCGGAAGCCGCTGACACCAGTAAGACCAATCAGGAAGATACCATTGTGGTGCAGGCAGCACCGGCCAGCGAGTTTACGCCCGGCGGCGATGTGCCGGTTCCCGCCTATCTGGACGGTCAGGTGGCCCACGGCGGCCGTCTGGGGATGCTCGGCGAGCAGAAGGCGATGGATGTGCCCTTTAACGTCATCGGCTATACCGCTAAAGCGGTAGAGGATCTGCAGGCCAAAACCATTGCCGACGTGGTGCGCAACGACGCAGGCGTCCAGCCGGTGCAGGGCTACGGTAACTCGGCTGAAACCTATCGCATCCGTGGCTTTAAGCTCGATGGTGACGACATGACCATGAGCGGCCTGCCGGGCGTGGTGCCGCGTCAGGTTGTAGATACTCAGATGCTTGAGCGTGTCGAGATCTTTAAAGGTGCTAACGGCCTGCTGAACGGCGCGGCGGGCAGCGGCGTGGGCGGGATGATCAACCTTGAGCCTAAGCATGCGGAAGATACGCCCACGACCCGCGTAGGCGTCGATTACACCAGCCAGGCGATGGTGGGTGGCTCGCTGGATCTGGGGCGTCGTTTTGGCGATAACAACCAGTTTGGTACGCGCATTAACCTGCTGCATCGTGAGGGCGAAGCCCCGCTGGATCACGATCGTCGCCGCACCACGCTGGCCTCGATCGGTCTCGACTACCGGGGCGATCGTCTGCGCACCTCCCTGGATGCGGCTTATCAGAAAAAGACCTTCCACGGCAGCGGCATGGGCGTCAATATTACCGGAGTAGATTTCATTCCCGACGTGCCGGATCCCAGCACCAACTTCAGCCAGACGTGGAGCTACAACGACATTGACAACCAGTTCGGTGTGGCCCGTGCCGAGTATGATCTGACCGATGCCTGGACCGCCTATGCCGCCACGGGTGCGCAGCAGGCCCATGAAATTGGAACTTACAGCTCGCCGAAGTTGCTCAACGCCAGCGGGGATGCCACGGCAAGCCGTCTGGATACCAACCGCTATATCGATGCTAACAGCGGCATGCTGGGCCTGCGCGGCAACCTCGATACCGGCTTTGTCTCGCATAAAATCAACGTCGGCTATTCGGCGCTGATCAAGCGCGACAGAACCGCATGGCGGATGTCCTCCGCTGCTGCCAACCCGACCATCAACATCTACCATCCGAGCGACGTGGCAATGCCGCCTGTGACGAGCTTTGGCGGCAACTATGGCGATCCGCGTACCACCAGCCGGAGCCGTACCCAGGGCTGGCTGCTGAGCGATACCCTGGGCGTGCTGGATGACAGCCTGCTCTTCACCGTGGGCGCGCGCAACCAGAAAGTGGTGGTGCGCAACTACAATAACGCCACCGGAGCAGAGGAAGCCAGCTCACGCTATGAAGAGAGCCGCTGGATGCCAACCTACGGCGTGGTCTATAAGCCGTGGGAAGAGCTGTCACTCTACGCCAACCATACCGAAGCGCTGCAGCCGGGCACCGTGGCCCCAAGAAGCGCCTCTAACTTCGGTCAGAGCACCGGTATTGCCCACTCGAAGCAGAATGAGGTAGGGGTGAAGATCGACTACGGTCGCATCGGCGGTACCCTGGCCCTGTTTGAGATCAAAAAGCCCTCTGCCATTCAGTACGGTACAAATGGTCCCTACAAGCTTGACGGTGAGCAGCGTAACCGCGGCGTGGAGCTGAACGTCTTTGGCGAGCCGATGCTCGGCCTGCGCCTCAACGGCAGCGCCACATGGGTGAATGCCAAGATGACCAAAACGCAGAACGGCCTCAACGACGGCAAAGAGGCTATCGGTGTTCCGGGCGTCTTTATGGTGTTTGGCGCAGAGTACGACATCAAGCCGGTCGAGGGCCTGACGGCAACGGCGCGCGTGAACCACTCCGGTTCGCAGTACGCCAACGCCGCGAATACCAAAAAGCTGGATGACTACACCACGCTGGATCTGGGCGTCCGCTACCGGACCCGCCTCAATCAGGATGCCAACGAGATGGTGTGGCGTGTGGGCGTGGATAACGTCACCAACGAGAAGTACTGGTCCGGCGTCGAAGATCTGGGCACCTACATCTTCCGCGGCGATCCGCGCACGCTGAAGGTCTCCATGAGCTACGACTTCTAAGATCGGCAGAGGGGCTGGCGGCAACGCCAGTCTTTTCGTCTGCTTGCTACCGGTAACGCTAAGTGTTAAAAGATGCCCCTTTATTAAAATAGACAGGGGTAGGGCGTGAAAAACGCGTCAATCGCATCTGGCCAGCAGCAGGCAGATGGCGCGTCGGGGACTGGGCCGACGCTGCAACGGGGTTTGCAAAACCGTCATATTCAACTTATCGCGCTGGGCGGCGCTATCGGCACCGGGCTGTTTCTGGGCATCGGGCCGGCGATTCAGATGGCCGGGCCAGCGGTGCTGCTGGGCTACGGCATCGCCGGGATTATCGCTTTCCTGATTATGCGCCAGCTGGGCGAGATGGTGGTCGAGGAGCCGGTCTCCGGTTCGTTCTCCCACTTTGCCTGGAAATACTGGGGTCCCTTCGCAGGCTTCCTCTCCGGCTGGAACTACTGGGTGATGTTCGTGCTGGTAGGCATGGCTGAGCTGACCGCCGCGGGTATCTATATGCAGTACTGGCTGCCGAACGTGCCGACATGGATCTGGGCCGCCGCCTTCTTTATCATCATCAACGCTGCCAACCTGGTTAACGTCCGCCTCTACGGCGAGATGGAGTTCTGGTTTGCGCTGATTAAGGTGCTGGCGATTATCGCCATGATCGGCTTTGGCCTGTGGCTGCTCTTCTCCGGCCACGGCGGCGAGCGCGCCACCTTCGATAACCTCTGGCAGCACGGCGGCTTCCTCGCCACCGGCTGGCATGGGCTGATCATGTCCCTGGCGGTGATTATGTTCTCCTTCGGCGGCCTGGAGCTGATCGGCATTACCGCCGCCGAAGCCCGCGATCCGCAGACCACCATTCCGAAAGCGGTTAACCAGGTGGTCTACCGGATCCTGATCTTCTATATCGGCTCGCTGGTGGTGCTGCTGGCGCTCTATCCATGGGTAGATGTCAACGCCGACAGCAGCCCGTTCGTGATGATCTTCCACGAGCTGGACAGCAACATTGTTGCCTCGGCGCTGAACTTTATTATCCTGGTGGCTTCGCTCTCGGTCTTTAACAGCGGCGTCTACTCCAATAGCCGGATGCTGTTTGGCCTCTCGGTGCAGGGCAACGCCCCGGCGTTTTTAACCCGGGTTAACGCCCGCGGCGTGCCGGTTAACTCGCTGATGCTCTCCGCAGGCATTACCTCGCTGGTGATCCTGATTAACTACCTGCTGCCGAAAGAGGCCTTTGGCCTGCTGATGGCGCTGGTGGTGGCGACCCTGCTGCTGAACTGGATCATGATCTGCCTCGCGCACCTGAAGTTCCGCGCGGCGATGCGTCGTCAGGGCCGCGAGACGAAATTTAAGGCGCTGCTCTATCCGGCCAGCAACTATGTCTGCATCGCCTTTTTAGTGCTGATCCTCGGCCTGATGTGCACCATCGACGGCATGCGGATGTCCGCTATTCTGCTGCCGGTGTGGATCGCTTTCCTGTTTATCGCCTTCAAGCTGTTGCGCCGTAAGGTGCGCTAATCCTCTGCCCGGCGGCGTGCTGCTTGCCGGGCTTTAATCCTGCATCATATTTATCGTGACTCCTCTCGCAGATCTCATCTATCCCGCAGGCAAACTGTTTTGTAATCGATTACTTTTCTATTGACCGCGTTTTGTAATCGATTACTTTCCACAGGTGAGGCGATAAAATGGTGTCAACAACCGAAAGTAACAGCAAAGGGCAAGCGCAGTATCGACTGCTCGTGCCAAGACTGTCCCTGATGATGTTTCTTCAGTTCTTTATCTGGGGAAGCTGGTCCGTCACGCTGGGTCTCGTCATGACCCAGCACAACATGGCTCTGCTGATTGGCGACGCCTTTTCCGCCGGGCCGATCGCCTCGATTCTCTCGCCGTTTGTGCTGGGGATGCTGGTGGATCGCTTCTTCGCCTCGCAGAAGGTGATGGCGGTAATGCACCTCGCCGGGGCGGCCATTCTCTGGTTTGTTCCGCAGGCGCTGATCGCCCAGAACGGCGCGCTGCTGATTGGCCTGCTGTTTGGCTATACGCTCTGCTATATGCCAACCCTGGCATTAACCAACAACATCGCCTTCCATAGCCTGGCAAACGTCGATAAGACCTTCCCGGTGGTACGCGTGTTTGGCACCATCGGCTGGATCGTAGCGGGGATATTTATTGGCGTCACCGGCATTGCGGCGAGCGTCAATATCTTCATGGTGGCGGCGGCCTGTTCGGTGCTGCTGGCGCTCTATAGCCTGACGCTGCCGCATACCCCTGCGCCCGCCAAAGGTCTGCCGGTGGCGGTGCGCGATCTCTTCTGCGCTGATGCCTTTGCTCTGTTAAAAACGCGCCACTTCTTTGTCTTCTCGCTCTGCGCCATGCTCATCTCCGTACCGCTCGGCACTTACTATGCCTATACCGCCTCGTACCTGGCGGACGCCGGGATAGGGGATGTCAGCACCGCCATGTCCTTCGGCCAGATGTCCGAGATCGTCTTTATGCTGGTGATCCCGCTGCTGTTCCGCCGCCTCGGCGTGAAGTACATGCTGTTGATCGGTATGTTCGCCTGGTTCGTGCGCTACGCTTTCTTCGCCCTCGGGGTGAGTGAAGAGACCCGCTTCCTGCTCTACCTCGGTATTTTGCTGCACGGGATCTGCTACGACTTCTTCTTTGTCGTAGGCTTTATCTATACCGACCGCGTGGCAGGAGCAAAGGTTAAAGGCCAGGCGCAAAGCATGATCGTTATGTTCACCTACGGCATCGGGATGCTGCTTGGTTCGCAGATCTCCGGCGCGCTCTATAACCGGCTGGTCGCCGGGCAGGCCGTGCCCGAGGCGTGGGTGACTTTCTGGTGGATCCCGGCCGTCGCCGCTGCCGCTATCGCGCTGGTATTCCTGTTTACATTCAAATATGACGACAACGAGCGGGCTTAACGGTGGAGGATGGTATGAAAACAGTTCAGGGACCGGGGATTTTTCTGTCGCAGTTTATCGGAGAAGAGGCACCCTTTAACACCCTGGAGGGGTTGGCGGAGTGGGCAGCGCGGCTGGGCTACAAGGCGCTGCAAATTCCCTGCAATCATCCGCATATTTTTGATCTCGAGCTGGCCGCGCTGAGCCAGACCTACTGCGATGAAATTAGCGGCACGCTGGCGACGTACGGGCTGACGATCAGCGAGCTTTCAACGCATCTTGAGGGACAACTGGTCGCCGTGCACCCGGCCTATGACGCCGCCTTCGATAACTTTGCTCCTGAGCATCTGCGGGGCAATCCTACGGCACGCCAGGCGTGGGCGGTAGAGAAGGTGACCCAGGCGGCGGTGGCCTCGCAAAAGCTGGGCCTGCGTGCCCACGCCACCTTCTCCGGGGCGCTGGCGTGGCCTTACTTCTACCCATGGCCGCCGCACAATGCCCTGCTGCTCGACGAAGCGTTTGCCGAGCTGGCTCGCCGCTGGCGACCGATTCTGGATCGTTTCGATCGCTGCGGGGTCGATCTCTGCTTTGAGATCCATCCGGGAGAAGATCTGCACGACGGAGCCACCTTCGAGCGCTTCCTTGCCGCCGTGGATAACCACCCGCGCTGCAATATTCTCTACGATCCCAGCCATCTTCTGCTTCAGCAGATAGACTATCTGGCCTTTATCGACCGCTACCACGCTCGCATTAAAGCCTTCCACGTTAAGGATGCAGAGTTCCGCATCAACGGGCGCAGCGGCGTCTACGGCGGCTATCAGCCGTGGGTGGATCGTGCCGGGCGCTTCCGTTCACCGGGGGATGGGCAGATCGACTTCGGAGCGATCTTTAGCAAACTGACGCAGTACGGCTACGACGGCTGGGCGGTGCTGGAGTGGGAGTGCTGCCTGAAGCAGGGCGACGCCGGGGCGCGCGAGGGCTGCGAGTTTATTCGCCGCCACATTATCCCTGTGGCGGACCGGGCGTTTGATGATTTTGCCGCAGGCGGCGGCGACCGGGCCAGCGTACGGGCCATGCTGGGATTAGGAGATGCATCATGATTGGCGTAGGTATTATTGGCAGCGGGTTTATTGGCCCGGCGCATATTGAAGCCCTGCGCCGTCTGGGGGACGTGCAGGTGGTGGCGCTCTGCGACCATACCCTGGGATCCGCGCAGCAGAAGGCCGCCGCGCTTAACGTGCCCTTTGCCTTTGGCGATATCGATGCCATGCTGGCCCATCCGGGGATTGATGTAGTGCATAACTGTACCCCCAACCATCTTCATGCTGAGATAAATCGACAAATTTTACGCGCCGGTAAGCACGTCTTCTCAGAGAAGCCGCTCTGTATGACACCGGAGGAGGCTACGGAGTTGGTGGCGCTGGCGGAGCAGGCAGGCGTGGTGCACGGGGTGAGCTTTGTCTATCGCCAGTTTGCCATGGTCCAGCAGGCGGCGAGCCTGCAACGCCACGGCAGGCTCGGGCGGCTCTTCTCGGTTTACGGCAGCTACCTTCAGGACTGGATGCTGCTGGAGACGGACTACAACTGGCGGGTGGATGCCGCGCTGGGCGGCGCGTCGCGAGCGGTGGCCGATATCGGCTCGCACTGGTGCGATACGTTGCAGTTTGTCACCGGGCAGCGGATTGTCGAGGTGATGGCCGATCTGGCTATCGTCTGGCCGACCCGCAAGGCGCGGCTGGAGGGCGGGGCGACCTTCAGCGCTGGCGGAGACGAGGCGCAGTATGAGGATCGCCCGGTCAGCACCGAAGATGGCGGCTCAGTGCTGGTGCGCTTTGCCGACGGCAGCAAAGGCTGCTTTAGCGTCTCGCAGGTTAGCGCGGGGCGGAAAAACCGCCTCAGCTTTGAGATCAACGGCAGCAGCTGTTCGCTGGGCTGGGACCAGGAGATCCCTCAGCAGCTGTGGATTGGGCATCGTCAGCGCCCCAACGAGATCCTCACCGACGATCCGGGGTTGATGACGCCCGACGTTGCCGGTAGCGCACACTTTCCCGGCGGGCATATTGAGGGCTGGCCCGATGCCTTTAAGAACATGATGGCCAACTTCTACCGGGCTGTGCGGGCCGGAACGATGCCGGAGGCCGGCGCCAGTTCGTTTGCCTCTTTTTATGATGGCGCTGACGTGATGTTTATCATAGATGCCATTATACAAAGCCATCAGCAGCAGCGCTGGGTACGGGTGGCCCGCTAAGCCGCTGCCGGTTCGCCGGGCAGCGGTTTTATGGTAGCCTGCTGTAATAAGCGTTAACCGCAGGATGTGTCGTCGTTATGTCAATTCAAAAAATCGCTCGCCTGGCAGGAGTGTCGGTAGCGACGGTCTCCCGGGTCATCAACCACAGCGGCTCCGTTAAGCCACAGAACCGCGAACGCGTGCTGGCGGCGATTGAAGAGAGCAACTACCAGCCGAACCTGCTGGCCCGCCAGCTCCGTACCGCCCGGAGCTATATGATCCTCGTGCTGGTGTCGAATATCGCTAACCCCTTCTGCGCCGAGGTGGTGAAAGGCATTGAAGAGGAGGCGGAGAAGAATGGCTACCGTATCCTGCTGTGCAATACCGACTCGGATATGGCACGCTCCCGCTCGGCGCTGACCCTGCTGTCGGGGAAAATCGTCGACGGCATCATCACCATGGACGCCTTCTCTAAGCTGCCGGAGCTGACGACCATGATTGGCCAGGCGCCCTGGGTACAGTGCGCCGAGTATGCCGATGAGGGGAGCGTCTCCTGCGTTGGGATTAACGATATTGACGCTTCCCAGTACGTGATCCAGCACCTGATTAACCGGGGCCGACAGCGCATTGCGCTGATCAACCATGACCTGAGCTATAAATATGCCCGCCTGCGCGAGCGGGGCTATAAGAGCGTGCTGGAGCAAAACGGCCATGGCTGGACGGCGGTAGAGTACGCCAGCGAGCTGAGCTTTAACGCGGGCAGGGCGGCGATGGAGACGCTGCTGCGTGCCGATGAGCGCCCGGATGCGGTATTTGCCGTCTCCGATACCCTGGCGGCCGGGGCGCTGCTGGCGATAGCCCAGGCGGGGCTGACCATGCCGGACGACATCGCCGTGGTGGGCTTTGACGGCACGCCGCTGGCGGAGATGGTCTCGCCTCAGCTCAGCACCGTGGCGCAACCCTCCCTGCAGATTGGCCGTAAAGCCGTATCCCTGCTGCTGAACAAAATCGACAACCCCGATACCCCGGCGGAGCGGGTGATGATGGACTGGCGCTTTATCGAACGCGCCAGCGCCTGAGATCACGACGTTACGATTGCCGGGCTGCGGTTCAGATGGTGGCGCAGGCCAATCGCCACCGCCGCCAGCAGCAGCATCATCACCGCCTCAACGCCGAGAAAACCCATAATTGCCTCGGGGTAGCTGCCGTGATGGTGACGCACCAGCACTAACAGCAGCGAGCCAAATACCGCCGGGCCAAGGCCCAGCGTCGCCTGCTGCAGGGTGCTGAGCAGGGCGCTGCCCGCCCCGGCGTCGTTAGCAGTGATATCACGCATACCCACCCGGTAGAAGCAGTTGACAATCAGTGCCTGGCCGTAGCCAATCAGCGCGGTGGACGGCACCAGCGTCAGGGCCGTGGTTGCCTGTCCGTAGTAGTGGAAGGTTTCCATCAGCAGCAGCAGGCCGCCGATCTGTACCGCCAGGCCAGAGAGCAGGATCCGTCCCATGCTGTGGCGGGCAATCAGCTTCGGGGCGTACATCGCCGAGAGGAAGTAGGCCACACCGAGAGCAATAAAGCTGTTCCCCGACTGCCAGGGGGCCATTCCCAGACCAGACTGCATGGTCAGCGCCATGCAGAACATAAACCCGGACCATGCGCTAAAGAACAGCAGGGCGATCACCATGCCAAAGCGAATGCTGGCGAGCTGCAAAAGGCGCGGCGGCAGCAGCGGGTGTTCGCCACGCCGTTGCTTGCCCAGCGCGCTGGCCCGCATCCACACCAGCAGCGGCAGCGTAGCCAGCAGCATCAGCTGCATCGACCCCGGCCAGTGCAGCTCTGGCCCCAGCGCCAGGGAAAACAGCAGGCAGCAGAGGATCAGGGCGAGGATAAACGTGCCCTGCCAGTCGATGGGCGAGTGTTCATCGCGACGGGTCTCGGGCACGTAGCGACGGCTCAACGCCAGCACCAGCAGGCCAATCGGCACGTTGATGAAAAAGGCGTTACGCCAGCCCAGCCCGGCGATATCTGCCGACACCAGCCAGCCGCCGCACATCTGCCCGACGATAAACGCGATACCGCCGATGCCGCCGTAGAGGCTGATAGCCCGCGCGTGGGCCGTGCCTTTCAGGGTAACGTGCAGGGTGGCGAGGATCTGTGGGACGATCAGCGCCGCCCCCGCACCCTGCAATGTGCGGGCCGCCAGCAGAGCGGTAATCGAGTTTGCCATGCCGCACAGCAGAGAGGCGAAGCTGAACACCGTCACCCCCCACATAAACAGACGGCGGCGACCGTAGTTATCGCCCAGCTTGCTACCCATCGCCAGACAAACGGCAAAGGCCACGCCGTACAGGGCGACAATAAGCTCCAGCTGGGTGGCGCTGGCGTGCAGCGATGCGGTGATGGCGTCGAGGGCGACGTTGGTGATCGAGGTGTCGATCAGGGGCAGCATCTGACCGGTTAGCAGCAGGACGAGTCCCGCGCGGCCGGGTGAAACAGGTGACGTTTTCATGGTAGCTCCATTGCGTCATTCAGCGAATGGCCGTAGCATCGCTGATTGAATAAACGGGTACCAGTTCCTGATTATACTGGTACTGGCACTACCATGCTGAAGAGAGGCAGGAGAGACGATGAGCCTGATGAGCCACAGCGAGCTGGACGTCGCGCAGATACGCCAGGACGATCGCCGTAAACAGCTGGGCGCTTTTCTACGCGCGCGACGGGAGAGCTTAGATCCGCAGCGGCTGGGGCTTCCGCGCAGCGGGAGGCGGCGCACACCGGGCCTGCGTCGGGAGGAGGTGGCGATGCTGGCGGACGTTGGCGTAACCTGGTATACCTGGCTTGAGCAGGGCAGGGAGGTCAATCCGTCGGCGGTGGTCATGCAGGCGGTGGCGGATGCGCTGCAGTGCAGCCCGCTTGAAACGCGGCATCTTTTCGTGCTGGCGGGCCTGCCGCCGGTGGAGTCGGCCAACCTGACGCCATGCGAGGGGATCAGCCCCGGCGCGCGACGGATGCTGGACAGCCTGCTGCCGCAGCCTGCCAGCATTCAGAAACCTAATTTCGATATTGTGGCGTGGAACGACGCCTTCTGTCGGCTGATGGGCGTCGATTTTGCGACGCTGCCGGAAGACGATCGCAACTGTATCTATCTCTATCTGACCCATCCGGGCTGGCGTAGCCGTCTGGCAAATCGTGACGTGCTGCCGACCTTTGTCTCCTATTTCCGCGCGGCGATGGCGGAGCACCGCGGCGAAGCGGCGTGGGAGAACAAGCTGGCGCGCTTTTTTGCCGCCTCCGAGGAGTTTGAGGCGCTCTGGCACCAGCGCTATGAAGTGCGCGGGGTAGAAAATCAGATTAAAACCTTCCGCCACCCTGACCTGGGTGAGTTCCAGCTCCAGCAGATGTACTGGTACTCCGCGCCGCGTAACGGTTCCCGTTTGCTGGTCTATTTGCCGGTCGATGAAGCGGGCGAGCAGATGCTGGCAAGGTTGTAACGAGGAGTTATTGCTCATGCCGGGCGGCGTCAGCAGAGTAACGCCCGGTGGCGCTGACGCTTACCGGGCCTACGCAGAGTACCGTGCTCACTGTAGGCCCGTGCAAGCGCAGCGCCGCCGGGTAGGTGGCTGAAGTCTAATTAGATCTCAGTAACCACGGTCTCTTCTGGCAGGCGGGATTTCGGCAGTGTCTTGTTGAAATCTTCCACGCTGTGGTGGCCCACCGGAACGACCACCAGGCTGGTGAAGCCTTGCTCTTTCAGGCCAAATTCGGCGTCCAGCACGTCGGCATCAAACCCTTCGATCGGTACCGCGTCGAGTCCCATCGCACCCACGCCCAGCAGGAAGTTACCGACGTTCAGGTAGACCTGATTGGCCATCCACTGGGCGTCATCCTGACGATCCTTACGGTGCAGATCGGCAAAGAAGGTGCGGCCTTTATGGTTAGCGGCTTTTGCTTCCGGCGTGGCAAAGCGGCCGTCGGCATCTTCCTGATCCACCACCTTCTCCAGCCAGGCGTCGTCCATCGCGGTTTTCGCGCAGAACACCACCACGTGGGAGGCATCCAGCATTTTGCGCTCGTTGAATGAGTAACCGCCCGCGGCGGATTTTGCTACCCGCGCTTTACCCTCTTCGCTGCTGGCAACAATAAAGTGCCACGGCTGCGAGTTGGTGCTGGACGGGCTATAGCGCAGCAGGGTTTTGATCTTCTCCGCTTCGTCGGCGGTCAGTTTTTTGCTGGCGTCAAACGCTTTGGTTGAATAGCGCTGCAAGGCAATGGAAACGATATCCATAAATACTCCTGATGATTTTTAGGATGACTTTTTTGGGATGCGTTGTGCTGCGCTGTAGCCTACCGATTCAGCGAAGAAAAAATAAGTGAAAATCGTGCGCTTTAGCTGCCGTTGCTGTCCGCCAGGGCGCGCCACATCGCTTCGAAACCGTGGGCTTTGAAGTCGGCTGCTTTTTCGGGTTCACGGCTGGCGAACTCGATGGTGGTTTCGGCAAGGGAGAGGAACAGCGCATCGCCAAAGGCGTGGAAAGCCTCGGTCAGGAAAATCGGCAGTACCGAGCGGCGGCAAAGGGTGTGCAGATCCGGAAATAGCTCATCAACATTTTGCTGGGTGGCACAGGTGATCTTGCCCGATACCGCCAGCTGACGGATCGCCCGGTGGCCGACGGGGTGCAGAATGCCCCAGTCGATATAGCTGTTCCAGATATAGCAGGTGAGCGCCTTGGCTTCGCTAACGGAGCGATCGAGACCGTCGAGCATGGCGTGGCAGAGATCGGTTTTCAGCGCGAGATAGACCGCATTTAGCAGGTCGTCTTTGGTGGCGAAGTAGCGAAAGAGGGTGCCTTCCGCAACGCCCGCGTTACGGGCTATCAGGGCGGTGGAGGCGGTGATCCCCGACTGGGCAAACGCTTCGGTTGCCGCTTCCAGTAACGCCTGTTTTTTATCTTCACTCTTCGGACGAGCCACTACACTTTACCTCACACGCTATAAAAGCCTGATTGAAACATGACATCTGCCGCTCCGCAACGGCCTGTGTCAAAGATCGAAAATCATCTTGACGACTTTCTGCCTCTTTCTATAATGAGTGCTTACTCACTCATAATCAAGTTTCAGTGCTTAAAGAGCAGAGAGGAACCCCGTATGACCATTTCCGCTCAGGTTATCGATACGATTGTCGAGTGGATCGACGACAATTTGCATCAGCCGCTGCGCATTGAAGAGATTGCGCGCCACGCAGGCTACTCCAAATGGCATCTTCAGCGGCTGTTTATGCAATACAAAGGCGAGAGCCTGGGGCGCTACATCCGCGAACGTAAGCTGCGGCTGGCGGCCCAGGAGCTGCGTGATACCGATCAGAAGGTGTTTGATATCTGCGTTAAGTACGGCTTTGATTCCCAGCAGACCTTTACGCGTATCTTTACCCGTACCTTTAACCAGCCGCCGGGGGCATACCGCAAGGAGAACCACGGCCAGGCGCGGCATTAGATTTCTGTTGGCCCGGCAGCCTGCGCCGCCGGGCTATATGACCTCTTACATATCTTACCAGGCGTAGCTGACCGTGGCGGTGGCGGTACGTCCAATCCCCCAGAAGCAGGCGCTGTCGCTGGCGCATGACGCAACGTACTTGGTATCGGCCACGTTATTGACGTTAAGCTGCACCGTAGCGCCTTTCAGGCTGCTGCTTGCCTCCCCCAGATCGTAGCTCAGCATGGCATCGTAGAGATCCACCGCCGGAACCTTAAAGGTGTTGCGTGCATCGCCGTAGCTGGTGCCGAGATAGCGCATGCCAACGCCTGCGGTGAGGCTTTTGAGCGGGCCGGACGGCAGCGTGTAGCTGGCAAAGGCCGAGGCCATATGGGTTGGGATCCGCGCCGGAGTTTTGCCCTGGGTACCGGCCACGGTGGTGCTGGCGGTCTCCGCGTCGGTATAGGTGTAGGAGCCAATCAGGTTCAGGCTATCAAACAGGGTAGAGTGGATCTCCGTCTCAACCCCCTTCGAGCGCACTTCTCCGGCGTTTTCAAACCAGCCCAGCGAGCTGTTGTAGGTCGGGACGTTGCTCTGCTTAAGATCGTAGACCGCCAGCGTCATCAGGGTGCTCTCCACCGGCTGATACTTCACGCCCAACTCGGTCTGCTTGCCGGTAGTAGGTTTGAACGGCGCCAGGCCAGTGGCGCGGTTGGTTTGCAGGTTCGGCTCAAACGAGGTGCTGTAGCTGATGTAAGGCGACAGGCCGAAATCAAAGGCGTAGAGCAGGCCGGTGCGCCAGGTGAACTTATTATCGTTCTGCTGCACGCTGCCGTCATCGGAGGTAAAGTCGCTGGTGCGTACCTCATCCCAGTCGTAACGGCCGGAGAGCAGCATTTCCCAGTTGTTCCAGCTCAGCTGATCCTGTAGATAGAGACCCATCTGGTCCAGATCCTGCTGCTCGTCGCTGGCGGTGCTGAAGGTGCTCTCATCGACGTTAAGGCCGTAAACCGGATTGCGCCAGTCCAGGTTGTACTGTGTACCCATGCCGCGCTGCAGACTCTGATCGTCCCGGCTGGATTTGTAATCCATGCCGCCAAGCAGGGTATGGTTCACCTCTGCGGTAGTGAACTGCGCCTCCAGCTGGTTATCAATGCCGAACTCGTCGGTCTGGCGCTCCTCATGCTGGGCGCGGCGGGTCAGCAGCGTACTGTTCGGTGCGCTGGAGGCATAAACGAGATAGCGGTACTTCTGCTTGATAGTGGCGTAGCGTGCATTCTGGCGGAAGGTAAAGACGTCATCGAACTGATGCTCAAACTCGTAGCCCACCATCGTCTGCTCGCGCCACGACTGGTTATAGCTCGGATCGCTGACGTTAAAGTCCAGCGGAATGTGCTGCCCGTTAGCGCTCTGTACCGTGCCGTAGGCGGGCAGGAAATTGCGATAGCCTGCGTCCGGATCCTTCTGGTAGCTGGTGAGCAGGGTAAAGCGCGTCTGATCGTTAGGGTACCAGGTCAGGGCCGGAGCGATGGCCACGCGCTCCTCTTTATAGTCTTTGACCTGGCTGTGCTGGGTGCGGGCGATACCGTTCAGGCGATAGAGCAGGCGACCATCGTCGCTCAGCTGGCCGCCGAAATCGAACGCGCCCTCTGCCAGCTCATCGTTACCGGTGCGGAACTGAACGCGGTGGATCGCTTCGCTGGTGGGGCGCTTGCTGGTCATGCTGATCAGGCCGCCTGGGTTGACCTGGCCGAAGAGCACCGAGGCGGGGCCGCGTACCAGCTCGACGCGCTCCAGCAGCCAGGGATCGACGGTGCCGGTCTGCGACGAGGCGGTTGCCCCGAAGCTCAGACCGTCGAGGAATTTCGGCACGTAGCTGAAGCCGCGCACGAACACCTCATCGTTACGGTTTGAGGAGCCACGATACTCGGTAAAGACCCCGGCGGAGTAGCGCAGCGCCTGCGAGACCGAGGTGACGTCCAGGGCCTGCATCTGATCGCGCGTGATCACCGATACCGACTGGGGGGTCTTCACCAGCTCGGCGGCGGTTTTGGTTGCCGACAGCGTTTTGGTCGCTACCATCCCTTTCAGCGGCGCAGTGGGATCCTCCGCCGCGCCCGTGGTCACTACCAGCGTCTCCTCGTTGGCGGCTGCAGGGGTCGCCGCCCCTGCAGCCGCCAAACTCAGTAACCACGTCTGCATTATCTTGTTATTTTTAAGCATTATTACCTGTTCCCTTGCCTGTTTGTGATCCCTGCCTGCAGAGCAGGGCGCGCTATCATTAACGCTGCGAATGATATTGCAAATTATTACCATTTGCATTAGCGTTGATGGCAAATTTTGGTAGGGAAACGTTGATAATGAAGATGGCGGTAGGCGGTTTATTGATGGGTCTGAGCGCGATGCCTGCGATGGCGGCGACCTGCGATGCACCAGCGATGCAGGGCGAGCAGCAGGGGAAATTTGATGCCAGCGGCGAAGTCTGTTTTCAGCTGCCGCGGCTAGAGGAGAATTACGTTGCTGCCACGCTCTACGGCGTGACCGATGCCCGCCTGCTGGATGGCAACAATCGCCGCCTGCGCACGCTGCTGGAAGATGGCCCCCCGGACGGCGAGCAGTCGCTGCTCTTTGCCCTCCCTGTGCAGCAGCCTTCGTCGCTGGTGCTGCATGGCGAGGAGGGGAAGCGCTGGCGCTTTAGCTGGCAGATGCATGAGACCACGCCGCTGCGCCGCGCGCAGGTGTTGGATCCGGTTAGCCCGGCACTGCAGCGGCTGGCGGCCCAGCTTGCCGCCGGAGGCTCCAGCGAGAACTTCTGGCAGGCGCGTCAGCTGGCAGGGACCCCATTGATCGAGCCAGTGGACGCCAGCCACAAGCGCGTGACCTTCCTGTGGCGCGGTGCGCGCAGCAACGTATTTATTCTCGGCTCACCGGGAGGCGATCACGATCCACTCTTCCGGCTGGGCAACTCCGACGTCTGGTTTCGCAGCTATGTGGTGCCAAACGATACGGTGATGCAGTACAAGCTGGCGCCGGACGTGCCTCAGCTCGCGGGCAGCGCCGTGCCGCAGCGGCGTGCCATTCTGGTGAGCGCCCAGGCCGATCCCCTCAACCCCCAGACCCTTAGCGAACCGCACAGCGATCGCTGGAAACGCGCCTCGCTGCTCGATCTTACTCCTGCCCGCTACTTCAGCAACGCGGCGATGGCCCAGCCGGTGCGCCACGGCACGCTAACCCGTCACCGTCTGCACAGCGAGTTGCTAAACAACAGCCGGGAGATAACTCTCTACCGACCGCGCACGGCGCAGCCCGCACGCTGGACGCTGATCCTGTTTGATGGCAAAACCTGGCAGGGGGATTACCACACTGCCAGCGTGCTGGACGCGCTGATCGCCCGCCACGCGCTGCCGTCGGTTAACGTGGTGTTTGTTGACAGCCTTGATGCGGCGCGGCGCGGCAAAGAGCTGCCACCTAACCCGGCCTTCGCCGACTTTATGGCTCACGAGCTGCTGCCGTGGCTGCGCCAGCACGGTGTGGCGCTGACGCGAAGCAAGACGGTGGTAGGCGGGGCAAGCTATGGCGGGCTGGCCTCCTCCTGGGTGGCGCTGCGCTATCCACGCCTGTTTGGCAACGTCCTGAGCCTATCCGGCTCCTACTGGTGGTCGCCGAAAGGGGAAGCCCCCGGCTGGCTGACGCGTCAGTATCAGCAGTCGCCGCGCTACCCGGTGCGCTTCTGGGTGGAAGCAGGACGGTTTGAGACGCAAGGTAAAGGGGGCGGGATCTACCGCGATAGCGCAGAGTTTGCCCGAATGCTGGACGAGAAGGGCTACAGCGTCAGCTTCCACCCCTGGTCGAGCGGCCACGACTATGCCGCCTGGACCGAGGCGCTGGTCTATGGCCTGCGCGACTTAACGGGACGCGTGGTTCAGTGAGAACCAGCGCCGCCAGATAAAGCGCAGCACATAGTACTCTATGGTGCCGAGCAGCAGGAACCAGATGCAAAATAGCAGGGTGTAGAGCTGGTTAGCATCGACCAGATGAAAGGTCGCGATAAGCTGCTGCGTCAGCACGCCACCCGGCGAGGGGACGGGGAGCAGCAGGCAGGAGAGGAAGGCCAGCAGTAAGATGCCTGCGGCCGTCATCAGGGATTCAAGTGGGTGCGTCATGGTGATGTTAATCGTCAGTTAAAACGATATTGTCAGCCATTTGCCATAGGGGCGCAACATCAAGCGGCCTAATTGGCCGCCCAGATCTCCGCGTGCTTCTGCACCAGACCAATCAGCGAGCCGCCGTCAGCAACGAAATCACGCATCAGCCGATCCTCACTCTTGCCACGCCGTACAAACTGCGCCAGCGCTTCCAGGGCGCTGCTGCCGTTCAGCTTATCGGCGTAGGGGGCAATTTTGTCCAGCAGGCGCTGAATATCTTCGCCGATAGAGACCTGTTCACCGGTATGCACATCGGTCAGCACCCCGGCAAAACCATAGCGGCAGGCCTGGAAACGGTTGAACTTATAGAGCAGATAGTCGCGCTCCTGCATCTTGAACGGCCGCTCCGCCAGCAGCCAGTGGGAGATCGCCTGGATAAACCCGGCAATGTTCACCGCATGGCCGAGGGTCAGCGGGGTATCCATCACCCGCACCTCAACCGTGCCAAAGTGCGGGCTGGGGCGAATATCCCAGTGCAGATCTTTGATGCTGTCGATCATGCTGGTGTAGCTCAGGCGGCGGAACAGGCCCTCAAATTCTGACCAGTTGCTGACCCAGGGAGCGTGGCCGTTATCCGGAAACGCGGAGAAGATATTGAGCCGCGACGAGGCGAAGCGGGTGTCGGTGCCCTGGATATAGGGTGAAGCCGCGCCAAGGGCAATAAAGTGGGGGACGAAGCGCGACAGGCCATGCATCAGATAGATGGCATCGTCGCCGCTCGGACAGCCCACGTGAACGTGCTGGCCGAACACCGTCGCCTGCTGCACCAGATAGCCAAACATCTCCAGCGTGCGCGCATAGCGCTCGTCATTGCACACCTCCTGGCGCTGCCACGTCTGGAACGGGTGCGTGCCGCCGCCGCAAATTTGCAAATGGTGCTCGTTGGCGGCACGCAGGATGGTCTGCTGCATGGCAGAGAACTGTCCTGCGGCCTGATCGATATTCCCGCAGACGCCGGTAGCGATCTCCAGCATACTTTCGGTGATGTCATGCTTCACCTCGCCGCCTTTTACTTCGGCCTTGACGGCGTCTATTAGCTTAGAAGAGTCCTGGCTGAGGTCGTATCCCGGCGGGTTAACCACCTGCAGCTCCAGTTCAATCCCCAGGGTAAAGGCATCAGATCGATGAAAATCGAGTAAGGGCATAGGTAAACTCGCTGTTGTCTGTTTCTAATCAGTATAGAGCGGGTTTAGACCTCACCGAGGCGGCCAGGGTGCAACGGGCCATTTATCGGACAATTAGAGCTGATGCAGCTGCCTCTGCAGCACCTCGACGCCCGGCGCGATGGCCTCAGGGTTGATGGCATGAAAGCCCATGCGAAAGAAGTTATCCGGCGGGGCGGCATCAAGAAAATGGCGCGCGCCCGGCTCAATCAGCACCCCCGCGTGGGCCGCTCGCCACGTCAGCTGCTGGGTATTCACCGATGGCGGGGTTCGCAGCCAAAAGGCGTTGGCGTGCTCGCTTCCGGCTATCAGCGAGCACTCCGGCAGAGAGGTACGCAGCGCGGCGGCCAGCGTCTCCCAGCGGCGGGCGGAGTCGTCGTGGTAGCGGCGCAGATGGGTTTCGTAGTAGCCCTGGGCAAGAAAGTGCGCCATCTGGTACTGAATGTTGGCCGGTGGATGGCGGTACATCAGACGCCTGAGGGCCCGTGCCTCGTCGATCAGATCCGGATCGGCCACCATAAAGCCCAGCCGCAGCCCAGGAGAGAGCGCCTTCGACAGGCTGCTGACATAGATCACCCGCCCGCTGCGATCGCTGGCCTTCAATGCGGGCAGCGGATCCTGCATAAAGTTACTCTCGGAGTCATAGTCGTCCTCCACGATCACCGCATCATGACGGGCGGCATAGTCCAGCAGCTGCGTGCGGCGCGCTCTGCTCATCGTCACCCCCGTCGGCACCTGATGACCGGGCGTGACGTAGTAGTAGTCGCAGGGCGCGTCGCCGAGCACTAGCCCTTCCTCATCCACCGGGTGCGGCACAATCGTGGTGTCGCTGAGGAGAAAGGTGTTGATCGCTTCGCGAAAGCCCGGGTTTTCGACTGCGACTCGCGTCTGTCGGGACATCAGCAGGCGGGTCAGCAGATAGAGGGCATTTTGCGATCCGAGGGTGATCAGGATCTCATCCGGCGCGGCAACGATGCCGCGCTTGGGCAGCACGCGGGTGCGGATCTGCTCAATCAGCATCGGCACGTCCTGATCGATATGATCGACGACCCAGGCCGGATCGCGCACGCCGCCGTGCAGCCAGTTTGCCGCCGCGCGCCACGTGGTGAGCGGGAAGCGTTGAGTATCGGGCTGTCCGTAGATAAAGGGGTAGCGATAGTGCATCCAGCCGGCGGGTTTGAGGATCGACTCCTGCTGGCTGGGCTGCATCTTCAACCTATCGCCCCAGCGTGGTGCATTTTTTACACATTCCGGTGCAGGCGGCTCCAGCTCCCGTGCCGCCGCGCCGGACTGGATAGCATGGTAGTCCGGATGCAGATAGTAGCCGCTGCGCGGGCGGCTAATGAGATAGCCTTCGTTGACTAAGCCCTCAAAGACCAGCGCCGTGGTATTGCGGGAGACGTTAAGCTGTGCGGCCAGCGCCCGGCAGGAGGGGAGCGGCGCATCCGCTGGAAAAATGCCGCAGAGGATGGCGTCGATGAGCGACTCACGCACCTGCTCCTGCAAACCACGCTGGCGGTCGAAATTAATATGCAGTAAGTGACGGATCATAGTGCGCTCCTTCAGGCTCTTTAGCGGAATGCAGCAAGTTTTGTACCAGCTTATTAAGCGCTGACACGGACAAGCGCCAAAACTGGCTCTATTCAGAATGGACAAAGCCTCCCTATTGTAAAAACGCCCCCCCGATAATCGGACGTAACGTTAATTCGGCACGGTTATTGCAGCGCTTTGAACGTCGCGACGGCAACGGCCTGGCATATTAATTTAAGGTGGAACAATGAAAAAATTTATCGGCAAATATTGTCTTGCAGCACTCCTGGTGATGGCATTTTCCCACCAGGCAGCAGCCAGAGATTTACCTGAAATTGAAAAGTCCGGAACGTTGAAAGTTGCGACCGAGGATGACTACGCACCGTTTAACTTTATGACCGATGGTAAGACCGACGGCTTTAACAAGGATATGCTCGACGAGCTGAAAAAATATGCCAAATTCAATATCGACCAGAGTATTTTGCCCTGGACCGGCCTGCTGGCTGCGGTCTCTACCGGGCAATATGATATGGCGCTCACCGGAGCAGTGATAACCGACGAACGTCTTAACGTATTTAATTTCACGCCGCCGTGGGCCTCGGCTCAGCACTATTTTGTTAAGCGCGCGGGCGACGACAGCCTCAATTCGATAAAAGATCTCAGCGGCAAAAAAGTAGGGGTGCAGGCCGGTAGCGCGCTGCTTGCCCGTCTGCCAGAGCTAAAGGCGATGCTGGAGAAAGAGGGCGGCAAGCTCGGTCCGGTGATGGAGTACCCCTCTTACCCGGAAGCCTACGCCGATCTGGCGAACAAGCGCCTCGACTACGTAATCAACGTGGTGATCTCGGTTAATGACCTGGTGAAGGCCAGGCCGAAGGTGTTCGCTAAGGGGCTGGCCGTCTCCGGCCCGGGCTATATGGCCTGGCCAATCCCGAAAAACTCGCCGGAGCTGCTGGCCTATATGACGAAGTTTACCAACCATCTGCGGGAAACCGGCAGGCTGAAAGAGCTGCAGATGAAGTGGTTTGGCGAAACCTATGACGATCTGCCTGACGAGCCGATCACCAGCGCCGAGCAGTTCCATAAGCTAGCCGGTCTATAGGCGCGTCATTAAACAGAGGAGGGCAACATGGATTCAATGGCATGGCAGTTACTGATTGAAGGCGCATGGACGACCCTCTGGATCTCAGGCCTGGCGATCGTCTTTGGCGTCGTAACAGGCCTGGTCATCGCCTTTATCAGAATGATGAAAATTCCTGTCGTCGATCAGATTCTGGTGATCTATATCAGCCTGGCCCGCGCCACGCCGCTGGTCACGCTGGTACTGTTTCTGTTCCTGTCGCTGCCGACGCTGGGCATCAACATGGATAAAACCCTGGCGGCGATCGTCGCGTTGACCCTCAACACCTCGGCGTTCAACGCCGAGATCTGGCGCAACGCCTTTCGTAACTTCCCCCGCGCCCAGCGCGAGGCCGCCGAGTCGGTAGGGATGCGGCGCTGGACCTACTTTCGCTACATCATGCTGCCGCAGATGTGGATTGAGAGCCTGCCCGCGCTGGTCAACGAGATGTCTTTTTTAATTAAGGGCAGTCCGGCGATTGCGGTTATCGGCGTCGTCGATCTGACCCGCGTCACCAACCGTATCTCATCGGTCACCTACGAGCCGCTGTCGCCGATCCTCGCCGCCGGCCTGCTCTACGTGGTGATTATCGGCCTGCTGCTGAAGCTGCAGGGCATGGCGGAACGCAAAGCTAAGCGCCTGGCGCGTTAACAGCAGGAGGAGCTATGAATCAGTGGAGTATTGTATGGTCGGCGCGGGAGAGTTTTCTTAATGGCCTGCTGGCGACGCTGGAGCTATTTATTATCGCCGCGGTTGTCGGTCTGGCGATAGGTATTGTGCTCTGCTACGTCATGGAGCATCAGAGCCGGGTGGTCGATCGGCTTATTATTGGTTTCGTCAGCCTGATGCGCGCCACCCCTTTTTTAATTCTTGCCTACCTGCTCTATTATGGACTGCCGGAGCTGGGTATCAGTATGGAGGCGTGGAGCGCGGGACTATTGGCGCTGGTTATTTATCACGGCGCCTACTTCTTTGAAATATTGCGTAGCCAGCGGCGGCTCTTCTCCGTCGGTTATATTGAAGCGGCGCTCTCCCAGGGCTTCTCCCGTTATAAAATCTTTCGCCGTATTGTTCTGCCCAACATATTTTCCTCGTCGCTGCCGCTGCTGGGCAATCAGCTCATTATCTGCCTGAAGGATACGGCATTCCTGAGTATTATTACCGTGCAGGAAATTACCGCTGCGGCTAACGGCGTGCAATCCACATATTTTATTCCGTTTAATGCATTTATTGTCGCGATTGGCCTCTACTGGGCCATCAGCATTCTGCTGGAGCTGCTGATTAAGCGACTGAGCGTCTACGGTGCCAGAAGAGGAATGACCCATGCATGAGACAACGGCGGTAAGCGTAAAGAATCTCTCCAAGCAGTTTGATAACGTTGAGGTGCTGCGGGATATCAACCTGACGGTGGAGAAGGGCACGGTGGTGAGTATTCTCGGCTCCTCCGGCTCCGGCAAGTCGACCCTGCTGCGCTGCATGAACTGGCTGGAGCAGCCGGATCGCGGCGAGGTGCGCATCAGCGGCCAGCGCATCGGCGTGGACGAGCAGAGCGGCAAAGCGATGTCGCACCGGGAGCTGTCGCGCATTCGTGAGCGCGTCGGCATGGTCTTCCAGAGCTTCAACCTCTGGCCGCACCTGACCGTGCAGCAGAACGTCACCGAGGCGCTGCTGCACGTAAAGGGGATAAAGCGCGACGAGGCCAACGACACTGCTCGCCAGCAGCTGGAGAAGGTCGGTATGGGACATAAGGCGGACGTTTACCCGATTACCCTCTCCGGCGGACAGAAGCAGCGCGTGGCCATCGCCCGCTCGCTGGCGATGGCGCCGGAGGTGATCCTCTTTGACGAGCCGACCTCAGCGCTCGATCCGGAGTTGGTCAGCGAAGTGCTGGGGGTGATGAAATCCCTCGCCGCCGAGGGCTATACCATGGTCGTCGTTACCCATGAGATGGAGTTTGCCCGCCAGGTCTCCAACGAGGTGGTGTTTCTGGAGAAGGGAGTGCTGATCGAGAAGGCTGCGCCAGTGAAGTTCTTTACCGATCCGGACTCCGAGCGGGTACGCAAGTTTTTGCAGAGCAGCCGTTAAGCAACTAAATGGAACTAAAAAGCCCCTGACCAGGGGCTTTACTCATGCTGCTTTAGGGGCCAGATGATAATCGCCAGAGCCGATCCAGCATCTGCGATGACACTGACCGCTAAGCGCTTCCAGGGCATCAACGACAGCCTCTTCTACCTCTTCTGGTAAATCATTATCGAGAGCATCATTAAGGATGTTGAAAGCAAGGGAGCCACCGGCACGCCCATAACCATCAACCATGTCGTTAACAAAGGCGAAAAGAGCCTGGCGGCTCGTACCCTGCACGATCATCTGGTTAATTGCTTTTTCGTAGTTAACTCTGATTTCTGTCATCATCTTGAACCTCCCAAAGAGGTCGGGTTTCTTCCAGGTACCTTTCGTATTCCCGGATGTGCATGCCATATCTTGGGACAATCATAGCATGCGTTTTTGAATCCTCAATGAACATTAAATGTTCATTTTTTTCAAAAGTCTTGCTACAAATACCATAGCAGGTAAGCCCTCTTTTGGACTTGAACAGGAAGGCAGGAATATTCGACTTTGGCGGGATTGTAAGCGAAAGCCCCTGCGCCAGATGGACAAAAAGACCGTCATTATCCAAAAACACATCAATGTTTTGCTCTATTTCAGCGTCTTCACTCACTACAACGCCTGTACGAACGGCCAAACAATCGCGTTCTCCCTGCATAATCAGAGGTAACTTATCGATATCAGCCTTCATCATGCGCAGATATTTGATAACCAATTCATTGCATCCAGTTTGCCAGCGGAATGGGTGAGCGCATTCTGCCGCAAGGGTTGTCACGCAACAAGATGGGGGCCAATATAGAATTAAACGACTCCAATCCTGTAGCCCCGGTAAGCGCATCGCCACCGGGGTGTCACATCACCTCAATCCCGGTCAATCGCAAACGGCTGCCAGGCCTGGCGCACAGGCATCACCTCTATCCGGTTAATATTCATATGGTCCGGCAGGGTCGCAATAGAGAACATCTGTTCGGCGATATCCTGCGCCGTGAGCGGCGTAGTGCCGCCGTAGAGCTTGTCCGAGGCGGCCTGGTCGCCTTTGGTGCGCACCAGGGTGAACTCCGTTTCGGCAATGCCCGGCGCGAGATCGGTTACCCGCACGCCGGTGCCGAGCAGATCGCAGCGCAGGTTGTAGCTGAACTGCTTCACAAAGGCTTTGGTCGCCCCGTAGACGTGGCTGCCCGGATAGGGCCACTGCCCGGCAATGGAGCCAATATTAATAATGCTTGCTCCCGCGCCGTGGGCGATCAGCGTTGGCAGCAGGGCGTGCGTCACGTTAACCAGTCCGGTAACGTTGGTGTCGATCATCGTCTGCCAATCCTCTAGCTCCACGGCCTGGGCAGGCTGCGGCGCCAGCGCCAGCCCGGCGTTGTTGATCAGCGTGGTGATATCCCGGAACGCCTCCGGCAGATTGGCAACGGCCGCTTTCACCGCCCCATTATCACGCACGTCCAGCTCGATTATATGCACCGGCACATGCGCGCCCAGCTCGGCTTTCAGCGTCTCCAGACGGTCCATCCGCCGTCCGCTTAACACCACGCCCCAACCCGCGCGGGCAAAGACATGCGCTGCGGCCGCGCCAAAGCCTGATGTTGCTCCGGTAATAAATGCCACTTTCGTTGCTGTTGTCATCGCGTTCTCCTGTTGAGTTCAGGAGTTCACTATAGAAACAGCGGCGGGTCGGACACAGAGCCAGTTTTGCCTGCATTTTGTGACACCCTTGTCACAGAGCGATCGCCGGACTGGCTCTATCTGCCTGCTGCCCGCCCGCCGCATGATGAACCTAACCACAACGGTATGAAAGGAGCAGGGCATGAAACTGGCACTTCAGAGCGAGATGGCGATAACGAATGACGATGTACGTCAGCTGGACCGTTCGTATGTATTTCACTCATGGTCAACCCAGGGCAACCTTAACCCGCAGGTCATCGCCGGGGCCGAAGGGTGCGAGCTGTGGGACTATGACGGCAACAGCTGGCTCGACTTCAGCAGCCAGTTGGTCAACGTTAATATCGGCTATCAGCATCCGCGCGTGCTGGCGGCAATGAAGGCCCAGCTGGAGTCGCTGGTGACCATCGCCCCGGCGACCGCCAACCTGATGCGTGGCGAAGCGGCAAAGCGTATTGTTGAGCTGGCCCCTGATGGGTTCAGCAAGGTGTTCTTTACCAACGCGGGGGCAGATGCCAACGAGAACGCCATCCGTATGGCACGCCTCTATACCGGGCGGGATAAGATCTTCTCCGCCTACCGCTCATACCACGGCAATACCGGCAGCGCCATTGCCGCCACCGGCGACTGGCGGCGCGTGCCGAACGAGTACTCCCGCGGCCACGTCCACTTCTTCAACCCCTACCTCTACCGCAGCGAGTTCAACGCTACCACGGAAGAGGAGGAGTGCGAGCGCGCGCTGGCCCACCTGCGCCGGATGATCGAAGTGGAAGGCCCCGCCTCGATTGCCGCCATCCTGCTGGAGTCGATCCCCGGCACGGCGGGCATCCTGGTACCGCCGAAAGGCTATATGCAGGGGGTACGCGCGCTGGCAGACGAGTTCGGCATTATTCTCATTATTGATGAGGTGATGGCGGGCTTTGGCCGCACCGGGCGCTGGTTTGGCTTTGAACATGACGGCATCGTGCCGGATCTCATTACCTTCGCCAAGGGGGTAAACTCAGGCTATGTCCCGGCTGGCGGGGTGCTGATCTCTGAGCCTGTCTCCCGCTACTTTGACGACCACTTCTTTGCCGGTGGGTTAACCTACTCCGGACACCCGCTGGCGATGTCGGCGATCGTTGCCACTCTCGACGCCATGAAAGAGGAGGGGGTAGTGGAGAACGCGGCAGCGATGGGCGACGGCGTGCTGCAACCTGGCCTGCTGGCGCTGGCGGAGAAGCATGCCCTGATTGGTCATGTGCGCGGCCGGGGGCTGTTCCAGGCTATCGAGCTGGTGACCGATCGCCAGCGCAAAACGCCGGTGGCGGCCGCCGACATGAGCGCCATCAGGCAGGCGCTGATCGACGGCGGTCTGCTGCCCTTTGTGGTAGAGAACCGCATTCACGTGGTGCCGCCGTGCACTATCGGCGCAGAGCAGATCCGGCAGGGGCTGGCGATTTTCGATCGCGTGCTGGGGCGCTTTAGCGGTCTGGTGAAGTAACACAGCGGGCGTCAGGATCTGACGCCCTGTCCCCTTTTCACCCCCCACAAAAAATTTTTCCCGCCTGTTTAATTTTTTCCAATGTGCGTCGCTTTAGTTCTGTACTCAGCTGAGATTCACTCATTCAAGGAGCAGAACAATGTTATCCATCAATACCAACGCCGCCTCGATGGCAGCGGTCAATGCCATCAACAAAAGCAACGCCTCACTGAGCCAGTCCATGGAGCGCCTGGCAACCGGTAAGCGTATCAACTCCTCAGCGGACGACGCCGCAGGCAAGCAGATTGCTAACCGCATGCAGACCCAGTCTGACGGTATGGCCATGGCCCAGCGCAACATTGCTGACGCCACCGCCATGCTGCAAACCGCAGACGGCATGTTTGACGAGATGAACGATATCCTGGGGCGCATGGACGAACTCGCTACCCAGGCAGCTAACGGAACGTACAGCGATGATGACCGTGCGGCGATGCAGTCGGAGTTCGACGAGCTGGGGCAGGAGATGTCCGACATGCTGCAGAACACCACCAACGGCGGCACCAACCTGTTCAATACCTCAGAAAACGGCCTGTTTACCAGCGCTTCCGGCGTCACCTTCCAGGTGGGTTCGCAATCTACCGATCAGATCACCATCAACATCTCCTCTCAGGTTACCCAGTTGGCAACGGATCTCGGTACGCTGAGCGCAGCCTTTAGCGGCGACTACGGTACTGATGGTTCAGGCGGCACCGCAGCCAGCGGTGCCGAGCTGTTAACCCTGGATTCAGCCAACGCCACCATCAGCTCGGTACAGAACGTGATGGATGAAGTCGGCAGCATTCAGTCTACCCTCGGTGCCACCATGAACCGCCTGAGCAGCACGGCCACTAACCTGCAAAGCATGCAGGACAACACCGAAGTGGCAATCGGCAACATCATGGATACCGACTACGCCACGGAGGCCTCAAACATGTCGAAACAGCAGGTGCTGATGCAGACCGGCATCACCATGCTGAAGCAGGCCAACAGCATGTCCGGGATGGTCTCCAGCCTGCTGCAATAAGCGAGCAGGCTCTACTCAACCACACCGCTTTCGGGCGGTGTGGCCGTTTTATCTGCAGGCGTTATACAGGAAAAAGTGTTTCCCTGACTGCGGAATCTGTGTTTCCTCACAAGCGATTTAATCCAATAAATTCAGCTGGATAAAAGTTGGCACCGTTATTGCTGAGCCTGCCTGTAACTACATGGAGCGACGATGATAAACCCGCAAACAATGGCTAAACGATTTGCCCTGATGGATATCTCCACGCGGGCGAGCCAGCTGCAACGCCAGCAGACCGAACTGGATACCGAAAGCTCAGCGCTATCGACGCTTGATAGTGCCCTGACATCGTTCCAGTCGGCGGTAGATGCGCTAAACAGTGACACCAGCGGCCCGGTAGTGAATACGGTGTCAGCCAACAACGATTCGGCCACCGTCACGGCCAATTCTGAAGCGCAGGCTGGCACCTACACTTTTTATGTTCAAGAGCTGGCGACCGCTCAGCAGAGCACGTTCAACATTGCCAACGGCGATATTCCTAACAGCGGCACGTTCACCATTACGATGGGCGACAGCGAGATGGATATCGATCTCGCCCAGGCAGATGGCAACAATGACGGCAGCGTGTCGGTGAGCGAGCTATGCGACGCTATTAACGGTTCAGAAGATAACCCCGGCGTCACCGCCACGCTGGTTAACACCGGCGATTCAACGACGCTGATGCTCACCGCCGATGAGACCGGCAGCGCTTCAGCCTTTACCGTCTCTACCAGCGGCATCGATCCCAGTTCCGCTTTTGCTGCCGAACTCAGCGCCCGGAAAGATCTCTCCGTTGCGCAGGACTCCATTATCTACCTCGGCAGTTCAGCGGAAGAGGGCGTGGAGATCAGCAGCGGCTCCAATACCTATACCGATCTTATTCCTGGCGTTTCGATCACCTTTGCCGAAACCTCAGAAATGGATGGCCCCATTACCTTTACGGTGGCAAACGACGCGTCGGCATCCCAGGAGAAGGTACAGGCTTTTGTCGATGCCTATAACACGCTGGTGGACACCCTTGATGCGTTAACCACCTTTGGCAGCAACGGCCAGCCAGCAGGCCCCTTTGCCGGCGATGCCGGCATCTCTTCGCTGGAGCGTCAGATCCAGAGTATTACCCATGCCACCTATAACGGCGTCTCGATGCTTGACTATGGCATCGCGCTGGATGCCGAGGGCCATCTGCAGATCGATTCCGAGCAGTTTAGCGCGGCGATGGCGGAAAACCCGGAGGGGTTAACCTCGCTGTTTGTTGGCGACGACAGCATGACCGGCCAGATTGATAGCATGATGGAGACCTGGCTTGATGACAACAGCGGCATCATCACTCAACGCCAGGACGGCATTAATGAGGAGCAGGACAGGCTAGCCTACGAGGTTGACGAGGTAAAAGAGCGCTATAACGCCTCCTACCAGCGCTACCTGGAGGAGTACACCTCTACCATGGTTGAGATCTATGCCATGCAGGTGAGCATGGCGGCATTCGCCTGAGCGATACGGAATCGGAGGACTTAACCCTATGTACGCATCCGAAAACGGCTACGGTCAGTATAAAGAGATCGATCTGGCCTCCCGTACGGCCTCGGCCTCGCCGCTGGATCTTGTGCTGGTGCTCTATGCTGGCCTGCTGGAGGAGCTGGAGCGCGCCAAAAGCCACATCGCGCATAAGCGCTACGATCGAAAAGCCAAAAGCATCAACAAGTGCATCGACATTTTAAATGCACTGACCAGCTCGCTGGAGTTTGAAAACGGTGGCGAGCTGGTGCTGAACCTGGCGCGGCTTTATGACCACTGTGTCTATCGCCTGTATGAAGCCAGCAGCGAACTCAATATGCAAAAAATAGACGAGGTTGTACTGATTTTAAACAACCTGCACGAGGGCTGGCAGGGGCTGGCGAAAAAGCTGGGTTAAAAGATGGAAACGCAAACCGTAAACAAACAGGTCGCCGAGCTGTTGGAAGCGATGAACGAAGCGCTGGATAAACAGCGCTGGCGCAGGATGCCCGCGCTGCATACTCGCCTGATGACGCTGTTTAACGCTTACTGTGCCACTCACCCGCCGGAAAATGAGCTGGAGACGCTCAAGGCGCAGCTGCGTCAGGCCTATGGCGACATCATTACCCGACGAACCGAACGCGCAGCGCTGCTACAGGCGCGGATGGAAAAACATCGCCAGCAGCGTGAAGGCGTTCTGGCCTATTCGCTGATGAACGTCGTGTCGGAGCAGCCATGAATTCACTGAGCTTAATCACCGGCACGCTGCTACAGCGGCTTACACCGACGCCCGCCCAGGCGCAGGGAGAGAGCAGCCCGCAAACGCCTGTCTTTATGCTGTCGGAAGCGGTACGCACTGCCCTTCGCGAGCAGCTGCCAACGCTGACGGAGAGCGCAGAGGAACATAAGCCTGGCGAAAAGCAGGCTAAGCCTCTCCGGCAGGATGAGACGGTAACCCAGACGCTGGAGGCTCTGATGAGCGTGCTGCTGATGCCGGAGCGACCCGCAGCAGCAGAGAAGCTGGGGCAGATGTCGCTGCCGGTGCAGATGGCACAGTCTGAGGTAGTGCTGCAGCTAACCCAGGGCGCACTGCTGGCGCAGTCCGTTTCCGCTACGCCAAAGCAGCTGGCAGAACAGGTACGTTTGACTGCTGATAGCCTACCGGCGATAGCCTCGTTAGGCGGGCAGGCTGAGACTTTCCGGCCGGAGCGGCCCGCTGCGCTGCGCCAGTCGGTGCATAGGGTACATGAAAAGCTTACCAGTGAGAGGCCAGAACCCGCCTCGCTGGCGTCAAATAGCGCTTTTATCTCTAACGATACGCCTCTTTTAACAGGAAAAATGCCGCCGGAGCGGGTAGTCAGCATGGATACCCGCGCCGCGCAGTGGGGCGAGGCGCTGATCCACATGCTAAAAGAGAACATCCATTTTCAGCTTGGTCAGCAGCAGCAGATCTCAACCATCCGTCTCGATCCGCCATCGCTGGGCAAGCTGGAGATCGCTATTCAGCTGGACGCAGGCAAACTGACGGTGCATATCGGGGCGTCGCAGGCGGATGTCTGCCGCACCCTACAGCAGTGCGGTGATGCACTGCGGGTCCAGCTCACCCAGCAGAACTTCGTGCAGGTAGAGGTACAGGTCTCCTCCGACGGGCAGTCGGGCTCCCACTCCCGGCGGCAGCGCGATAACCGGCAAACCTCAACGCAGATCGTTTCCGCTATTGAGCTGGATACGGAAGAGATGGGTTTGAAAGCGAGAGACTCTGTATTAATTAAAGTGTGATAACGGAATGAAAAAAATAGTCTTTTTAGGCCTTATTGGTATGGCGTTTATTATTCTTGCTGGCGGCGGTAGCGCATGGCTGTACGTCAATTATATAAGAGCGCCGAAGGCAGCTGCATTAAAAAACAGTTCGCCAGAAAAGAAAAAGCAGCATGACAATGATATTTTCGTCCCCTTAAAGGAGTCGCTAATAACCCTCAGCGATGCCGAAGGGGCGGATCGCTATATGCTGCTGGCCCTGACGATGGTAGCAGAGGACGAGGAGGCAGCAAAAAAGATCCAGGCCGACGAGCCGCTTTATCAAAGCATTATTTTGACCACGCTGGCGGACATGAAGTATGAGCAAATACGTGCCCTGCCAATCGATAAAATAAAAATACTGCTTAGCGCAGCATTAAGTCGCGAGCTTAAAAAGAGGGCTACCCCAGGCCCGTATAGCGATATGCTGATCGGTAAACTGGTTTTCCAATGATGCTGGAGCCAGCCGCCCATGAAATAGAGGCTTTTCAGAGCCTCTCTCCGTTAACGCCGGCCCAGGAGAGTCACTATTTGCAGGCCTATCTGCCGCTGGTGCGTAAAGTTGTCAGACAGCTTGCACCCCAGTGCAGCTGCGTAATGGAGCGGGAGGATATGCAGCAGATTGCGCTTATTGGTCTGCTTGACGCGCTGCGCCGTTACGGCAAGCCCGACGAAGGCTTTGGTGGCTACGCCGGGCAGCGGATCCGGGGGGCAGTACTGGATGCGCTGAGACGCCTTGACTGGCGACCGCGCCAGCTTCGACAAAAGTTTTACCAGATTAAAGATCTGATCCGTGAGCGGCGTAAGGCGCTGGGACGCGAGCCAGAGCCTGGCGAACTGGAGGTTGACGGCGTAAGCGCCGCAGATTATCAGCACTACCTTGCCCTGGAGGGGGCCGATACTCTCGAAAGCCTGGACGCGCTGCTTAGCGATCGGCCCGGTGACCTGCCGCTTCAGGGGCGCAGGCTGGAGGAGCAGGTCGTCACCCAGCATATGCTGAGCCGGGCGCTAGAAACCCTGTCAGCGAAAGAGCAGCAGATCCTCTATTTATATTATCAACAGGATATGAATCTAAAAGAGATAGCTCAGGTGCTGGCATTAACCGAGGCCAGGATCTGTCAGCTGAATAAAAAAATAGCAGAGAAGCTGCGCGCCTATTTTTCCAGCCATTAATCGTTGCGGGATATTCATGCAAAAAATATTAGGTTTGTTAATTATACTGGGCTGTGTTTTTGGCGGCTATTTTGTTGAGGGTGGCCAGCTGGTGGCTATCTGGCAGCCCGCAGAAATTATGATTATTATCGGCGCGGGCATCGGCTCGATGATTATTGCTAACCCGCTACACGTCCTGCGCGAAATAGCCCATCAGATTAAAGGCGTAATCAGCAAGAAGAATCTCGGCGCGGAGTTCCAGCGCCAGCTTTTAATGTGCCTGTATGAGCTGCTCGAAATGGTTCAAACCGGCGGGCTACGTATGCTGGACCAGCATATCGAGCAGCCGGAAGAGAGCACGATATTCCAGAAATTTCCGCTGATACTGAAACAGAAGCGGCTGGTCATGTTTATAGCCGACAACTTTCGGCTGATGGCGATGGGTAAAATCGATGCCCACGAGCTGGAGGGGATCCTCGATCAGGAGCTGGAGACCATTGAGGAGGAGCTGCTCACGCCTTCTCGCTCGCTGCAGCGTACGGCAGAGGCGATGCCCGGGTTTGGGATCTGCGCGGCGGTGCTGGGGATCATCATTACCATGCAGTCTATTGACGGTTCGATTGCGCTGATTGGCCTGAAGGTGGCGGCTGCGCTGGTGGGGACTTTTCTCGGCGTCTTCTTTTGCTACTGCTTTATGGATCCGCTGGCGAATGCGATGGAGCAGCAGGCGCGAGCCGAGCACTCTCTGCTGGAGTGTGTGCGCACCGTGCTGGTGGCCCAGGCAGGGGGCAAGCCGACGCTGCTTGCGGTGGATGCCGGGCGCAAGCTGCTGCATCTGGCGTCGAAGCCAACCTTTGCCAACCTTGACGCCTGGGTCAACGCCATGCTGGAGGAGGAGGAGTAATGGCGGCCGCAAACCGACGCGATCGTGGAAAGAAAACCACCATCATTCGTCGGCAGATCAAAAAGAGTCATGCCGGGCACCACGGCGGAGCCTGGAAAGTGGCCTTTGCCGATTTTACGCTGGCGATGATGGCCCTGTTTATGACCTTGTGGATTGTTAACAGCGTCAGCCAGTCCGATCGGGAGGATATTGTGGCCGCCCTGCACGGACAGTCCATCTTTTTCGGCGGTGGGATCATCGCCCCGCTAAGCCATCTTCCGCAGAAGGTGGTGCCTCCCGTAGAGAGCCGCAGCAAAGAGCAGGCGAAAACAGCCAGCCCGGGGCAGCTGAAAAAGACGCAGGAGGCCAGCAGCGCCGCAATGCGCATGAGACAAAAATCCGTGCGGGAGCTGGGGGAGCTAGCCAACAGCATTAACGAGATTGCCCTGAAGGTCCATATGGAGAGCAATCTTGAGATGGAGATCGTGCCTCAGGGGCTGCGTATTTTGATCAAGGATAATCAGAAGCGCAGCATGTTTGAACGCGGCAGCGCCACGATCATGCCCTTCTTTCAGGCGCTGTTGACCGAGCTGACGCCCATTTTCAACTCGCTGGATAACAAGTTGATCATTACCGGCCATACCGACGCCATGCGTTACAAGGGGGCTGGCTATAATAACTGGAACCTCTCCGGGGATCGCGCGCTCTCTGCCCGACGGGTTATGGAGCAGGCGGGGATGCCGGGGGATAAGGTGATGCAGGTCAGTGCGATGGCCGATCGGATGCTTCTGGATGCCAATAATCCAGCCGGGTCAAACAACCGACGAATTGAGATCATGGTGTTAACCCACTCGGCTGCCGACACGCTCTATCAATTCTTCGGCGCGCAGGGGGAAAAGATCGTTAAGCCGCTGGCCAGCAAGCTGGAACGGCCCCCCGCGCAATCGGCAACGCATGCGCCTCGCTAAACCGCTGCTGGCTGGGCTACTGATTACCGTCGCGCTCGCGCCTTTGTTTCCGGCAGAGGCGGCGGAAAAAACCACCGCTCGCCAGCGAATGCAGAACCGTCTGTTACTGGCGAAAGCGAAGGCAAAACATCCTGCCCCTACGCCAACGATCCGCGGTAACCGCGAGGCGAAAGCCGCGCTGCGGGCGCAGAACCGCGCCATCCTGCAACGTCACCCCGAGTGGTTTACCACGCCGTTTCCGGCCAATACCCTGCATCTTCAACCCATAATTGAAAAAGCAATACGCCGCCTGCAGGCGCAGCTTGGCAAGCCCTACGTTTGGGGCGGAGAAACCCCGGAGGAGGGGTTTGACTGCAGCGGGCTGGTCTTTTATGCCTTTAACCCGCTGCTGGCGGCCCGGCTGCCGCGCACCGCCAACGAAATGTACCGCTACCGGCTGGCGCAGAGCGTGGCGGATAACGAGCTTAAACGCGGCGACCTGCTCTTTTTTGCCATTCACACCCGTAATAAGGCCGACCATATGGGCGTCTATCTTGGCGAGGGTCGTTTTATCGAGTCACCACGCACCGGAGAGCGCATACGCATCAGCGACCTGACGGACGCTTTCTGGCAGGCGCACTACTTAGGCGGCAGGCGCATCCTGCTGAACAGTACCGTCCGTTCCCCTGGCTAGCTGAGCGTACCGAGGATTTTTATCTCCAGCTCGTCGGGCACCTCGTTATAGGAGAGTACCTGCAGGCCGCTGGCAAACAGGCGTGCGTAGCGGGCCAGCAGCGGGCGCAGCTGCGGGGCAACCAGCAGCACTGGCTCTCTGCCCGCCGCCTTCATCTGCTCATGGACCAGGGGCATATTTTGCTGGAACTGGCTCAGCATATTGGGATCGAGCGGCACGCTGTCGAGTACTACTTTCCCGCTCTGCTGGGCCTGATTCACCACGCCAATCAGCAGGTTCTCCAGCTCGTTATTTAACGTATAGACCGCCAGCGCCTCATTGCGAACCAGCCCGTGGGTGATGCTTCGGCGCAGGGCAAGACGCACGTCCGCGACCAGCAGGATAGGATCCCTGGTCACCGCGCTGCTGGCGACCAGCACGGTGGCGATAGTCACGATATCGCGCAGCGAAACGCGCTCGGTAAGCAGCGCCCGGTAGACTTTCAACGCCTGGCTGTAGTTTAGCGCGCTGGCGAGATCCTCCGCCAGCTTCGGGGCCAGCGACGCGAGCCGGTTGTGCAGCTGCGTCACGTCATCATAGTTAAACAGGTCAGGAATAAAGCGGGTGACCACCTTATTGAGGTGAGTAGCGATAATGCTCGCCGGATCGATGACCTGATAGCCGAGATTGAGCGCTTTGGTTTTTTGCTCTGCGGCGATCCAGATGACGGGCATTCCATAGGCCGGATCCGTTCCCGGCGAACCGTCAATTTCACCATAGGTTTCCGCTGAGGGTAGCGCCATCAGTTTATCGGCGGGGATATCGCCGCCGTCGGCTTGAATACCGTTGATATAAATAGCGTACTGGGTCGGCTTGAGGCGAAAGTTCTCGCGGATGCGGATCTCCGGCAGCAGCAGGCCGTTGCTCTCGGAGATCGCCTGGCGCAAGCCGCGCATACGCTGGGTCAACGGACTGCCGTTGGCCTTGTCGAGCAGCGAGATTAGGCGGTAGCCGAGGCTCAGGCTAATCGGCTCAATCAGCGGGATCGTTTCCCAGCTCACCTGCTGCTCACTGTTTTCCGTCAGCGACTTGCTTAGCGTGGCAAGGCTTTGTTCATCGGTTTGCGCTGCCTGCGGCCGCTTGCTCTGTCGCCAGCCGGTAAAGATCAGCAGAGCGGAGAAGAGCAGAAAGGGGAGGTGTGGCATTCCCGGTACGATAGCCAGCACGAACATCACCCCGCCCGCAGTGTAGATCGGTGCCGGTGAAGCCAGCAGCTGCGCCTTAACGGCACTGGAGATATCGCCGCTGTCGCTCACCCGGGTGACGATAATCGCCGCCGCCGTTGACAGCAGCAGAGAGGGGATCTGCGCCACCAGACCGTCGCCGATGGTCATCAGCACATACTGCTGGAAAGCGGCCTCGGCGTTAAGATGGTATTTGAAGATGCCGATGCAGACGCCGCCAATGAGGTTGATGGCCAGGATCAGCATCCCGGCGATGGCGTCGCCGCGCACGAACTTAGAGGCGCCGTCCATTGCGCCATAAAAATCCGCCTCGCTGGTCACCTCTTTACGGCGGGCCTGCGCCTGGGCCTGGTTGATCAGCCCGGCGTTGAGGTCGGCATCAATCGCCATCTGCTTACCCGGCATAGCGTCCAGCGTAAAGCGCGCCGATACCTCAGAGATACGCTCCGCTCCCTTGGTCACCACGATAAAGTTGATGATCATCAGGATGATAAACACCACAAACCCGACGACAAAGTTGCCGCCAATCACCACCTGGCCAAAGGACTCAATGACTTTGCCCGCCGCGCCGATCCCCTCGTGACCGTACAGCAGCACCACGCGAGTTGAGGCGACGTTAAGGGTCAGGCGCATCAGGGTGGTAATGAGCAGCACCGTTGGGAACAGGCTGAAGTCCAGCGGTCGTTTAGTCGAGACGCTGACCAGTAGCACCAGCACCGCCAGCACAATGTTAAAGGTGAAGAGCGTATCCAGCAGCATGGGCGGCAACGGCAGGATCACCATGGCCAGAATAGCCAGTAAAAGCAAGGGGACGCCGGGTCGGCTGCCGCGCAACGTTGTCATGAGGTGTTTAATCTGTTTCTGCATCCTGCTTCAGGACCTCTTTCGGAATGGATATATGGCGATTTAGCGCGGGCCGCGCCTGCGTGCCAGCCCGCCAGGCTTTAAGCTGCAGGACGTAGGTCAGGACATGGGCGATTGCCCGAAAAAGCTGGTAAGGGATCTGCTGGTTAATCTGGGTGGTGTAGTAGATCGCGCGGGCCAGCTTCGGAAACTCCACGACTTCAACCTGATACTCCTGGGCGACCTCGCGAATGTAGCGTGCCACCTCGTCGGTGCCTTTCGCCACCACAAACGGGGCCGCCGCCCGCGCCTGGTCGTACTGCAACGCCACCGCAAAGTGGGTGGGGTTAGCTATCACCACGTCGGCTTGCGGCACCACGCGGCGGATCTGTCCCAGCGCCATCTGCCGCTGTAGCCGCCGTACTCTGGCTTTGATCTCCGGACTGCCCTCCTGATTTTTATACTCGTCCTTTACCTCCTGCTTCGTCATCCTCAACCCTTTGCTAAACATATATTTAGACAGAGGAACGTCGAGTAGGGCGAACAGGATAAACAGCATGACCACGTTTAGCATCACATCCTGATAGAGCGCCAGCCCCTCGCTAACCGCAGGCGCAAAGTAGCGGCTTTGCAGGTCGAGAAAAGCGC
Source organism: Pseudescherichia sp. (assembly GCA_032055545.1). Classification (GTDB taxonomy): domain Bacteria; phylum Pseudomonadota; class Gammaproteobacteria; order Enterobacterales; family Enterobacteriaceae; genus Pseudescherichia. Next base: position 74,465 of record DAMBQR010000002.1, on the reverse strand, counting down.
TAACGTGGTAGCGAAGGCTGATTGCCAGCAGCAGCAGAACCAGCAGGCTTTTGATCATCATCTTGCCGACGTCAATAAGCTGCTCGCTGGAGAAGAGGCGGCCTATCCCCTTCAGCGGGCTGATTTTTGCGAGATCGGGGACGATCTTTTTCAGCGAAAAATTCCAGCCTCCTGGTATCAGGGAAGCGAAAAGCGCCGCCAGCGGTATTGGGATTAGAGTAATAATAAATTTGCACATTATTAGCAGGTTATGCTGGAGAAACTGACCCAGGATCGCTGGGTTGCCGATACGCGGCCCATACTGATGCACGGTCAAAAAGGCTTCATGCACAAAATCCCGATACCAGTGAAAGCTGTTGCTGACCACGATAAAAGCGGCCAGCAGGCTGGCGGCAAGCCCCATATCCTTTGAGCGTGGGAGCTGCCCCTCTTCCCGCGCCTTACGCCGCTTCTGTGCCGAGGGCTTTTCGGTCTTCTCTTCACTTGCCGCGTCAGCCATGCGTCCCCCGTAGGGCATCAAACTCTGCCAGCACCCGGTTAACCAGCAGTAGATAGTGGTCCGGCAGCGCTGAGATCAGGCCCGCAAAGCAGATCAGTCCCGCCAGCATGGCGACAGGAAAGCCCAGCGAAAAGAGATTGAGCGCCGGGGAGATACGGTTAAGCAGGCCAAATCCGCCCTGAACGATCAGCATAATAAAGGTTGCCGGCAGCGCCAGAAGCACCGCAGAGGTGAATACCCAGCCCAGAGCGAGGGAGATGCTGCGCAGCGTCTGCGGCTGGAGTGCGCTGCCCGGCGGCCAGTAGATAAAGCCTTTATAGAGAATGCTCACCAGCAGCAGATGTCCATCTACGGCAAAGAAGAGGAGCGCCGCATAGATATAGATAAACTCTGCCAGCACCGTGGTTGAAGCTCCGCTGTTGGGATCGTTCATCACCGCCATGCTCATACCCATATTAAAAGAGAGGATCTGTCCGGCGAGCTGAAGCGTGAGGTAGATAAACTGCATCATTAGCCCAAACAGCACGCCCCACAGGATCTGCTCAACGGTGAGGATAATCGTGCGCAGGTTCAGCAGCCCCTGCGGTACAGGCGGGTTTACCAGCGGGGTCAGAATAACGGCCAGCGCCAGCGAAATGATAATACGGATGCGCACGCTGAAGGCTTTGCTATCAAATATCGGTCCGTACTGTATAAAGGCCATAATCCGCACGAAGGGATACCATAGCCCCAGCGCCAGGTGACTAAACTGAGTGACGTCAAGCGGGTTCATCTTAGCCCACCATCAGCGCGGCCTGCGCGAAGAGGTGAGTGCAGAGATCGTTGATCTGCACAATCATCCACTTGCCACAGACGCCCAGCACAACCAGCGTCACGATCAGCCGCGGTAGAAAGCTGAGGGTCTGTTCGTTAATCTGAGTTACGGCCTGGAAGATACTGACGCACAGGCCCACCAGCAGGCTGGGAACCACCAGCACGCAGACCAGAATAATCACGACCTTAATGCCGCTGGCGACGAGGTCAGCGGCAATATCAACGGTCAGCATGGCGTTACCTCGCTCATTATCCCAGCCCCAGCCCGCGAATGCTGTCCGTCAGCGTGCCGACGGTCAGTGACCAGCCGTCAATCAGTACAAAAACCATCAGCTTAAACGGCAGCGAGACGATGAGTGGCGAAAGCATCATCATCCCCATGGCCATCAGCACGCTGGCCACAATCAGATCGATAACCAGGAACGGAATGTAGATCATAAAGCCGATCTGGAAGGCCGTTTTAAGCTCGCTGAGCATATAGGCGGGCACAATGATAAAGAGGTCCTGCTGCTGCGCCTCACCTTTGGCATTTGCGATGGTCATAATCTGCGCCATCGCCTTTTTACTGGTCTGAGCCAGCATAAAGCGTTTGAGCGGTACGCTGGCGGTCTCCAGCGCCTGAGGTAGCGTGATGACATCCTGCTCAAAGGGCACCACGGCGCGCTCATAGATGGTCAGCCAGATGGGCCGCATCACCAGCATGGTTAACACCAGCGCGATACCAATCAAAATTCGGTTCGGCGGCGTCTGCTGTAGACCCAGCGCCTGGCGCAGCAGCGAGAGCACGATAATAAACCGGGTAAAGCAGGTCATCATCAGCAGCAGAGTTGGCAGCAGGCCCACCAGGGTCATCAGGATCAGTATCTGGATCTTGACGCTGTACTCCTGCGTATTACCGTTGTTGACGACGTGCAGCAGCGAGATATCGCCCCCCTGCGCCATAGCGGCAGGAGAGAGGATCAGCAGAGCGCTTGCGGCCAGCAGCAGGCAGACAGGGCGTATCATGACGTCAGTTCATTAATATCGCGAGTATTAAACTCAATCACCCGCAGGCCATATTTCTCATTGACCACAACCACTTCCGCCTTGCCCAGCAGAATATTATTGACCTTAATATCCAGCGGCTCTCCTGCCAGCTTATTAAGCTCAATGACCGTATCGTCATTAATGTTTAGCAGGTCGGCAAGCATCACCTCAACGGAGGAGACCTCCAGCGTCAGCGTGACGGGAATACGCTTGAGCAGCGCCATCGAGTCGGTTAACGGCGGTGCGCTACGGGCTGGCGTGGTGTCGGACGGCGCGGCACTCTCACCGGCGAGTTCAAAGCCCTGGTCAAGGGGATCGGGATGGTTATTCATAGGTCTTCTCTGGAACAGTGGGGGTAATGTCAGACAGAAAGAGTCTGTCGTTCTCCTCAACAATCAGCGCATGAAACAGCGGTGATTGTCCGATAAATACCGGGAACGTATCGGGTAACGTAAGCGGGAATATGTCCCCGGTTTTGATAGCGGTCAGCGAAGCAACGTCCATGCTTAAGGCTGCAATTTTGACATCGAGACTCAGGGGGAGCGTTTCGATCAGCTTGCTCACCACGGCCCGGTTTCTGTTTTTCCGGTCAAGGGGGGTGGTATCGGTTTGATGCCGCTCTTTTTGACGCAGCATATTCAGAAAGCTGTCGGTATGGGCGTTATCCAGCAGAATGTGAAAGCCGCTGCCCGCATCGTCACCAAGCGTAAAGGTGATCTGGTAAGCCCACTGGCTAATAAGCGTGCTGTTATCTGCTTTTACGTTTAGCGGTAGCCCCGATGTCTCCTGGTGGAAAAGAAGATGGCAGAGGTCGAGGGCCAGCCGGGTACGCAGGCGCGCCTCTGTTTTTGTTGGCAGCCGGGCGGTGTGGCTGCTTTCATCCTCGTCACTATTAAGGCCGTAAAAATTATTGAGGATGGTGAGCAGAAGTGGCCTGTCGATATCAAAGGCCAGATAGCCAAGGTCCGTGGCGAGCAGATCGGCATTTTTGTTTTTGATATCGATCGCGCACGCTATTTTTTTTAAGGTTAAATTCGTACGGTGTTTTTTTAAAAAGTAGTTACCAAGCCGCGACTCCAGAATATCAAATTTGCTCATAAACAGGCTGGGCAATCGGTGATAGGGGCGGCCAAGACGGTGGCTGTCGAGATTAACTATGTTAGCGGTTTGGCTATACTTCAGCATGGTAACGATTCTCTGTCATGAATACCAAATGACCGCCAGGCCACTGTGCTGTTTAAAGCATAAGTCAGGCAGAAAAGAGTCATTTCTATTTAAGCTATGCGCTAAAATTGCCGCTATCCGTTAATGAGGGGAGCGGCACTTAAACTTGCTATATCAGCGCGGTTATTTAAGTAAAGATGTTTTTATTATACAGTGGATGTTATTGTCAGAGTTATTATTAAACGGTGATTTTAAATTTAAGTTCTGTTTTATTGTTTTTTGATATCTGTGCAGTACACTCCTAACACGTTGATTTTGAATCTTTAATTATTTTTGATTTATTTATTAACGAATAAATTAAAAACTGGTGTTACCTTCGCATGAAGACGAACTTCGTAAATGCGAGAAACCCATGCCGAACGTTATTGCCCAGGCGCCAGCCAGCATTAAAACCTTCGCTTTAGCCAGGCGCGTTGCCCATTTTAATATTCCCGTGCTGCTTCTTGGTGAAACGGGCGCAGGAAAAGAGTGCGTCGCAAAATATATCCATGCAACGGCATTTAACGGGGACCGTACCGCACCTTTTGTCGGTATCAACTGTGCCGCGATCCCAGAATCGATGCTGGAATCAACCCTTTTTGGCTATGAAAAAGGGGCTTTTACCGGCGCGGTCAATGCCGTGGCCGGGAAGTTTGAGATGGCAAACAACGGCACGCTGCTGCTGGATGAGATCGGTGATATGACGCTGGCATTGCAGGCCAAGCTGCTTCGCGTATTACAGGAGCGTCAGGTCGAACGCCTCGGTAGCCACCGGGCCATTAAACTCAACTTTCGCCTTATTGCCAGCACCAATAAACATCTTGAGTCTGAGGTAGCCGCAGGGCGTTTTCGCGAAGATCTCTTTTATCGCCTCTCCGTTGTCCCGCTTACCGTTCCGCCATTACGCGAGCGGCCTGAAGATATTTTGCCGCTGGCTGAGACCTTTTTAAAAAAATATGCTCACACCATTGGCAAAAATATCAGTCTGACAGAAAACGCAAAAGCGGCGCTGCTGAAATACGCCTGGCCCGGCAACGTACGCCAGCTCGAAAACGCGATCCAGCGCGGCATGATTTTAAACCAGGACGGGGTAATTCACGCCAGCGCGCTGGGGATCCCCTTTTCCCAACGTGCAGAGATTGTGGGCGGTCCAGCGGCAACCAGCCAGCTTCCGCCCCTCAGCGTTGGCCGGGAGGACTTACAGCGGCACGGACGCGTCGCGCAGTATCACTATATCGCCGACCTGATGCGCAAATATCAGGGTAACCGCTCGCAAATAGCAGACTGCTTAGGTATTACGCCGCGCGCCTTGCGCTACCGGCTTGCCTCAATGCGCAAGCACGGTATCGAGATAACCTACTGATTCAACTACCTCTATTTTCAAAGATGAGTACGACATGAAAACCATTGATAGCGCCTCTCTCTCTCTGATGCAGCAGGAGATGCGCGGGATGAGACGCCTTGCTGCGGCATCACCTCTTTCAGCACAAACGATCGGCGGTGCGCCGGGCGGTGAATCGCTCTCCGGCGTTAGCTTTCATCAGGTAATGCGCGATGCGCTTGAGCATGTTGACAGCCTGCAGCAGGCTGCCAGCGTCCGGCAGAACGCGGTCAGCAGCGGCGAGAGTGACGATCTGGTCGGGGCGATGCTGGCCAGCCAGCAGGCCTCTCTCTCGTTCTCGGCGCTCGTGCAGGTCAGAAATAAAGTGGCCAGCGGCGTTAACGATCTGATGAACATGTCTATATAAGCAATGAAAAAGAAACTCTCTACCTCGCTTACCACCGCTGTCGCTTCGCTGTCGTCCCTGCTGCCAGGAAAGCGTAAGTGGTTCGCACTGATCGTCGGCGCGCTGCTGCTCACCGCCGCCATCATCGGTGGTCTGTGGCATAGCAGCGGCGGCTATACCGCGCTGTTCGGTGCCCAGCAGCATCTGCCGCTTTCTCAAATTATCACCGTGCTGGACGGTGAAAAGATAGCCTACCGCATCGATCCCGACAGCGGGCAGATCCTGGTTCCAGAGTCACAGCTCTCCCGCATCCGTATGACGCTGGCCGGAAAGGGCATTCAGGCAATACGCCCTGCGGGCTATGAGCTTATGGATAAAGACGAGGTGCTCGGCAGCAGCCAGTTTGTGCAGAACATTCGCTACAAGCGCAGCCTTGAAGGTGAGATGGCGCAGAGCATCATGTCCCTGGACGCTGTCGAAACGGCTCGCGTGCATCTGGCATTAGATGAAGAGAGCGCATTTGTGATTAGCGATAAACCGCAAAACAGCGCCTCGGTGATGGTCCGTCTGCACTACGGCAGCCGCTTAAGCCGGGAGCAGGTTAACGCCATTATCCACCTGGTCAGCGGCAGCGTACCGGGGCTTGCCCCCGCGCAGGTGAGCATTGTGGACCAGGCGGGGGAGCTACTTTCGGAAGGCGTTGCCGACGGCACCCACGCCGCAACCAGTACGCGTAAAGAGCAGGATCTGCTAAACGGCATTCAGGATAAGACCCGTATCAGTCTGGCCAACGTATTAACCACGCTGGTGGGCAAAAATAACTTTCGCATCAGCGTGATGCCCGAGCTGGATCTTAGCCTCGTCGAGGAGACCCGGGAGCGGTTTGGCGACACGCCGAAGGTGAGCCGGGAGCAAAGCTCAGAGGATAAAAGCAGCGATCGGCTCGCTATCGGTATTCCCGGCTCGCTCAGTAACCGGCCCGCGGAGCCTGCCCCGGCGCAGCCTGCTGACGCCACGGCAGAGAAGACGCCCGCCACCCTGTCGGCGCATACCGAGAGCCAGCGGGACTACAGCTATGACCGCACCGTTGCCCATATTCAGCATCCAGGCTTTGAGCTTAAACGTTTGAACGTTGCCGTTGTGCTCAATCAGGATGCCGCCGCCGTTAAGGCGTGGAAGGCAGAGCAGACGGCGCAGGTGACGGCCATGCTGAGCAACGCTGCCGGTATTGATGAGCGGCGGGGCGACAGGCTGTCGCTTTCGCTGATGCATTTCGTGCCGGAAGCGAAAGTCGTGCCGCCCAAAGTGAAGTGGTGGCAAGACAGCGACATTTTGGCGTGGATCCGCCTCGGCGGTATCGGCGTACTGCTGTTACTGGCGCTGCTGCTCGTTGTACGTCCGCTAGTGAAACACCTTATTGCCACGCGTAAAGCGCAGCCAGCAGCGCTGGCGGCCACAGGCAGCAGTGAACCCTCACTCTCAGCGGCGCAGGACGATGACGAGCGCAGAGGCGTAGAGCTACCCTCCTTCTCCGGCGACGATGCGCTGCCCGCCCAAAGCTCTGGGCTTGAAACCAAGCTGGAGTTCCTTAAAAAACTGGCGATCAGCGATACCGACCGCGTCGCCGAAGTGATCAGACAGTGGATTACCAGCAATGAGCGAATTGACAGTAAGTAAAAGCCCAGGCAGCGTCAGCTATCTTGAGCAGGCCGCCATCCTGCTGCTGTGCCTTGGCGAAGAGGCAGCGGCAACGGTGATGCAAAAGCTAAGCCGCGAAGAGGTTGTGCGACTGAGTGAATATATGGCGCGCCTTTCCGGCGTGAAAACCAGTCAGGCGAGGAAAGTGATCAACAACTTCTTTGATGAGTTTCGCGAACAGAGCGGGATCAACGGCGCATCGCGCGTGATGCTGCAGGGGATCCTCAATAAGGCGCTCGGCGGGGAAATTGCCAGCAGCGTCATCAATGGCATCTACGGGGATGAGATCCGTTCACGTATGGCGCGGCTACAGTGGGTCGATCCTCGCCAGCTGGCGGTGCTGATCGCCGACGAGCATCTCCAGTTGCAGGCCGTGTTCCTGGCCTTTTTAACCCCGGAGATCGCCGCCACGGTGCTGACCTATATGAGCGATGCCGTGCAAAACGAAATTCTCTACCGTATCGCCAGACTCAGCGACGTAAATCGTGACGTGGTTGATGAGTTAGATCGTCTGATTGAGCGCGGTCTGTCGGTGCTCTCCGAGCACGGCTCGAAAGTGAAGGGCATCAAGCAGGCGGCGGATATCGTTAACCGCTTTCAGGGCAACCAGCAGCAGATCCTCGATAGGCTGCGTGAGCTGGATGCGACCGTACTGGAGCAGCTTCAGGATGAGATGTACGACTTCTTTATTCTGAGCCGCCAGAGCGAAGAGGTACGTCGTCGTCTGCTTGACGAGATACCGATGGAGGAGTGGGCCGTGGCGTTGAAGGGCACCGAGCCGCCGCTGCGGCGGGCCATTTTTGCAGTGATGCCGAAACGTCAGGCGCAGCAGCTGGAGACCATCACCGCTCGCCTTGGGCCGGTTCCCATCAGTCGTATTGAGCAGATCCGACGTGAGATCATGGCCGTTGCCAGGGAGCTGGAGGAGGCGGGTGAGATCCAGCTTCAGCTCTTTGCCGAGCAGACGGCAGAGTAGGGAGTGCAACCTATGAAGACGTTACGGGGCCGTTATCGGGTCCACCGCTTTCCGCCGCGGCACGCCGCCCGGTCGGAAACTCTCCCGGAGAGCACCGATTTTCAGCGCCAGCTTATGGACGGTTATCAGCAGGGGCTACAGAAGGGGTTCGCAGAGGGTGTCAGCGAAGGGCAGGAGACCGGCTTTCGGGAGGGGCAGGCAAAAGGCCAGGCAGAGGGCTACCGGCAAGGCTATGCCGAAGGGAGCCTCGCCGGGCAGCAGGCTGGGCTGGCACAGTTCACCCAGGCCGCGCAGCCGCTGGAAGCGATCGCTGACAGGCTCAACGACTATCTGGCCCATATTCAGCGCAAGCAGCGTGAGGAGCTCGTGCAGCTGGTAGAGAAAGTGACCCGTCAGGTGATCCGCTGCGAGCTGGCACTGCAGCCCACCCAGCTGCTGGCGCTGGTAGAAGAGGCGATTGCCGCCATGCCCAGCGTGCCGGATCCGCTAAAGGTCTGCCTCAGCGTAGAGGAGTTCAATCGTATCCAGATTGTCGCTCCGGAGAAGGTAACCGCATGGGGGCTGGTGGCCTCTGCAGATCTCTCCACCGGCGAATGCCGGATCGTTACCGAGGCATCCGAACTGGACATCGGCTGCGAACATCGGCTGGAGCAGTGCATGACGGTTCTTAAAGAGACGCTGGCTCCGGATGAAGCAGATGAGCAATCTTCACCTCTTTGATGATGCGCTGCGATCGTTAGAGTCGATCCCTCTGGCTCGCGTGGCGGGCAGGTTGGTGCGCATGAACGGTATGTTGCTGGAGAGCGTAGGCTGTCAGCTGGCAACGGGGCAGCTCTGCCGTATTGAGAGCGCAGAGTGCGGTTTTATTGATGCCCAGGCGGTTGGCTTCAACCGCGATGTGACCTACCTGATGCCGTTCCGGCAGCCCAGCGGGCTGATGGCAGGTGCGCGCGTTTTTCCCCTGGACAAAGCCCGTCACCTGCTGGTGGGGGAGAGCTGGCTTGGCCGGGTTGTTAACGGCCTGGGCGATCCGATTGATGGCAAAGGCAGGCTGGGCGGTACGCAGACGCTGCCGGCCGCTGCGCCGTCGGTTAATCCATTGACCCGCCGCCCCGTGGACGAGCCGCTGGACGTCGGCGTAAAGGCGATCAACGGCGTACTCACCCTCGGTAAAGGCCAGCGGGTGGGGTTGATGGCGGGCAGCGGCGTCGGTAAGAGCGTCCTGCTTGGCATGATCGCCCGCCAGACCAGCGCGCAGGTGGTGGTGGTTGGGCTGATTGGTGAGCGAGGCCGTGAGGTAAAGGAGTTTATCGATCGGTCATTGGGTCCAGAAGGTTTAGCTAAGTCCGTTGTCGTCGTTGCGCCCGCGGATGAGTCGCCTCTGATGCGCCTGAAGGCGACCGAGCTATGCCATACGCTTGCCGCCTGGTTTCGCGATCGGGGCTTCGACGTGCTGTTGCTGGTGGATTCGTTAACCCGCTACGCCATGGCCCAGCGTGAAATCGCCCTCTCGTTAGGCGAGCCACCGGCCACTAAAGGCTATCCGCCCTCGGCGTTTGGCATGATCCCCCGTCTGGTGGAGAGCGCGGGCAACAGCGACAGCAGCGGGTCAATGACCGCCATCTACACCGTGCTGGCGGAGGGGGACGATCAGCAGGATCCTATAGTTGACTGCGCGCGGGCGGTGCTGGACGGGCATATTGTTCTGACCCGCAGGCTTGCCGAAGCCGGGCACTATCCGGCCATTGATATTGCGCAGTCAATCAGCCGCTGCATGACGCAAATCACACTGGACTGGCAGCAGCAGGCCGTTCGCCAGCTCAAGCGGTACTACGCTGCCTATATGGAGATCAAACCCCTTATCCCGCTCGGCGGCTATGTCGAAGGGGCCGATCCGCAGGTTGATAAGGCTGTGAAGATCTTTCCGGCCATCGAGCGCTTCCTGCGCCAGCAGGTGAATGAGCCAGCCCAGCTGATGCAGGTGCAGGCGCAGATTGCAGCGCTATTTCCCGCCACGCAGGCGGCAAAAGGGAAAACATGAAGCAGATGATCCACACCCTTGCCCAGCTGCAGCACCTGCGCGGCAGCGTCGTGAAAACCACGACGGTGGCGCTGGCCCGGCAGCGGCAGGTGGCAACCCGCTACGAAAACAATATCAACGCGCTGGGGCAGCTGGTTCAGAACACCCGCACCGAAGATCTGACCGATTTTTGCCCCCAGACGCTGAGCAATATTGCAGGTTATAAAGACAATCTGTTACGCGTTGTGAAGTGGCAAGAGCAGGAGAAAGCGCTGGCTGATAATAAAACGCAGCAGATACAAAAAGATCTTATGCTGGCAGCCTGTCAGGAGAAGATTGTCGCGCTGACGCTGGATACCCAGCGGGAGAAGATCGCCTGCGAGCAGGCCAGCCGGGAGCAAAAAGGGGTAGACGATATCGCTATCCAGAGCTGGCTGCGTATCCATCGTCCACAGGCGTAGAACGGTGATCGCGGCGATCGCCTTGCCGGACAGCGCGTACTGCCCGGCCCTGTTTAAAACAGCTTACTCTGTAGACTATGCAGCAGCGTATTGGCCTGTGCATCAACCGGTCTGTCCAGCGCACGCATAATCAGCTCCGCCGCCCGCTTGCCAGCCAGGCCATCCTGGAAAGCATCGCAGTAGTGGTGACGAACCGCGTGCATCTCCTCCTCTATGCGCTGCCAGTCATAGTCCGCCGCCAGGCAGTGGCGTAGTTGAGCCATATCACGCACTACCGGGAGCGCAGTACGGATCAGCTGTTCCGGACTGGAGGACGTACTGAACATTCTGTTGTTCTCCAGCGGCGCCGCCATCCCCTCCCACTCCAACAGGATTGTTCGTTTGCCGGCGTGAACGGCATCGAAAATAAACCCGCTGCTATCCGTCAGGACATAGTCAGCCAGATGCAGCAGCGGCAGCGACATATCGTGACGGGTTACGCACGTTTTAAAATGACGCCGGACCTCGGCCAGCATGGCAGCCTCTTCCGGACGATGCTGGGTACCCTGATGCAGTTTGATGATCAGGTTGTACTCCCGGCTCAGGCGTGACAGCGGGGCAGCCCAGGCGGGAATCGAACTCAGATCGTCAAAGGTGGGGGCATAGAGCAACGTTGGTTTTTTAGCATCCAGCTTTAGCGACGCCAGCGCCGAGAGATCCACCTGCTGGCGATGCCACTTATCAAAACGAGGGTTACCTACTATCGTTGCGTTGCCGTTAATATTCAGCGCCTGCTGACTGTAGTGGCTATAGCAGAGTATGTGGTGGTAAAAGGCATTCCACCAGGCATGGTTCCATGACGTTTTTGTCAGCCCGTACATGGCGCGGATCTGCACCCGGGCAAGACCATTGAGCGCAGGCGTATAGTAAGGACTCACTAAGCAGCCGTAGCGCTGCCTGCGATTCCTGGCCTCGCTGAGGCGCGAGCCGCTTAGCCTGGGGTCATTAATCTCGGCCAGCAGCTGGCTCATCTCCATCTTCAGCGCTTTCGGTACCGCGTCGCTAATCAGCAGGTCGCAGCGGTAGCCCGCCTCCAGCAGCCAGTGCAGTATCGGCTGATAGAGCTGATAGTGGAAGGCCGTCTCCAGATAAAACCCTACTGTAGTAGCGAACTGGTTAGCTATCGGCTGCTGCGCCTGGCGCTGCTGTTCTTGCCTGTGGCTAAGGGTCATTTTGCTGAAATAGAACCGGATGTGGTCGGTCTCCTGCTGCTCGATATCGCTGAAGCCTGGCCGCTGATAGCTGATGCAGGGGTAGAAGGCGAGCCATTTTCCCCGCGCCTGCAGAGGGCGCCAGCGTAGCTCCAGCAGGCTGGCCGGATCGCTCTCCATCTGCTGGATCAGCGCCGGGTAGCTGGAGGCATTGACCAGGTAAGCACACACTTTTTCACCATCGACGGCGTGGATCAGCCCCGGCAGGCTCTTTAGCGGCTGACCGTTATTCACCTGTGCGCCAAGCAGAACCACCTCCCAGGGAAGGTGATCTAACGCGGCGAGCAGCCGGTTGAGGGCGGTAACGTACTTCGCCTGGGTGAGCAGCAGGGCATCATCCTCCAGTATCAGACAGTTACGCCAGCCCTGCTGCTGGGCCAGGGTTAGCGCCCGCAGATGGGAGAGGGTGCGGCCCAGCGCGCCGTTCTCATGCTCGCAGGCGCTGAGCCGGATCGCACGCGCTTCCGGCATCCCCAGCTGGCGTAGCGTCTGCTGCATCTGCTGCCATCTGTCGGGGCGTCTGTCCAGATTAATAACCAGTACCTTTTCCACATGCTGCCACTGAATAGGCTGTTGGCCGGTACCGTTGTGCAGGCGCTGGTACCAGGCGAGCAGCACAGGATCGCTAACGAATGTGGACAGAGAGGCCGCGATGGGTTCACAGCTGCCGAGCACGAACTCTTTATCAAAGGTGTTATCGCTATGGGATACGCACAGGATGGTGCGCTCGCCGGGCAGCTGCAACGGCCTCACGGTAAAGTTATTGGTAAACGCCTGCTCCTCGCCGAGCTGGCACTCATCGTCGTAGCGGTGTTTCTTCAGGTAGTTACGGTGATAGCAGAAGGTACCGTTCAGGATATGCTGCTTGCCGAAACGACGGGTTTTAAACACCCGATCGATGTGGCTATACCAGACGGGGATCTGGTCAGAGCCGGAGATCAGCGCCCCGTGACGCTGCATCATCTCAATAGTGTATGAGAGCTTATCGGCAGGATAGAAGTCGTCGTCATCCATACAGACGATGTACTCCCCCCTGGCCAGCGCGTTAAGCATATTGCGCTTTTTGCCAAGCTTTAGCCGTTCAGGGTGATGAACATAGCGGATGTGGTCGCGCTCTGGCTGGTTACGGGTCAACGCATTAACCATCGCCAGGCTGCTGGTGGGTGAGTCATCCAGAATAATCAGCTCTCGCCGCTCTGCCGGGTAGTCCTGATAGCGAAACATATAGAGCAGCCAGGGTAAAAAGGCGGCGCGCTGCCAGGTCGGCGTCACAACGCTAACAAAGGGTTTTTCCAGACGGGAACGCTTTATCATAGCGCGTAAGTATCTCTTGTTGGCCCGTCAGCGGAAACGCATTTTCCGCTGCGGAAGGGTACGGATTAAGGGTGATAGATAAAGTGTTTGTCGAGACCCAAAAACCTCTGCACAAACGCATGCTGCCGGGTCAGCAGCCTGGCATGCCGCGATGTTTTCCTCCAGCTGCTGCCACGCCTGACGGGCCGCTGCTTTTTGTACGGCGGGTAGCCAGCGAAAGACCTGCGCGAGACCGGTGCTATCCGCCGTGACGCCTAACGACAGCAGCGTCTCCCGGCGAACGCAGGCGCTCAGGTTCAGAACCGAATAGCGTTGATCGATTTGCGCGTTGATGGCGAGCAGCGCGTCGCTGGCACGGCGGATCATGCACATGCGCTGCTCCTTGAGCAGGTTATGCAGCTGATGGTAGCTGTCATTATCGGTACGTATCCCGCGCAGCAGCAGCTTGACCTGTTCGAGTTTGTGACTCACCTTGCCCTCCCGGTATGGAAAAATTGAAGCATTGAGGAGGCCAGCGCATCAGCGTCAATAGAAAACTGCGATGACGCCAGCAGAGTCTGCATCTGGCTGACTTTTTCCGCATCGATATCAGGGGGTGCTTCATTCGCCAGGCTACGCTGTGCGGCCTGCATGCCCTGCTGGGTAACCTCATCGGCGCAGGGTGGGGCCGCTACCGTAGTCGCTTTCGTTACCTCCGACGATGAGGGCGAGCGCGCCGCCGCATCGCGGAGGGGCAGCTGTCCGGGAAGTAGTGCAGGAGTCGTAAGAGCCATAGGTTTCTTATCCGAGGGCATTTTTAACGGTTATCTGTAAAAAGCGGCGGCGGAAAGCCAAACCTTAAGCGGGGATAAAAAAATTATTGCGCGCCGACGCGTACCGCTCCTGGCCCGACAACGATGGCGTCAATTACCCGCTCGCTACTGCTGTTTTGCACCTTGATATTCTGTTGCAGTCGGCCATCCTTCAGCGCTACGCCTGCGGTCTGGGCGCGAATGTCACCCGTCTGGGAGATGATTGTCACCGCCTCTCCACGTTTCACCAGCAGCGGCTGCTCAAGCTGCGCACGCAGAATCGGTTTTCCTGGACGCAGGGTCCGTTTCGCTATCAATCCTGTCGCCTCTTCACGGCTCAGCAGCGGCTCACCGTGCAGGTTGCCGACGTTGTATCTCTTCATCACCAGCGCATCGGCGGTGATCACCTCTCCACGGGTAATCACTCTGCCCGCCATGACTACCGACAGACAAGCATCGGCTTTAACGGTTTGGGCATTAATCGGCAGGCAAGCGGTGGACAGGGCCGGACGAGCGGAAATGAGTAAGGGAGCGGCAAGGAAAATACTCACCAAAACGCGGAAGCTGGTTTTCCGCTTAGCACAGAGAGGAAGCATAAATTTATACCTTTCAATAACTTAAAAAATGGCACGCTTGTTGCTTATCAGGCACGCGCGTCAGCTATTTGAAAGGAGTGCAACGCATTATGGGGATCAGCTTTCAGAAGGCGCTGGGTGTACACCCTCAGGCGGTGAAGCTACGTCTTGCGAGGACCGAACTGCTTACCGCCAATCTGGCAAACGTCGATACACCAAATTTCAAGGCTAAAGATATTGATTTCGCCCGTGAGATGCAACGGGCAAATCGTGGCGGCGAGCTGCCCGCCGCACAGGTGCTGTACCGCCTGCCGATGCAGCCGACGCAGGATGGCAATACGGTAGAGCTGAATAGCGAGCAGGCGCGGTTTTCCCAAAACAGCCTCGACTACCAGAGCAGCCTGACCTTTTTAAACATGTCCATTAGCGGCCTGAGAACGGCCATCGAAGGGAAGTAATTATGTCGTTTGCTGACATCTACCAGATCTCCGGTTCGGCGATGACCGCCCAGACGGTGCGGCTTAATACCGTCGCCAGCAACCTCGCCAACGCGGATTCACCCGCCCAGAGCGAGGCGGCAACCTATAAAGCACGCAGCCCGGTATTTGCCGCGGTCTACCACAATAGCTTGCTGCAGGCGGGACATCGCGGGCTCACCGGGGCCAGCGTGCGCGTGCAGGATATCGTCGAGAGCGGCAGCACCGTACGCCGCTATGAGCCGAACCATCCGCTGGCCGACCAGAATGACTATGTCTGGTATCCGGACGTTAACGTTGTTGAGCAGATGGCTGACATGATGTCGGCCTCGCAAAACTTTGCGACCAACGTTGAGGTGCTGAACAACGTGAAGAGCATGCAGCAGAGCCTGCTGAAGCTGGGAGAGGGCGTATGAGTTCGTCCGTATCGCTGAACGCATCGTATGCCGGATCGGCGACAGACAGCACGGTGTCCACCACCACCACCTCGACCTCGACCTCGATGGCCGACACGTTTCTGACGCTGCTGGTAGCGGAGATCCAGAACCAGGATCCCACCGACCCCACCGACCCAACCGAATATGTTACCCAGCTCTCTTCCATGGCGCAGGTGGTAATGGCGGAGCAGGTGGCGTCGGAGATGAACACCAACGCCATTCTGATGAGTAATATCCAGGTGATGGCGCTGGGCAAGATGGTGGGCGATCCGATCATGGTCCAGACCACCACCCTTGAGGTTGACGATGGTGCGATCCAGGGGCGGATCGATCTTGATGGCGTCTGTACCCGCGTTGACCTTCATATTACCGACGAGGCCGGAAATGATTACGACATTCCGCTAACCGGGAGTTCATTTGGGCCGGGGGCGGTGACCTTTAGCATCGATCCTGCCGACTACGGCATTCCTCCCGGAGATTACTCCGTGTCGGTAGTCACCGACACCGGCGAAGAGGAGGTGCCAGTTGAAGTGGCAGGCGTCGTCACCGACGTGCGCATTCCGCTGGATGGCGGCACGCCGTTGCTCAACGTCAGCGGTGTAGGAGAGGTGCCCTTCACCATGATCAGTCAGTTTGGCGTGCCGAACGATACGCCAGCTCAGGACAACATTTGACTATTTTACAGGAACAGTAAGTTATGAGTTACAGCATTGCAGCCAGCGGCCTCAACGCGGTCAACGAACAGCTGGATGGCATCAGTAATAACATCGCCAACGCCGGGACGGTGGGCTACAAATCCATGACCACCGACTTCTCTGCCATGTACGCGGGCACCCAGGCGATGGGGGTGAGCGTGGCCGGAACCGCCCAGAGCATCTCGCGCGGCGGTTCGATGGTCTCGACCGGTAACGCCCTGGATCTGGCGATCAATGACGACGGCTTCTTTGTGCTTTGCGACAGCGCGGGCAATGTCACCTACACCCGCGCAGGCTCGTTTAGTACGGACAAAGACGGCTATATCGTTAACGCCTCCGGGGACTACCTGCAAGGCTACCCGGTGGATGAGAGCGGGGCGCTACAAACCGGCACGGTAACGGATCTACAGATTAAAACCGGGTCGCTGCCTGCCCAGGCGACAGGCTCCCTGATCTTTAGCGCAAACTTTAATGCTGCTGACGCGGCGATTGATACCAGCGCGGTGCCGTTCGATGCTGGCAACGCCGCCTCGTACAACAGTACCTACACGACCCCGGTTTATGACTCGCTGGGCAACGAGCATTCGCTCAGCCAGTACTTTACCAAAACGGCGGATAACAGCTGGGAGGTGCACTACACCTTCGACGGCGCAACGCAGCCAGGTGCGACGACATTAACCTTTGACGAGCAGGGCAAGCTGGTCAGTCCCGCTGCGGCGGTACCGATGACCTTTAGCGCACCGGGCGCAGCCCCCATTGCAATGACCTTTGACTACGCCGCCTGCACCCAGTATGGCTCCGCCTTCTCGGTCACCGCCAACGTTGCCGATGGCTACGCCTCGGCGCAGCAGAACGGCGTACAGGTAGACGGCGACGGCAAGGTGTACGCGACCTATAGCAACGGCGAGCGCATGTTGCAAGGCCAGGTGGTACTGGCGACGTTTCCGGACGAAAACGGCCTGCAGGCCGTCAGCGGCACCGCGTGGGTAGAGACCGGCGAGTCAGGCACGCCGCTGCTGGGCGCACCTGGCAGCGGGACTTTCGGCGCGCTCTCCACGGGAATGCTGGAAAGCTCCAACGTCGATATCACTCGCGAGCTGGTGGATCTGATGACCGCGCAGCGTAACTACCAGGCCAATACCAAAGTGATCTCCGCCAGCAGCGAGCTGGATCAGGCGCTGTTCCAGGCGATGTAACGGAGGAGGGCTAACAGTGGATCGTTTACTTTTTACCGCTCTTAGTGGGGCCAGCCATACCCTGATGGCGCAGCAGGTCGCGGCTAACAACCTGGCGAACGTCAATACCGCTGGCTTTCGTGGCGACATGGCACTGTCGCAAGGGGAGGCGGTGCAGGGCGAAGGGTTTGCCACCCGCTTTCTGGCCCAGCAGCGCGCCAGCGGCGTTAACGCCGGCACTGCCGTCGCTGAAAAAACCGATCGGCCGCTGGACGTGGCGATCCAGGGCGAGGGCTATATTGCGGTGCAGGGCAGCGACGGCAGCGAGGTCTATACCCGCAACGGCAACATGCTGCAGAACGAGGCGGGCCAGCTGACCATTAACGGCTATCCGGTATTAGGGGATAACGGTCCCATCGTGCTACCGCCTAACGCCATCGCCTCTTTTGGCCGCGACGGCACGCTGTCGATTACGCCGGACGATGGCGACGTCACCGCCACCATGGATATCGATCGCCTGAAGCTGGTCACTATTCCGCCGGAGAACCTTGCTAAAAACGCCCAGGGGATGATCGTCACGGCGGACGGCAGCCGCGCGCCGCTGGATGAGAACGCTAACGTCAGCGGCGGCTACCTGGAGGGCAGCAACGTCACGGCGGTCTCGGAGATGCTGGCCTCTATTTCGCTTAATCGTCAGTTCGAAGCCCAAATCAAAATGATGAAGGCGGCCCAGGATCTGAGCGAGGTGGGTAACCGCCTGCTGCGCGGTTCCTGATCGCCGATACTAAGGATAACCATTCATGAACGCAGCACTCTGGATCAGTAAAACCGGCCTCTCGGCAGAGGATGCCGAGATGAGCGCCATCGCCAATAACATCGCCAACGTCAATACCAACGGCTTCAAGCGTGACCGGGTGATGTTCCAGGATCTCTTCTACCAGAATCAGCGCGCGCCTGGGGCGATGCTGGATCAAAACAACATTGCGCCCACCGGCATTCAGTACGGCAGCGGCGTGCGCATCGTGGGAACGCAGAAAACCTTTACCGAAGGCAATATCGAAACCACCGATAACCCGCTCAACGTCGCCATCATGGGACAGGGATTTTTTCAGGTGCTTAAGACCAACGGCGACATTGCCTACAGCCGCGACGGCAATTTGCAGGTTAACGCCGACGGCGTGCTGACCAACGCCCAGGGCCTGCCGTTGCAGCCGGAGATCGACGTGCCCGCTAATGCGACCAATATCGCCGTCGGCGAGGATGGCACGGTGATGGCGACCCTGCCGGGTGAGAGCGATCCCACCGAGCTTGGGCAGATTACGCTGGTCAACTTTACCAATCCGGCGGGGCTGCTGGCGGAGGGGGATAACCTCTACCTCGAAACGGCAGCCAGCGGCCAGCCGACGGAGGGCACGCCGGGAGAGGATGCGTTGGGTACGCTGAAGGGCGGGGCGCTGGAAGGCTCCAACGTTGACATCGTTAACGAGATGGTGGCGATGATCACCGTCCAGCGCGCCTACGAGATGAACGCCAAGATGGTCTCTGCCGCCGATGAGATGCTGCAGTACGTCAACCAGAACCTGTAGCGAGCGCGCACGTGAAACGATATCTGTGGTTAATGGTGCTGGCGGGTGGGCTGGCGGGCTGTGAATCTCCCGCGCTGCTGGTCAAGAAGGATGACCAGGCCTACGCCCCGCCGAAGATGGAGGCCCAGCCAACGCCGGAGGGGCGGGCAGGGGGGGTGTTTGAGACCGGTTACAGCTGGTCACTGACTGCCGATCGGCGCGCTTACCGGGTGGGCGATATTCTGACGGTGATCCTTGAAGAGTCAACCCAGTCCAGCAAGCAGGCCAAAACTAACTTTGGCAAGGAGAGCAGCCTCGATATTGGCGCGCCGACGGTGTTTGGCAAGAGCAAAGACAAGCTGGCCAGCTCCGCTGAGGCCACGCGGGATTTTGACGGCAACGCCAGCTCCCAGCAGCAGAACAGCCTGCATGGCTCGATCACCGTCTCCGTTCAGCAGGTGCTGCCCAACGGCGTGATGGAGATCCGCGGCGAGAAGTGGCTCACCCTTAACCAGGGGGATGAGTACCTGCGCCTCAGCGGGCTGGTGCGTGCCGACGACATCGGCAACGACAACTCGGTCTCCTCCCAGCGCATCGGCAACGCCCGGATCTCCTACGCCGGGCGCGGCGCGCTCAGCGATGCCAATGCGGCGGGCTGGCTGACCCGGCTCTTTAACCATCCGCTGTTTCCGCTTTAACCCAGGAGTTGTTATGCGCTGTTTTTCAGGACGCGCCCGCATCGTTACGCTCTTTCTGCTGCTCGTCCCCCTGCCGGGGCTGGCGCAGCCGCTGGCCTCGCTGGTTGATATTCAGGGCGTGCGCGGTAACCAGCTGATCGGCTATAGCCTGGTGGTCGGCCTCGACGGCACCGGCGATAAAAACCAGGTCAAGTTTACTAACCAGACCATCACCAACATGCTGCGCCAGTTTGGCGTACAGCTGCCGGGTAAGATCGATCCCAAGGTGAAAAACGTCGCTGCGGTAGCGGTCAGCGCCACGCTGCCGCCCATGTACGCGCGCGGACAGACCATCGACGTGACGGTCTCCTCCATTGGCGACGCGAAGAGCCTGCGCGGCGGTACGCTGCTGTTGACCCAGCTGCACGGCGCGGATGGGGAGATCTATGCCCTGGCGCAGGGCAGCGTGGTGGTTGGGGGCATGAGCGCCAGCGGGGCCAGCGGCTCCAGCGTGACGGTCAATACGCCCACCGCCGGGCTGATCCCCAACGGTGCCACCGTTGAACGGGCGATCCCCAGCGATTTTGAGATGGGAAAGACGGTGATGCTCAACCTGAAGCGCCCCGGCTTCAAGGACGCTAACAGCATCGCCAATGCCATTAACAGCGCCTTTGGTGGGGGGCTGGCAACGGCGAAGAGCGCGACCAGCGTGGAGGTGACAGCCCCTGGCAGCCCAGGTGCGCGGGTCGCCTTTATGTCGCAGCTACAGGACGTGCAGATTACGCCGGAGCGGATACGCGCTCGGGTCGTCTTTAACGCCCGCACCGGCACGGTAGTGATGGGCGAGGGGGTGAAAGTTCACGCCGCGGCGGTATCCCACGGCAGCCTGACGGTCTCGATTGCCGAGAGCAGCAGCGTCAGCCAGCCTAATACGCTGGCCGGTGGCCGCACGGCGGTCACGCCGCAAAGCAGCGTCAATGTGAACACCCCGCGTGCGCAGATGGTTACGCTGCCGGAATCTACCAGCCTGAAGACGCTGGTAAATGTGTTAAACAATCTCGGCGCATCGCCGGATGACGTGATGTCGATCCTACAGGCGCTGCACGAAGCCGGGGCGCTGGACGCTGACCTGGAGGTGATCTAATGGATGCCCTTAACGCCTTAACCTCTCTCCGGCAGAGCGCTGACGACGTTACCGATGCGTCAGCGGTGCGTGAGAACAACCTTCGGCAGGCTGCCCAGCAGTTTGAGGCAATTTTTATGCGTCAGATGCTCAAAGAGATGCGTAAGGTCGATGCGCTCCTCGACTCTAAAGACAATCCTCTTCACAGCGATGCCGAACGAATGATGCAGGGTTTATACGACGATGCCCTCTGCGATAGCCTGGCGAAGCAGCAGAGCATCGGTATTGCGGAGCTGATCGTTAAACAGCTCTCGGCGCACCGTAACTGACAGCAAGGAGGTTCACAATATGGATATGATCAACATTGGCTACAGCGGCGCGTCGGCGGCTCAGGTGCAGCTTAACGTGACCGCGCAGAACACGGCTAATGCCATGACGCCAGGCTATACGCGCCAGGTGGCAATGACCAGCACCCTGGGGGCCAGCCCGGGATCGCTGAACAGCGCGGGCAACGGCGTGCAGGTTGACAGCATCTGCCGGGTATCGAACCAGTATCTCGTTAACCAGGTGTGGTTTGCCGCCACCGACTATGGCTACTACACCACCCAGCAGCAGTATCTGATGCAGCTGGAAAGCGTGCTGAGCGACGATAGCAGCAGCCTTAGCGCCGGGTTTGATAACTTCTTTGCGGCGCTGAACGCGGCATCCACCATGCCGGACGATCCTGCCCTGCGCGAGCAGGTGTTAAGTGAAGCGAACGCCCTGGCGCTGCGCTTCAATAACACCAGCAGCTATATCGACTCCCAGAGCAGTGAAATTGCCAGCCAGGAGCAGGCCACGGTGTCCCGGATCAACACCCTGACCGCAGGTATCGCGGGCTACAACCAGCAGATCGCCGAGGCCGAAGCCAACGGTGACAACGCGTCGGCGCTGTACGACGCCCGTGACCAGATGGTAGAGCAGCTTAGCGGCATGCTGGACATTCAGGTCAACATCGACGACAGGGGCAACTACAACATTACGCTGCAAAACGGCCAGCCGCTGGTGAGCGGCCAGGAGAGCTCGACCATCACGCTGGAGAGCGGAGATGGCGGTAGCCAGAGCCTGACCCTGACCTTTGCGGGGACAACCTACGGCATGACGATGGAGACCGGCGGATCGCTGGGGGCGCTTTTTGACTACCAGCACAAGGTGCTGGATCCGCTGACCGAGACCATCAACAGCATTGCGCAGCAGTTTGCCGTCGCCGTTAACGACCAGCTGGCGGCGGGGTACGATCTCAATGGCAATCCCGGCGCACCGCTCTTTATTTATGATGCCGACGACCCGAACGGCCCGCTGGTAATTAACCCGGATCTTACCGCCGACCAGCTGGCGTTCTCCAGCGATCCGGATGCCTCCGGCAACGGCGACAATTTACAGGCGCTGATTAACATTGTCGGCGAGCCGCTGACGATCGCTAATCTGGGTACGGTTACCGTCGGCAGCGCCTGTACCAGCATCATAAGTACCATGGGTATCTACAGTCGCCAGATCCAGACCGAGGCTGAATCGGCAAGCAGCGTCTACAGCGAGGCGCAAAACCAGCGAAGCAGCGTGAGCGGTGTGAGCATGGACGAGGAGGCGGTCAATCTGATCGCCTACACCCAGATCTACCAGGCCAACCTAAAAGTCATCTCGACCGGTGCGGAGATTTTTGACTCCGTGCTGGAGATGTTTTAACCCAGCGGGAAATCATCTTCTATGCGCGTAAGCACTCAGCAATCTTATATCTCAATGACCAACGGCTTTGCCGAGCTTTCCAGCAGGCTGGAGCAGGTTATCACCCAAATGGCCACCGGTCAGCGGGTGATCCTCCCCTCGGACGATCCCATCGCCGCTACCCGAATTAATCAGCTTAACAGCCAGCAGTCGGCTATCGAACAGTATCAGAGCAATATAGATGCGGTCTCGGCAACCCTCAGCCAGCAGGAGAGCATTCTTGACGGCATTAACAACAGCATGCTGGCCATTCGCGACGATCTGCTTCAGGCGGCGAATGGCACCACTACGCCAGAGAGCCTGGCCAACCTTGGCCAGGATATCGCCTCCCTGACGCAGTCGATGATGGTCTCCCTGAACTATCAGGACGGACAGGGTCACTATCTTTTTGGTGGCACAAAAAACGCTGCCCCGCCCGTTAGCTATGACGATACCGACGGCGACGGCGAGCCGGATGAGTACGTTTATCACGGGAACGGTGAGCACCGCACCGCCACCGTCGCCAGCGGTGTTGAGATGGAGACCAACGTGACGGTAAGCGAAATGTTTGGCGCGGATTTAACCCTTCTTAACACGCTGGACGATCTGGCGACCGCGCTTCAGGATCCCAATCTTGATCCGGCGGATCCGCAGGTGCAGAGCGAGATCACCCAGGCCATCGACACCCTTGATGCAGGCTCGGAATCGCTGAACAGCGCCATTGCCAGCCTGGGGGAGCGGCAGAACACCCTGACTCTGTTAAGCGATGCCCAGACCATCGTGGCCGACACCAACAGCGTACTGATCGGCCAGCTTGGCGATCTCGACTATGGCCCGGCCACGGTAACCTTTACCGGCCTGCAGGTGGCAATGGAGGCAACGATGAAAACCTACGCCAAAGTCAGCGAACTCTCGCTGTTTAACGCTATTTAACGCTGAGCGAGAGTGTCACCATGCAGGTTGGTTTACAGACAACGACGCGCGCTTCCGGCGGTGAGCATGTTCAGACGCCGATAAAGGATCGAACGCGGGTACGGTCGATTGCCAGGCGGGCTGAGCGTGAAGATTATCCCGCCTCGCCGCTTATCGCGCTGCGTCCGCAGCGCTACAGCGTTCAGCTTAACGATCAGCTTACGGTCCTGCAGCAGGCGGACAGCTACCTCTCCGGGCTTGAGAAAGCACTGCTCAACCAGCGGCACGCCCTGATGAACAGTGGACAGCAGGGGGAGGGCGGCGCTGTGCTTGGGGAGCTGCTGGCTAACCGGACCGCGCTCTCTGCCGGGCGGGTAGACAGGCAGCTGCAGCCGGTGCTTCAGGGCGAGGCGCAGGTCACCTTCTCTGCTCCGGAGCTGGCGGCGTTGCTTAACGGTGACGGCGGGCCGGTATCGCTGATGTTCAGCGCTGAGGCCGGGCGCGGTCGGCGGCTGGCGGCGGTATCGCTGGCTAATCCCGCCGATGCGCTTAATCCTGCAATGCAGATAAAAAATGCGCTGCAGCGAACGGGCGTTATGCCGCGCTACGGTGAGGGAAGGTGGATCTTTACCACCGCTGAAGCTCACTGGCCGCAGCTGCAGCGCTCATTTACCCTTGCTGATGCGAAGGGGGAGCATGCCCGACGGCTTGCACTCCACGCTAATCCTGCCCCCGCCGAAGCATTAGCGGCTGCGCTGGCGACGGGGCAGCGTAACGGGCTTCAGGGGATGGTGCAGGGCGTGCTTAGCCTGGTAGGAGAGCAGCGTCAGCTGCTGGCATCGGCACAGGAGAAGGCTCGCCAGCGTATGGATGTCATGGCGCGCTTTCCGGAGGCGCACAGCGCAGAACACGCCTCGGCTGCGCTAGGGCAGACCCTCGCCTGGGCCTGCCACCATTACGCTACCCTGGTGCAGGCCGTGAGCGGCCAGGCTAATCTCCCGGCGCTGACGGTGCAGAACCTGCTTGGCTAGCGCTGGCAGCCCGCCGGACCCAGCGTCATCATAGCCGGCTCTACGACCAGCACGGTGAGACTGTCTTTATCCAGGAGAAGAGATTGCGCGTTAGATAAGGGCTTTACAGCGACACGTAACCGATTTTCCTGAGCAAAGTTCAGAAAGGGCGCAAGAGCCGGATCCGCCTGCTGGCGCTCTTTCGGTGTCCACCAGAGGTACCCCTCTGATTGTGCACTCTGTTTCTTGTTGAAGCAGGCAGAGACGTCGGCAACTAGCGTAAACGGTTCGTCATTGCGATGCAGGGTAAGGTGCGCGCCACCAGGCGCAGGAAGCAGAGTGGCTGTATAGCTGCGCTGGCTTAACGTGGCCATATCGTAAAACTGGTACTCCGTACGTACGATAGCAGCCATTGCCGACAGGGGCAGGCAAATTATTGATAGCGTGAATATTAAATGGCAAAAAGGATTAAGGACATGCTGGTATTTCATTAATGGTTTTCTCAGCCGCTTGATAAACAACAGAATTCAAATTTTGTATATTGCTCTGCCAGTTTTGTATGCCCAGTATTAATTGATATTGGTTATGACAGCTATCCTGAATCAGTAAGCTGATGGATAATTTAGCAACCGACTCGCTGTAATAGAACACGGCACTCAGCCTTTGCGCCTCTAGCTTCAGGTTAATAGCGTGCAGCGCATCGGGCATATGTGCGTTAAGCTGCGCCGCGTGACCAGGATTGTTGCCAGCATGCAGGTGATAGACTTTGATACGTGAATAGTCTTTAATGGTTTCATCGTTTAAAAATAACTCGCTGCCTTTAGATGAGAGGAGCATGCTCTGGTTACTCCGGGCATCATGCAGATAATTTTTTATTAGTAAATATATCAGAGTGATGATGACAATTGAGAAAATGATAACCTTTTTAAATTTGATGGCAGACCGCAGGCTTTTCAGCGGCGGTGGATGAGACAGGTCCGGCGAAGGTGCAGGGTTATCGGCCTCATTAACCGCCTCCGCTGGCACAGTTTCATCAGGCCAGGTAATAAAATCTCTATTAAAAACATAACCTTTTTTCGGCACCGTCTTGATTATTTCCTGCAGGCGACCGTCATCGCCCAGCGCGGCCCGTAACGCATAGATAGCCGTCGGCAGGCTGTTATTACCTACCACCCGGTTTTTCCAGACTTCATTGATAAGAAAATTGCGTGATAACACCTCCCCGGCGTGATTCACCAGGGTTTCAAGCAGAATGTAATGAAACTCACCCAGGCGCTGAATTTCTCCTGTTTCAGTATGAATCAGCGCGTTTAGCGATGGGTCAAGCCGCCACTTATTTATAAGCATATGCATAGTGTAGATGTAAACGTGTAGAGACAGAAAAAGATTAGCAGCACTTAAGGCTTGCTGCGGTAAATAATGGCCTTATCATTTTTATAACATAATTTAACAAGATGACTTCTGGTATATCTATGGCAATAATACCAGCGTTTTATCAATAATTATTTTTTAAAGGGGAAAAACGTGATCTGTATAAATACTATAAAAAAGGGGAATGTATCGAAAGTAGAATAACAGAGCAATCTAAGAATTTTCTTAAATTGTAAATTATCATTTCTTTTATGCGCTGTTGGGATAATAGATAAAGGAAAATGTTTCGCCTCCTCAGCGCGAGGAGGCGTGTAGTTGTATACCGCTCGTTATCAGAAGTGCGTATTCACACTCATAAACCAGGTACGACCCGGCTCGTTATAGGTCGCTGCCCCTGCGCCGTACATGTAGGACTTCGTCGTGTCGTTACCGGTGGTCTGGGCGTTACCCGCGCGCCACTGGCGTTTGTCGAAGACATTATCCACGCCCGCCGTCAGGCTGACGTTTTTGGTCGCATCCCAGGTGCCGCTCAGGCCAACGATGCTGTACGGGCTAACCTCATCGGTTTCGCTGCCCGTTGCGCGGTTGCCTTTATAGTTGTAGATCTTCGGCTGCTGTTTACCGTACCAGGTGAAGGTAGACTGCACGGAGATGTCCTGGCTGATCTGCCAGCTCAGCGTCGAGTTAAGCGTATACTCCGGAATGATAGAGAGGCGATCGCCGGTGGTTTTATTCTTGCTCTGCAGCATATAGGTGAGGTTGTTGGTCCAGTTCACCGTCTCGGTTACCGGCACGTTGAGCGTTCCTTCTAACCCTTCCACGACCGCTTTAGGCACGTTCTCCCACTGGTAAATATCCGTGGAGGCTTTAGAGGCTGTGCCAATCGGCGCATAGCCCGCTTCGATCTTGTCGCGATAGTCATTGCGGAACCAGGTGACGCCCGCCAGCCAGCCGTCGCGCTTGAACTCCAGCCCTATCTCTTTGTTGATGCTGGTTTCCGCTTTCAGATCGTCGTTGCCCATCAGATAACAGGCACCGGCGCTGGCATAGCAACCCTGGCCGCGGCTGTAGAGGATGTAGTTCGGGTTGGTCTGATAGAGGCTTGGCGCTTTATAGGCGCGGGCAATGCCCATTTTCAGCGTAATATCATCCGTTAGCCCCTGAGAGAGGTTCAGAGACGGGCTCCAGTTGTCGCCTACAATGGTGTGGTGATCGAAGCGCAGGGCTGGCGTCAGCATGGTGCTGTCTGTCAGCTCCATATTGTTTTCCGCAAACAGCGAGAAGATCTCCGCCTTTGAGTAAGGGCTGCGATTTGTAGGATCCACCCCGGCAATGGTGCCGCCTTCGGTCAGCGACTGGGTGTTGGAGGCCAAATCCTTCATCCGCTGCTGGTTCCATTCGGTGCCCAGCGTCAAGGTCTGATTGACCAGCAGATCCAGCGGCAGGTTAACCTCGCTGTGCAGCAGAACGTCAGCAAGATCGATATTCGAGAAGTTCTCATCGGAGAAGATCCCCTCGGTGCCGCCAGCCAGACCCTCGTTATTACGCGTGTTGCGGGTGTGCTCGTACTGGGCATAGGTGGTGGTTGTGACGCCGTTATCCCAGCCGCCATTCCAGGTCAGAGAGTAGTTCTGGCGATAGAGGCGGTTGGTCTCTTTGCCGTAGTTCTTTTTCACCAGCGCGTTGGTGTTGGTGTTCTGGGTATCGCCCGCGTAGAGGTTACCCTGACGGCTGTAGCCCGCCTCCAGCTCCAGCGAGTTCATGGGGGCAAAATCCCAGCGCAGCTGACCGTTTATATCTTTATTGGTCACCCCTTCACGCCCGGCTGGCATGGTACCCGCGTAGCTACCGGTACGTTCAGATTCATGGCCTTTGTTGATGTCCCAGGCGTCAGCCTGGGTTTTCTCCAGGTTGCCATAGAGGCGGAAGCTGAAATCGCCGCCCAGCGGGCCGGTCAGATTGAAGTTGGTGCGCTTGGTTGCGCCTTCAGATTTGTGCTCCGGCGCGTTGAGATAGGTGTCCCACGCCCCGTGCCACTCGCTGCTGGATTTCTTAGTAATAATATTAACCACACCGCCCGCCGCGCCGTTGCCGTAGCGCGCGGCTGCCGGGCCGCGGATCACTTCGATGCGCTCGATCATCTCTGGCGGTACCCAGCTGGTATCGCCCCGGGTATCACGCTCGCCGCGCCAGCCCAGGCGCACTGAGTTGCGGCTGGTGACCGGCTTGCCGTCGATCAGGATCAGCGTATTTTCTGGACCCATGCCACGAATATCGATCTGGCGGCTGTTGCCGCGCTGGCCGCTGGTGGAGTTCCCGGTAAGGTTAACGCCCGGCATAGTACGAATAATTTCAGAGACGTCACGAGCGGGCGGGTTTTTGCGGATCTCGTCAGCGGTGATGGTAGAGACGCCGGGCGCCTGAAGATTCTGCTCGGCGGCGGTGACAACGATAGTGTCATCCCCCGCAGGGGCTTCCTCTGCCTGAAGTGGTAGTGCTACCCCGTAAATGCCCAAATTGACCAATAAGGCCAGGGACTTAATCTTGTTATTCATTGTATTACCTGTTTTCGTCGCCAGAAGACCGCTGACACGTCCTGGTTCCCTGCACGTAGGCGGTTAATGGCATGATTATGTGAAAGACGCGCTTCCCACAGCGCGCCAATACGCTATTGCAAATGCAAATAGTTATCAATAATATTATCGATAATTTTTCTTACATTTGAAAAAATGCCGCAATCAGTACGGGGTTAATTAGGGTGACGACACGAGCAACAGGCAGCGATGCCTGGTGGGAGTCAAAACAGGGACCAGAGTGGTCCCGGGAAGGCGAAGACAGATGCCGGGTCACCTTCTGGTGGCGCGATCCGGCGGGGTCTGAAACCACCTCTTCCGTACAGCATGTATGGATCTACATCACTGGCGTTACCGATCATCATCAACGCTCAAGGCCCCAGTCCCTGAGCCGCATTCCCGGTACCGACGTCTGGTTCTGGCAAACCACGCTCAACGCAAACTGGCGCGGCAGCTACTGCCTGATCCCCTCTGAAAACGAACATGACTTTGCCGAGTCGGCATTCACCGGTGAAGAGCCGGATCGCGTGGCCCTGCGCGAAGGCTGGCGCAGGCTGCTGGCCCATGCCGTTGCCGATCCGCTCAATCCGCTGTCGTGGCGGGGAGGGCGCGGCCATGCGGTATCGGCCCTTGAAATGCCCGATGCGCCAGAGCAGCCGGGCTGGCATGCCCCGCATGAGACGCCCTTTACGCAACCGACCTGCATCCACTGGCGCAGCGCCCGGCTGGGCAATAAACGCCGGGTCTGGATCTACACTACCGGAGAGGAGAGTGCCGCTGAACGTCCGCTGGCGGTGCTGCTTGACGGTCAGTTCTGGGCCCAGAGCATGCCAGTCTGGCCTGTACTGGCCGCCCTTACTCAGGAGGGCAAGCTGCCGCCTGCGGTCTACCTGCTGGTTGATTCGACTGACAACGCCCAGCGCAGCGTCGAACTGCCCTGTAACGCAGCGTTCTGGCAGGCGTTACAGGAGGAGCTGCTGCCGCAAATCAAGGCGCTGGCCCCCTTTAGTGACGATCCTGCGCGCACCGTGGTCGCTGGACAGAGCTTTGGCGGTCTCGCTGCACTCTATGCCGGGCTGCACTGGCCGGAACGTTTTGGCTGCGTGCTCAGCCAGTCAGGCTCCTTCTGGTGGCCGCATCGCGGCGCACAGCAGGATGGGGTAGTGATCGACCAGATCAAAGCCGGCAGCGTTCAGCCGCACAGCCTGCGCATTGTGCTGGAAGCGGGAGCGCGTGAGCCGCTCATTTTTCGCGTTAACCAGTCGCTCTACGCGCTTTTACAGCCGACGGCAGCGGCAGTTTTCTGGCATCCCACCGACGGCGGACACGACGCGCTGTGCTGGCGCGGCGGGCTGACGACAGGGCTGATGACGCTCTGGCAGCCGCTCATCGACGCTGGCCGATAGGGCCTTTTTCCACGACAGGAGTGTGGTATGGAGTTCAGTAATCCCTTCGACGATCCAGAGGGGCAGTTTTACATTCTGCAAAACGCGCAGCAGCGCTATAGCCTGTGGCCGCAACAGTGCGCCCTGCCGCAGGGCTGGCACATTGTTGCCGAACCGCAGCCGCAGGCTGAGTGCCACGCCTGGCTGGCGGGGCAGTGGCAGAACCTAACCCCTGCGCACGTTGCGCGTTAAGGAGCACCCCATGTCGAAACGTCTGCCGCTGGTAGCGGCCCAGACCGGGATCTGGATGGCGGAAACGCTCTCCACGCAGCCTAACGCCTGGAGCGTGGCGCACTACGTTGTTATTGACGACAGCGAGCTTGATGACGCCCTGCTCGGCGAGGCGATTGTGGCAGGTATGCGCGATGCTGATACCCTGCGCAGCCGCTTTGTCGAGGATAACGGCGAGATTTTCCAGTGGATCGATGGATCCATGCCGCTGGCGCAGCCCGATTTCCATGACCTGCGCGCCAGCGCCGATCCCCATGCGGCGGCACTGGCTGTCATGCAGGGCGATCTGGCACAAAATCTGCGCGTTAACGGCGGAAAACCGCTGTTTTACCATGCGCTGCTGCGCCTTGGGGAGCGTCGCTGGTACTGGTATCAACGCTATCACCACCTGCTGGTGGATGGCTTCAGCTTTCCGGCCATTACCCGCCATATCGCCGCCATCTATAGCGCATGGCGGCGCGGCGAGCCGACACCGGCATCGCCTTTTACCCCCTTTGCCGACGTGGTAGAAGAGTATCAGCGCTACCGCGACAGCGAGGCGTATGGCCGTGATGCGGCATACTGGCGTGAGGTAAGCCAGAGCCTGCCGCCGCCGGTGTCGCTCTCCGCCAGTCCGCTGCCGGGTCGGGCTTCTACCGCCGACATTTTGCGCCTGAAGCTGACCCTCGACGGCCAGGCGTTTTCCCGGCTTGCGGCACAGAACAGCAGCTGCCAGCCCCCGGATCTGGCCCTGGCGCTGGTCTCTCTGTGGCTGGCCCGTCTGTGCGGACGCATGGACTATGCCGCCGGGTTTATCTTTATGCGTCGAATGGGCTCCGCCGCCCTCTGCGCTACCGGCCCGGTGCTTAACGTCCTGCCGCTGGCGGTGAACGTTGACCCGACGGAGTCGCTGGCCGGGCTGGCGCAAAAGCTCGCTGCCAGGCTGAAAAAGATGCGCCGCCACCAGCGTTATGATGCGGAGCAGATCGTGCGTGACAGCGGGCAGGTGACGGGCGACCGTCCCCTGTTTGGCCCGGTGTTTAACGTGAAGATGTTTGACTATCAGCTGGATATTGACGGCACGGCGGCAACAACCCATACCCTGGCAACCGGGCCGGTTAACGATCTGGAGATTGCCCTTATCCCGGACCAGAAGGGCGGCCTTGCGGTAGAGATCCTCGCCAATCGCCAGCGCTATGATGAGGCCACGTTAAACGCGCATGCCGCCAGGCTGGACGCGCTGCTGCGCCAGTTTGCCGATAACCCGCATCTCTCCTGCGGCGAGGCCGCGCTGATCCTGCCAGCAGAGCAGGAGAACATTGACCGCATTAATAATACCGCCGTCAGCCTGCCGGCCACGACCCTCAGCGCGCTTGTGGCCGCCCAGAGCGAAAAGACGCCTGACGCGCCGGCGCTGGCGGATGCCCGCTGGCAGTTCAGCTACCGCGAGATGCGCGAGCAGGTTATCGCCCTGGCGCAGGTACTGCGTCAGAACGGCGTTCAGCCCGGGGACAGCGTCGCCGTGGCGCTGCCGCGCTCAGTCTTTCTCACTCTGGCCCTGCATGCGATTGTTGAGGTGGGTGCCGCCTGGCTGCCGCTGGATACCGGTTATCCGGACGATCGCCTGCATATGATGCTGGAGGATGCCCAGCCGCGGCTGTTGATCACCGTTGAGGATCAGCTGGCGCGGTTTAGCGCCATTCCGCAGCTCGCTTACCTCTGCTACAGCGCGCCGCTGCCGGTGACGGATGCGCCAGCGCTGGCACTCTCTACCCCGGATCACACCGCCTATGTCATCTTTACCTCCGGCTCAACGGGCCGTCCGAAAGGGGTGATGGTGGGGCAGACGGCTATCGTCAACCGCCTGCTGTGGATGCAGGCGAGCTATCCGTTAAGCGCCGAGGACGTGGTGGCGCAAAAGACGCCGTGCAGCTTTGACGTTTCGGTGTGGGAGTTCTTCTGGCCCTTTATCGCCGGGGCGAAGCTGGTGATGGCGGAGCCGGAGACGCACCGCGATCCGCAGGCGTTACAGCTCTTTTTTGCCCGCTATGGCGTAACCACCACCCACTTTGTTCCCTCGATGCTGGCGGCCTTCGTTGCCGCCCTGACTCCGGAGACGGCGTGGGAGAGCTGCCGCACGCTGCGCAACGTCTTTTGCAGCGGTGAAGCGCTGCCAACGGATCTCTGCCGTGAGTGGCAGACGTTAACCGACGTGCCGCTGCACAACCTCTACGGCCCGACGGAAGCGGCGGTCGATGTTAGCGGGTACCCAGCCTATGGCGAGGCGCTGGCCGGGGTCACCGGACCCAGCGTGCCGATTGGCTACCCGGTGTGGAACACCGGCCTGCGCATTCTGGACAGCATGATGCAGCCCCTGCCGCCGGGCGTGGCGGGGGATCTCTACCTGACCGGCATCCAGCTGGCGCAGGGCTATCTGGGGCGTCCCGACCTGACTGCCAGCCGCTTTATTGCCGATCCCTTTGCTGCTGGCGAGCGGATGTACCGTACCGGCGACGTGGCGCGCTGGCTGGATAACGGCGCGGTGGAGTACCTGGGGCGCAGCGACGATCAGCTCAAAATTCGCGGCCAGCGCATCGAGCTGGGAGAGATTGACTGTGTCATGCAGACCCTGCCGGACGTGGCCCAGGCGGTCACCCACGCCTGCGTCTTTAACCAGGCGGCGGCGGGCAACGGCGACGCGCGCCAGCTGGTGGGCTACCTGGTGTCAGCTTCGGGCCAGCCGCTGGTGATGTCTACTCTCAGCGAGCAGCTAAAAGCCCGACTTCCGCCGCATATGGTGCCGGTTACTCTGGTGCAACTTGATGAACTGCCGCTTAGCGCTAACGGCAAGCTGGACAGGAAGGCGCTGCCGCTGCCGACGCCTGCGGCGGCGGCGGACGGACGGAGGCCGGAGACGGCGACAGAGATCGCGGTTGCGCAGCTGTTTGCCGAGCTGCTGGCCTGTGAGGTGAATGACGTCAGCGCCGACTTCTTTGCCCTTGGCGGCCACTCGCTGCTGGCGATGCGGCTGGCGGCGAAACTGAGTCAGGCGTTCGCACGCCAGGTGACGCCGGGGCAGGTGATGGTGGCCTCAAGCGTGGAAAAACTTGCCGCGCTGCTGGAGGCCGATGCCGAGGATGGACGACTGCAAAACCTCGGCTACGAGACGATCCTGCCCCTGCGGGAGAGCCATGGCCCGACGCTGTTCTGCTTCCATCCGGCCTCCGGCTTTGCCTGGCAGTTTAGCGTGCTGGCGCGCTATCTTAGCCCACGCTGGTCGATTGTCGGCATTCAGTCACCGCGCCCGGCCGGGCCGATGGCTACCGCTGCTTCGCTGGATGAGGTGTGTGAAGCGCACCTGCAAACGCTACTCGTCCAGCAGCCACACGGTCCATACTACCTGTTTGGCTACTCTCTTGGCGGCACGCTGGCGCAGGGGATCGCCGCCCGGCTGCGCCAGCGCGGCGAGGCGGTGGCCTTCCTGGGGCTGCTGGATACCTGGCCGCCGGAGACGCAGAACTGGGCAGAGAAAGAGGCCAACGGTCTCGACCCTGAGGTGCTGGCAGAGATCAGCCGCGAGCGGGAGGCGTTTCTCGCTGCCCAACAGGGCCAGGCATCGGGCGAGCTATTTAATGCTATTGAGGGCAACTATGGCGATGCGGTTCGGCTGCTGACAACCGCCCACAGCCTGCCGTTTGATGGTAAAGCGACGCTGTTTGTCGCCGAGCGCACGTTGCCAGCCGGAATGGATCCCCAGCGGGTCTGGTCACCCTGGGTAAATGAGCTGGAGGTCTATCGTCAGGACTGCGCCCACGTAGATATTATTTCTCCAGCGGTGTTTACGACGATTGGACCGATACTGGCAAACCTACTCAATTAATAAACAATCATACCCACTATATATAGTGGGTATGATTAACAACATTAAATCTTCGTTCAGATTAATCTCATAAAGTATTACTATAGGGGGGCCGATGTAAATCATGCTTTAGTCGCGAATCAGGATAGAGTTTACACATGTCAACGTTAGATATTAAACAGGATAACGAGGTGCAGCTACGCCACTATCCTGTCGGACCTCATCACAATAACGAAATCGATCTCCTCACGCTTCTTGACGTGTTATGGGCCGCCAAAAAACAAATTATCGCCATAGCCGCAGTGTTTGCTCTGGTTGGCCTGCTAATTTCTTTCATATTGCCACAGAAATGGACCAGCGAAGCGATCATCACCCCCGCAGAGCAGACGCAGTGGCGCTCGCTGCAGCAAATGTTGATGGAGCTACAGGTACTGGACGTTGAGGTGCCGGTAACGCCGGTTGACGTTTTTGGTCAATTCATTAAAAATTTTAGCTCTCAGTCGCTGCAGGAAGAGTATTTCCGCAGTTCGCCCTATCTTAAAGCCCAGTATCCCGAGCTCAATGCCGATTCGCTGGAGTTTCAGCGTGCGGTTGTCCGCCTGACGGAAAAAATGAAGCTGATTGATAACGCTTCGCCAAAAAGCCCCGTTGAAGCGCCCTTTACCTCCTGGACGCTTAGCTTCTCTGCATCAACGCCTGACGATGCGAAAGAGGTCCTTGAGGGCTATGTCGATTATGTCGCAGCGAAAGTGGTGAACGAGACGACCGAGAATATCCGTAGCACGCTGGCATTAAAAACCCGCTTTGAGCAGGAGAAGCTCAATCTCGATCGCGTTCGCCTGACTAACCAGCGCGATATTAAGATCCAGCGCCTTAATTACTCGCTTGAAGTCGCCAACGCCGCGGGAATTAAAAAACCGGTCTACAGCAACGGACAGGTGGTGAATGACGATCCGGACTTCTCTATTACGCTGGGCGCGGACGGTATCCAGGAAAAGCTGCGGATTGAAAAATCGCTGAAGGATATTGCCGATCTCAACGCCGACCTGCGCAACCGTGAATATCATGTCGAGCAGCTGCAGAAGCTGAATGTGAAAAACATTGAATTTTCACCGTTCAAATATCAGCTCTCCCCGTCGCTGCCGATGAAAAAAGATGGTCAAGGTAAAGGGATTATCACCGTTCTGATGGGATTAGTAGGCGGCATTGTTGCCTGTGGTATTGTTCTGCTGCGCAATGCGATGCTGGCGCGCACGTTACCGCCGGTTGCTCCGGAGATGGTGCTGGAGTCAGCGTAGCGTTACCCAAAATTAAAAAAGGCGGCTTATTGCCGCCTTTTTTATATTCCTGAACGCCCCAGCGGCACCACTAACGGCGTATGCGCCACCGGATCGTCGATAATCATGCAGCGCAACCCGTAGACGGCCTCAATCAGCTCTGCCGTCACAATCTCCTTCGGCGCGCCCTGGGCAACAATCTTGCCGTCCCGCAGGGCAATCAGATGGGTCGCGTAGCGGCAGGCCTGGTTCAGGTCATGCAGCACCGCCGCCAGGGTCAAGCCCTGCTCGCGGTTCAGCTCGCTAAGCAGCTCCAGCACGTCGATCTGATAGCTGATATCCAGCCAGGTGGTCGGCTCATCCAGCAGCATAATCGCCGTCTCCTGAGCCAGCACCATCGCTATCCATGCCCGCTGACGCTGGCCGCCGGAGAGGGTATCCACGCTCTGCAAGGCAAGATCCGCCACGCCGGTGGCCTCCATCGCCCGCTGCACGGCGCGATCGTCCTCCTGCCGCCAGCGGGTAAACAGCGGCTGGTGCGGATAGCGACCCCGGGAGATCAGCTCCTGCACCGTGATATCTCCCGGCGTGGTGGCGTTCTGCGCCAGCAGGCCGACGCGCCGCGCCACCTCTTTGCTATTGAAGCGCTGGATCTGCTCGCCATCAAGATAGACATGCCCGGCGGTGGGCGTCATCAGGCGGCTCAGGGTGCGCAGCAGGGTCGATTTGCCGCAGCCGTTGGGGCCAATAATGGCGGTAAAGTGGCCGTCGGGGATCGCGACGGAGAGCTCGTCCGCCACCACCTTCTTACCGTAGCCGAGCGTTAACCGGTCGCCGCGCAAACGGGCTGTAGAATCGATCATCTTTTGCGGGACTCCTTGATTAACAGGACAATAAGATAGATGCCGCCCAGGCTTACGGTGACCACGCCGACCGGAAGCTGATAGGGAATAAACAGCTGCTGGGCACAGAGATCGGCGGCCAGCAGCAGCAGCGCGCCGCAGAGCGCTGCCTGGGTCAGGCCCCAGCGTGCCGTGCCGCTGATGCGTCGGGCGATGTGCGGTGCAACCAGCGCTACAAAGGAGATCGGCCCGGCGAGGGCGGTCGCCGCTGCGGTCAGCACCACGGCCACCAGCATCAGCATCAGCCGGGAGCGCTCTACGCTGACGCCCAGCGCACAGGCGCTGTCATCGCCCATCTCCAGCAGCCGCATCCGCCGCACCAGCAGCGCGGCGCAGACAAACATCAGCAGCAGGATCGGTGCCGAGGGCCAGGTTTTAGCCCAGGTCAGGCCGTTGAGGGAGCCTGCGTTCCACAGGCCAGCGGTGAGAGCGGTCTCCAGCGAGGCCTTAATCAGCAGCCAGGTATTGAAGGCAATGAGCATTGCCCGCACGCCGATGCCAATAATGATCAGACGAAAGGTCTCAATGCCGTTGCGCCAGGCCAGCGCCCACACCACCAGCGAGGTGAGGATCCCCCCGGCCATCGCCGCAAAGGCGATAGCAGTCAGATCCTGACCGTACAGCACCATTGCCACCAGTACGCCGCTCCAGGCGCCGGTGTTAAAACCCATCACGTCCGGACTGCCCAGCGGGTTACGCATCAGCGACTGAAATATCGCCCCGCTGACCCCCAGCGCACCGCCGATAAGGATCGCCATCAGCACCCGGGGCAGACGCCACTCATTGACCACCAGGGCAACGCCGCGCGGCGCATCGCCGGTGAAGGCGGCCAGCACCTGGCCGGGAGAGAGGGGCACCGTACCGCTGCACAGGCTCCACAGGGCGACCATCATGCTGATGCAAGCCAGCAGGAAGACGCTAAAGATAAGACGACGGGAGGGGGCGATCACATTGCACCTCCCCGACGGTGGCGACGCACAAGAAAGATCAGTACCGGCGCGCCAATAAAGGCGCTGACCACCGACACACGCAGTTCGCCTGGCACGATTAGCCTGCCAATGATATCGGCAAACAGCAGCAGGGCAGGCGTGGCGAGAAGGGTCACCGGCAGAGACCAGCGGTGATCGGCTCCCACCAGCCAGCGCGCCATATGCGGCATCATCAGGCCAATAAAGGCGATGGGACCCGAGACGGCGGTAGCGCTGGCGCACAGAACGGTGATAGCCAGCAGGCCCAGCAGCTGGGTGCGGGCTACCCTGCTGCCGAGGGCGGTGGCGGTGTCGCTGCCGAGGCTCAGGCTGTTCAGCGCCCGGCTAAGCAGAAGGGCGATGGCACCCGCTATCAGCACCGGAACCACTACGATACGCAGCGTCTGTAATGTACGCACGTCGAGGGAGCCAGCCTGCCAGAAGCGCAGCTGGTCATAAACGTCAGGGTTAAGCAGCGAGATACCGCTGGAGAGACCCTCCAGCACCGCCGCCAGTGCAACGCCCGCCAGCGTGAGGCGCACCGGACTCAGCTGCCCGCCGCCTGCGCTGCCGGTAAAAGCCACCACCAGCGAGGCCGCCAGCGCGCCGCAGAAGGCCAGCCCTAGCTGCTCGGTGGGGGAGGAGAGACCCAGCAGCGCCGCGCCGAGCACAATAGCAAAGCTTGCCCCGGCGTTAACGCCGAGCAGGCCAGGGTCGGCGAGGGGGTTGCGGGTCAGAGTCTGCATCAGCGCCCCTGCGAGGCCCAGTGCGCCGCCCACCAGCAGCCCGGCCAGGGTGCGCGGCAGGCGGGCATCTAGCACAATCGTGCAGTCGGCGCTTTGGCAGGTGCCGGAGAGGGCATCCATTACAACGGAGAGGGGCAGCGGTTTGGCCCCGATCAGCAAGCTAAGCACGCCTGCAATCAGCAGCAGTAGCAATAATCCGCCCACGACCCACGGGCGTGCCGGATTAACGGAAAGCGACATAACAACGTCCCTGACGTGATAATGATAGTAATTATCGTTATCGATCTTATTGCGATATGTTAGCATGTGCGGCCTGAAAACTGGTATCAAAAGTTCGCATTAAGGCTTTGTAATGAACCGACAATCCTGGCTGATCAACGTCAGCCTGTTGAGAACCCATCCCGCGTTTCGCGCTGTTTTTATTGCGCGTTTTATCTCGATCGTGTCGCTGGGGCTGCTCGGCGTTGCCGTGCCGGTGCAGATCCAGGCCATGACCCACTCCAGCTGGCTGGTGGGGCTGGCGGTCACCCTCACCGGCGGGGCGATGTTTGTTGGCCTGATGGTCGGCGGTGTGCTGGCGGACCGCTACGAGCGCAAGCGCCTGATCCTGCTGGCGCGTGGCACCTGCGGTATCGGCTTTATTGGCCTCTGCCTTAACGCCATGCTGCCCGAACCCTCCCTGCTGGCGATCTATCTGCTCGGCCTGTGGGACGGCTTTTTCGGCGCGCTGGGCGTCACGGCGCTGCTGGCGGCCACCCCGGCGCTGGTGGGGCGGGAGAACCTGATGCAGGCAGGAGCCATCACGATGCTTACCGTGCGCCTCGGGTCAGTTATCTCGCCGATGCTTGGCGGCTTGCTGCTTGCCTCCGGGGGCGTGGTGTGGAACTACGCCCTGGCGGCAGCGGGGACCTTTATTACCGCCCTAACCCTGCTACGTCTGCCCCAGCTGCCGCCGCCACCCCAGCCTCGTGAGCATCCGTTGAAGTCGCTGCTGGCGGCGTTTCGCTTCCTGTTGCGCAGCCCGCTGATCGGCGGCATTGCTCTGCTGGGCGGCCTGCTGACGATGGCCAGCGCCGTGCGCGTGCTCTATCCGGCACTGGCTATCCACTGGCAGATGTCAGCCGCCGGGATTGGTATCCTCTACGCGGCCCTGCCGCTCGGTGCCGCTCTGGGGGCGCTCACCAGCGGCAACCTGGTCCAGCGCCCGCGCCCCGGCGCGATCACTCTCTTCTCCACCCTCGGGGCCTTTGTTGCCATCGCCCTGTTTAGCCTGATGCCCATCTGGCCGCTGGGGGTGCTGTTCCTCGCCCTGGCCGGCTGGCTGAGCGCCATCAGCTCGCTGCTCCAGTACACGCTGCTGCAGACCCAGACGCCGGAGGCGATGCTGGGCAGGATCAACGGCCTGTGGACGGCGCAGAACGTCACCGGGGATGCGATTGGTGCGGCGCTGCTGGGCGGGATGAGCGTGGCGATGACGCCCGCCGCCTCGGCCAGCGTCGGCGGAGCCGTGCTGGCGGTGACGGGGGCGGTACTGATTCTGGTGCTGGGTGAGCTGCGGCGTTTTCACCACAGCCCATCCGTTGACGCTTAACTGAACAGGGTGGCGAAGCGCTTGAGCAGCAGCGTGGCGCTGTAGTAGTCGAGGCGGAAGGTCTCGGTACCGAGAGCGTAGACGCGCTTGTTCTGCACCGCGCTCAGATGGCTCAGCAGCGGGTTAGCATAGATAGCCTCGGCGTCTTTCTCATTGCCTGCAAAGAGAAACAGCGCCTCGCCGTTCAGCCCGGCGGCAAGGTTTTCACCCCCCAGCTGGACGATATCGTGGCGCTTGCCCTGGCTCTGGCTGGCATGCAGCCCATCGGGCAGGGTGGCGAGGGTAAAGCCCAGCTGCGAGAGCAGCTGACCCTGGGCCGAGTCCGCAGTCCACAGGTTAGCGCTGTGCGCCGCCGGATTGTAGACCAGGGCGCTCACCGGCTGCGGGGTCAGGGTCATCTGCTGTTTCACCTTCGCCAGCTGCTGATTAAAATCGCTAATCCGGGCTTTGGCCTGCTGCTCCTGGCCGGTGATCTCTCCGAGCTGGGTGAGCAGCGTCTGCCAGCTCTTATCGTCATAGTTGATGATCAGGGTCGGGGCAATCGCGGAGAGCTGATCGTAGAGTGCCAGCGCCGAGTCGCCTCCGGTGGCGCTGATCAGGATCAGATCCGGCATCTGGGCGGCAACCGCCTCGGCGTTTGGCTCGCCAATATAGAGCCGGGTCAGCTTGCGCTGCTTAGCGATCTCGCCCCACTGACGCAGGAAGCCGTTCGCGTCGGCAACGCGGTTGTTGGGCGCGGTTGCGCCGCTGGCGACCACCGGAGCGTCAATCGCCAGCAGCGAGCCGGTGAGCGTGACGCTGGTGGAGACAATGCGCAGGGGTTTATGATCCAGCGTATGAACGCCACGGCTGTCGGCGATCTGGCGGGGCCAGTCAGCGGCCTGGGCTACAGAAAGTCCTAAAACAAAAAGGCCCAGCGTTAGCAGGGACCTAAGCGAAAACGGGGAGAGTCTCACGGCGTGCATCCTGTTATTGTGCGGCTAATGCTTCTCATTTTCATCATTGTGCCGCCGGATGCAAGTTTTTAGCAGCACAAAACTGCGCCCTCTGAGGTTGACATCGTTCGAGATAACTCTTAGCTTACCGACCAAAATATAAATGATAATAATTCTTACTACTTTTATCGTTTTCGGAGAAGGATATGGATTCGTCACTGGCGGAGGAGACTCAGCTTACCGTGAACACGCTGGCATCAGACCAATTTTTCTTTATGTCGCCGTATCGCAGCTTCAGTACATCGGGCTGTTTTATGCGCATCAGCGAACCGGCTAACGGCGGGGACGACCTCAACGGCGCGTTCCAGCAGAGGCTGGCCCAGGCGTTCAGCGAGGCCAAAAAACAGGGGATCGCGAAGCCGATTGTGGTGGGCGCCATTCCGTTTGATACCGCCCAGCCCTCCGCGCTGTTTATCCCCCGCAGCTGGGAGAGCTTCTCCCGTCCGGCGAAGCAGCACTCCGCGCGCTACTTCCAGGGGGGCGATGCCCTCAACGTGGTGACCCGCAAGGCCATTCCCGAGCACCCGGTCTTTACCGATATGGTGGCCCGCGCCGCCGCCCTGACCGCCACCCCGCAGGTGGATAAGGTGGTGCTTTCACGCCTGATCGATATCACTACCGACAAGCATGTTGACGGTGGAGCGCTGCTGGAGCGGCTGATTGCCCAGAACCCGGCCAGCTTTAACTTTCATGTGCCGCTGCCCGACGGCGGCGTGCTGCTGGGTGCCAGCCCGGAGCTGCTGCTGCGCAAAGAGGCATCGCACTT
The DNA here is from genome assembly GCA_032055545.1 of Pseudescherichia sp. Classification (GTDB taxonomy): domain Bacteria; phylum Pseudomonadota; class Gammaproteobacteria; order Enterobacterales; family Enterobacteriaceae; genus Pseudescherichia. The sequence goes on along the minus strand of DAMBQR010000002.1, from coordinate 33,599 downwards.
TAGCTCGCTGCCGCTGGCTGGCTCTGCCCGCCGCCAGCCGGATGACATGCTGGATCGCGAGGCAGGCAACAAGCTGCTGGCCTCTGAGAAAGATCGTCACGAGCATGAGCTGGTGACCCAGGCGATGAAAACCGTGCTGGCGCCTCGCAGCCGTGAGCTGACGCTGCCAGCCTCGCCGCAGCTGGTGAATACCCCGACGCTCTGGCATCTGGCGACCCCTATTGAGGGCGAGGCGCAGGCGGAAGAGAACGCCCTGTCGCTGGCCTGTCTGCTGCATCCGACCCCGGCGTTGAGCGGCTTCCCGCATCAGGTCGCAAAAGAGCTGATTGCCGGGCTGGAGCCGTTTAACCGCGATCTGTTCGGCGGCATCGTTGGCTGGTGCGACGCCGACGGCAACGGCGAGTGGGTGGTGACTATCCGCTGCGCACGCCTGCACAAAAACCAGGTTCGCCTGTTTGCCGGGGCCGGGATCGTCCCGGCCTCCTCGCCGGAAGCCGAATGGCGCGAGACCGGCGTAAAACTCACTACCATGCTCAACGTTTTTGGTTTGCATTAAGGAGCAATCATGACAATTCCCTTTACCCGCTGGCCCGATGAGTTTGCCCGGCGCTACCGTGAGAAAGGCTACTGGCAGGATCTGCCCCTGAGCGATATTCTGACCCGCCACGCCCAGAGCGATGCGCTGGCAGTAATCGACGGCGAGCTTGAGTTTAGCTACCGCCAGCTGAATCAGGCGGCGAATAACCTGGCCGCCTCGCTGCAGGCGAAAGGTCTTCGCCCGGGCGACACCGCGCTGGTGCAGCTCGGCAACGTGGCAGAGTTCTACATCACTCTCTTTGCGCTGCTGAAAATCGGCGTTGCGCCGGTGAACGCGCTCTTCAGCCATCAACGCAGCGAGCTGAATGCCTACGCGGCCCAGATCAAGCCGGCGCTGCTGGTCGCTGACCGCGATCACCCCCTGTTCAATGATGACCAGTTCCTGAATGGTTTTGTTGCAGAGCACGGCTCTGTGCAGGTTGTACTGCTGCGTAACGAAGCGGGCGATCGTGCCCTGGCGGCGGCCATCGACCGTCCAGTGGAGCACGACGTCAACGCGCCGACGCCTGCCGATGAGGTGGCGTTCTTCCAGCTCTCCGGCGGCAGCACCGGCACGCCGAAGCTGATCCCGCGCACGCATAACGACTACTACTACAGCATCCGCCGCAGCAATGAGATCTGCCATTTCGATAAGCAGACGCGCTACCTCTGCGCCCTGCCGGCGGCGCATAACTATCCGATGAGCTCCCCCGGCGCGCTCGGCGTCTTTCTCGCCGAAGGCTGCGTGGTGCTGGCGGCCGATCCCAGCGCTACCCTCTGTTTCCCGCTGATCGAGAAGCACCGGATCAACGTCACCGCGCTGGTGCCGCCTGCCGTTAGCCTCTGGCTACAGGCCATTCATGAGTGGGGCAGCAACGCTCAGCTGGACTCCCTCACGCTGCTGCAGGTAGGCGGCGCGCGGCTCTCCGCGACCCTCGCCGCACGCATTCCGGCCGAGATAGGCTGTCAGCTACAGCAGGTGTTCGGCATGGCCGAGGGGCTGGTGAACTACACCCGCCTTGATGACAGTATTGAGCGCATCAACAACACCCAGGGCTGCCCGATGTGCCCGGATGACGAAGTGTGGGTAGCGGACGCCGAGGGCAATCCGCTCCCGCGCGGTGAGGTGGGGCGCCTGATGACACGCGGGCCTTACACCTTCCGCGGCTACTTCAATAGCCCGCAGCACAACGCCAGCGCCTTTGACGAGAACGGCTTCTACTGTTCCGGGGATCTGATCGCTATCGACGAAGCGGGCTACATCACCGTTCAGGGGCGCGAGAAGGATCAGATCAACCGCGGGGGCGAGAAGATTGCTGCCGAAGAGGTCGAGAACCTGCTTCTGCGCCACCCGTCTATTATCCATGCCGCGCTGGTGAGCATGGAGGACAGCCTGCTCGGCGAGAAGAGCTGTGCGTACCTGGTGGTCTCCCAGCCGGTGCGCGCCGTGGAGATCCGCCGCTTCCTGCGTGAGCAGGGCGTCGCCGAATTTAAACTGCCCGATCGCGTGGAGTGCGTGGACGCACTGCCGCTAACGCCGGTCGGCAAGGTCGATAAGAAAGAGCTGCGCCTGCGGCTGGCCGAACGGTCTCAGGCGTAACAAAGGAGAGAAGTATGGCAATCCCAAAATTAACCGGCTACGCGCTGCCTGCGGCCACCGAGATCCCGCAGAACAAGGTCAACTGGGCCTTCGAGCCTGAGCGCGCCGCGCTGTTAATTCATGATATGCAGGACTATTTCATCAACTTCTGGGGTGAAAGCTGCCCGATGATGGCCCAGGTGGTAGCGAACATCGCTGCCCTGCGCGTGTTCTGCAAGCAGCACAACATCCCGGTCTACTACACCGCCCAGCCGAAAGAGCAGAGTGATGAAGATCGCGCCCTGCTGAATGACATGTGGGGTCCGGGGCTGACCCGCAAGCCGGAAGAGCAGCAGGTGGTTGCCGCCCTGGCGCCGGATGAGGACGACACCGTGCTGGTGAAGTGGCGCTACAGCGCCTTCCACCGCTCGCCGCTGGAGCAGATGCTGAAAGAGAGCGGGCGCAACCAGCTGCTCATCACCGGCGTCTACGCCCACATCGGCTGCATGACCACCGCCACCGACGCCTTTATGCGCGACATCAAGCCGTTTATGGTGGCTGACGCGCTGGCGGACTTCAGCCGCGACGAGCACCTGATGGCCCTGAACTACGTGGCCGGGCGCTCCGGGCGGGTGGTGATGACCGAGGATCTGCTCCCGGTGCCGGTCAGCAAGGCCGCGCTGCGTGCCGTGGTGCTGCCCCTGCTCGACGAGTCCGACGAGCCGATGGATGATGAGAACCTGATCGACTACGGTCTCGATTCGGTGCGGATGATGGCCCTGGCGGCGCGCTGGCGCAAGGTTTACGGCGATATCGATTTTGTCATGCTGGCGAAAAATCCTACCATTGATGCCTGGTGGGCGCTGCTCTCCCGCGAGGTGAAATAGTGGCCGGGCTGGATTTCAGCGGCAAGTCTGTGTGGGTCACCGGCGCAGGGAAGGGCATTGGCTACGCGACGGCGCTGGCCTTTGCCGAGGCGGGGGCGCAGGTCATCGGCTTCGACCGGGACTTTAGCCTGCCTGCGTACCCCTTCGCCTGCGAAACGCTGGATATTGCCAATGCCGACCAGGTCGCGGCGGTGTGCCAGCGCCTGCTGGCAACTACTCCGCGTCTCGACGTGCTGGTGAACGCGGCGGGGATCCTGCGCATGGGGGCAACGGATGCGCTCTCGCAGGACGACTGGCAGCAGACGCTGGCGGTCAACGTCGGCGGCGCGTTTAATCTCTTCCAGCAGACCATGGGCCAGTTCCGCACCCAGCGGGGCGGGGCCATTGTCACCGTTGCCTCTGACGCCGCCCACACGCCGCGCATCGGCATGAGCGCCTACGGTGCCTCGAAGGCGGCGCTGAAGAGCCTGACCCTGACCGTGGGGCTGGAGCTGTCAGCCAGCGGCGTGCGGTGCAACATTGTCTCGCCTGGCTCCACCGACACCGATATGCAGCGCACGCTGTGGACCAGCGCGGACGCCGAGCAGCAGCGCATTCGCGGCTTTGGCGAGCAGTTTAAGCTGGGCATCCCGCTGGGCAAGATCGCCCGCCCGCAGGAGATCGCCAATACCATTCTGTTCCTCGCCTCCGATCTCGCCAGCCACATCACGCTACAGGACATCGTGGTGGACGGCGGCTCGACGCTGGGAGCCTGAATATGATCTGGAAACGTCATCTCACCCTTGATGAGCTTAACGCCACCAGCAGCAACACCCTGGTGGCCCATCTGGGGATTGTCTATACCCGGCTCGACGACGACCTGCTGGAGGCGGAGATGCCCGTCGATGCGCGTACCCACCAGCCGTTTGGCCTGCTGCACGGCGGGGCATCGGCGGCGCTGGCCGAGACCCTCGGTTCAATGGCGGGCTACCTGATGACCCGCGACGGCCAGTGCGTGGTCGGTACCGAGCTGAACGCTACCCACCACCGCCCGGTGTCGCAGGGCAAAGTGCGCGGCGTCTGCCAGCCGCTGCACCTCAGCCGCCAGAGCCAGAGCTGGGAGATCGTGGTGTTTGACGAGCAGGGACGGCGCTGCTGCACCTGCCGTCTGAGCACCGCGGTCTTAGGCTAACATCTTGCCGGGCGGCACTGCGTTTGCCCGGCCTACGGTGGGCACCGTGCGGGTTTGTAGG
>DAMBQR010000002.1:0-29225 GCA_032055545.1 Pseudescherichia sp. | reverse complement strand
GGGCGGCACTGCGTTTGCCCGGCCTACGGTGGGCACCGTGCGGGTTTGTAGGCCCGCGTAAGCGAAGCGCCACCGGGCGTGACTCTGCTGATGCTGCAACGCCGGGCGGCACTGCGTTTGCCCGGCCTACAACTACAAATCTGCATGCGTTACATCCTGCATAAGTGATCTCCATTACAGAGTGTTGTAAATAACCGGTTACCCCTCTGCTTTCTGACGTAACAGCATTGTTAAAACCCGCCAGCTGATCTAGAAACAAAATGTAACATCTTCCTGCCTCAGCCAACGGAAAACGACTATGCAAAACTCAGGGAAATACCTTATTTGGGCATTGCTCGCGGTAACAGGCGCTTTTGCCCTCGGCTATATCGCGCTTAACCGTGGTGAACAGATCAATGCCCTGTGGATTGTGGTGGCGTCGGTCTGTATCTATCTGATTGCTTATCGCTTTTATGGTCAATACATTGCCCGCAACGTGCTGGCGGTGGATCCGACCCGCATGACGCCCGCCGTACGCCATAACGACGGGCTGGACTACGTGCCAACGGATAAGAAGGTGCTGTTCGGTCACCACTTTGCGGCGATCGCCGGGGCAGGGCCGCTGGTGGGACCGGTGCTGGCGGCGCAGATGGGCTACCTGCCGGGGATGATCTGGATCCTCGCCGGGGTGGTGCTCGCTGGGGCAGTGCAGGACTTTATGGTGCTCTTCGTCTCCACCCGCCGCGACGGCCGCTCGCTGGGTGAGCTGGTGAAAGAGGAGATGGGACCGACGGCAGGGGTAATTGCCCTGGTGGCCTGCTTTATGATCATGGTGATCATCCTGGCGGTACTGGCGATGATCGTGGTTAAAGCCCTGACCCACAGCCCGTGGGGCACCTACACCGTAGCCTTTACCATCCCGCTGGCGATCTTTATGGGGATCTACATTCGCTACCTGCGTCCTGGCCGCATTGGTGAAGTCTCGGTGATCGGTCTCGTGCTGCTGATTTTCGCTATTATCTCCGGCGGCTGGGTGGCGGAAAGCCCGACCTGGGCACCGATGTTCGACTTTACCGGCGTGCAGCTGACCTGGATGCTGGTGGGCTACGGCTTTATCGCGGCGGTGCTGCCGGTGTGGCTGCTGCTGGCTCCGCGTGACTATCTCTCTACCTTCCTGAAGATCGGCACCATCATTGGCCTGGCAATCGGTATCCTGATCATGCGTCCGACGCTGACCATGCCGGCCCTGACCAAGTTTGTTGATGGCACCGGCCCGGTGTGGACCGGTAACCTCTTCCCGTTCCTGTTTATCACCATTGCCTGCGGGGCGGTATCGGGCTTCCATGCCCTGATCTCCTCCGGCACCACGCCGAAGATGCTGGCCAACGAGGGGCAGGCCTGCCTGATTGGCTACGGCGGGATGCTGATGGAGTCCTTCGTGGCGATCATGGCCCTGGTCTCTGCCTGCATTATCGATCCGGGTGTCTACTTCGCGATGAACAGCCCGATGGCGGTGTTGGCACCAGCCGGTACGGCGGACGTGGTCGCCTCGGCGGCGCAGGTGGTAAGCGGCTGGGGCTTTAGCATTACGCCGGACACCCTTAACCAGATCGCTAACGAGGTGGGCGAGCAGACCATTATCTCCCGAGCGGGCGGCGCGCCAACCCTGGCGGTGGGGATGGCCTATATCCTCCACGGCGCGCTGGGTGGCCTGATGGACGTCTCCTTCTGGTACCACTTCGCCATTCTGTTTGAGGCGCTGTTTATCCTCACGGCGGTGGATGCGGGTACCCGTGCGGCGCGCTTTATGCTGCAGGATCTGCTGGGGGTGATCAGCCCCGGGCTGAAGCGTACCGACTCTCTGCCTGCTAATCTGCTGGCGACCGCGCTCTGCGTGCTGGCATGGGGTTACTTCCTCCATCAGGGAGTGGTAGATCCCCTCGGCGGGATCAATACTCTCTGGCCGCTGTTTGGTATCGCCAACCAGATGCTGGCAGGAATGGCGCTGATGCTCTGCGCGGTGGTACTGTTCAAGATGAAGCGCCAGCGCTTCGCATGGGTGGCCCTCGTGCCGACCGCATGGCTGCTGGTCTGTACCCTGACCGCCGGCTGGCAGAAAGCCTTTAGCCCGGACGTAAAAGTCGGCTTCCTGGCGATCGCCAACCGCTTCCAGGGGATGATCGACAGCGGCAGCATTCCGGCCCAGTACACCGAGTCGCAGCTGCGCCAGCTGGTTTTCAACAACCGTCTGGACGCCGGGCTGACCATCTTCTTTATGGTGGTGGTCGTGGTGCTGGCGGTCTACTCGCTAAAAACCGCGCTGGCGGCGCTGAAAGAGCGTCAGCCGACGGCGAAAGAGACTCCGTACGAGCCGATGCCCGCTAACGCTGAGCAGGTCGTAGCCCAGGCGAAACGGGCGCACTGAGTTTAATAACGCCCCTCTCCCGGTGGGGGAGGGGCAGGGAGCATATGATGTTTGATACCCTTGCTAAGGCCGGAAAGTATTTAGGCCAGGCTGCGAAAATGATGGTTGGCGTGCCAGACTACGACAACTACGTCGCCCATATGCAGCTTAACCACCCGGACCAGATCCCGATGAGCTACGAAGAGTTCTTCCGCGACCGGCAGGACGCGCGCTACGGCGGCAAAGGCGGAGCGCGCTGCTGCTGATCAGGCGTTCAGCCCACCATCAACGTCGATACCCGTGCCGGTAATATGCTTTCCGGCCGGGCCAGCGAGAAACGTTACCGCGTCGGCAATATCTTCCGCCTCACCGTAACGCCCCAGCGCAATGCCCTGGCGCTGCACGTCAGCACCTTCTCCATCCGCCGGATTCATATCGCTATCGGTCGGCCCGGGATGCACCAGATTCACCGTGATCCCACGCGGCCCCAGATCGCGGGCCAGGCCACGCGTCAGCGAGTTAAGCGCCGATTTGGTCATCGAGTAGACCGCAATTCCCGGCAGCGCCACGCGGTTAGCCAGACAGCTGCCGATGTTAATAATCCGCCCACCTTCGCCGAGATGAGGGATCGCCGCCTGGGTGGCAATCACTACGCCGCGAATATTGACGTTTATCAGAGCGTCAATATCCTCGATCGACATCTCCTCCAGCGGACCGCCGCGCGGATCTCGTCCGTTACCGCCTGGGCTTTATCGGCAGATTTTTCGTAGGTGATGGCGACGTCCGCGCCTGCCCGCGCCAGCGACAGCGCAATGGCCCTACCCAAACCCCGACTCGCGCCGGTAACCAGCGCACGTTTACCGTTAAGATCGTATTGCATGGTGACTCCTGATAGGTAGAGGGTACACCATCACGTTATACGCTCTTATTAGCCCCTGCCAATAAGGCCAAACGCTTACTGATTAAACGTCTCTACCTTTTCAAACGCCGCGCGCAGCGTCTCCGGCGTTAACGTCACCGGCAGGTAGTGAATCGACTCCACCGGGCGCAGGGTGTGGGCGATAACCCGATCCAGCTCGTCACGGTTATGAATATCCACCTCCAGCGCCGCCAGGGTAGTCGGCAGGCTGAAGCGCTGGAAGGCGTCGATCAGCTGGGCCAGCACCGCGTCCTGGCCGAGCAGGGCGCTCTGCACCAGAATGCCGTAGGCTACCTTGGTACCATGCAGGAACTTATCGGTCTGCGGCAGCACCGTCAGGCCGTTGTGCACCGCGTGGGCAGCGGCGACGCGGGTGTAGCGCTCGCCGAGTCCGCCCACCATCCCGCCACCGGCAATAATCGCATCCACCACGTCGCGGAACGCCTGGGTCAACTCCCCACGCTGCTGGTCCGCCAGCGCGGTTTCACTGCTCTCCAGCAGCACGTCGCGGATCGCCAGCGCGCCGTTGATCCCCAGCCGCACGGTCAGCGGCAGGCTGGCCGGATCCGGGGCCAGCACCACCGCCTCGTACCACTTCGCCAGGGTATCGCCGATGCCCGCCAGCAGGTACTCCACTGGCGCGTCGAGAATAATCTGCGGCTCCACCAGCACCAGGAAGTTGGCGTCGTCAAAAATTTCAAAGTGCAGCGCCTGACCGGCGTCGTTATACCAGACCGAGAGCGGCGTCCAGGCGGCACAGGTGGCGGCAATGGTTGGAATAGCGACTACCGGTAACCCTAAGCGGCGCGCCACCGCCTTCGCGGTATCCAGCAGTGCACCGCCGCCGATGCCGATCACTACGCTGCGGTCGCTGCCGGCGTCGTTCACCAGCGAGGTAACGTCGTGCTCGCTGCAGTGTCCCTTAAACAGCAGGTGCTTCACCCCAGGCGCGTTAACGCTTTCTGGCAGGTAAGGGCGCGCGGCAGCGATGGCGCGCTCGCCATAAATTAAGACCGCGCGGGAGAGCTGCTCCGGCGTATAAAAATCGTTCAGGCGCGCCAGGCTGCCGCTGTGGGAGTAGTAGTTGGCCGGGCCGGGTACAACGCGAATATCGGTGTTGCTCATGTCTGTGTCCTTGTGCGGAATCGCTAACCCGATGTTATGTCTGGACATCCGGATGGCTAATATTATTTTGCTTTATCTTATGCCTTTTCTGCTGTTGCCAGTCAAGGCTGGCTATGAAAAATTCATTAAATCAATCTATTAATCCCAGGAAACCCTCTTCAATGAGCGTTAACCATCTTGAGATGCGCGCGATTAGCCTCGCCTTTGCTGGCGTTAATGCCCTGACGCAGGTGAACTTCAGCCTGCGCGGCGGATCGGTGCATGCGCTCACCGGGGCCAACGGTGCGGGGAAATCCACGCTGATGGCGGTGCTGTGCGGCACCTGGGCAGGCTATGAGGGTGAGATCGCCATCGATAACCAGCCGGTCTCGATCCGCTCCCCGCTGGATGCCAAACGCCTCGGTATTCATCTGGTGCAGCAGGAAGTTGACGTGGCGCTGGTCCCCGGGCTTAGCATTGCGGAAAACATCATGCTCGATAAGCTGGCCGAGCCGGGCTACGCCTGGCGCTGGTCCACCGTCCGCCAGCATGCGCGGGATGCGCTGGCCCAGCTCGACGTCACCCTCGACGTCAGACGCGCTATCGACACCTGCACCCTCGCCGAGAAGCAGCAGATCCTGCTGGCCCGCGCGCTCTCCCACCGCTGTCGTTTTTTGATCCTCGACGAACCGACCGCCCCGCTGGATCAGCACGAGAGCGAGCGGCTGTTTTCCGTGGTAAGACGCCTGCAACAGCAGGGGATCGGCGTGGTCTTTATCTCTCACCGCATTCATGAGCTGAAGGCTATCTGTGACACCCTGACGGTGCTGCGTGACGGCAGGCTGGTGGAGTCCGGCCCGATGGCTACCCTGAGCGGGGAGGCGATTGTGGAGAAGATGCTCGGCCACCAGCTGAACGATATCTATCCGCCGCGCCGTCCGCCCCATGGGGAGGAGATCCTGCTGAGCGTGGAGGGGCTGCACGACGACAAGCTACTGAAGGATATCTCCCTGCACCTGCGCAGGGGCGAAATCCTCGGCATCGCCGGTCTGGCGGGCGCGGGCAAAACCGAGCTTTGCAAGGCGCTGTTTGGCGCGGAGAAGAGCCGCGTCGCCCAGGGCGAGCTGAACGGCCAGCCGTGGCGACCCCGGGATCCGGCGGATTCTGTCATTCGCGGCGTGGCGCTGATCCCCGAAGAGCGGCGCAAAGAGGGCATCTTTATTGACGAGCCGATCGCCATGAACCTGGCGGTCAGCGCGGACAGCAGCTTCTCCCGCTGGAGCCTGTTCGGCCATCGCAAAGCCTGGCGCTGGGCGCAGACGGTGATTGCGCGCGTTGGCGTGCGCACCACCGGGCCGGGGCAGATCCTGCGTCGCCTTTCCGGTGGCAACCAGCAGAAGGTGGCGATAGGCAAATGGCTGCGCGGCAACGCCAGCGTGGTGATCTTCGACGAGCCAACCAAGGGCGTTGATGTGAAAGCCAAAACCGATCTCTTCCGCCTGATTGACGGCCTCGCCCGGGAGGGCAAGGGGATCGTCTACGCCTCCGGCGAGTTTGCCGAGCTGGTGGGCCTCTGCGATCGCATCTGCGTGCTGTGGGATGGCCGCATTGTGGCGGAGATCGCCGGAGCCGAGGCACGGGAAGAGACACTACTTTACTATTCGACCGGAGGAGCGGCGGCGTGAGCAAAGCCCTGTCAGTAAAAGCGGCGGCGTCGGGCCGTCAGCAGTTTTTCGATTTTCTCTATAAGTGGGGCATGCTGCTGACCGTGGTGCTGCTGGTGGCTATCTTTGGCATCGCCGCGGATAACTTCCTCGACCCCTTTAACATCATCAATATTCTGCGGTCGATCGCCATCGTCACGGTGATTGCCGTCGGCGTCTCGATTTCACTGACCATCGGCGGGTTCGATCTCTCTGTGGGTTCGACGGCATCGCTGGCGAACGCGCTGGTGATCTCGCTCTTCGTCTGGCACGGCTTCGGCACCACTGAAGCGATTCTGGTGACCCTGGCGCTCTGTACGCTGGTCGGCCTGTTTAACGCCTTTCTGATTGTCGTTCTGCGTATTCCTGACATGCTCGCTACCCTCGGTAGCCTGTTTGTTATCCAGGGCGTGGCGATGACCTACAGCTACGGCGGGTCGATCACTGAAAATATGCTGCTGCCGAGCGGTGAGATGGCGGAGGGGCTGATCCCGACGGGCTTCAGCCTGCTCGGCCAGGTGCCGATCATTGTCATTGTAATGCTGGTGGTTACGGTGGTAGCTCAGCTTGGCCTGTCGCTGACCACCCACGGACGGCGGATGTACGCCATCGGCGGCAACCCGGAGGCGGCGCGCCTCTCCGGGATCCGCACCACCCGCTACAAGGTAGCGGCCTACGTCATCGCCTCGCTGCTGGCGGGACTCGGCGGCATTCTGCTGGCCTCGCGCATCGGCTCCTCGCAGGTCAACGCCGGGAGCGGCTACCTGATGGACGCGGTGGCGGCGGCGTGGATCGGCTTCTCGCTGGCTGGATCCGGCAAGCCTAACGCGCTCGGCACGCTGGTGGGGGCGGTGATCCTCGGGGTGCTGTCAAACGGGCTGGTGATGCTCTCCGTGCCCTACTACGCAATGGACATTATTAAGGGACTGGTGCTGGCCGGTGCTCTGGCGTTGACCTATTTCCAGCGTCGTTAATTTACTTTTATCAGGGGAAACAGAGATGAAAAAATTTGCACTCTCACTGCTGGCGCTGGGCCTGCTGAGTTCTGTTCCGGGCTACGCGGCGACGCCTGCACCGGTTCCGGCCGCGCTGGCTAACCACAGCGGACCGGTACGCATCGCGCTGATCCGTAACCTGGGCTCGGACGATAACACCACCCAGTTCGTCTCCGGCGCGCTGACGGAGGGCAAAAAGCTTGGCTTTAAAGTCAGCACCTTCCTCAGCAACGGCGACGACGCTAAGTTTCAGGACTTTGTTAACCAGGCCATCAGCCAGAAGTACGACGGCATTATTCTCTCCCAGGGCCGCGATCCTTACTCAACCGAGCTGGTGAAAAAAGCGGTGGATGCAGGTATTGCCGTCTCGGTATTTGATACCGCTATCAACGGTACTATCCCCGGCGTGACCGTGACGCAGCAGGATGACGCCTCGCTGACCAATCTCTCCTTCGGCGAACTGGTGAAGGACTTTAACGGCAAGGCCAATATTATCAAGCTGTGGGTAGCTGGCTTCCCGCCGATGGAGCGCCGCCAGGCGGCCTACCAGACGCTGCTGAAGCAGAACCCCGGCATTAAAGAGCTGGAGTCTATCGGGGCGGTCTCTTCCGACGTTCAGGGCGATACGGCGAATAAGGTCGGCGCGGTGCTGGCGAAGTACCCGAAAGGGCAGATCGATGCGATCTGGGGCACCTGGGACGCCTTCAGTCAGGGCGCGTACAAGGCCCTGAAAGAGAATGGCCGCACCGAGATCAAACTCTACAGCATTGACGTCTCCAACCAGGATCTGCAGCTGATGCGCGAGTCCAACAGTCCGTGGAAGGTAAGCGTGGCGGTAGATCCGAAGCTGATTGGCGCGACCAACGTGCGTCTGATCGCTAACAAGCTCGCCGGGGAGCAGACGCCAGCCACCTATGACTTCAAAGCCGCGGCAATTCCGCAGGCGCTGCTGGCTGCCCAGCCGGGTGCGGTGAACGTCGCCACCCTGGGAAAAATCATTCCGGGCTGGGGCCAGACCGAAGATTTTATCGCCCCGTGGTTCGCCACTCTGCAGGCGAAAGCGAAATAATTATTGCCCGGTGGCGCTGCGCTTACCGGGCCTACGATCATGTAGGCCGGATAAGGCGCAGCCGCCATCCGGCGAGAGGAACCGCTATGACCACGCAACTACCGCGTCCTGACTACAGCCGTAATATGCGGCTGATTGGTCACTCGGATCAGGGCGGACGGCCCGACGGCGTGCAGCTGATGGTGCACCGTGGCTTTGCTTACATCGGCCATATGGTCTCCCAGGGCTTCTCGATTGTCGACGTCCGCGACCCGAAAAATCCACGTCCCGCTGGCTACGTGCCCGCGCCGCCGGGGACCTGGAACGTTCACCTGCAGGCCCATGACGATCTGCTGCTGGTGATCAACGCCCGGGATCTCTTTGCCGATGCCCGTTTCGCTGACGAGAAGGTCTACTACACCCGCTCGGTAGGGGAGACGGTGAGCGACGTGCAGGACCGGGGCTGGAGCGCCGGGCTGCGCGTGTTTGATATCTCCACGCCGGACCAGCCAAAAGAGATTGGCTTTCTGGGGCTGGACGGCATCGGCATTCACCGCATCTGGTACGTGGGCGGCCGCTGGGCCTATGTCTCTGCCCTGATCGACGGCTTTAGCGACTACATCTTCCTGACCATCGATCTTGCCGATCCGCGTAAGCCCGAAGTGGCGGGACGCTGGTGGCTGCCGGGGATGAACCAGGCGGCAGGCGAGACGCCGACGTGGCCGGAGGGCAAGCGTTACGCCCTGCATCATGCCATTATCGCCGGAGATACCGCCTACGGCAGCTGGCGCGACGGCGGCCTGACGCTGCTGGATGTGAAAGATCGCAGTGCGCCGAAGCTTATCAGCCACCGCAACTGGAGCCCGCCATTTGGCGGCGGAACCCATACCGCGCTGCCGCTGCCGGACCGGGATCTGCTGGTGGTGCTGGACGAGGCGGTGCTGGATAACCAGCAGGATGGCGAGAAGCTGATCTGGCTGTTTGATATTCGCGAGCCGGCTAATCCGGTAAGCATCTCCACCTTCCCGCAGCCGGAAGAGATCGACTATGTCGCGAAAGGCGCGCACTTCGGGCCGCACAACCTGCACGAAAATCGGCCGGGGAGCTTTGTCAGCTCGACGCTGATCTTTGCTACTTACCAGAACGCCGGAGTACGGGCCTACGATATCTCTAATCCGTATCGCCCGGTAGAGACCGGGGCACTTGTGCCCGCCGCGCCAGCGAAGATGATGGATACCCGCCCTGGCCGCCCGCAGGTGATCCAGTCCTGCGACGTGTTTGTCGACGCGCAGGGGATCATCTACAGCACCGACTACAACGGCGGACTATCGGTGATTGAGTATCTGGGCTAACTGTACTGCCTGACCCGGGCAATCAGCTCATCAACGTTGTGGATGCGGTCGGCAATGACGATCAGCGCCTTGCCTAAATGGATGGCGTGGCGCAGGCATTCGTGGCGCATCTCGTCGTCAGCGATGGTGTCGATATCCGCCACGTGAGAGAGGCCTACGCTGCGGCGGATCAGCTCCGTGCCGCAGAAGCCTATGGCATCGTGCCACACCTTCTGCAGGAACTGAGCGGCATAGCCTGGATGGGCCAGCGCCACGTCGCGGGTCTTCTCTGCGGCCAGAGCAAGGAATGTCTCTGCGAAGGTGTTCCATAGCTCCTGAATATCATTCAGGCGCTGCTCGCGGGCGGCGGCGGCATCGCGGATACCCAGATGCCCCGGCAGGCCGCAGTAGTTAAGCAGCAGGTTGCCAATAGCCGTACCAAGGTCAAAGCCAATCGGCCCCACGTAGCCAAACTCGGCGTCAATCGCCTTCAGGCTGCCTTCGGCAACAAAAATCGAGCCGCTGTGGATATCGCCGTGCAGGAGCGCTTCGGCATGGGAGAGAAAACGCTGTTTAAGCCCGGCCACCGCCAGCAGCAGGGCGGTGTCGTCACGCAGAGCGACCACGTCAGCGTCAATCGCCGCCGGGTAGCTGTTGCGCTCGTGAACGCGGTACGGGTCGTCAAAGAAGAGATCTTCGGTAATGCCGCACATCTCTGGGTTGATAAACTGCGCCACCTGCGCCTTTTTCTGCGCCGGGGTGAGATAAAAATCGCTGGTGTGGAAGAGGGTCTGGGCCAGGTACGCCGCCAGCTGGCGGGCGGCCTGCGGATAGTATGCGCCTTTGATTAGCTCCCCGCGCCAGATGCGGTGGTCGGAGAGATCCTCCATCACCATCACCGACAGGTCAGGATCGAAGTGGTGGATCTTCACCGTATGCGCCGGGCAGTGCCGATAGTGCTCTACCAGCGTCTGCGCCTCCAGCCGGGCGCGGTCCAGGGTCAGCGGCCAGGATTCGCCCACGCAGCGCACGTAGGGCAGGGCCTGCTTGACGACGATTCGGCTTACGCCCTCGGCGTCGAAAATTTTAAACACCAGATTCAGGTTGCCGTCACCGACTTCATGCGCGCTAACCAGTTCGGATGACTGCTCCAGACCAGCAAATTGCCGGGCATAGGCCACCGCGTCGGCGGCGTTGAAAGTTCGGTATTGCGACATTGCCAGTATCCTCAATTTTCTGTTTATAAAGCCATTCAGACGTCTATACATCTGTAATTCATCCTGACACAATACGATACATCAACGCAACAGGGATTTAACGCTATGCAGCCACTCCAGACCACCAGTCTGCGCGTCACCGATAATCAGCTTTTTATTCTCGATCAGCAGGCGCTTCCGCAGGAGAAGCGCTGGCTGCCCGCCGACAGGGTGGAGACGCTGGTGGGCCATATTCACGCCCTGCGGGTGCGCGGTGCGCCGTTGATTGGCCTCTCTGCCAGCCTGCTGCTGGCCCTGCTGGCTGAACGGGGCGAAAGCCAGACCGCTCTGGCCCAGGCGCTGGAGACGCTGCGGGCGGCGCGCCCAACGGCGGTGAACCTGATGAACAACCTTGACCGCATGAAGCTGGCCCTGACGGAGGTGGATTTTGTCCCGGCGCTGGTGGCCGAAGCCGAGCGGCTGGTTGCCGAGGATAAGCAGCTTTGCGCTCGAATTGCCGCGGCGGGCAGTGCGCTGGTGACGCCCGGCAGCCGCCTGCTGACGCACTGCAATACCGGCGGGCTGGCGACCGCGGGCGTGGGTACGGCGCTGGGGGTCATCTCCCAGGCTTTTACCGACGGCAAGGTCGTCAACGTTTGGGTAGGGGAGACGCGCCCGCTGTTGCAGGGAGGCCGTCTGACGGCATGGGAGCTGGCGGAGCTGGGCATTCCCTGCCAGCTGATCACTGACTCGATGGCGGCCAGCCTGATGGCGCAGGGCCAGGTGGATGCGGTGTGGGTCGGTGCGGACCGCATTGCGGCCAACGGCGACGTGGCGAATAAGATCGGCACCTACTCGCTGGCGGTGCTGGCCCGCTATCACAACATTCCGTTTTACGTGGCTGCCCCACAGACCACGCTGGATCCGCTCTGCCCGAACGGGGAGGCCATTCCTATCGAGCAGCGCGCGGCCAGCGAAGTGACTGGCGTAGCGGGCAGCTTTGGCGCCGTGCAGTGGGCGCCGGAATCAACGCTGGTCTATAACCCGGCGTTTGACGTCACCCCCGCCGCGCTGATTAGCGGCTGGGTGCTGGATACCGGGGTGGTGACGCCGGACGAGGTGGCGGCAGGGATTTTTAGAAAATAGATAACGCCGGGCGGCGGCTTCGCCTGGCCCGGCCTACGGCAGGCGCGGGTAGCCGTCGGCGATGGCGTCGCCGGTGAACTGGGCGATCCACCCTTCAGGGTTATCAAAAATCCGGATGGCGGTAAAGTTCGGCTCGGATCCCATATCAAACCAGTGCGGCGTCCCGGCCGGAACCGAGATCAGATCGTTCTTCTCGCACAGCACCTGGTAGACTTCATCACCAATGTGCAGGCAGAACAGGCCCGCCCCCTCCACAAAAAAGCGCACTTCGTCTTCGCCGTGGGTGTGCTCGTTAAGAAACTTCTCCCGCAGCACCTGCTTGTTGGGGTTGTCGGCGCGCAGGCTAATGACATCCCAGCTCTGGTAGCCCTTCTCGGCAACCAGCTTATCAATGGCGTGCTGATAGGCATCAATCACCGTTTCCGGGGCCGGATCGCAGCCTAAATCCCGGTCTGCTTGCCAGCGTTCAAAGCGTACGCCCTTGGCGTTAAGCTGCTGTTGGATCTCACCTGCGTCGGTGCTGTGCCACGTTGGCTGGCTGGCTTCTTTATCAGAATAAATCGTTAACGCGCTCATGAGGGGATCTGCTCCGGGTTGATGTCGTTAAAACTGTGCACCTGGTGATGCTGGCTGGCGGCGTCATCATCGCCACGGATCAGCTGTACGGTGCGCATACCGGCTTCCGCGGCAGCGTCCAGCTCCTGATGAATATCCGACAGGAAGAGGATCGATACCGGCGGCAACGCCAGCTGCTCGGCGATAGCGCTGTAGGAGCGCGTTTCACGCTTGGCTCCCACACGAGTATCAAAGTAGCCGCTAAACAGATGAGTAATATCACCTTCATCGCTGTAGCCAAATAACAGTTTTTGCGCCGCCACCGAGCCAGAGGAATAAACATAGAGATCAATCGCTTGCGCCTTCCACTTCTCCAGTGCGGGCAGCACGTCGGGATAGAGATGGCCCGTGAAGTCGCCGTTAACGTAGCCGTCGTGCCAGATAATTCCCTGCAGTGCCTTCAGCGCCGTTGACTTACGGTCTTCATCCATAAAGCTGAACAGCGTCTCAACCAGCTCGGCGGTGGTGGCATCCGGCCGGGCAATCTCATCCCGCAGGTTATCAAGAATGGATTTTACCGGCTCGGCATACTGCTGGGCGTTGATGAACGCCTCCAGCCGCTCGCGGGCGTAGGGAAACAGCACATTGTGCACGAAGCGGATATCGCTGGTGGTGCCCTCAATATCGGTAACTATGGCGCGGATCATCATCTCTCCAGCAGTCGGCGCTGCATTTCACACTCAAATAAAAACTCCAGCCCCTCAAGGTGGCGGCGGGCTTCTGCCACGCTGCGTCCCCAGCAGGTCAGACCGTGGCCGCGCAGCAGGAAGCCGTAGCTTAACGGCATGCGGTGGGCGTAATCTTCAATGCGCCGGACAAGGGCCGGGATATCCTGATCGTTCTCAAACAGGGCGATAGAGACCGTATCGAGGTGGCTGGTCTGCCCGCTCAGGGATTTCTGCATCTCGTAACCCTGTAACAATAGCGTCTGGGAGCGCTCAATGCGCGACAGCACCGTGGCGTTGACCGTATGCACATGCAGTACGGCGTTGGCCTCTGGATAGAGGCGATAGATCAGCGTATGCAGGCCGGTCTCGGCGGAGGGTTTGCGTCCGGAGGGGGCGCGATCGGTGGCGATCTCTACCTGCAAAAAGTCGTCTACCGTCAGGCTGCCCTTATCTTTGCCGGACTCGCTGAGCCAGCACCAGCCGGCATTTTCCCGCACCGACATATTGCCACCGGTAGCCGGGGCCCAGCCTTTTGCTCCCAGCCAGTGGCAAGCTTCAACCAGCGCCGGGAGTTGCAGAGGATATGTCATAACGCTCCTGAATAGTGTGGGCAGAGGAATAACATTATTGTTTAGACGTCTAAGCGTCTTGATTGCCAAATACTAACATCGTGATATAGTGGCAGCAACATCAGTATTACACGCAGGCAGGCATCCATGAGCAATAACACACTGATCCCGCAGAGTAAACTTCCTAATTTGGGCACCACCATTTTTACCCAGATGAGCGCCCTGGCGCAGGCGCACCAGGCCATTAATCTCTCCCAGGGTTTTCCAGACTATGATGGTCCGCGCTATCTGCAGGAGCGTCTGGCGTATCACGTGGCTCAGGGGGCAAATCAGTATGCGCCGATGACCGGGATGCAGGCGCTGCGGGAGGCCATTGCCGATAAAACCGCCGCCCTGTATGGCTATCAGCCGGATGCTAACAGCGAGATCACCGTGACCGCCGGGGCCACGGAGGCGCTCTATGCCGCCATTACCGCCCTGGTGCGCAGCGGCGACGAGGTGATCTGCTTCGATCCAAGCTACGACAGCTACGCCCCTGCGGTTGAGCTGGCGGGTGGGATCGTAAAACGTATTGCATTGCAGCCACCGCATTTTCGCGTTGACTGGCAGGCCTTTGCCGCCCTGCTGAGCGATAAGACCCGGCTGGTGATCCTTAATACGCCGCATAACCCGTCGGCCACGGTGTGGCAGCGCGAGGACTTTGCTGCGCTGTGGCAGGCGATTGCCGAGCGCGAAATCTATGTGCTGAGCGATGAGGTCTACGAGCACATCTGCTTTGACCCGGCGGGGCACGCCAGCGTGCTTGCTCACCCGGCGCTGCGCCAGCGGGCGGTGGCCGTCTCATCCTTTGGTAAAACCTATCATATGACCGGCTGGAAGGTGGGCTACTGCGTCGCACCATTGGCCATCAGCGCCGAGCTGCGTAAGGTGCATCAGTATCTGACCTTTTCGGTTAACACCCCGGCCCAGCTGGCGCTGGCAGATATGCTGCGGGCGGAGCCGGAGCATTATCGTCAGCTACCTGCTTTTTATCAGGCGAAACGCGATCTGCTGATTGATGCCCTGAGCCAGAGCCGACTGAAGATCCTGCCCTGCGAAGGTACCTACTTCCTGCTGGTGGACTACAGCGCTATCTCCGATCTGGATGACGTCAGCTTCTGCCAGTGGCTCACCAAAGAGGTAGGGGTGGCGGCCATTCCACTGTCGGTATTCTGCGCCGATCCCTTCCCGCATAAGCTCATTCGCCTCTGCTTTGCCAAACAGGAAGCAACGCTGCTGGCTGCCGCAGAGCGTCTCTGCAAGCTCTGATCGCCACGCCTTGATTAACGATCCGCCAGCTTTATCGTATCGATCAGGCTGGCGAAGGCGCTGCCGTTTAGCGAGGCCCGGTTATAAAGCATAAATATATCTAAGGCGGGCAGGGTGATATCGACATCCACTATTTTTAAACTCATTATCTTTTTATAGTGGTTAAAGGTAGACAGCGGCATTATCCCGATAAGTTCAGACTGGTTAATAATATTAATAATAGAGATGTATGAGTCGCTGCTGAAAAGAATATTGCGCTGCGGCAATAACGCCGCAATTTCCCGTTGTAATGCCAGTGCCCCTTTTTCTGGCGTGCTGTAAAAGGCAAATCCCTCCGCCAGCACATCAGTCACGTTTACCTTGCCCGTAAGGCGCGGATGATCTGCGCGGCATACCAGCGCCAGCGGTTCGCTGGAGAGCTTTTCGCAGACGATAGCCGGGTTCGTAATGGCAAAGAGAGAGAGAATGAGATCGGCCTTGCGGTAGGTTAACAGCTCCTCTGCCGACTGCGGCGTAATGAAGATATCATGGTGCTCAATAGCATAGCGGGCCTGCCCGCGCAGCGTGTTAACCAGCGCCATGCTTCCTTCGCTCATCAGCAGCTGTGGCGTATAGATAACGAACTTTTTACTCAGCTCGTTGCTGTTCATCATATTGATGGTCTGCTCAAGCTGATTAAGATTCTCCTCCAGATGGATATGCAGATTGATGGCTACCGTCGTGGGCGCTACGCCTTTTCCGCTGCGGACAAACAGCGGATCGTTGAGATGAGCGCGCAGCCGCTGCAAGGACTGGCTTACGGCAGAGGGGGTAATAAAGAGCGCTTTAGCCGCTTTACTGATGCTCTGATGCTGATAAATACACTCAAATATAAGCAGCAGATTAAGATCGAATTTTTTTAAATCGTAGAGGTTAGCCATGGTTATCTCGCCGGACTGCTGCTTATTAATAATATCTTTGGACTAAGGGAAATATACCATCAAATGCCCGGTATTAAACGATGTGTCTAAAAGTGTACACTTAGCGGTGTAACCTATCACAGCCATAGATCAGACCTTACAGGGTTGCATTGCCCTTTGTCCGGGGGAGTGATGTAATCCCCGACGCCGTTACGGCTTTTACGTTGTTAGATATCGCTGATTGATTTGATAAAGCAAACGCATTAGCCGCTGCCATCAAAATTCGGTACCTTACAACTCATCGAAACCACGGAGGAAGTATAGATGTCCTTAATCAATACCAAGATCAAACCTTTTAAAAACCAGGCGTTCAAAAACGGTGAATTCATCGAAGTGACCGAGAAAGATACCGAAGGCCGCTGGAGCGTCTTCTTCTTCTATCCGGCTGACTTCACCTTCGTTTGCCCGACCGAGCTGGGCGACGTAGCCGATCACTACGATGAGTTGCAGAAACTGGGCGTGGACGTCTACTCCGTCTCCACCGACACCCACTTCACCCACAAAGCGTGGCATAGCAGCTCTGACACCATCGCAAAAATCAAATATGCGATGATCGGCGACCCGACTGGCGCGCTGACCCGTAACTTCGAAAACATGCGTGAAGACGAAGGCCTGGCTGACCGTGGCACCTTCATCGTTGACCCGCAGGGTATCATCCAGGCGATCGAAGTGACTGCAGAAGGCATTGGCCGTGACGCTTCTGACCTGCTGCGTAAAATCAAAGCGGCTCAGTACGTTGCTGCTCACCCAGGCGAAGTGTGCCCGGCTAAATGGAAAGAGGGTGAAGCGACCCTGGCTCCATCCCTGGACCTCGTCGGTAAGATTTAAGTCTGAAAAGCCCGGCGGCGCTGCGCTTGCACGGGCCTACCTATCACGGGTGCGCTATGCACCCGTTTTTCTCTAACAACATGATTCAAGTTGCATTCAGGCAGCCCCATTGAGGCAGCTTGCATGATGATGTTTTTAACTCAGAGGTGACCCTAATGCTTGATACTACAATGAAAACCCAGCTTAAGGCTTATCTTGAGCGTCTGACTAAACCTGTTGAGCTGATTGCCACCCTCGACGACAGCGCTAAATCGGCAGAGATCCGCGAACTGCTGGCGGAGATCGCCGAGCTGTCTGATAAAGTCTCCTTTAAAGAGGACAATCAGCTGCCGGTGCGTAAACCGTCATTCCTGATCGCTAACCCAGGCTCCAGTCAGGGCCCGCGCTTTGCCGGCTCTCCGCTGGGTCACGAATTTACCTCCCTGGTTCTCGCCCTGCTGTGGACCGGTGGTCACCCTTCAAAAGAAGCGAAAGAGATGCTTGAGCAGATCGCCGCGCTGGAAGGGGATTTTGAGTTCGAAACCTACTACTCGCTCTCCTGCCACAACTGCCCGGACGTGGTCCAGGCGTTGAACCTGATGTCCGTGCTCAACCCACGCATCAAGCACACGGCGATTGACGGCGGCGTGTTCCAGAATGAAATCACCGATCGCAACGTCATGGGCGTGCCGGCGGTGTTCCTGAACGGCGTTGAGTTTGGTTCAGGTCGTATGACCCTGACCGAGATCGTCTCTAAAGTGGATACCGGTGCTGAAAAACGCGCGGCGGAAGAGTTGAATAAACGTGACGCCTATGACGTGCTAATCGTCGGTTCCGGCCCAGCGGGTGCGGCGGCGGCGGTCTACTCGGCGCGTAAAGGTATTCGTACCGGCCTGATGGGCGAGCGTTTCGGTGGCCAGGTGCTCGACACCGTGGATATCGAAAACTACATCTCCGTGCCGAAAACCGAAGGCCAGAAGCTGGCCGGCGCGCTGAAGGCCCACGTTGATGATTACGATGTTGATGTTATCGACACCCAGAGCGCAACCCGACTGACCCCGGCAGCAGAAGAGGGCGGCCTGCATCAGATTGAAACCGCCTCTGGCGCGGTGCTGAAGGCACGCAGCGTGATTATTGCCACCGGTGCTAAATGGCGCAATATGGGCGTTCCAGGTGAAGAGCAGTACCGTACCCGCGGCGTAACCTACTGCCCGCACTGCGACGGCCCGCTGTTCAAAGGTAAACGCGTCGCGGTCATCGGTGGCGGTAACTCCGGCGTTGAAGCGGCTATCGACCTGGCAGGTATTGTTGAACACGTTACCCTGCTCGAGTTTGCGCCAGAGATGAAAGCCGACAAGGTGCTGCAGGATAAAGTCCGCAGCCTGAAAAACGTCGATATCATTCTTAACGCTCAGACTACCGAAGTGAAAGGCGACGGTACCAAACTGACCGGCCTTGAGTACCGTGCCCGCGTGAGCGGCGATGTTCACCACCTTGAGCTGGCAGGTATCTTCGTGCAGATCGGTCTGCTGCCGAACACTACCTGGCTGGAAGGCGCGGTTGAGCGTAACCGTATGGGTGAGATCATCATCGATGCGAAGTGCGAAACCAGCGTGAAAGGCGTGTTCGCGGCGGGCGACTGCACCACCGTACCGTACAAACAGATCATCATCGCTACCGGCGAAGGTGCAAAAGCCTCTCTGAGCGCATTCGACCACCTGATCCGCACGACAGTATAATAAGCAAGTAAGACACCTGCACTGTGAGCAGCGAGGCTACCTTCGGGTAGCCTCTTTTTTTATCACGTCTTTTTTCCGCTAAGATTACTCCCAAAACGGTCGTCGATTCGCCTGACTGCCCAGATTAGCGTCTGGACTGACTAACCTTGATCCGTGCAAGCCCAATTTTCACTCTCCCGATCTGACGGGGTAGCGGAGGTCTGAATGAAAGCATTGACGTATCATGGTCCCCATAACGTTCGCGTCGAGAGCGTGCCGGATCCGATTATTGAACAGCAGGATGACATTATTCTGCGCATTACCGCGACCGCCATCTGCGGCTCCGACCTGCATCTGTACCACGGTAAAATCCCTAAAACCGAACACGGAGATATCTTCGGCCACGAATTTATGGGTGAAGTGGTCGAGGTCGGGCGAGACGTAAAAAATATCCAGAAAGGTGAGCGGGTGGTCATCCCCTTCGTGATTGCCTGCGGCAGCTGTTACTTCTGCCAGCAGCACCAGTATGCTGCCTGTGAAACCACTAACGGTGGACATGGCGCGGCCCTGAACAAAAAGCAGATCCCACCGCCGGCCGCGCTGTTTGGCTATAGCCACCTCTACGGTGGCGTGCCGGGTGGCCAGGCAGAGTATGTCCGCGTGCCTAAGGGCGACGTGAACCCCTTCAAGGTGCCGCAGCTTCTTTCCGATGATAAGGCCCTGTTCCTCTCCGATATCCTGCCGACGGCATGGCAGGCGGTAAAAAATGCCGATGTCAAAAAAGGTTCGCGGATTGCGATCTACGGGGCCGGGCCGGTTGGCTTGCTCACCGCCGCCTGCGCCCGACTGCTGGGCGCGGAACAGATCTTTATGGTTGACCATAACGACTACCGTCTGCGCTTTGCCGAAGAGCGCTATGGCGTCATTCCGATCAACTTCGATAAGCATGACGATCCGGCCGAGATCATCATCGAGAACACACCGGGCAATCGCGGCGTGGATGCAGTGATCGATGCCGTTGGCTTCGAGGCGAAAGGCAGCACGACCGAAACGGTGCTGACTAACCTCAAGCTGGAGGGCAGCAGCGGTAAGGTGCTACGTCAGTCCATTGCCGCGGTGCGCCGGGGCGGGATCGTCAGCGTACCGGGGGTCTATGCCGGCTTTATCCACGGCTTCCTGTTTGGCGACGCCTTCGATAAAGGCATCGCGTTCCGCATGGGCCAGACCCACGTTCACGCCTGGCTGCCGGAGCTGCTGCCGCTTATTGAGCAGGGTCTGCTGAAGCCGGAGGAGATTGTAACCCACTATCTGCCTCTGGAAGATGCGGCCCGCGGCTATGAGATGTTTGATAAACGCCAGGACGACTGCCGTAAAATCATTCTGGTGCCCGGCGCGCAAAGCCCGGAAGCGGCGAGAGCCAGCGTAACGGCCCTGAGCAACGGCAATATCAACCTTCCGCCAGCGTAACGCCTCCTCTACTCAGCCTACTCTCTGCTAACATCCAGAGGGTAGGCTGTTTCTCGTTAATACCCTACTTCATCCAGAACAAACTCTTTGCCACAGTTGCCAGGGTGCGGCTGGGCAATAAACGAGGTAGCGGAGAGCGGCTGATTGATTGCGCTCGCCTTCAGGGTGATCTGCACTTCCGTCAGATAGGCCGGGTTACCGTTACAGGTCAGCTTTACGGCCTTCACGTTGGCAACGCCATATGTCCGGGCGAAGGCGGCGTCAAAATCGCTGCGGCTGACGCGCTCTCCATAGTTGGCCGCAATGAACTTACCGAGAGCGCTCTGCTTGATCTCGCTGGCCATACGCACCATCACGCCAAAGTAGGCATCCGGATCGAAGCCAAAGCAGACCCCGTGCTTAGCATACTCGTAGCGCTCGAGGCAGGAGTTGGCCCCGGCTCCCGGCATCACGCTGTTAAGCTTTGCCGCACTCTCCAGCGACAGCCCGGTTTCTGCGCTGGCGCACTTCTGGCCAACGCGCGCCTCGGGCATATTGGGAATGGGTCGGGTGGCGCAGCCGTAGCGCATCCAGCGGCGATCGTCTACGCCGCGTGCGGCGATAGACTTAGGCAGGCCGGGCCACAGGCCGTGCACGGTCAGAAAGTCGTCTTTGTTATCGCTCTCTTTTTGCAGGCGACACTCGTCCGGCTCGCGCTGGCGGCGATCGTGCTGGCTCTGGCAGAACCCGGTCTGCCACGAGAGCGCCAGCACATAGCGATCGAAATCACCGTACTGGGTCGCGCTCAGCGGGGCAGCAGATGCGGCGGCGGCCCAGAGCATGGACGCCGCGGCGGCGATCAGGGTGACGAACTCCTTTCTGAACATTTCAATTCCTGATGAATATATTTAGATAGTTCCAGAAAGTTATTAAAGCATAAAAAAAGCGCCAGACAGGCGCTTTTTCGTGTGGTACTTAGGACAGGGCCGTGCCGGGAACCAGTATCTCTGTGGCGACAATCACTACGATTAACCCCACCAGAACCGGCACCGAGGTGCGCTTAACCACTTCAAAGGGAGATATCTTCGCCATCCCGGCAACAGCGACAACCACGCCGGAGACCGGGGAGATGGTTCGCCCGAGGTTTGAAGCCTGTAGCATAGGAATCGACAGGTAGGCTGGATTGATGCCTGCCTCGCTGGCAAGCCGTGGGATCATCTCCACAAAAGCATAGAACGGCGCGTTGCCCGAGCCGGTGGTCATCGCCGCCAGCATGGTCAGCGTCACCAGCACCAGCATCAGGATGATGCTTGCCGAACCGAAGGAGGTGGCGATGGAGATCAAGCTTTCAATAAAGCCGATGGTGCTCAGCCCCTGGGCAAAGACCCCGGCGGCGACCAGCAGGATCACTACCCCGGCAAAAGCGTCCGCCATACCGCGATACGCCACCTCCAGCCCGGAGAAGACCCGCTGGGTATTGAAGCCGCGCATAAACTCCAGCACCGCCGCCAGCAGCATGCAGATCACCAGGATGGTGATGATATGCAGCTCCGGACCCCACTTGCCGTCAAAGATCAGCACGCCGACGATGGGCGTAAAGGGCAGGATGGCATAAAACGACGGTGCGCTGGTGGTGATATCGCTCACGTCCAGCATCTCCGTAGAGATACTCTCTTTTCTGTCCAGCCAGCGCTGCCAGAAGAAGTGAGCAATCGCCATCGCGATAATCGCGGCGATGGAGATAGGCAGGGTGGTTTTAAAGGCGAAGTCGATCAGCGGCATCTCTGCCGCCTTGGCCGCCAGCACCACGTCCCCGGAGGTGGGGGAGAGGATAATCGCCGCCGGTGAAGCGCAGATGGCCGCCGCCGCGCCACGGCTGATGCCAACGTTGACCATTACCGGGAAGAGGGTTGCCATTAGCAGCACGCCCAGCCCGGTGGCCGAGGAGACCGCCAGCGACATCAGGCAGGCGACGAAGTAGGCGGCGATCATCAGTACGTAGGGCGAATTGATATAGCGCAGCGGCTTAGAGGCCAGCTTGACCACCATATCGTTGGCCCCGATATGGGTCATATAGGCGGCAAACCCGCACAGCATCATGATCATCATGCCGAGGTCGCCGCCGCGGCTCATCAGCAGGATCTTGATATATTCAACAATATCGGTGGCGCTGTAGCCGGTGCTGGTGGCGCTTGACGGCAGGATTGTATGGCCCATCAGCGCGCTGGCAATCAGCAGCACCAGGCCGCCGACAAAGAGTACGCCGGTCGCGGAGTAGCCTTTGATGATGTAGCGCGCAACGCCAACGATCACCACCACGCCCATCAGGAGTTCAATAAAGGTCAACATGGTTCCCTCTCATCATTAAGGCATGCAATGTGCCCAACAGCAGCGAACCGGTAGCTGACTAAAATCAATAAATTGCTAAGTAGAGGCGATTATCTGGCGAATTGGTTACCCAGGTAGAACTTCTGCATATGGCTTAGTGAAATTGCTTAAAAAAGTCTTTAAGTATTAATTAATCGCTGCGTATACTCGGCAATCTCACCCTCTTTATGTGGTCTTTATGCACGCACCCTGGCTTCGGCGGCTACGCTTTCTAAAACGGCATCTTCTGATGCTGTTGATGGCGTTCGGCTGGCTGCTGTTCCAGAGCCAGGTGGCGATCGCTTCCCACGACTGCACGCTGGATATGCAGGGTGAAAGCGCCATGCTCCAGCATGTGAACCATATGCAGATGCCGGAGATCGCAACGACCCACGCGTTTCAGGCTCCTCTGTGCGATAAGCACTGCGTGCCGGATGCAATGCAGAAGGATCCCGGACACGGATCGCTGGCGGCCTTGCCGGTGGATATCGCTCTTGCCATTAATTTACCCCCCTGCGTTGAGACGCCTTCTACCGCATGGTCGCTCACCCCACCCGCAGCAGGGCCGCCGGCAACGATCCGTTTTTGCCGGTTCCGCGAGTAGATACCTGTTAATTCGTTGAATTTACCCAATTTACGATTAACAGAGGTTCTACTATGTTCTCTTTTACATCCAGTACGCTCTCTGGCGTGCTGTTTATGCTGTTCGTCTCCGTCGCGCAGGCGGCGCCCTATACCCTCACGCAAACCCTTGCTGCCGCCCAGCGCTACTCCGCCGAGCTTTCCGCCAGCCGTAACGAGGCGCAGGCCCTTAACGCCATGGCGGAATCGGCCCGCCAGCTGCCCGATCCAAAGCTGAAGTTTGGTCTTGAAAACCTGCCGGTGCAGGGCAGCAACGATCGCCGCTTTACCCGAGAGGGGATGACCATGCAGCGCGTCGGCGTCATGCAGCAGTACGTCAGCGCGGATAAGCGCGAGCGGAAAGCGCAAACCCTGCTGACCGAGTCGCAAAGCGTCAACGCAAAGGGCCAGGCGATCCGCGCCGCTCTGCAGCGGGATACCGCTCAGGCGTGGCTGGATCTGGCGATTTCATCCCGCAGCCTGGAGGCGGCCCGGCGCTTGCTGGCCGAAACCGCACGCCAGCAGAGCGTGCAAAAAGCCAGCGTTGGCGCGGGCAGCGCCCCACCGGAGAGCGTGCTGGCGCTGCGCATCACCGAAAGCGCGATGCGGGACAACGTCACTCTTGCCGAACGCGACGTGCAGATCGCGCAAACCCGCCTGTACGAACTTACCGGGGAGACGATCACTGCCGCTGTTGGGAAGATGCCCCTCTACCAGCGTCTTCCGGCAGAGGAGAGTGCGCTGGAGGAGGGCGTCACCCTGCATCCGGAAGTATTGGCCGCCACGCGGGAGGCCAATACCGCGAAGGCCCGCTCCGCTGAATCCGCTATTGCGGCCATTCCGGACGTCGAGGTGGAGGTCTACTACGGACGCCGCTCCGAAGGCAATGACGACCTCGCCGGGGTGATGTTTACCGTCGATCTGCCGCTGTTTCAGTCGCAACGGCAGGATAAAGATCACGCAGCCGATCTCTCTCGTACGATGCAGGCCAACGATCGTCTTGCGCTGACCGAACGCCAGCATGTCGCCCAGGTGCGCACTCTGGTGGCCGACTATCGTGCGGCACAGCTCCGCTGGTCGCGTCAGCTACAAGAGGTGCTGCCCCTGCTCAGGCAGCGTCTGACGCTGCTGGCAGCGCAGTATCGCGCCGGACGGTCCGATCTCACGGCGCTGCTGGAGGCCCGGCGTAGCGTGCTGGATAGCGAGCTGGCCGCCACCCAGGCGGAAAAAGAGATGGCCCGGACGTGGGCCGCGATCCACTGGCTGATCCCCGAGGAGCAGGCGCAATGAAAAAATTAGTGATTTTGTTAGCCCTTGTCGCCACGCTGGCCGCCGGGGCGGGCTATCTTGCCGGTTATCACGAGCAGGCTCCGGTAGTGGCGGCGGAGCAGCCCACCCGCAAGGTGCTCTACTGGTACGATCCCATGATGCCTGAGCAGCGTTTCGATAAGCCGGGTAAGTCTCCGTTTATGGATATGGATCTGATGCCGCGCTACGCCGATGACGCACCGGAGGAGACCGGCGTTGCAGTCAGCGCCCGACAGCAGCAAAACCTCGGCATGACCACCGCCCAGGCACAGATGCGCTCCCTTGCTCCGGCGTTCTCTGCGTATGCCACAGTCACCACCGACGAGCGCAGCATTCAGATTGTCCCCGCGCCTGCCTCGGGGGTGGTTGAGTCCCTCTACGTACGCGCGCCTCAGCAGTGGGTGAAAGCGGGCGAGCCGCTGGCCCGTCTCTGGATCCCAGAGTGGACCGCAGCGCAGCAGGAGTATCTGGCCGTGCGCCAGCTGGGGGATGCCGCCCTGACCCAGGCCGCCCGAGCGCGCCTGGCCCTGCAGTTTATGCCCGATGCTATCGTGCGCGAGCTGGAGCGCAGCGGCAAGCCGCAGACGCGCCTGACCCTGCGCGCGGGACGCGGTGGCTACGTGGTGAAGCTTGATGTACGCGAGGGGGCGCGGGTAGAGGCGACGCAGCCGCTGTTTGAGCTGGCAAGCCTCGATCCGGTCTGGCTGGTGGTGGACTACGCGCCAGGAGAGATGCAGACTCTGAACGTAGGCAGCGAGGTTATCGCCACCGCCGAAAGTTTCCCCGGCGAGGCGTTTCATGGCCGGGTGAGCGAGCTGCTGCCACAGTTGGAGACCACCACCCGCACCCTGAAGGCGCGCATCGTACTGGATAACCCGCAGCAGAGGCTGAAGCCCGGCATGTTCCTGACGGTAACCCTGCCGGAGAGCGCCGCCCGTCCGCCGGTGCTGGCGGTCCCGGAGGAGGCGGTGATTGATACCGGTACCCAGACCCGTCTACTGCTGGCAACCGGAGAGGGCCACTTCAGGGCGGTCAACGTCACAACCGGGATCGCCTCCGGGGGCTGGACGCCGATCCTCAGCGGGGTAAAGGCAGGCGACAGCGTAGTGACCTCCGGCCAGTTCCTGATTGATTCCGAAGCCAGCCTGCGCAGCGCCCTGCCGCCGTCCACGGTGGAAGCACCGCCGGTTGCCGCCCCGGCGATGGAGCATCAGCATGACCATAACCACGCCATGCACGGCGGGGAGGTGATGCCATGATCGCCGCCGTCATTCGCGCGTCGCTGCGCAACCGTCTGCTGATCCTGCTTGCCGCCGCACTTATCGCGGTCTGGGGACTCTGGTCGATTCAGCGCGCGCCGCTGGATGCGCTGCCCGATCTCTCTGACGTGCAGGTCATCGTACGCGCCAGCTATCCGGGCAAAGCGCCGCAGATTATTGAGGATCAGGTGACCTATCCGCTCACTACGACCATGCTCTCGGTGCCGGGAGCGAAAACGGTGCGCGGCTTCTCGATGTTCGGCGATGCCTATGTCTACATCCTGTTTGAGGACGGGACCGATCTCTACTGGGCGCGCTCGCGGGTGCTGGAGTATTTGAGCCAGATCCAGGGGCAGCTGCCTGCCGGGGTTGACGTTGGGCTGGGTCCGGATGCTACCGGCGTCGGCTGGATCTACGAATATGCTCTGGTCGATCGCAGCGGTAAACACAGCCTTGCCGATCTGCGGGCTTTACAAGACTGGACGCTGAAGTTTGAGCTGAAAACCGTGCCCAACGTGGCGGAGGTGGCCAGCGTCGGCGGCATGGTGCGCCAGTATCAAATCATTCCCGATCCGGCGCGAATGCGTGCCCTGAATATCACCCACCAGCAGATGATTGATGCGGTCCAGGCGGCGAACCAGGAGAGCGGCGGCGCGCTGCTGGAGATGGGCGAAGCCGAGTATATGGTACGTACCACCGGCTATCTTCATAGCCTGGCTGAGTTTCGCCAGATCGTTATCGACAGCCGCGGCGGCGTGCCGGTGCTGCTGGGGGACGTCGCCACCCTCCGCAACGGGCCGGAGATCCGTCGCGGCGTCGCGGAGTATAACGGCGAAGGCGAGGTGGCGGGGGGCATTATCGTGATGCGCTACGGCAAAAACGCGCTGGAGACCCTGCACGCGGTGAAGGAGAAGCTGCGCGATCTCCAGCGTAACCTGCCAGCGGGGGTGGAGATTGTGCCAGTCTATGACCGCTCGGCGCTGATTGAGCATGCGGTAGAGACCCTTAGCCATAAGCTGGTGGAGGAGTTTATTGTTGTCGCGCTGATCTGCACCCTGTTCCTGTTCCATTTTCGATCGGCGCTGGTAGCCATTGTCTCGCTGCCGCTGGGCATTCTCGGGGCGTTTATCATCATGCACTACCAAGGGATCAACGCCAACATCATGTCGCTGGGCGGCATCGCCATCGCCATCGGCGCGATGGTTGACGCCGCCATCGTGATGATCGAGAACATGCACAAGGTGCTCGAGCAGTGGCGGCACGAGCATCCAGGGCGTCAGCCCGCAGGGACAGAGTACTGGCGGATCGCCGAGCAGGCGGCGGTGGAGGTGGGTCCGGCGCTCTTCTGTAGCCTGCTGATCATCACCCTGTCGTTTATTCCGGTCTTCTCGCTTGAGGCGCAGGAGGGGCGGATGTTCTCTCCGCTCGCCTTCACCAAAACCTGGTCGATGGCGGTTGCGGCGGGGCTGGGGATCACCCTGGTGCCGGTGCTGATGGGGCTGTTTATTCGCGGGCGTATTCCCGACGAGCAGGCCAATCCGCTCAACCGCTGGCTAACCCGCGCCTACGCGCCGCTGCTGGACAGGGTGCTGGCGTGGCCAAAAATGACCCTGGCGCTGGCCTTTCTGCTGCTGCTGGCGACGCTCTGGCCGCTCAGCCGCCTCGGCAGCGAATTTATGCCGCCGATGGACGAGGGCGATCTGCTCTATATGCCCTCTACGCTGCCGGGCATCTCGGCCCGCGAGGCGGCGAGGCTGCTTCAGCAGACCGATCGGCTGATCAAAAGCGTGCCGGAGGTAGCGAGCGTGATGGGCAAAGCGGGGAGGGCGGAGACGGCCACCGATCCCGCGCCGCTCACCATGATCGAAACCACTATCCGCTTTAAGCCGCGCGATCGGTGGCGGGCGGGCATGACCCCAGCGAAGCTGGTAGAGGAGCTGGACAGGACCGCCAGCGTGCCGGGGATTGCTAACGTCTGGGTGCCGCCGATCCGCAACCGGCTGGATATGCTGGCGACTGGGATTAAAAGCCCGGTGGGGATTAAGGTGAACGGTAATTCAATTGCCGATATCGAGAGGGCGGCGCAGCAGATAGAGCAGGTGGTGAAAAGCGTGCCCGGCGTGACCTCTGCGCTGGCGGAGCGGCTGGCGGGCGGGCGCTATATCGATATCAAAATCAATCGTCAGCAGGCGGCGCGCTATGGCGTCTCGGTGAAGGAACTACAGTCGCTGGTCTCGACGCTGGTAGGCGGGGAGAACGTCGGCGAAGTGCTGGCCGGTCGCGAGCGCTACCCGATCAATATTCGCTATCCGCGCGATCTGCGCGACAGCGTTAGCAAGCTGCGTATGCTGCCGGTAGTAACCGAAAACGGTAGCCAGGTGGCGTTGGGCGAGCTGGCGGAGATCGTGGTCAGCGAGGGTCCCCCGATGCTGAAAAGTGAAAACGCGCGCCTGTCGAACTGGATTTACGTCGATCTGCGCGGGCGCGATCTGAAATCCGCGGTGGCCGATATGCAGCGGCGGGTAGCGGAGCAGGTCTCGCTGCCGCAGGGGGTAACGCTCTCCTGGTCCGGGCAGTTTGAGTACCTTGAGCGGGCAACGGCGACGTTAAAAATGGTCCTGCCGGTGACGCTGGCGATTATTTTCGTGCTGCTCTATCTGACCTTTAAGCGGGTGACCGATGCGCTGCTGATTATGGGCACGCTGCCGTTTGCGCTGATTGGCGGCGTCTGGCTGCTGTGGCTATTGGGATATAACCTGTCGGTGGCAGGGGCTGTTGGGTTTATTGCTCTCGCCGGGGTGGCCGCCGAGTTTGGCGTCATCATGGTGCTCTATCTTAACCAGGCGCTGGTCCGGCGTGGCGTCTATGCAAGGAGCGTCGAAAATCACCTGTTAATTCAGGCGATTCACGAGGGGGCAGTGCTGCGCGTACGGCCAAAGGTGATGACCGTTGCTACCATCATGGCGGGGCTACTGCCGATCATGTGGGGCGATGGCACCGGAGCAGAAGTGATGCGGCGAATTGCCGCCCCAATGATAGGCGGAATGCTCACTGCGCCCCTGCTGTCGATGTTTGTCATCCCGGCGCTCTATTTCTTAATCCATCGCACTTCCTCGCTGAAAAAACAGCAAATATTGCAGCTGGATAAAAAAAGATAGCGACATTTATCACTTTTTAATGAATATCGACTGGACAAAAGTCATGACAATTGTTGTACTGATACCCGACACAGCATTTGTGTCGTTTTTCATGTAAAGGTAATTTTGATGTCTAAGATTAAAGGTAACGTTAAGTGGTTTAATGAGTCCAAAGGATTCGGTTTCATTACTCCGGAAGATGGCAGCAAAGACGTGTTCGTACACTTCTCTGCAATCCAGAGCAATGGTTTCAAAACTCTGGCTGAAGGTCAGCGCGTAGAGTTTGAAATCACTAACGGTGCCAAAGGCCCTTCTGCTGCTAACGTAATGCCTATCTAAGTTAGCGATAAGACAGAACTCTAAAACCCGCTGAAAAGCGGGTTTTTTTTCGCCTGGATTCCTGTGGATGGAGTTTCGTGGATCGGCCAGGCGCCGCGCCACCCGACATAAACGCTGACGCCTGATGGCGCTCCGCTTATCAGGCCTACGGGTGCTGCGGGTGGGGTTTTGTTGGTCGGGTAAGCGCCGCGCCACCCGACATAAACGCTGACGCCTGATGGCGCTCCGCTTATCAGGCCTACGGGTGCTGCGGGTGGGGTTTTGTTGGTCGGGTAAGCG
>DAMBQR010000001.1:145803-147491 GCA_032055545.1 Pseudescherichia sp. | reverse complement strand
GATCCGTGCTGAATCTGGTTTCTACAGATGGGCGTTTCAAAGCGCGTCTTCCGGCGACTGATGGACAGGTCAAATTCCCTGCCTGGTCTCCGTATCTGTAATAATAATTAAGTGATTACTAAAGGAATCAAAGAAATGCAACTGAACAAAGTGCTGAAAGGGCTGATGCTGGCTCTGCCTGTTATGGCAATCGCAGCGTGTTCTTCTAACAAGAACGCAAGCAACGACCAGAGCGGCGAAGGCATGCTGGGTGCCGGCACTGGTATGGACGCAAACGGCAGCGGCAACGCCTCTTCCGAAGAGCAGGCACGCCTGCAGATGCAGCAGCTGCAGCAGAACAACATCGTTTACTTCGATCTGGACAAATACGATATCCGTTCTGACTTCGCTGCAATGCTGGATGCGCACGCTAACTTCCTGCGTAGCAACCCGTCCTACAAAGTCACCGTAGAAGGTCACGCTGACGAACGTGGTACGCCTGAGTACAACATCTCCCTGGGTGAACGTCGTGCTAACGCCGTTAAAATGTACCTGCAGGGTAAAGGCGTATCTGCTGACCAGATCTCCATCGTTTCTTACGGTAAAGAGAAACCTGCAGTACTGGGTCACGACGAATCAGCTTACGCTAAAAACCGTCGCGCCGTACTGGTTTACTAAGAGAATTGCATGAGCAGTAACTTCAGACATCATCTGTTGAGTCTGTCGTTACTGGTTGGAATAGCGGCCCCCTGGGCCGCTTTTGCGCAAGCGCCAATCAGTAGTGTCGGCTCAGGCTCGGTTGAAGACCGGGTCACCCAACTTGAGCGCATCTCCAACGCTCACAGCCAGCTTTTAACCCAGCTTCAGCAGCAGCTCTCTGACAACCAATCCGATATCGACTCTCTGCGCGGCCAGATCCAGGAGAGCCAGTATCAGCTGAATCAGGTTGTGGAACGCCAGAAGCAGATCCTGCTGCAGATTGATAGCCTGGGCAGCGGCGGTGCGGCAGCAGCGCAGCCCGCGGCAGGCGATCAGGGTGGGGCGGCTACCGCTACACCAGCGCCAGCAGCAGGGGCGGCAGCGGCCCCCAGCGCGCCGGTACAGAGCGGTGATGCCAATACCGACTATAACGCCGCTATCGCACTGGTACAGGATAAATCCCGCCAGGATGACGCTATCGCCGCGTTTAGCAGCTTTGTTAAAAATTACCCGGACTCCACCTACATTCCTAATGCGAATTACTGGCTGGGGCAGTTGAACTACAACAAGGGTAAAAAAGACGATGCGGCATTCTATTTTGCCTCGGTCGTCAAAAACTATCCGAAATCACCTAAGGCCCCGGACGCGATGTTTAAGGTCGGAGTGATCATGCAGGAGAAAGGGGATACTGCCAAAGCCAAAGCGGTTTATCAGCAGGTTGTCAGCAAATATCCCGGCACCGATGGCGCAAAACAGGCGCAGAAAAAACTCAGTGCTATGTAATGCATGCGGCATGACCAGATATCGCTCTATTTCTGGTCTTGTCGAGTGAATCATAAGCAGTTAAGTGATCTCGCTCGAAATTTTAGTTGCGCCATCTTCATAAATCAGTAATATATGCCGCCGTTGCCACGGGATATCAAACAGCCTGGAAGCAGCGCAAAAAGCAGTAAAATAGTGGGTCGTTAGCTCAGTTGGTAGAGCAGTTGACTTTTAATCAATTGGTCGCA
>DAMBQR010000001.1:38746-145570 GCA_032055545.1 Pseudescherichia sp. | reverse complement strand
GTTGACTTTTAATCAATTGGTCGCAGGTTCGAATCCTGCACGACCCACCAATTTCAACATAAAAAATAGATGTTGAATGTGAAGGATAACGTTGCGTCAGCAACGGCCCGTAGGGCGAGCGAAGCGAGTCATCCTGCACGACCCACCAATGTAAAAAAGCGCCCTAAAGGCGCTTTTTTGCTTTCTGCGATACGACGCCGGGTGGCGCTGCGCTTACCCGGCCTACGGTTTCTCATCGTCTGCATAGTTGTGTAGGTCGGGCAAGCGAAGCGCCGCCCGACATAGCGATCTCACGTCTATTTATTGTGACTTTTCCCCTGCGATCCGCTATCTTGTTTAGTATATAAAACACAAATGCCTCATCCTTGATTAGACATAGCAGGTACGGGCATTATTGTTAAGTCAGCAAAACGAGAAAGCATGATGAGCGTAATGTTCGATCCTGAAACCGCGATCTATCCCTTCCCGCCTAAGCCGCGCCCGCTGAGCCTTGATGAAAAAGCCTTTTACCGCGAGAAAATCAGAAGGCTGCTGAAGGAGCGCGATGCGGTCATGGTCGCCCACTACTACACCGATCCGGAGATCCAGCAGCTTGCCGAGGAGACCGGAGGCTGCATCTCCGATTCGCTGGAGATGGCGCGCTTCGGTGCCAGGCATCCTGCTTCCACGCTGCTGGTGGCGGGGGTACGCTTTATGGGCGAGACCGCTAAGATCCTCAGTCCGGAAAAAACCATTCTGATGCCGACGCTCGATGCCGAGTGCTCCCTCGATCTGGGCTGCCCTATCGATGCGTTCAACACATTTTGCGATGCGCACCCGGATCGCACCGTGGTGGTTTACGCCAACACCTCTGCTGCCGTTAAGGCCCGGGCGGACTGGGTAGTGACCTCCAGCATCGCCGTCGAGCTGATTGAGCATTTGGATAGCCTTGGGGAGAAGATTATCTGGGCACCGGATCGCCATCTCGGCAGCTACGTACAGAAGCAGACTGGGGCAGACATCCTCTGCTGGCAAGGCGCATGTATCGTCCACGACGAGTTCAAAACCCAGGCGCTGGCCCGCATGAAAGCGCTCTATCCTGACGCCGCCATTCTCGTTCACCCTGAATCACCGCAGGCGGTGGTGGAGATGGCAGATGCCGTTGGCTCTACCAGCCAGCTGATCGCTGCGGCCAAAACACTGCCGCACCCGCAGCTTATTGTCGCCACCGATCGCGGGATCTTTTACAAGATGCAGCAGGCGGTGCCGGAGAAAGAGTTGCTGGAAGCGCCTACCGCCGGAGAGGGAGCAACCTGCCGCAGCTGCGCGCACTGCCCGTGGATGGCCATGAACGGCCTTCAGGCTATCGCTGAGGGGCTGGAGAAGGGTGGGGCAATGCATGAGATCCATGTCGATGCGAAACTTCGTGAAGGGGCGCTGCTGCCGCTTAACCGGATGCTGGATTTTGCCGCAACGCTGCGTTGATTACGTGCGGGTCGATAACGGCTATGATTGTTAAGACAATTTCACTTTTTGATACGCGGGGCAAAAATGGATTTTTTTAGTACGCAAAACATTCTGGTTCATATTCCGCTGGGGGCTGGCGGTTACGATCTCTCGTGGATCGAAGCGGTAGGTACCGTTGCGGGGCTGCTATGCATCTGGCTCGCTAGCCTGGAGAAGATCAGCAACTACGCCTTCGGCTTAATCAACGTGACGCTGTTTGCGGTGATCTTTTTCCAGATCCAGCTCTACGCCAGCCTGCTGCTGCAGCTCTTCTTCTTCGCGGCTAACATTTATGGCTGGTATGCCTGGTCACGGCAAACGACGCAGAACGAGGCCGCGCTGCAAATCCGCTGGCTGCCGCGCGGTAAGGCGATAGCCTGGCTGGTTATCTGCGCCCTGGCAATTGGCCTGATGACCCTGTTTATCGATCCGGTGTTCACCTTCCTGACCCGTATTGCGGTCTCCATTATGCAGGCGCTCGGCTTAAGCGTGGCGATGCCAGAGCTGCAGCCCGACGCCTTCCCGTTCTGGGACGCCTGCCTGATGGTACTGTCGATCGTGGCGATGGTCCTGATGACCCGCAAATACGTCGAGAACTGGCTGCTGTGGGTGATCGTTAACGTCATTAGCGTGGTGATCTTTGCCCTGCAGGGCGTCTACGCCATGTCGCTGGAGTACCTGATCCTGACCTTTATTGCGCTGAATGGCAGCCGGATGTGGATCAACAGCGCGCGGCAACGAGGCTCACGCGCGCTGGAAGGCTAATGGTGATGATGGTGAGCGTGGCCGGAGGGCAAAGTATTGAGATTGCACTCTGGCCCGCTGCACGGGCGGTACTCCATCTGAATGGTTACATGTGAAATCTGATAGTGGTGAACCAGAAAGTGCTGGATACGCTCCAGCAGCGCATCATGATCGTGCGGCGGGATAACCTGCACGTGCAGGGTCATCACCGATTTCTCTCCCACCGTCCAGACGTGCACATGATGCACGTCGCGCACTTCCGGGACATCGCGGCGCAGATGGCGGCGTAGTGCAGCGATATCCAGCGATACCGGTGCACCCTCCAGCAGTTCGTTTACGCTCTCCTTAAGCAGCTTCCAGGCGCTGCGCAGCACCAGACAGGAGACCAGCACCGAGAGTATCGGATCGACCGGTGTCCAGCCGGTCCAGAGGATCACCAGCGCAGCAACAATAGCCCCTACGGAACCGAGCAGATCGCCCAACACGTGCAGCGCCGCCGCCTGTACGTTCAGGTTCTTCTCTTCGCTGCCGCGATGCAGGATCCAGAATGAAACGATATTAGCCACCAGGCCCGCGACGGCGATGCCCAGCATGGCAAAGCCCGCCACCGGCTGGGGATGATAGAAGCGCACAACGGCTTCCCAGACAATCATAAAGGTAATAACTACCAGCGCGAGGGCATTCACAAACGCCGCCAGGGTGGTAAGCCGTAGCCAGCCAAAGGTGCGCTGCCCGCTCGGGGGCCGACGAGCAAAGCGCACGGCCAGCAGGGCGAAGAGCAAGGCGGCGGCATCGGTAAGCATGTGACCGGCATCGGCCAGCAGGGCCAGCGAGCCGGAGAGCAGGCCGCCTATTACTTCGACCACCATAAACAGGGCGGTAACGCTAAAGGCCAATAGCAATCGACGGGCGTTGTCGTCATGGTGTTCGGGAGAGGGTGCGTGTGAATGGTGATGCGCCATGAGTGTCATTCCATTTAATGTATTCTCAGCGACTTACATCATTACAGATTTTTATTTCTTCGGCACAAAAAAATAAGGAGAGCCTTAGCTCTCCTCATGTTATCTATCAGCGATCTTACTGGGAAGTACCGTCGGTTTTGGTATCAACGTCGTTATTCATACCGTCACCGGTTTCCACTTTTTTATTCACGTCCGGGCAACGACCGTCTTTACACATGCTGTTTTTATGGATGTCATCTTTATCCATATGCTGCCCGTCGGCGCTGGTAGACGCCCCACCGTTAGAGTGCAGCATACCACCGCTGGATGTACCGGTAGTACCCGTGGTGTTAGTGCCAGTAGAGCCGGTTGCTGCGTTGGTGTTGCCGGTATTAATATTGTCATTGCTGACATTATTCGGCGGCAGATTTTCTTTAGCGCCCGGTGCTACCGCGCCAGCGTCTGCAGCCGCATTTGCTGCACCGTTAGCCGCTGCGAATGCTGCGCCGCTAGCCAGAGTCAGAGTAGTCGTCAGTAAAATTGTGGCCAGTTTATTCATTTTCATAATCGTGCTCCTGTTCTCGTCATTACATTGGATAGCGATATCCAACAGTGCAGATGCGAAACGGAATATTCGCTCAGTAGTGAAAGATGCCAAATCCAGCCAGAAAGGCAGAATGGAATCTGGATAAAAAATAAAAACAAAGTGTTTACAGGTAAAAAGTTTAGTCAGCTTGCCAGCGTTCGCTAGCGACTCAGCCTTTTTTATCACTTTTCAGGAATATTCCGTATTGAGTGTAAAAGCCCGTTTACACTTCCTGACGGAGCCGTTAGATTGGAAGGATTGCACTCTCAGACATAATTATGGCAACGCTGGAACGAACATGAATTATCAGAACGACGATTTACGCATTAAAGAGATTAACGAACTGTTACCCCCTGTCGCGCTGCTGGAGAAATTTCCAGCAACGGAGACCGCAGCCAATACGGTTTCCCATGCCCGTAAGGCGATCCATAAGATCCTTAAAGGCAGTGACGATCGCCTGCTGGTGGTGATCGGACCCTGCTCGATTCACGATCCGGCGGCGGCCAAAGAGTATGCGGCCCGCCTGCTGACCCTGCGTGAGGAGCTGAAGGGTGAGCTTGAGATCGTGATGCGTGTCTATTTTGAAAAGCCGCGTACCACCGTAGGCTGGAAGGGGCTAATTAACGATCCGCATATGGATAACAGCTTCCAGATCAACGATGGCCTGCGCATCGCCCGCAAGCTGCTGCTGGAGATTAACGACAGCGGCCTGCCAGCGGCGGGGGAGTTCCTCGATATGATCACTCCGCAGTACGTTGCCGATCTGATGAGCTGGGGCGCTATTGGCGCACGCACTACCGAGTCTCAGGTGCATCGCGAGCTGGCGTCCGGACTCTCCTGTCCAGTAGGCTTTAAAAACGGTACCGATGGCACTATCAAAGTTGCTATCGATGCCATTAACGCCGCCGGTGCGCCGCACTGTTTCCTCTCCGTCACCAAGTGGGGCCACTCGGCGATTGTGAACACCAGCGGCAACGGCGACTGCCATATCATTCTGCGCGGCGGCAAAGAGCCGAACTACAGTGCAAAGCACGTTGCAGACGTGAAGCAGGGGCTGGAAAAAGCTGGACTGGCACCGCAGGTGATGATCGACTTCAGCCATGCCAACTCCAGCAAGCAGTTTAAAAAGCAGATGACCGTAGGTGAAGACGTTTGTCAGCAGATTGCCGGCGGTGAGAAAGCAGTGATTGGCGTAATGATTGAGAGCCATCTGGTGGAGGGTAACCAGAGCCTTGAGAGCGGTGAGCCGCTGGTCTATGGCAAGAGCGTGACGGATGCCTGCATCGGCTGGGAAGATACCGACGCTATTCTGCGCCAGCTGGCTAACGCGGTGAAAGCGCGACGCGGTTGATAATCATGCCCGGCAGCGTTATGCCGCCGGGCACCTGTTCATTACTTCGCTTTACCCTGGTTTGCTACCGCCGCCGCTTTTGCAGCGATTTCGTCAGCGTTACCCAGATAGTAGTGTTTGATCGGCTTGAAGTTTTCATCGAACTCATACACCAGCGGTACGCCGGTCGGAATGTTCAGCTCAAGGATCTCATCCTCACCCATGTTGTCGAGGTACTTCACCAGCGCAC
Source organism: Pseudescherichia sp. (assembly GCA_032055545.1). Classification (GTDB taxonomy): domain Bacteria; phylum Pseudomonadota; class Gammaproteobacteria; order Enterobacterales; family Enterobacteriaceae; genus Pseudescherichia. The sequence continues at coordinate 140,234 of DAMBQR010000001.1, read as the reverse complement.
GCAGGGAGTTACCGTGAGCGGCAATGATCACGCGCTCGCCGCTTTTCAGGCGCGGCAGAATGGTTTCATTCCAGTAAGGGATAACGCGATCGATGGTCAGCGCCAGGCTCTCGGTCAGCGGCAGCTCCTGCTCGGTCAGAGAAGCGTAACGCGGATCGTGGCCCGGGAAGCGCTCGTCGTCTTTAGTCAGCGCTGGCGGGGTCACCGCGAAGCCGCGACGCCACTGCTTAACCTGCTCGTCACCGTATTTCTCAGCGGTTTCCGCTTTGTTCAGGCCCTGCAGCGCACCGTAGTGACGCTCGTTCAGTTTCCAGGACTTCTCTACCGGCAGCCAGGCCTGATCGAGTTCATCAAGGACGTTCCACAGGGTGTGGATGGCGCGTTTCAGCACGGAAGTGTAGGCAAAATCAAAGCTGAAGCCTTCATCTTTCAGCAGCTTACCTGCTGATTTCGCTTCGCCTACGCCTTTCTCGGACAGATCAACATCGTACCAGCCGGTGAAGCGGTTTTCGTTGTTCCACTGGCTTTCGCCATGACGAACCAGAACGAGCTTAGTAACAGCCATACTCTCTCCTTAATAAACCTGATTGAATGATAACAATTCTCATTATATTGCCGTGGCGACGCCAGCGGCAACGCATAACCATTACCATAGCGAAAATAGTGGCGCAGTGTAAGGTGCTTGTGAAATCGGGGTTAGGATTTTGTCGGTAAACGGTGCTTATTTCAGCAGGATGCGCAAAAAAAAGTCCTGTTGCACAGAAAGATATGTAACGTCTTAAAACGAAAGGCTCCCGTAGGAGCCTTTCGTTTATTTTGGAAGCGAGCTGTTAAAGTGGTTTGAAGATAACTTCACCTTTGCGCTCAGCTTCCGCCTTAGCTGTCATGAAACGTTTCATCATCTCGACTTTGCCATTATGGATCGCTTTGAAGTCATTCTTACCCTTGGTTTGGGTAGTTTTGTGTTCGTATCGCATAAGCTGCTCCGTCAGTAATGTAAGTCAGGCCCCGTTCTTGAGTTAACCTCTTCACATATCTTTCGTATGTGGGAATAAGCTCTTCGCGTTCAGCTGCAAAGTATAAAATTTGTATACCCTCATTTTCAGCAACTCTGAGCATGAAGTCAACTAACGTACCGTAAAGATACTGAAGCTCGGAAATATCAAGATTAAAGGAACCTTTAGGTTTAGCGAAGATGTTGATAGGCTCCTCATCTTCAAAAGGATCCTCGATCTGTACCTGCTGCCTTTCAAGCTGCACAATATCAGCAAAACTCACTACAGATACGTATAAAGCAAACACATCTTCGCCGAGCATGTCATGCATAGTTTCAGCTGCAACCGGGTCTAATGAAGGTGGGCAAAAGACTAATCGGTACTGAGCCTTACGAGTGGCAGTAGCAGAGAACGTAAACTCTATATCCAGATATGATAGTTCACCAAACGATGCTAAGCCCGGCGTAACTAACCTGTGTGAGTGCATCTACCTCCAATCCCTTATTGTGAGTATCGATAGCTGTTATTTTACCCTGCCAACCTCGTCGGTTTACGACACAAAATGCGTTTTGAAAGGAGAGTATCTATTACAGGGGGATCAACAAATAAAAATGCCAGTCAGCGCTAACTAACCGGCATTATCCATTAGGGTAAACTGCGCAACTACTGCGGAATAAACTGATACTCGGTCACGCTCACGTACTCCGCGCCGGGGCGCAGGGTAGCGTCCGGCTGCGGGTACTCCGGGTGGTTCGGGCTATCCGGCAGGAACTCGCTCTCCAGAGCCAGCCCCTGATACGCGCTGTACTCACCCTGCTCGCGGGCAGGCGTACCTTCTAGATAGTTGCCGGAGTAGAACTGTAGCGCTGGCGCGGTGGTATAGACGCTCATCTGTAGCTTCTTATCCGCTGACCAGAGGTGCGCCGCTGGCTGGCTGGCATCGCCCTTCGCCTGAAGCAGGAAGGCGTGATCGTAACCCTTCACCTTCCGCTGATCGTCATCCTGAAGGAAATCGTCCGCGATAGTTTTCGGCTGCCGGAAGTCAAAGCTGGTGCCCTCAACCGCTTTCAGCTCCTGACAAGGGATCCCGGTTTCGTCCACCGGCAGATACGCATCGGCCAGCAGCTGTAGCTGATGGTCGCGCACGTCCGACTGTACGCCGTTAAGGTTGAAGTAGGCATGGTTGGTCAGGTTTACCGGGCAGGGTTTGTCCACGGTGGCGCGGTACTCAATCGCGATGCGGTTATCCTCTGTCAGGCGGAAGAGGGCGCTGGCGCTAAGGTTGCCAGGGAAGCCCTGGTCGCCGTCGGGGGAGTTCAGGCTCAGTAGCGCTTCGCTGTCATTCTTACGCACGATGCGCCAGCGGCGCTTATCAAAGCCCTCCGGCCCACCGTGGAGCTGGTTTTCGCCCTGGCTCGGCAGCAGCGAGACGCTCTGCCCATCCAATGTGAAGCGGCTTTTGGCGATGCGGTTAGCATAGCGGCCCACCGACGCGCCCAGATAGGCGGTCTGCTCCACGTAGCGCTGGGGCGTATTGCAGCCTAAAAGCGTTTCACGCACCGAGCCGTCCGGCATCGGCACGCGGGCAGAGAGCAGGGTCGCGCCCCAGTCCATCAGGGTAACCACCATCCCTGCGCCGTTGCGCAGGGTGATCAGGCGGTATGCCAGCCCGTCCGGGGCCAGCGCAGGGGTTTCGTTTAGCACTGTCCGGCCCCCTCTGATGCTTTGCAGACGTAGAAGGTCTCTTTGATGCCGGTTTTGGCTTCATACTGTGCCGCCACGGCCGCCTGAACCTGGGAAACCAAATCTTCCGGCACCAGCGCCACGATGCAGCCGCCAAAGCCGCCGCCGGTCATGCGCACGCCGCCTTTATCGCCGATAGTCTCTTTAACAATCTCCACCAGGGTGTCGATCTGCGGCACGGTGATCTCGAAATCATCGCGCATGGAGGCGTGGGAGGCGGCCATCAGCTCGCCCATCCGCTGCAGATCGCCTCTCTCCAGCGCGTCGGCTGCTTCTACGGTACGCTGGTTTTCGGTCAGCACGTGACGCACGCGCTTAGCAACCAGCGGATCCAGCTCAGCGGCCACGGTGTTGAACTGCTCCAGGGAGACGTCGCGCAGCGCAGGCTGCTGGAAGAAGCGTGCCCCGGTTTCACACTGCTCGCGGCGGGTGTTGTACTCGCTGCCCACGAGAGTGCGTTTGAAGTTGCTGTTGATGATGATCACCGCCACGCCCTGCGGCATGGAGACCGCGCGGGTACCCAGCGTGCGGCAGTCGAGCAGCAGGGCATGATCTTTTTTGCCGAGGGCAGAGATCAGCTGATCCATAATGCCGCAGTTGCAGCCGACGAACTGGTTCTCCGCTTCCTGGCCATTGAGAGCGATTTGCGCCCCATCCAGCGGCAGGTGGTAGAGCTGCTGGAAGACCGTACCCACCGCGACCTCCAGCGAGGCCGATGAGCTTAAGCCCGCACCCTGCGGCACGTTGCCGCTGATCACCAGATCTGCGCCGCCAACGCTTTTGTCGCGGTTCAGGAGGTGCTTCACCACGCCGCGAACATAGTTCGACCACTGCTGACTGTCGTGCGCGAGGATCGGCGCATCGAGAGAGAACTCATCGGTCTGGTTGTCGTAATCGGCGGCGATAACGCGCACGGTACGATCCGTACGCGGCGCGGCGCTGATCACCGTCTGGTAGTCGATGGCGCACGGCAGCACGAAGCCGTCGTTATAGTCGGTATGTTCGCCGATCAGGTTGACACGGCCCGGAGCCTGAAACGTATGCGTGGCAGGGTAGCCGAACTTCTCAGCAAACAGAGATTGCGTTTTTTCTTTCAGACTCATGCTTAAACTCCTGATTCACGAAAATGGATATCACTGACCGCCCGCAGACGCTCGGCGGCCTGTTCCGCCGTCAGGTCGCGCTGGGTCTCCGCCAGCATTTCGTAGCCGACCATAAACTTACGCACGGTCGCGGAGCGCAGCAGCGGCGGGTAGAAGTGGGCGTGCAGCTGCCAGTGTAAATTCTCTTCGCCGTTAAACGGTGCCCCGTGCCAGCCCATGGAGTAGGGGAAGGAGCACTGGAACAGGTTGTCATAGCGGCTGGTTAATTTTTTCAGGGCCAGAGCGAGGTCACTGCGCTGGTCGTCGCTGAGATCGGTAATGCGCAGGACCGCCGCTTTCGGCAGCAGCAGCGTCTCAAACGGCCACGCCGCCCAGTAGGGCACCACCGCCAGCCAGTGTTCGGTCTCGACCACGGTACGGCTGCCGTCGGCCTGCTCGCGCTGCACGTAGTCCAGCAGCATCGGCGTACCCTGCGCAGCGAAATAGTCTCGCTGCAGGCGATCTTCCCGCTCAATCTCATTGGGCAGGAAGCTGTTGGCCCACACCTGGCCGTGCGGATGCGGGTTAGAGCAGCCCATCGCCGCCCCTTTATTTTCGAACACCTGCACCCACGGGTAGGTCTCACCCAGCTCGGCGGTCTGCGCCTGCCAGGTCTGGACGACCTCTTCCAGCGCCGGGAGGCTCAGCTCCGGCAGGGTTTTGCTGTGATCCGGCGAGAAGCAGATCACCCGGCTAACGCCGCGGGCGCTCTGACAGCGCATCAGCGGATCGTCGCTCTCCGGAGCATCTGGCGTATCGCTCATTAGCGCGGCAAAGTCGTTAGTGAACACGAAGGTGCCGGTATAGTCCGGGTTTTTATCGCCGGTGACGCGGGTGTTGCCGGGGCAGAGGAAGCAGTCCGGATCGTGCGCCGGCAGGCTCTGCTGGGACGGCGTCTCCTGCGCGCCCTGCCACGGACGCTTGGCGCGGTGGGGTGAAACCAGGATCCACTGACCGGTCAGCGGATTGTAGCGACGATGGGGGTGATCGACCGGGTTAAACTGTGTCATAGGATCCTCCTTAATCCGCATAGCCCTGAGGGTGGCGGGACTGCCAGCGCCAGGTGTCCTGCGCCATCTCATCGAGGGAGCGGGTGACGCGCCAGTTCAGCTCTTTGTCGGCGCGGCTGGCGTCGGCCCAGTAGGCGGGCAGATCGCCTTCGCGGCGCGGGGCGAAGTGGTAGTTAATCGGTTTGCCGCAGGCTTTGCTGAAGGCGTTTACTACGTCCAGAACGCTGCTGCCGACCCCGGCGCCCAGGTTATAGATATGTACTCCGGCTTTGCCTGCCAGCGTCTGCATGGCGGCGACGTGGCCGTCCGCCAGATCCATTACGTGGATGTAGTCGCGCACGCCGGTGCCGTCTTCGGTCGGATAGTCGTTGCCAAAGATAGCCAGCGATTCGCGGCGGCCTACCGCCACCTGTGCGATGTAGGGCATCAGGTTATTTGGGATGCCCTGCGGATCTTCACCCATGTCGCCTGACGGATGCGCGCCAACCGGGTTGAAGTAGCGCAGCAGGGCGATGCTCCACTCCGGGTCGGCTTTTTGCAGGTCGGTGAGGATCTGCTCTACCATCAGCTTGCTCTTGCCATAGGGGCTTTGCGGTGTGCCGGTCGGGAAGCTCTCCACGTAGGGGATCTTCGGCTGGTCGCCATAGACGGTGGCCGATGAGCTAAAGATAAGGTTTTTGACGTTAGCCGCGCGCATGGCAGCGACAAGGCGCAGGGTACCGTTAACGTTGTTATCGTAGTACTCCAGCGGCTTCGCCACCGATTCACCCACGGCCTTCAGGCCAGCAAAGTGGATCACCGTATCGATCGCATGGTCGTGCAGCACTTCAGTCAGCAGCGCTTCGTTACGGATATCGCCTTCGACAAAGGTGGCGTCTTTGCCACCCAGACGGGCGATCACCGGCAGTACGCTTTGCTTGCTGTTGCAGAGATTATCGAGGATAACGACATCATGGCCGTTTTGCAGCAGTTGTACGCAGGTATGACTGCCAATGTAACCGCTACCACCTGTAACCAGAACTCGCATATTTGGCTCCATTAACCCTATGTTATCTAATTACGATAGCATAACAGAGATGCAAAAAGTGTGACATGAACGAAACTAGTGGAATCGCTTACACTAAAAGATCGCAGCAGGAGGGGCACTTTAAATATGATTAAAAATCAAATAATTAAAGTGCCACTCTGCGCCTGGTCTGAAAATTGTCAGCCAGATGGCTTAGACCAACGCATCAATCTGATAGCCGTAGCTATCACCCTCGGGGACAAAATGCAGCCGGTGGGTAATGCAGGCAGGGGCATCCTGGGCATGGTGGGAGACAAACAGCAGCTGGGTTTCGCCCTGGCCTATCAGCACGTCCACAAAGCGGCGGACCAGCTGCCGATTAAGCGGATCCAGACCCTGTAACGGCTCATCGAGGATCAGCAGGGTAGGGTGCTTCACCAGCGCCCGGACAATCAATGCCAGACGCTGCTGCCCCCAGGAGAGGCTATGGAAAGGCGCATCGGCGGTGCGGGTGTTAATACCTAAAATATCCAGCCACCCCTGCACCAGCTTCTGCTGCTTATCTGACACCGCCTGGTAGATGCCAATCGAGTCAAAATAGCCGGAGAGGATCACATTACGCACCGTGGTGCTGACCCGGTACTCCAGATGCAGACTGCTGCTGACGTAGCCGATATGCTTTTTGATATCCCAGATGGTCTCGCCGCTGCCCCGACGAATGCCGAACAGAGTGAGATCGTTACTGTAGCCCTGGGGGTGATCGCCGGTAATCAGGTTAAGCAGCGTCGATTTACCCGCCCCGTTAGGGCCGATAATCTGCCAATGCTCGCCGGGATTCACGGTCCAGCTCAGATGGTTAATGATGGGGCGATCGTTATAGGAGACCACGCCGTCGTTAAGTACGATGCGTGGCGCATCGGTTGCCAGCAGGTGATGGGCAGGCGTGTCATCCGGCGGCGGCAGGGTGATGTCCGCCAGCGTCTCGCTGTGCGCCAGCTGGGCAATCAGGGCCTGCTCCAGCAGAGCCTGCTTCGCACCTGTCTCGCTCAGGGTGCAGTCCACCAGTACCCCGGCATTGGCGACAAAGCCCGGGATCTCATCGAAGCGGTTAAGCACCAGCGCGAGGGTAATGCCCTGGGCATTTAGCTGACCCAACAGCTCTGCCAGCTGGGCGCGGGAGGCCACGTCCAGCCCGTCAAATGGCTCATCTAAAATCAGCAGTTCGGGATCGGCCATCAGCGCCTGACAGAGCAGGGTCTTGCGCGTCTCGCCGGTCGAGAGGTACTTAAAGCGGCGATCGAGCAGGCCGCTAATGCCGAAGCGGGTGGCCAGCTCGGCGCAGCGCGTCGGATCGTTCACCTCTTCCTGAATAATTTGCGCCGTGGTACGGCCGGTATCCTCTTCGCCAGGGCTGAGCAGATCGGTGTTGTTCCGCTGCCATTCATCGCTGACCAGCTTTTGCAGCTGTTCAAAGGAGAGGCGGGTGACGCGGGTAAAAGTGCTCTCCCGCGTCCCTTTCAGCAGGGTAAGCTCACCGGCCAGCGCCCTGGCGAGGGCCGATTTGCCGCTGCCGTTGGTGCCGACAAAGGCCCAGCTTTCACCGGCGCGCAGCGTAAGGTCGCTGATAGCCAGCGTGCGTGTGTCGCTAAGACGAAACGTGCCTTGCGAAATATGCAATAACGACATGACGTATCCCATTTTTTGCAGCAGTAGTGCACAGAGATACGTGCTGGCGGCGGGATTGTCAATGCGCTTTGCGCCCGGCGGCTTAGCAGAGGGTGGCGACGATGATCCGGTCAGCGTTGAAGTAGGCGATCGCGTCGCTCCCTGGTGCCAGCTGGTCTGCCTGCTCCCGCGTGACGGTGGCGCACAGCGTCTGGCCGTCCGGCAGGGTCATCAGCACTTCGCTCTGTGCCTCGCCGTGCTCGATATGGCTGATGCGTCCCGGCAGCTGGTTATCGGCGGCGGCGGCGGCGGCACTATTCTGGGTAATATTCACCCACGGGGCTTTTAGCAGCACCAGCACCTCTTTGCCCTCGTCCAGCCCGAGACGCTCGCCGCTACGGGCGGTCAGGGCCGCCTTCAGCCGGGTGGTGCCGTCCGCCAGCAGGACATCGACATGCTGTTGAACCTGGGTATGATCCCGGCCGGTCACTGTGCCGAACCACTGGTTGCGGGCGCTGGTCTGCAAGGAGAAGCGGGAGATGGCCGCCAGCAGGCTGTTGAGGGGCAGGGCATCGTCGTCGCTGAGCACATCGAAGGCTTTCTGCTGGATCTGCGCCAGCAGATCGTAGAGCTGAATCAGCCGCTGGCCGTAGCGCGTAAGCTGCGCGCCGCCGCCCCCTTTGCCGCCGGTAGCGCGATCGACCAGGGTCTGCTCGCTGAGCTGGTTCATCTCGTTGATGGCGTCCCACGCGCTTTTGTAGCTAATACCGGCGTTCTTCGCTCCCTGGCTGATGGATCCGGTCTGCTCTATCTGTTTAAGGAGGGTAATACGTCTGGGATCGGCAAAAAGCCGCTGCTGGAGCCGGAGGGTAAGGAGGATTTCAGCCTGCATAGTCAATCCTTGTAAAAAGGGTATTGTGACGTAAATGGTCACGGGCGCAAGGGGCATCGCACAAAAGGGACGTGTAATTCTGCGCGACCAGGTTAGAATGATAACTTCACTATATCTGGAGTAGACCATGTTAGAGTTATTGAAAAGTCTGGTATTCGCGGTGATCATGGTACCCGTGGTGATGGCCATCATTCTTGGGGCAATCTACGGCCTCGGTGAAGTGTTCAACATTTTTTCCGGCATCGGCCACAAAGACCGGTCCAGAGAGTCCCGCTAGTTTCTTAAAGACGCCCGCTTCTGCGGGCGTTTTGCTATTCAAGCTTTTTTACCCGTTGCCGATATCTGTTTTACCGAGGGTGACTGCTTAAGCAGTATAAATAAACCCTGTAAAAACCCGAGGGTAATCGTTATATTACGATGTATATAACGCCACTCACAGGAGTCAGATATGGCACGTTCGGGATTACGCTTATTAGCAGGTGCGACATTAACCCTTTCACTCGCTGGCCACGCTCTGGCGGATGAGAGCAAGATTACGGTGTTCGCCGCCGCATCGCTGACCAACGCGATGCAGGATATCGCCACTGCCTATACGAAAGAGAAAAAGGTTAAGGTCGTCTCGTCGTTTGCCTCCTCCTCAACGCTGGCCCGCCAGATTGAGGCCGGTGCGCCTGCCGATCTCTTTATCTCCGCCGATCAGAAGTGGATGGACTACGCGGTAGAGAAAAAGGCGATTGATACCGCCAGCCGTGAAACGCTGCTTGGCAACAGCCTGGTGGTGGTCGCGCCAACAGCGAGCGCCCAGGGTGAGATCGCTATTAATGATAAAACCAACTGGACCAGCCTGCTGAAGGGTGGCCGTCTGGCCGTGGGCGATCCGGAGCATGTCCCGGCGGGCATCTACGCCAAAGAGGCGTTACAGAAGCTGGGGGCATGGGATACCCTATCGCCGAAGCTTGCCCCGGCAGAGGACGTGCGTGGCGCGCTGGCGCTGGTCGAGCGCAATGAAGCCCCGCTGGGCATTGTCTACGGCTCTGATGCGGTCGCCAGCAAGGGCGTGAAGGTGATCGGCACCTTCCCGGATGATTCGCATAAAAAAGTGGAATACCCGCTGGCGATCGTCGATGGGCATAAAAACGCCACGGTTAGCGCGTTTTATGACTATCTGAAAGGCCCGCAGGCTTCTGAAATCTTTAAACGTTACGGATTTACGACGCACGAATGATATTGACCGATCCCGAATGGCAGGCGGTATTGCTGAGCCTGAAAGTCTCCTCCCTGGCTGTCCTCTTCAGCTTGCCCTTTGGGATCTTCTTTGCCTGGCTGCTGGTACGCTGTACCTTTCCGGGCAAGGCCCTGCTCGATAGCCTTTTACATCTCCCTCTCGTTCTGCCCCCCGTGGTGGTGGGCTACCTGCTGCTCATTGCGATGGGCCGGCGGGGCTTTATCGGCGAGTGGCTCTACGACTGGTTTGGCCTCACCTTTGCCTTTAGCTGGCGCGGCGCGGTGCTGGCGGCGGCGGTAATGTCGTTCCCGCTGATGGTGCGGGCCATCCGCCTGGCACTGGAGGGGGTTGACCTTCGGCTTGAGCAGGCGGCGCGTACCCTCGGAGCCGGGCGCTGGCGGGTCTTTATGACCATTACGCTGCCGCTGACCCTGCCGGGGATCATCGTCGGGACGGTGCTGGCCTTTGCCCGCTCCCTTGGCGAGTTTGGCGCGACCATTACCTTTGTTTCTAACATCCCCGGTGAAACGCGCACCATTCCGTCGGCGATGTACACTCTGATCCAGACCCCCGGCGGCGAAGGCGCGGCGGCGCGGCTGTGTCTGATCTCGATTGTGCTGGCGCTGGTTTCGCTGCTGGTCTCCGAGTGGCTGGCGCGGATCAGCCGCGAGCGGACGGGGAGATAGATCATGCTGGAGCTCGATTTTACCCAGACGCTGGGCACGCACCGGCTGCACGTTGAGGCAGATCTACCTGCCAGCGGCATCACCGCCATTTTTGGCGTCTCTGGGGCGGGGAAAACCTCGCTGATTAACGCCGTCGGCGGCCTGACGCGCCCGCAGCGGGGGCGTATCGTGCTCAACGAGCGGGTGCTGAACGATACCGAAAAAAATATCTGCCTGCCGCCGGAGAAGCGGCGGATTGGCTATGTTTTCCAGGATGCGCGCCTCTTTCCCCACTACAAGGTGCGCGGCAACCTGCGCTACGGCATGGCAAAAAGCATGGCCGGGCAGTTCGACAGGCTGGTGGCCCTGCTGGGCATCGAGCCACTGCTCGACCGGCTGCCGGGAAGCCTCTCCGGCGGCGAGAAGCAGCGGGTGGCGATTGGCCGGGCGCTGCTTACCGCCCCTGAGCTGCTGCTTCTCGACGAGCCGCTGGCCTCGCTGGATATCCCCCGCAAACGTGAGCTGCTACCCTATCTGCAACGGCTGGCACGGGAGATCAACATCCCGATGCTTTACGTCAGCCACTCGCTGGATGAGATCCTCCATCTTGCCGATAAGGTGATGGTGCTGGAGGCCGGGGAGGTGAAGGCCTTTGGCAATCTGGAGGAGATCTGGGGCAGCCGGGTCATGAACCCGTGGCTGCCGCCGGAGCAGCAGAGCAGCGTGCTGAAGGTGAGCGTGCTGGAGCACCATCCGCACTACGCTATGACCGCGCTGGCGCTGGGCGATCAGCATCTGTGGGTGAATAAAATCGACAGCCCGCTACAGACTGCGCTGCGCATCCGTATTCAGGCCTCAGACGTCTCGCTGGTACTACAGCCCCCGGTCCACAGCAGTATACGCAATATCCTGCGGGCGAAGGTGGCCCAGTGCTACGACGATCAGGGCCAGGTCGAGGTTCAGCTTGAGGTGGGCAGCCGCACGCTCTGGGCGCGCATCAGCCCGTGGGCCAGGGATGAGCTGGGCATCAAGCCTGGCCTGTGGCTCTATGCCCAGATCAAGAGCGTCTCGATCGCGACCTGATTACAGCAGGCGAGTGTAGATAAATTCGGCGATGGTATCGGTGGTATTGTCGCCAATCACTATGTCGGCGTGGGCTTTCACCTCATCCGCCGCGTTGCCCATCGCCACGCCAATGCCTGCTGATTTCAGCATGCTGATATCGTTAAAGTTATCGCCAAACGCTACGACATCCTCCATTGACAGCCCCTGCGAGGCCACCCACTGAGCGAGACGCTTGCCTTTACTGTTGCCCTGGCGAGCGATGTCTACCTGATCGTGCCAGGAGCGCTCGCATTCCAGACCCAGCTGCTGCTCTACCTCAAGGGCGAAAGCGTTGAGTTTAGCGCTGTCCTCATCGGTAAGGGCAAACTTCCAGATGGCGTTCACCTCGCGGGCGGTCTGCGCCAGCGAATCGACCTGGGTAAAGACCGGGCGCTGCTCCGGCGGCAGCGACTGCGCCCAGTTGCGGGTGCGCAGCACATGTCCGGTCGGCGTCTCGTACACCATCTCATTGTCCACGTACATCAGCGCGTGAACCTGATGCTCATTGAGCATATCAATAAGTTGCAGCGCGTGAGTAACAGGGAGCGGATCGGCTTCAATGACCTTTTTTGCCTGATAATCATACGAATAGGTGCCGTTACAACAAATTGCAGGTGTATCGAGCGCCAGTGCCTGATAAAAAGGATGGATGGCAACATGGTGCCGGCCGGTCACAATGATCGGTGTGAAGCCCGCTTCCCTGGCGCGAGCCAGCGCCTGAAGCGAAGAGGGGAGCAGGGTCTTTGTGGGGGTCAGCAGCGTGCCGTCTAAATCCAGTGCAATAACTCGCGAGGTCATGTCGTGTTCCAGGTAGAGAATGAAATTCAACTCGTTACGCATGGTACACCGGCATGATGGCCCGGCAAAACGTTGGGCAGAAATAGAGCATTCAGCGCTAAAAAAGACTATCGTGGTTATCTATTTCACTGCTTTTGCGATCAAGGAGAATCTATGCAGCAAACCGTTTATACCGCCAGCCCCGAGAGCCAGCAGATCCACGTCTGGCGTCTGAATGACGAAGGTACGCTGACCCTGGTGCAGGTCGTTGACGTCCCGGGTCAGGTGCAGCCGATGGTGGTTAGCCCAGACAAGCGCTTTCTCTATGTTGGCGTGCGCCCGGAGTTTCGCGTGCTGGCCTACCGTATCGCACCGGAAGATGGCGCGCTGACCTTTACTGCAGAAGCGCCGCTGTCGGGCAGCCCGACGCACATCTCCACCGATCGCCAGGGACGCTTTATCTTTACTGCCTCCTATAACGCGGGAAGCGTCAGCGTTACCCCGCTCAATGACGGCCTGCCGGGTGAAGTGACTACCCTGGTAGAAGGGCTGGAAGGGTGCCACTCGGCCAATATCTCACCGGATAACAGCACCCTGTGGGTTCCGGCGCTGAAGCAGGATCGCATCTGCCTGTTTACGCTTGGCGATGATGGCCAGCTCACCGCGCAAAACCCGGCTGAAGTGACCACCGTTGAAGGGGCAGGTCCACGCCATATGGCGTTCCATCCGAACCAGCAGTACGCCTACTGCGTTAACGAACTCAACGGCTCGGTAGACGTATGGCAGCTCAGCAACGCCCACGGCCAGGTAGAGTGCGTGCAGACCCTGGATATGATGCCTGCTGATTTCGCCGATACCCGCTGGGCGGCGGACATTCATATTACGCCGGACGGACGTCACCTCTACACCTGCGACCGTACCGCCAGCATCGTGACCATTTTTAGCGTCTCGGAAGATGGCAGCGTGCTGGCCGTCGAGGGCTTCCAGCCCACCGAAACCCAGCCGCGCGGCTTCAATATCGACCACAGCGGTAAGTACCTGATTGCAGCTGGGCAGAAGTCGCACCATATCGCGCTGTACGCCATCCAGGGCGAGCAGGGCCTGCTGGAGGAGAAGGGTCGCTATGCCGTCGGGCAGGGACCGATGTGGGTGGTGGTGCACGCGCACTAATGTGTTGGCAGCGTAACGCCGGGCGGCGGCTTCGCCTTGCCCGGCCTACGTATCTTCAAAATCGGTGAGGTCGATATCTTCCGGGGTCGCCTGCCAGATCTGCTCGCAGTACTCTTTAATCGCCCGATCCGCAGAGAACATCCCGCAGCGGGCGGTGTTAAGAATCGACATCCGCGTCCACTGCTCCTGGTCATGCCAGGCGTCGTTGACCCGCTGCTGGCAGGCGGCATAGTCGGCAAAATCTGCCAGCACGAGAAACGGATCGTCATACAGCAGGTTGTCGAGCAGGGGACGGAACATCTCTCTGTCGCCGCGCGAGAAGCGTCCCTGGTCAATCTGCTCCAGGGCGTCGCGCAGATCCACGTTCTCCTCTGCATATCCCGCGGGCTGATATCCCTTGCTCTTCAGCGCCTCCGCCTGCTCGGCGTTCATGCCGAAGAGGAAAAAGTTCTCCTCCCCCGCCTGCTGACGAATTTCAATGTTGGCCCCGTCGAGCGTGCCGATGGTCAGCGCGCCGTTCATCATGAACTTCATGTTGCCGGTACCCGAGGCCTCTTTTCCCGCCAGCGAGATCTGCTCGGAGAGATCCGCCGCCGGGTAGATTGCCTGGGCATTCTGTACGTTGAAGTCAGGCCAGAACACAACTTTAATCCGGTGGTTAATTGCCGGATCGTGATTGACCACTTCCGCCACGCCGGTAATCAGGCGGATCATCAGCTTCGCCATCGTGTAGCCGGGTGCGGCTTTGCCGCCAAAGATAAAGCAGCGCGGGGCGATCTTCACGGACGGATCCCGGCACAGCCGACGGTAGAGGCTGATGATGTAGAGCAGGTTAAGGTGCTGGCGTTTATATTCGTGAATGCGTTTGACCTGGATATCAAACAGCATATCCGGCGAGACCGCGATCCCTAACCGTTGCTGGATGCGATCCGCCAGCACCGCCTTGTTCTCGCGCTTGATGGCAAGCCAGGCCTTGCGGAACGCCGGATCGTCGGCATGGGGCGTCAGCGCTTCAAGGCGGGTGAGATCCGTGCGCCAGGCAAGGCCGATGGTCTTATCAATCAGCTCCGCCAGGCTCGGGTTGCCCAACATTAAAAAACGCCGGGGTGTGACGCCATTGGTGACGTTAAGAAAACGTTCGGGAAACATCTCGGCGAAGTCGCGAAGAAGGGTCTCCCGGAGCAGATCCGAGTGCAGGGCCGCCACGCCGTTGATCCGGTGGCTACCCACCGTGGCGAGATTCGCCATGCGCACGCGCTTGCTGCCGTTCTCATCGATCAGCGACATGCGCACCACCCGCGCCTCGTCGCCGGGATAGGCTCGGCGGACATCCTCCAGCAGCCGCTTGTTGATCTCAAAGATAATCTCTACCAGCCGCGGGAGCATGCTCTGCATCAGCGGCAGGCCCCAGGTCTCCAGCGCCTCCGGCAGCAGGGTATGATTGGTATAGGCGAAGGTGCGGCGGGTGATGATCCAGGCATCCTCCCACGGCAGCAGGCGCTCGTCCACCAGCAGGCGCATCAGCTCTGCAACGGCAACAGAAGGGTGGGTATCATTAAGCTGGGCAGCAAAACGATCGGCAAAACGCTGCACCGGCGTGTGGCTGGCGTCCATCAGGCGCAGCATGTCCTGCAGCGAGCAGGAGACAAAGAAGTACTGCTGGGCAAGGCGCAGGCGTTTGCCCGCTTCCGGCTCATCGTTAGGATAGAGGATTTTGGAGAGGGTCTCGGAGATCATCTTCTCCTCCACCGCCTGGTAGTAGTCTCCGGCGTTGAAATCGTCGAGATCAAAGGTCTCAATCGCCTCGCTCTTCCAGAGCCGCAGCACGTTGCAGGTATTGACCCGATAGCCCTGGACCGGGACGTCATAGGCCACGCCTTTCACCTGCCGCGCCGGGGTCCACTGCACCCGCAGTCGTCCGCGCTCATCGGTCTGCATCTGGGTAGAGCCACCAAAGTTAACGCAGAAGCAGACGTCGGGGCGGGCTATCTCCCAGGGAGTCCCCATCCGCAACCACTTGTCGGTACGCTCGACCTGCCAGCCGTCAACAATCTCCTGATCGAAAATGCCGAACTCATAGCGGATACCGTAGCCAATAGCCGGGATCTCCAGCGTGGCGAGGGAGTCAAGATAGCAGGCCGCCAGACGGCCAAGCCCGCCGTTGCCCAGCCCCGGCTCCTCCTCCACCGCCAGCAGCGTATCGAGATCCTGACCGAGGGTGCGCATGGCGTCGCGGGCTTCGTCCTCTAAATCCAGACTTAGCAGATTAGCGCCAAGCTGGGGGCCAATCAGAAACTCTGCGGAGAGGTAGCAGACCACCTTCACCTGATGATGGGCATAGTTTTTGATGGAGGCGGTCCAGCGCGCCAGCATACGATCCCGCACGGTAAAGGCGAGCGCCCTGTACCAGTCTTCGGGTGTGGCGATATCAGGGTAGCGCCCCTGGCGGCAGATTAGGTTGTGGACGACATCGTGTTCAAACGCTGAGCTCATGGTACGCCTCACGCCTGCGAAGGGATATCCTAATCAACATAGTCAACGCCTGGAACGATAGCAAATGTGGCAGTGAGTAGGCCTGATTTAATGATTTGGGCTTATTGCTGACTCTTTATTTCTGTCGCCGTACAGGACGATTCCGGATGTATCTATTTGATTTTCTAGCTGTCGAAGATCGTAAGCACTCTGCAGGCGCAGCCAGAATTCAGGCGTACTGCCCAGCGCGGCCGCGATGCGAATCGCCAGCGAAGGCGTTATGGCAGTTTTACCGGCAAGAAAACGCGATACCGTAGCTGGAGTTACGCCGATGTTAAGTGCAAAACGACGGCCACTAATGCCCATATCCTCTAACTCTCTGGCAATAATTTCGCCCGGATGGGAAATTTTAAACTGTCTCATTAGTGATAATCCTCATAATTTAAAATGTAAGCATCGCCGTTAATAAATTGAAAAGTGATGCGCCAGTTTGCCCGTACCGTAATTGACCAATAACCCTCGCGCTCCCCTTTCAACGGATGTAGCTTGTAGATCTGACGGTTTAGCTCGCGAATCTCGTTTGCCGTGTCGATAGCCTGTAGACGGTCATTAATCCTCTCAGCATCTTGTGCTGGAATTCCAGAAACAATTCCTTTTTCAAAAAGTTGTTTTAGTCCTTTATGTTTGAATGATTTTATCATGATGCTATCCCTGTTACATGACGTGTAATATTGTGGATCGATATTACACGGTGTGCAATGCCAAAAATGGGACTCAGGTGGGAAAAATACGTTCACGGCAGGACAGGCCCGGCAAGCGTTGCGCCGCCGGGCATTAAGGCGGGTTTACTGCTTCGGAGCGGCGACGACCTGGCTGCCTACGCCGCGGTTGTTGAACTCCCACATGCGGTTAAAGCTGGCGTCGTTCAGTTCACGCGTCACGTTGCCTTTATCGTCCACCGCGCCGGTGTTGCCGGAGAACGGACGTTTAGAGACGGCGGCATCGCCCCAGGGTTTCGCCAGGTTGAAGCCTTGGTTGATCACGCTGTCGCGGATCACCACCTGGCCGTTGGTCGCCTGATCCACATCCATGGAGCGGCCGAGCTGGGCCACGCCGTCACCGGAGGCGGTAAAGCGGCTGTTGGTAGCGAGGAAACCGTAGTAGATATTAGAGAGCGTCGCCGGGGCGAAGACGTAGGCTTCCTGCTGGGTGCGAGAGTTCACCACGCGGAAATCGGTGTTATCAAACACCACCGCGCCACGGCCTGCGACGATATCCACATCGCCCTCAACGTAGCTGTTGGTCACCAGGGTACGGGTCTGGCGATCGTTACGCAGGGTGTTATCCACGCCGCTGTTGGTGACGAAGAGGGTGTTCTGGCGGCCCAGAATATTAACGTTGTTAATCTGCACCTTGTCGCCATCGCTGCGCAGGGCCACGGCCTGATGGTTACCGGCATCAACGCTGTCGCCGAGGTTGTTCTCGATGGTCAGGTTCTGCAGCTGCAGGCCGTTATTCTGCGACCAGAAGATTGCTGAACACATCACGCCCACGCTGGCGCTGCCTTTACGCTGGCAGGCGTCGAACATATACCACGCCGGTTTGCCTGGCATATATTTCCCGCCTGGGTTAACCAGACGACGCCAGCTGTTGCCATCCATTTCGGCGTCCACGGCCAGACCAATCTTCACCTCTGCCGCTTTGTCACCCGTACCGTAAATGGTCAGGCTGCCCGGTGCAGCGGGAACGAATACCGTTCCTTCATACTCACCCGGCAGAACGGCAATGTACTGGCGATCGCTGGTGTGCTTGTTGATGGCTGCATCTACCGCTGCCTGAAGGGTGGTGTGCGTCACGCCAGCCGTGCCTGCCGGGCCAACAACGAAGTTGGGCTGCGCAGGCAGACGAATAGCCGACGGGCTCCACGGAGCCGCATTCTGATCCATTGAAGTGAAGTAACGAGCAGGGACAAAGTTCTGCGCTTCGTTAGCAGACAGCACCGGGCGCGCCGCGCTTCCAGGGGCGGCCTGCGTGGAGGGAAGCTGATCCGGCGGCGTTGAGCTGCAGGCAGTCAGCGTCACGCCAAAAGCCAGGGCCAGCGTCAGGCGGGAAACCGAAAATGTGTTCAAGAGGTACTCCAGGCTTAACAGTTAAATACGTTGTTATGAAGCCTGCTTTTTTATACTAAGTTGAGCGAAACGGGAAGCCGATTGTGTAAATCGGCTTCAATATCGTATCGATTAGCTATAAAGGGCGGTGATCGACGCGCGATCGAGGGAGTGGAAGTGGATATTAAATCCAACCATCGCTCCGCTGGCATCTTCGTCAACGTCCAGCCTCTCGACGTCAAGGGCATGAACGGTGAAGATGTAGCGATGGGTTTTGCCCTTCGGCGGAGCCGCACCGCCATACCCGGCCTTGCCAAAATCTGTCCGCGTCTCGAACGCTCCCTCCGGCAGGGCAACCAGCGACGAGCCAGAGCCCTGCGGCAGTACGCGGGTATCGGCGGGCAGATTGACGACTACCCAGTGCCACCAGCCGGAGCCGGTGGGCGCATCGGGATCGTAGCAGGTAACGGCAAAACTTTTACAGCCCGGTGGCACCTCATCCCACGCCAGATGCGGCGAAATATTATCGCCTTCGTAACCCATGCCGTTGAAAACGTGACGATTATGTAGCTTTTCACCCTCGTGAATATCCTGGCTGATCAGTCTCATCATGGCTCCTCTGTAGATTGTTACCCTAAGGCTAGAATAGCCCGTGCCTTCTCAGGGCGCAAAATGTGCGGGATGGGCCACCGCCGCCAGCACCGCGTCCGTCAGCTTGCTGAGCTGTTCAGGCGAGATGACGTAGGGCGGCATCAGGTAGATCAGCCGGCCAAAGGGACGGATCCAGACGCCCTGCTCAACGAAGAAGCGCTGCAGGGCGGCCATGTTTACTGGCTGGTGGGTTTCAATCACGCCGATAGCGCCCAGTACCCGCACGTCGGCCACCGTCTCTGCGGCCATCGCTGGAGCCAGCTCGCGCTTCAGCTGCGCCTCAATCGCAGCGACCTGCACCTGCCACTCGCCGCGTGCCAGCAGCTCAAGGCTGGCGTTCGCCACTGCGCAGGCCAGTGGATTGCCCATAAAGGTTGGGCCGTGCATAAAGCAGCCCGCTTCGCCGTTGCTGATAGTATCGGCCACCTCACGGGTGGTGAGCGTCGCCGACAGGGTCATCGTTCCGCCGGTCAGGGCTTTGCCGAGGCAGAGGATATCCGGGGTAATGTCCGCATGCTCACAGGCGAAGAGTTTGCCGGTGCGACCAAAGCCGGTGGCGATCTCATCGGCAATCAGCAGGATCCCCTCCCGGTCGCACATCCGGCGGATGCGCTTAAGCACCTCCGGATGGTAGAGGCGCATCCCGCCTGCACCCTGCACAATCGGCTCCAGAATAACGGCGGCGATCTCCTGGCGATGGGCGGCCATCAGGCGGGCAAAGCCCACGATATCCCGCTCGTCCCACTCGCCGTCAAAGCGGCTCTCTGGCGCAGGGGCGAAGAGGTTGTCCGGCAGGTAGCCTGCCCACAGGCTGTGCATGGAGTTATCCGGATCGCAGGCCGACATCGCGCCAAAGGTATCGCCATGGTAGCCCCGGCGGAAGGTCAGGAAGCGGCGACGCGGCTCGCCCTTCGCCTGCCAGTATTGCAGGGCCATCTTCATCGAGACCTCTACCGCTACCGATCCGGAGTCGGCCAGAAAGACGCACTCCAGCGCCTCGGGGGTCATTGCCACCAGCTTGCGGCAGAGCGCTACCGCTGGCGCATGGGTAATGCCGCCAAACATCACGTGCGACATCGCCTCGATCTGCGTTTTCATCGCCGCGTTGAGGTGCGGATGGTTATAGCCATGAATGGCCGCCCACCACGAAGACATGCCATCAACCAGCTGCTCGCCGGAAGCAAGCTGAAGCTCGCACCCCTGCGCAGACTGCACGGGATAGACCGGCAGCGGGGAGGTCATGGAAGTATAGGGGTGCCAGATATGGCGGCGGTCAAAGGCGAGATCGTCCTGGGTCATGATCGACTTGTAAACCAAATTAAAAACATTTAGGTTTACGATCATAACCTAAACATGAACTAAATACACCTTTTGGAGAAGCCCCATGGCTCACCACGCACGCTGGACACTGTCGCAAGTTACCGAGCTGTTTGACAAACCGCTGCTCGACCTGCTGTTTGACGCTCAGACCATCCATCGCCAGCACTTTGACCCGCGCCAGGTTCAGGTCAGCACCCTGCTGTCGATCAAAACCGGGGCCTGCCCGGAAGATTGCAAATACTGTCCGCAAAGCTCGCGCTACAAAACCGGACTTGAGACGGAGCGCCTGATGGAGGTGGAGCAGGTGCTGGACTCGGCCCGCAAGGCAAAAAATGCCGGATCGACCCGCTTCTGCATGGGCGCGGCGTGGAAGAACCCGCACGAGCGCGACATGCCCTACCTGGAGCAGATGGTACAGGGGGTTAAAGCGATGGGCCTTGAGGCCTGCATGACCCTGGGCACCCTTGACGAAACCCAGGCCCAACGCCTGGCATCGGCGGGGCTGGACTACTACAACCACAACCTCGACACCTCCCCGGAGTTCTACGGCAATATCATCACCACCCGTACCTATCAGGAGCGTCTCGACACCCTCGATAAGGTGCGCGACGCAGGCATCAAGGTTTGCTCGGGCGGCATCGTCGGCCTGGGCGAAACGGTTAAGGATCGCGCGGGTCTGCTGCTGCAGCTGGCAAACCTGCCGACGCCGCCAGAGAGCGTGCCAATCAACATGCTGGTGAAGGTGAAGGGTACCCCGCTGGCGGATAACGACGACGTTGACGCCTTCGATTTTATCCGCACCATCGCGGTGGCGCGCATCATGATGCCTACCTCCTTTGTGCGCCTCTCCGCCGGTCGCGAGCAGATGAACGAGCAGACCCAGGCGATGTGCTTTATGGCCGGGGCCAACTCCATCTTCTACGGCTGCAAGCTGCTGACCACCCCGAACCCGGAAGAGGATAAAGACGTTCAGCTGTTCCGTAAGCTTGGACTGAACCCGCAGCAGACCGAGGTGATGACCGGGGATAACGAGCAACAGCAGCAGCTGGAGCAGCAGATCTTTAACGCCGACACTGACCAGTACTACAACGCGGCGGCGCTATGAGCTGGCAGCAGCGCATCGATGCCGCATTAGACGATCGGCGAGCTGCCGAAGCCCTGCGCACGCGCCGGGTGGTCGGGCAGGGCGCGGGGCGCTGGCTGACGGTGGATGACAGCCGCTACTGCAACTTCTCCAGCAATGACTATCTTGGCTTAAGCCAGCATCCTGCCATTGTACGCGCCTGGCAGCAGGGCGCGGAGCAGTATGGCGTAGGCAGCGGCGGCTCCGGACACGTCAGCGGCTATACCCGGGCGCACCATGCTCTGGAGAGCGAGCTGGCCGACTGGCTGGGCTACCCTCGGGCGCTGCTGTTTATCTCCGGCTTTGCCGCCAACCAGGCGGTGATTGCCGCCCTGACCGGCAAAGCGGATCGCATCGTGGCGGATAAGCTCAGCCATGCCTCCCTGCTCGAGGCCGCCAGCCTCAGTCCGGCTCAGCTGCGGCGCTTCGCCCACAATGACGTTGACCAGCTCACTACGCTGCTGGATAAACCCTGCGACGGTCAGCAGCTGGTAGTGACGGAGGGGATCTTCAGCATGGATGGCGACAGCGCGCCGCTGGCAGCCATTGCTGAGCAGGCGCGCAGCGCCGGTGCCTGGCTGCTGGTGGATGATGCCCACGGTATCGCCGTTACCGGCAGTGAAGGGCGCGGCAGCTGCCAGCAGCAGGAGGTAAAGCCAGAGCTGCTGGTGGTCACCTTTGGTAAAGGCTTCGGCGTCAGCGGCGCGGCGGTGCTGTGCAGCGAGGCGGTTGCCACCTATTTTGAGCAGTTTGCCCGCCACCTGATCTACAGCACCTCAATGCCTCCCGCCCAGGCCGTGGCCCTCAGCGCCGCGCTGGGCGTGATCCGGGGCGAGGAGGGCGACCGCCGCCGGGCGGCGCTCGCCGGGCTGGTGCAGCGTTTTCGCCAGGGCGCAGCGTCGCTCCCGGTGCGCATCACCGATTCACAAAGCGCCATCCAGCCGCTGATCGTCGGCGATAACAGCCGGGCGTTGAGCCTGGCGGAGCGCCTGCGACAACAAGGGTGCTGGGTGACGGCAATTCGTCCGCCCACCGTACCCGCAGGCACCGCGCGCCTGCGTCTGACCCTGACGGCGGCCCATCAGCCGGAGGATGTCGATCGTCTGTTGGAGGTATTGCATGAGCCTGGTGAATAAACGCGCGGTAGCGGCGGCCTTTGGCCGGGCAGCCCAGAGTTACGACAGCCATGCCCAGCTTCAGCGGCAGAGCGCCGATCTGCTGCTGGCGAAGCTGGGCGAACGTCGTCCAGCTCGCGTGCTGGACGCAGGCTGCGGGCCGGGCAGCATGAGTTGCTACTGGCGTGACGCGGGCGCCGAAGTGACCGCCCTCGATCTCTCCCTGCCGATGCTCAGGCAGGCGCAGAGCCAGCAGGCCGCCCGGTACTACGTTGCGGCAGATATTGAAGCGCTGCCTCTGGCCGAGGCCCGGTTCGATCTCGCGTGGAGTAACCTCGCGGTGCAGTGGTGCAATGATTTAGGCCAGGCGCTGACGGAGCTGCACCGTGTTGTGCGTCCCGGCGGAGCGGTAGCTTTTACCACCCTGGCGGGCGGATCGCTGCCGGAGCTGAACCAGGCCTGGCAGGCGGTGGACAACCGTTCCCATGCCAACCGATTCTTAGCGGAGGAGGCGCTGGCCGACACCGTTAGCGCCTGGCGCGGCCGCTGCGGCGTGGAGCGTATCACGCTCGCCTTTGACGACGCCCTCTCGGCCATGCGTTCGCTAAAGGGCATCGGCGCGACGCACCTGCACGCAGGCAGGCACAATCAGCCTCTAACCCGCGGCCAGCTTCAGCGTTTGCAGCTGGCGTGGCCGCAGCAGCAGGGCAGATGCCTGCTGACCTATTCACTTTTTTGGGGAGTCATTGAACGTGACTGAACGCTATTTTGTTACCGGCACGGATACGGAAGTCGGTAAAACGGTGGCCAGCTGCGCCCTGTTGCAGGCCGCAGCGCTGGCGGGATGGCAGACCGCGGGCTACAAACCGGTCGCCTCCGGCAGCGAGATGACGCCGGAGGGGCTGCGCAACAGCGATGCGCTGGCGCTACAGCATAACAGCACGCTGGCCTTGAGCTATGATGCTGTCAATCCGTACACCTTTGCTGAGCCAACCTCGCCGCACATCGTCAGCGCCGCGCTTGCACAGCCTGTCGAGGCTGCAAAGCTCTCGGCGGGACTGCGCACGCTGGAGGCGCAGGCGGAGTGGGTGCTGGTGGAGGGGGCAGGGGGCTGGTTCACTCCGCTCTCGGAGACCCTGACCTTTGCCGACTGGGTCATTCAGGAGCAGCTGCCGGTGATTTTAGTGGTGGGCGTTAAGCTTGGCTGCATCAACCATGCAGTGCTGACCGCTCAGGCGGTGCAGCAGGCGGGACTGCGGCTGGCGGGCTGGGTTGCTAACGACGTCGTGCCGCCGGGCAAGCGTCACGCGGAGTATCTGGCGACGCTTAAGCGCATGCTGCCCGCGCCGTTCCTTGGCGAGATCCCGTGGCTGGAGAGCGTCTCGCCAGAGAGTGAAACCGGCCACTGGCTCGATCTCAGTGCTTTAGGGTCGGCATCATCCACTGGGAAAGCAGCGGATCATCCAGCTGCATAACGCTGCCCTGGGCCACGCTGCGCCCCCGGTGCAGCAGATAGAAGCGGTCGGCGACGCGGCGTATAAACGACAGGTGCTGCTCCGCCAGCAGGATAGTCATGCCGAAATCCTGATTCAGGCGTACCAGCAGGTTGCCCAGCTTATGGATAAAGGCCTGGCCCAGCCCCCGGGTCGGCTCATCAAGGATCAGCAGGCGCGGATGGGTCACCAGCGCCCGGGCCAGCGCCAGCTGATGCTGGTTATCCTCTGACAGGCCTGCGCCCTTGACCTGACGCAGGGCATACAGCTCGGGAAAGAGATCGTAGATTTCCCGCGTCACCGCGCTGCCCGGCTCGCCGACTGCCATCCAGGCCACCTGTAAATTCTCCTCAACCGTCAGCTGAGAGAAGATCCGCCTGTCCTGCGGCACGCAGGCGATGCCCATCGCCGGGCGATCCTCCATCCTCACCTGCAACAGGTTGAGCGGGGCTGCCCCTGACTCATGCCAGATAATGCTTCCGCTCTCCACCGGCAGATAGCCAGAGATACAGTTGACCAGGGTCGTTTTCCCCATGCCAGGCAGCCCCATCACGCAGGTGCAGGTTCCAGGGATAAGATCGAGATCGACATTCCAAAGCGTATGCCGATCGCCGTAATAGTGATTCACTGCACGTAAGCTCAACATCATTTCATCTCCTGGGGCGGGTCTGTAAAAGATATGTTGCAAAAGCCTTGCCAGAAGCGTGTTATGCTCTGTTTTTCAGAGCAGGATGAAGAAAAACCGCTAAATTTGCCCGATCCGGTCGTCTGACCGATTGCATCTGCACGCTGTTAGTGCTAGCCACAGGCAGATCTGATTTTTCATGGTGCAGTCACATCAGAATGCGATAAAAAATGGTGGGAAAATTTTTTTACCTGCGCACCGTTTCGCAAAATCCGACTTTCGCTGAGTCGCAGGGGGTATGGGCTGGCGACAGTTATCCACTATTCCTGTGGATAACCTTGTGCATTAGAGTTAGAAAACGCGTGCAAAGCGAGAGAGCACGCGGCCTGGGCATGAATTGATGCGAAACGCGGCTTTTTGTATAAACATAAAAAATTCAAAGCGTTAGATAAAAGCAACGTATGTAAGAAAAGTGTCACCCGCTGACACAAAACTTTCACCACCCGACTTGACAAATGTTAAATCGCAAAAAGTTCTGGGGATAAGATATTTTTTTTAGTTTTTAATTCTGCTCCAGGGGCAAATTTTCCTTACGGCGCTTGAAATTGCCTTACGTAACACAGATATTCTGGTCTGCCACTGGCTTTTTATCCAGTGTAAATTATTGGCAAAATCCGCTGTCGCGAGTAAAATTACTCACCTGCCCGCTCATTCCTTCATCAGGTAGCCATTCATGAGTAAACCATTCAAACTGAATTCCGCTTTTCGTCCCTCTGGCGATCAGCCAGAAGCCATTCGCCGCCTGAAAGAGGGGCTGGAGGACGGACTGGCGCACCAGACCCTGCTCGGGGTAACCGGTTCAGGGAAGACGTTTACCGTTGCCAACGTGATCGCCGATCTGCAACGGCCGACGATGGTGCTGGCGCCGAATAAAACCCTGGCGGCACAGCTGTATGGCGAAATGAAGGAGTTTTTCCCGGATAACGCCGTGGAGTACTTCGTCTCCTACTACGACTACTACCAGCCGGAAGCCTATGTGCCCAGCTCCGATACCTTTATCGAAAAGGACGCGTCGGTGAACGAGCACATTGAGCAGATGCGTCTCTCGGCAACCAAAGCGCTGCTGGAGCGCCGCGACGTGGTGGTGGTGGCCTCGGTATCGGCCATCTACGGCCTCGGCGATCCCGACCTCTACCTGAAGATGATGCTGCACCTGACTATCGGCATGATCATCAACCAGCGTGATATTCTGCGCCGTCTGTCGGAGCTGCAGTATACGCGTAACGATCAGGCCTTCCAGCGCGGCACCTTCCGTGTGCGCGGCGAGGTGATCGACATCTTCCCGGCGGAGTCTGAGGATGTGGCCCTGCGCGTTGAGCTGTTCGATGAGGAGGTGGAGCGCCTGTCGCTGTTTGACCCGCTCACCGGCCACGTTGAGTCCACCATTCAGCGCTATACCGTCTACCCGAAAACCCACTACGTCACGCCGCGCGAGCGCATTGTGCAGGCGATGGAAGAGATCAAGGTCGAGCTGGCGGACCGGCGCAAGACGTTGCTTGCCAACAACAAGCTGCTGGAAGAGCAGCGTATTACCCAGCGTACCCAGTTTGACCTTGAGATGATGAACGAGCTGGGCTACTGCTCGGGCATCGAGAACTATTCGCGCTATCTCTCCGGGCGCGGGCCGGGTGAAGCGCCGCCGACGCTGTTTGACTACCTGCCTGCCGACGGCCTGCTGGTGATTGACGAGTCACACGTCACTATTCCACAGATTGGCGGCATGTACCGTGGTGACCGGGCGCGTAAAGAGACGCTGGTGGAGTACGGCTTCCGCCTGCCGTCGGCGCTGGATAACCGTCCGATGAAGTTTGAAGAGTTCGAGGGTTTAGCTCCGCAGACCATCTACGTCTCGGCGACGCCGGGCAACTACGAGCTGGAGAAATCCGGGGAAGAGATTGTCGATCAGGTGGTGCGCCCGACTGGCCTGCTTGACCCCATTATCGAAGTACGCCCGGTGGGCACGCAGGTGGACGATCTGCTGTCGGAGATCCGCAAGCGTGTCGCCATTAACGAGCGCGTGCTGGTCACCACGCTGACCAAGCGTATGGCCGAGGATCTGACCGAGTATCTGGAAGAGCACGGCGAGAAGGTGCGCTATCTGCACTCGGATATCGACACCGTGGAGCGTATGGAGATCATTCGCGACCTGCGTCTGGGCGAGTTCAACGTGCTGGTGGGCATCAACCTGCTGCGTGAGGGGCTGGATATGCCGGAGGTGTCGCTGGTGGCGATCCTCGACGCCGATAAAGAGGGCTTCCTGCGTTCCGAACGCTCTCTGATTCAGACCATTGGTCGTGCGGCGCGTAACGTTAACGGTAAGGCGATTCTCTACGGGGATAAGATCACCCCGTCAATGGCGAAGGCGATTGGCGAAACCGAGCGCCGTCGGGCGAAGCAGCAGCAGTACAACGAAGAGCACGGCATTACGCCGCAGGGCCTGAATAAGAAGGTGGTGGATATTCTGGCGCTGGGCGAGAACATTGCCAGGACCAAAGCGAAAGGGCGTGGTAAGTCCCGCTCGCCGGTGGTGGTGGAAGAGTCTGAGCTGGCGCTGACGCCGAAGGCGCTGCAGCAGAAGATCCACGAGCTGGAAGCACTTATGGTGCAGCACGCCCAGAACCTCGAGTTCGAAGAGGCAGCGCAGGTACGCGACCGCCTGCATCAGCTGCGCGATCTCTTTATTGCAGCGTCCTGATCTGCCTAAACACTCTGCCTAAACAACAGGCGGAAACCGCACCCAGGCCCGCACGCCGGGCTTCGGCGTGCGGTTATGCAGGTAGAACTGTCCGTCGTGTAGCTGGGCGATGCGGCTGACGATGCTCAACCCTAACCCAATACCGCCGTAGCGGCTGTCCATCCGCACAAAGGCTTTGCTCAGCTCTTTGCTTTTCGCTTGGTCTACACCGGGGCCTTCATCCTCAACGGCCAGCACCGGAGCTGGATCCTGCTCAAGCTTCAGGGTGATAGCGCTCTGCTCGGGGCTGTAACGGTGGGCGTTTTCCACCAGGTTTCTCAGCAGTACCCGCAGCTGAACGGCATCCCCGCGTACCGCCACGTCTTCCCGACGATCGGGCAGCGCCAGCGTCTGCTGGCGGGTGCCCAGCATCGTCTGTAACTCATCCTGTAGCGGCAGCATCACGTCGCGGAGCAGCATCACCTGCTGGTAGCTGCCCGCCGAGAACGACTGGGCCATGCGCGCCAGCTGCAGCAGCTGGGAGACGCTCTCCGTCATCTGGTCGATGCGTAAAATCAGGCGGCTGACGTCAATGGAAGGGTGGCTTTTTGCCAGCAGCTCAAGGTGCAGGCGCAGTCCCGCCAGCGGGGTGCGCAGTTCATGCGCTACATCAGCGGTAAAAAGCCGCTCGCGATCGAGGGTCAGGTTCAGGCGTGCCACCAGTTGGTTAATGGCCGAGCTGACCGCCTCCACCTCCGCCGACGGGTTGTCGAGCACAATCGGCTGCAGATTATCGGGTGTACGGATCTCCAGCTCACGCTGCAGATCGCGCAGCGGACGGGTAATCAGCTTTACCGCCTGCATACAGAGCAGCAGCGCCATGCCAATAATAAACAGGCTCGGCACCAGCAGGCTGGCAACCGCCTCGTGCACCTCGCGCTCAATATGGGCGTGGTTATTGTGCTTGTAGATCGCGCTCTCAACCAGCAGCTGGATCTGCTCCTTGCTCTCATGCCATAGCCAGAAGACGCTGATAAGCTGAAACAGCACCAGAATCGAGCCGATGGTTAGCAGCAGGCGTCCGCGCAGGGTCCAGCGGGCAGGGGAAAGCACCTTTTTTATCTTCTCTGGCATAGCGTCAGGTTGTCTGCTCCGTTTTAATCAGCTGGTAGCCAAAACCGCGCACCGTGCGGATCCGATCTTTGCCAATCTTATCCCGCAGGTTATGGATATGCACCTCAAGAGTATTAGTGGCCGGCTCATTATCCCAGTTATAGATGTCATTATAGAGGATCTCCCGGTGTACCGGGCTGCCTGCCTTGAGCATCAGGCGCGACAGCAGGGCGTACTCTTTTGGCGTAAGGTCCATCGAGTGCCCGGCCAGCCATACCTGGCGGGTAGTGACGTTCAGGCGCAGGTCGTCAACGGTAATTTCGTTATCGCCCTGGTTATGCTGGCGGCGCAGCAGCGCCCGGATGCGGGCGTTAAGCTCCTCCAGCGCGAAGGGCTTGATCAGATAGTCATCCGCGCCCGCGTCCAGCCCGCAGATACGATCCTCCACGGTATCCCGGGCGGTAAGGATCAACACCGGCAGGGAGACCTTCTCCCGCCGCAGCCGCTGCAAAAGATGCAGGCCATCTTCGTCCGGCAGGCCCAGATCGAGCACAATCAGACTATAGTGCCCCGACGCCAGGCTAAGCATCGCCTCCCGGCCGGTACTGACGCCGTCGCAGGCGTACCCCTCTGATTGCATTGCCAGGATCAGTCCCTGCAACAGCAGTGCATCATCCTCTACGATTAATATTTTCATTGATTATGACTCCTTGCACGCGGCCAAAATATCATCGGCTGGCTGATAAACCTGGGTCTGTACGCCCGTGATGCCCAGCATGGTTGAGAACAGGTTGTCCTGTGAAAAAGCCTCGCCGGCGGCGCGTTTTTGCAGGCATGTTTCACTCACCTTGTAGCGCTGCTGAAAATCTTGTGAGAGCCAGATCAGCATCGGCACATGTTTCTGCGACTCCGGCGCAATGGCATAGGGCAGACCATGCAGATAGACGCCGTTTTCGCCTAAGGACTCGCCGTGATCGGAGAGGTAGACCAGGCTGGTGGTAAATCTGTCCTGCTGCGACTGCAGCAATTTTATCGCTTTATCGACCACATAATCGACGTACAGTACCGTATTATCATAAGTATTCTTTAGCTGTTGTTGCGTACAGGTCTGGATTTCGTTGGTATCGCAGGTTGGGGTGAATTTCCTGAACTGTGGCGGATAGCGTTCGTAATAGGTAGGGCCGTGGCTGCCGATGGTGTGCAGCACGATCAAACCGTCACCCTGTAGATTATCGATGTACTGCGCCAGCCCGTGGAAGAGAATATCGTCCTCGCACTCCCCCGCCTTGCAGAGGTCGGCCAGGTTAAGCTGGGTGACATCCTGATGGGGAACCCGGTCGCAGGCCCCTTTGCAGCCGCCGTCGTTCTCGTTCCACAGCACCTGGATACCCGCACGCTGGATAATATCCAGCAAACCTTCCCGGTGGTGGGCCAGCTGTTCGTCATAGTTCTTGCGCGCCATTCCCGAGAACATGCAGGGCACCGAGACCGCCGTCACCGTGCCGCAGGAGCTGGTCTGTGGGAAATAGACCACGTTGTCCTGCTTGAGTCGCGGATTTGTTTCACGCCCGTAGCCAGAGAGGGAAAAATCTTCTGCCCGTGAGGTTTCGCCCACCACCAGAATGGTTAAATTTTTCTTCGTGCCCTGATGCATCTGCGGTACGAGCTTCGCATCTTCCCCCAGCTTCACCAGCGGCAGATTGTCCATCTGATGATGCTTGTAGTAAGAGTAGACGGCGGTGATGCTGTTTGACGGCCCGAGGGATTTTACCAGCTCGCGATTATTGCGAAACAGTGAGGCGTAGTCCTTATAGAAAAAGAGCGCCACCACCAGCACCACGGCGACCGACACGAGAATATTCGCGCCGCGGATCAGCACGCTACGCCAGCCGGAAGGGGATTTTTTGACCCGCAGCCAGCAGGCCAGTATAGCCATCAGCACCCCGGATAGCCCTATCGTCAGCAGCAGCTGCGGCGTGATCAGGGCAAAGCTTTCGGCGGGCGTGGTATCGACAATATTGGCGATCATTGTGCGGTCGATAATCACCCCGTAGGTCCAGATGAAGTACTGCGTTGCCGCGCAGAGCAGAATAAACAGGCAGATGAGCAGCCGATCCAGCCAGAGCAACGAGGCCAGGGTGGTCAGAATGTTGATCACGCAGAAGGCGACGAGCGGCATCGATAAAAATACCGCCAGCGACCACGGTGAGTTCACCGCCAGCAGCGTCCAGGCCTGACGATAAAAGACGAGGTTCAGCACGACGGCGATATAGAACGAGAACAGGAGGGTAAAGGTTGTGCGCCCCAGGGGAGGCCTGTAGAACGGGAACATACGCATACATTACTTCCAGAAAAGAGTATGTTGCGTATGCTCACAGAAGAGGGTTAAGGGAACCTTAAGTTCTTCAGAAAAGTCCGGGGATGTAAAAGATCAGCCCAGCCGCTGGACTGCCTGCTCCAGGGCAGCGCGCAGCAGGTGACGATCGTGATGATGGGGAACGTCGCTGGCTTCCAGCACCTCCTGAACCACGATGCGGCCGCTGAGATCCGTCGTCTCCGCCTCCGGGCCTACCACGACGGCGTCCACGATCCGCTTGCCCACGCGCTGCTCCAGCAGGGCCAGCTTAGCGGCCAGATCCATCCGCGCGGCCTCAGCGCTCAGCTCCTTGCCTAAGTTGTCGATATAGACCACCGGGGCGGGGGTGCGGCGCAGCGCCTGGGCCAGATCGCCAAGCAGTACCAGCGGCATCAGGCTGGTATAAAAGCTGCCGGGGCCAATCAGGATCAGATCCGCTTCGGCAATGGCGTCTGTCGCCTCCCGGGTCGCGGGCACGGAGGGAAAAAGCATCAGCTCCTGGATGGGCGTAGTCAGCCCGTCAATATTCACCTCGCCGTACACCGTATGCCCATCGCTATCAATAGCCATCAGATCTACCGGCTGCTCCGACATGGGGATTAAAAACGCATCCACCTTCAGCAGGTTACGAATTAAATTGATCGCCTCCAGAGGCCTGACGCTAAGGTGGTCCAGCGCCTTTAACATCAGATTTCCGAGGTTATGGCCTGAAAGTTCGCCATTACCGGTAAAACGGTACTCAAACATCGCCGAAGCGACGCTCTGCTCGGTAATTAACTGGTTCAAACAGTTACGCATATCGCCCCAGGCGATGCCGCCCTCGGCGCGACGAATACGCCCGGTTGACCCGCCGTTATCGGTGGTGGTGACGATCCCCGTCAGCCTTGAACCCAGCGATCCCAGCGAGGACATGACGCGGCCCAGTCCGTGTCCGCCGCCAAGGGCCACCACCCGGTCAAGATCCGCAAGCGTACGACTACGCATAGCTCTTCCTTAATGTCTAAAAAACTGCGCTACGTTAACGCAAATACCACTAAAAGACGATGCCCCAGGCGGGTGAAAATGATGCATATCAAGGCAAGAGGCTGATTTTCACGTATTCTGTAGTGAAAATGCATGATTAAGCCGCTATATATCAATTTATATAGCGATAGGCGAGGATGGCGAAAGTCATTTTATCGCGCTACTATCGCTATCTATAGCGTTAACACACTCTAGCCTCTGCACCTAAGTCTTACCGATAGGGTGTTTTGGCCGTGGCGGTTGCCACCAGGGTGCAGGAAGAAATGACTGCATCTCCCGTATTTGGAAAGGTGTACATGGCCTCACAGCTTACCGATGCATTCGCGCGTAAGTTCTATTACCTGCGTCTGTCTATTACCGACGTGTGCAATTTTCGTTGCACCTACTGCCTGCCTGATGGCTACAAGCCGGGCGGGGTCACCAACAAAAGCTTTCTGACCCTCGATGAAATTCGGCGGGTAACCCGTGCCTTTTCGGCGCTCGGCACAGAGAAGGTGCGGCTGACCGGCGGAGAGCCATCGCTGCGCCGCGACTTTACCGAGATCATCGCCGCGGTGCGGGAAAACGCCGCTATCCGTCAGCTGGCGGTGACCACCAACGGCTATCGTCTGGCGCGGGACGTGGCCAGCTGGCGTGAAGCCGGGCTGACCGCGATCAACGTCAGCGTCGATAGCCTTGATGCCCGCCAGTTTCATGCCATCACCGGACAGGATAAGTTCCACCAGGTGATGCAGGGCATTGATGCTGCTTTCGAGGCGGGCTTCGAGAAGGTTAAGGTCAACACCGTGCTGATGCGCGACGTCAATCACCACCAGCTGGATACCTTCCTGGCGTGGATCCAGACCCGTCCCATCCAGCTGCGCTTTATTGAGCTGATGGAGACCGGTGAGGGGAGCGAGCTGTTCCGCAAGCACCACCTCTCCGGCATGGTGCTGCGCGATGAGCTGCTGCGTCGCGGCTGGATCCAGAAGCTGCGCGGCCGCAGCGACGGCCCGGCGCAGGTCTTCTGCCACCCGGACTACAGCGGTGAAATCGGCCTGATCATGCCCTACGAAAAAGATTTTTGCGCCAGCTGCAACCGGCTACGCGTCTCATCGGTGGGCAAGCTGCACCTCTGCCTGTTCGGTGACGGCGGCGTGAGCCTGCGCGATCTGCTGGCGGAAGATGCCCAGCAGCCGGCGCTGGAGGCGCGCATCGCTGAGGCGCTCACGCATAAGAAGCAGACCCACTTTCTGCATCAGGGCAACACCGGCATCACGCAAAATCTTTCCTATATTGGCGGATAAACCTTACAAGGAGGCAGTTTATGAGTCAGGCCAGCGCAGAGTTTGTCCCGGCACGCATTGCCGTGCTGACCGTTTCCAGCCGTCGCGGTGAAGAGGAGGATACCTCCGGCCACTTCCTGCGCGATGCAGCTCACGAAGCGGGTCATCAGGTGGTGGCGAAAGCCATCGTCAAGGAGAGCCGCTACGCCATTCGCGCCCAGGTGTCGGCGTGGATCGCCAGTGATGAGGTGCAGGTCATCGTAATCAACGGCGGCACGGGCTTTACCGCCGGTGACCAGACCCCGGAGGCGTTGCTGCCACTCTTCGATCGCGAGGTCGAAGGCTTTGGTGAGGTGTTCCGCATGCTCTCCTTTGAGGAGATTGGCACCGCCACGCTCCAGTCCCGCGCGGTGGCCGGTATCGCTAACAATACGCTGATTTTTGCCATGCCTGGCTCCACCAAAGCCTGTCGTACCGCATGGGAAAATATCATTGCGCCGCAGCTCGATGCCCGCACCCGTCCGTGCAATTTTCACCCCCATTTGAAGAAGTAAGCTATGTCTCAACTAACCCACATTAATGCTGCCGGTGAGGCGCACATGGTTGACGTCTCGGCAAAAGCAGAGACCGTGCGCGAAGCGCAGGCGGAAGCCTTTGTCACGATGCGTCCTGAGACGCTGGCGATGATTATCGACGGCAGCCACCACAAGGGTGACGTCTTTGCCACCGCCCGTATTGCAGGTATTCAGGCGGCGAAGCGCACCTGGGAGCTGATCCCGCTGTGCCACCCGCTGATGCTCAGTAAGGTCGAAGTGAATCTGGAGGCGCAGCCGGAACACCATCGGGTGCGCATTACCACCCTGTGCCGCCTGACCGGCAAGACCGGCGTCGAGATGGAGGCGCTAACCGCGGCGTCAGTGGCAGCGCTGACCATCTACGACATGTGTAAAGCGGTACAGAAAGATATGGTGATGGGTCCGGTTCGCCTGCTGGCGAAGAGCGGCGGCAAATCCGGTGATTTCAGGGCGGATAACGATGATTAAAGTACTCTTTTTTGCCCAGGTGCGGGAGCTGGTGGGCTGCGATAGCCTGACGCTGGAGAGCGAATTTTCGAGCGTTGAAGCCCTGCGCCAGCAGCTGGCCGCCCGGGGCGATCGTTGGGCGCTGGCGCTGGAGGAGGGCCGCCTGCTGGCGGCGGTCAACCAGACGCTGGTGAGTTTTGACCATCCGGTAGTAAGCGGCGATGAAGTCGCACTCTTCCCGCCGGTCACGGGAGGTTAAGATGAGCGATACCCGCATTCGCGTCGGACGCGATCCCTTTAGCGTTGGCGAGGAGTACGTCTGGCTGGCGGAACGCGACGAAGACGGGGCGGTAGTCACCTTTACCGGCAAAGTGCGCAATCACAATCTCGGTGACAGCGTGCGCGCCCTGACGCTTGAGCACTACCCTGGCATGACCGAGAAGACGCTGGCGGATATCGTCCAGCAGGCCCGCGATCGCTGGCCGCTGGGCCGCGTCACGGTGATCCACCGCATCGGCGAGCTGTGGCCAGGGGATGAGATTGTCTTCGTTGGCGTCACCAGCGTCCATCGCGGCAGCGCTTTTGCCGCCGGGGAGTACATTATGGACTACCTGAAGACCCGCGCCCCCTTCTGGAAGCGGGAGGCGACGGAGGAGGGCGATCGTTGGGTCGAGGCGCGGGAGAGCGACCAGCAGGCGGCTAAGCGCTGGTAAGCCGCTTTCCTGAGGATGTGTTACCCTTAGAAGCGTGTTCACTTAACAGGAGTTAATCATGGACCGATTCCCACGATCCGATTCAATTGTCCAGGCCCGCGGCGGGCTGCAAACCTACATGGCCCAGGTCTACGGCTGGATGACCTGCGGCCTGTTCCTGACCGCGTTTATCGCCTGGTTCGCGGCCAATACCCCTGCGGTGATGATGTTTGTCTTCTCCAGCAAAATCACCTTCTTTGGCCTGATTATCGCCCAGCTGGCGCTGGTGTTTGTTCTTTCCGGGCTGGTGCATAAGCTCAGTGCGGCGATGGCCACCACGCTGTTTATGCTCTACTCAGCGCTGACCGGCCTGACCCTCGCCAGTATCTTTGTGGTCTACACCTACTCGTCTATCGCCAGCACCTTTGTAGTCACCGGCGGCATGTTCGGGGCCATGAGCCTCTACGGCTACACCACCAAACGTGACTTAAGCGGCTTCGGCAATATGCTGTTTATGGCGCTGATTGGGATTGTGCTGGCCTCGCTGGTCAACTTCTGGCTGAAGAGCGAGACGCTGATGTGGGTAGTGACCTATATCGGGGTGATTGTCTTCGTTGGCCTGACGGCCTATGACACGCAGAAGCTGAAGAACATCGGCGAGCAGATCGACGTAAGCGACACCGGTAACCTGCGTAAGTACGCAATTCTGGGTGCGTTGACGCTCTATCTCGACTTTATCAACCTGTTCCTGATGCTGCTGCGGATCTTCGGCAATCGCCGATAAGCATAACGCCGGGTGGCTTTGTGCTCACCCGGCCTGTAAAACAATCTACTTCTGCATCGCCTGCTCGTTCTTCGCCCGCAGCTTTTTCGCCCGGCTCTCCAGCACCAGATAACAGACCAGCGCCAGCATCAGCGGCAGGAAGTAGTAGAGTACGCGATAGGCGAGCAGGGCGGCGATAATTTTGCCGTGCGAGACGTGCTCACCCGCCAGCAGGGCGATAAATACCGCTTCCAGCACGCCGATCCCCGCCGGAATATGCACAATGACCCCGGCGATACTGCTTACCAGCAGCACGCCCAGCACGAAGAAGTAATTTACCTCCTGGCCCAGCAGCAGCCAGATAATAGCCCCCATCGCCATCCAGTTAGCGCTGGAGATCACCATCTGTGCCAGAGCAAACTTAAACGAGGGCAACACCAGCTTCTGGCCCTTCACCGTCATATGCCGACGTTTTGCAAAGGCGCAGAACCAGAGGTAGGCAGCAATCAGCAGCAGCAGCACCACGCCGACGATACGCAACGTCCCTTCGTCGATATACCAGTGCGATGGCAGCTCTACGATGCCGAAGGTAAAGATGATCCCGCCGAGCAGAATATAGCCCAGCCAGTTGGTGGTAATGCTTAACGAGAAGATCCGGGTGATGGTGCTGCTGGGCAGGCCGAGACGGGAGTAGAGGCGGTAGCGCATGCCGATCCCGCCCACCCAGGTACTGAGCGTCAGGTTAAAGGCGTAGCAGACAAACGATACCAGCATCACCTGGCGCGCAGCCAGCTTATGCCCGCAGTAGGCGCGGGCCAGCAGATCATAGCAGCCGTAGAGCAGGTAGCTCACCACCACCAGCACGACAGAGATCAGCAGCGGCGTGCGGTTATAGTTACGAATAACGTTCCAGACGTCGCCCCAGTCCACCGTACGGGCATAGACCACCAGCAGCACCGTCACGGCAATAAAGAAGACCCAGGTCAGGATCTTTTTCGCCAACCGCCAGCGAGGATGTGATTTGCTCATCAGGGATTAACCTCTCTGCTTTCCGTATCGACGCGATCCTGAGTCTCCATCTCCGGCTGAACCGGAGGCGCTACGAGCGAAAGCTTGGGCGTATGGGCCGGCAACCAGCCCACCATGGCCGGGAATTTACGCAGGAAGTGGAAGACCACCACGCTCTTCGCCAGGTTCCACCAGCTGCGTCTTGGTACCATGGTCTCATCCACCCGCACGCAGTCGTGCTGCAGGATGCCGTTCAGGTTGTCGCGCAGGGTCTGGTTAAAGCCGCGGTCGTGGATAATCAGGTTAGCCTCCAGGTTAAGGGAGAGGCTAAGGGGATCGAGGTTGCTGGAGCCAACGGTGGCCCAGTGATCGTCCATCACCGCCACCTTGCCGTGCAGCGGTCGGCGACGGTACTCATACACCTGCACGCCGCCCTTCACCAGATAGTTATAGAGCAGACGCGCGCCCACCTTAACAATAGGCATATCCGGCTCGCCCTGAACTATCAGCTTTACCGTCACGCCACGGCGGGCGGCGTTGCGCATCGCGTGCAGCAGGCGGTAGCCGGGGAAGAAGTAGGCGTTGGCGATGATCACTTCACGTTTGGCATTCGCCAGCATCTTCAGATAGTGACGCTCAATGTCATCCCGGTGATCGTCGTTATCGCGCCAGACAAACAGCGCCTGCGCTTCGCCGGGCTGGCGATTCTCCGGCGCCTGGTGGCGGCGCCGCTGCTGCCACCAGCGGCGGGTCTGGGCGTGCTCCGGCAGGTTCTCCAGTTCGAACTGGAGGATATCCTCCACCACCGGGCCTTCCACCCGCACGGCGTAGTCCTGCTTAGCCTCCGGGCCGTAGTCGCTCATATGCTCGGCGGAGTAGTTAATGCCGCCGACAAAGGCCACGGTGCTATCGATCACCACAATCTTACGGTGCATCCGGCGGAAAACGTTGGTACGCATGCCAAGCAGCGGCGGACGCGGATCGTAGTAACGGAATACCACCCCGGCGGCGGTAAGCTGGCCGACGAACTCATCGCTGAGATCGGGGGATCCGTAGCCGTCCAGCAGCACTTCAATATTTACCCCGCGCTGGGCGGTACGCAGTAGCACCGCATGCAGCTGGCGACCCACGTCGTCGTCAAACCAGATAAAGGTTTCCAGGATCACCTTACGCTGTGCCTGCTCAATGGCTTTGAACACAGCCGGGTAATATTCGTCACCGTTCTCCAGCAGCTGGATGCGGTTTCCTTCTCGCCATCCGCATTTCATAAGTGAATCTCCGCGCTCAGTGGGGCATGATCGGACAGATGACGCCAGTTACGCAGCGGCAGGGCCGTAGGGGCGCTGGCGTTGGCGTTCTTAACATAGATACGGTCAAGACGCAGCAGCGGCAGGCTGACCGGAAACGTACGTGCCGGACGGCCCTTCGCCCGGGTAAAGATCTCCTCCAGTCCCGCCTCTTTTTTCAGCGGGTAGTTCGCTTTGACCCGCCAGTCGTTAAAGTCGCCCGCCACCAGCACCGGCTCCCCTTCCGGGAAAGCGTTTACCCACTCGGCCAGCATAGTGAGCTGGGCCTGACGATGTGCTTCGCGTAACCCAAGATGGACGCAGATAACATGAATCGGTCGGTTAAGCTGCGGCGGTACAATGCGGCAGTAGAGCAGGCCGCGTTTCTCGCTGCCGTCAACCGAGACGTCGCGGTTCTCATAGTGAACGATGGGATAGCGGGAGAGCACCGCGTTACCATGATGCCCTTCGGGATAGACGGCGTTACGCCCGTATGCGAAATCGCTCCACATCGTATCGGCCAGAAATTCGTAGTGGGTGGTATCGGGCCAGTTCTCCACGTGCAGCGGATGGACCTCGTGCGCCCCCATGACCTCCTGCAGGCAGACAATATCGGCACCGACGGTGCGTACCGCGTCGCGTAACTCCGGTAAAATAAAGCGTTTGTTAAACGCGGTAAAACCCTTGTGTGTATTAATAGTAAGCACTTTCAAAGAGAATTGCCGATTCTGATCTGTCATCTTGTATCCCGCCAGTGACGCTATCCTGATGGAAATAAAGTGTAGTATCTGTCACAAAAAGATGCGGCCTTACGGATTTTTCCGTAAAGTCCGGTAATCTCAACAACAGATAAAATTCTTCAGGAGAGAATCCATGAAGTGGCAACAGCGTATTCGTGTAGCAACCGGCCTCGGTTGCTGGCAGATTATGTCGCATTTTATTGTCGTAGCGGCGCTGGTAATGGGCTGGATGAGCGGGGCGCTGGTGCGTGTCGGCTTAAGCCTGTGCGTGGTTTACGGCGTTACGGTATTGCTGATGCTGGTCCTGCAGCGTCATCATGACGGGCTCTGGCGTGAAGTAGGGGATTTTCTCGAGGAGCTGACCACCTCCTGGTACTTCGGGGCCTCTCTGATTGCGCTCTGGCTGCTCTCCCGCGTGGTGCACAACGACCTGCTGCTGGCCCCGGTAGGGCTGGCGATCCTTGCTGGTCCGGCGATTGTGTCGCTGCTGGCAAAAGATAAGAAGCTACGCAACGTTCCGCCGGAACATCGCGTAGGCCACTGATCCCGTCGTGGCCGCGATGACCAGCAGCGGCCACAGACTTCCCCAGACAATGTCCAGACTCGCGTCCTTCAGGTAGATCTGCTTGGTGATATCGGTGAAGTGCCGGATCGGGTTGACCCACGTCAGATGTTGCAGCCAGACCGGCATATTCTCTACCGGCGACACGTAGCCGGAGAGCAGGATCGCCGGCATCATAAAGACAAACACGCCGATAAAGGCCTGCTGCTGTGTGGCGCAGAGCGCAGAGATCAGCAGGCCAAAGCCCACCAGCGACAGCCCATAGATCAGCATCGTGAAGTAGAAGAGCATTAGCGATCCCGCGAAGGGGATCTGGTAGGCCCAGATGCCGATCGCCAATACGATACTGGCCTGGAAGGTGGCGACGATCAGGGCCGGAACCGCTTTGCCGACGAAAATCTGCCAGGTGGCGAGAGGCGATACCAGCAGCTGATCGAGCGTACCCTGTTCCCGCTCCCGGGCCACCGACAGCGAGGTGACAATCATCACGCCGATAGTTGTGATCATGGCAATCAGCGACGGCACCACGAACCATTTATAGTCGAGGTTGGGGTTATACCAGTTCCGCACCACCAGCTCGCTGTTGTTAGGTTTCGCTTTTCCTGTCATCAGCTCCTGCTGATAATCCTTTACCACCTGCTGAAGATAGTTGGCGGCAATCTGCGCGCTGTTGGAGTTACGCCCGTCAAGGATCAGCTGCATCGGCGCGGTCTGGAAGGTATCGAGATTACGCGAGAAATCCGCCGGGAAGCGCACCAGCAGCAGCGCCTTTTGCGTGTCGAGGGTGGGCCGAATCTCTTGCGGGCTTCTCAGCAGCAAAACGTGAGTAAAGGCTTTGGCGCGGGCAAAGCGCTGGGTCAGCTCCACCGCGTGCCTGCCGCTGTCTTCGTTATAGATGGCGATGGTGGCGTTGGTCACCTCAAGGGTGGCGGCAAAGGGGAACAGCAGCACCTGGATCAGCACTGGCACAATTAAAATCGCGCGGGTCTGCGGCTCCCGCAGCAGGGATTGCAGCTCTTTGCGGATCAGCGTCCATAAACGATACAACATCGTGCCGTCCTCATGTCGGGTGGCGCTGCGCTTACCCGACCTACAAGGCCCGTAGGCCCGGTAAGCGCAGCGCCACCGGGCAAAATACAAGCGTAGGGGTTAATCCAGTCGCCGTTTGGTTTTCAGCCACGTTAAGCCGATAAACATCACCGCCGAGGCCAGCAAAAACAGCGTATTCACAATCAGCACCACCGGGATATTTCCCGCCAGGAAGAGGCTTTGCAGGGTGCTGACAAAATAGCGCGCCGGAATGATCCAGGTCACCGCGCGGATAATCGCCGGCATGCTATCGATCTGGAAGATAAAGCCCGACAGCATAATCGACGGCAGAAACGCCGCGTTGAGCGCCACCTGCGCAGCGTTAAACTGGTTACGGGTCGTGGTAGAGATGAGCAGCCCCATCCCGAGGGTGCTGAGCAAAAACAGGCTGCTGATAAAAAACAGCAGGATCAGTGAGCCACGGTAGGGCACGCCGAGAATAAACACCGAGACCAGCATGCAGAGCAGCATCGCCAGCATGCCGAGGAAATAGTAGGGGATCAGCTTGCAGAGCAGCAGCTCTACGCGGGTCACCTCTGTGGAGAGCAGCGCCTCCATGGTGCCGCGCTCCCACTCGCGGGCGATCACCAGCGAGGTGAGGATAGCACCGATCACCGTCATGATAATGGTCACCGCGCCGGGGATAATAAAGTGCTGGCTGATGGCGGCCGGGTTAAACCAGTAGCGGGTCTGGACGTCGATCAGCGGCTCAAACTCTTCGCCCCGATCCTCCGCCCGCTGCATCTGCCATAGCTGCCAGATCCCCTCCGTATAACCCTGCACGAAGTTGGCGGTGTTCGGCTCGCTGCCGTCGGTGATCACCTGAATGGGAGCATCCACGCCCGGACGTGCCATATTGGCAGCGAAATCCACCGGGATCACCACCAGGCCGCGAATACGCCCGGCCTGCATCTTCTCAATCAACTCCCGACGGCTGTCGCTGAGGGTGGCATCGATATAGGGCGAGCCGGTCATGGCGTGAGCGAAGTCCAGCGCCTCTTCGCTGCGCTGCTCCAGCAGGATCCCCACCCGCAGGCGGCTGGAGTCGAGGTTAATGCCGTAGCCGAAGATAAACAGCAGCAGGAGAGGGATCAGCACCGCAATTAGCCAGCTGCTGGGATCGCGCACGATCTGCCGCGTCTCTTTAACGCACAGGGCGCGTACCCGCCGCCAGGACACTGCGCTATGGCTCATCGGTATGCTCCCTGTCCCAGTCATTTATTAGCCGAATAAACGCCTGCTCCATGGTGGGGTCCGCCTGTTCCGCATCCGCCGCCTGGGCTTTCAGATCGTCAGGCGTGCCGTGGGCGATCAGCTTTCCGCGATAGACCAGCCCGATGCGGTCACAGTACTCGGCCTCATCCATAAAGTGGGTAGTAACCATCACGGTGACCCCTCTCTCCACCATACTGTTGATATGCAGCCAGAACTCGCGGCGGGTGAGAGGATCGACGCCGGAGGTGGGTTCGTCAAGAAACAGAATATCCGGCTCGTGCATCAGTGAGCAGGCCAGCGCCAGCCGCTGCTTGAAGCCCAGCGGCAGGGCGTCGGTGGCGTGCGAGGCGATAGTAGTCAGGCTAAAGGCCTCGCTCATGCGGGCTATTTTCTCGCTCTGCGCCTGGCCGCGCAGGCCGTAGACGCCGGAGAAGAAGCGCAGGTTCTGCTCCACGGTGAGGTTGCCGTAGAGAGAGAACTTTTGCGCCATATAGCCCAGCCGCTGACGCGCCTGGCCGGAGCTAACCTTCAAATCCATACCCAGCACCAGCGCCTTGCCGGAAGTGGGCACCAGCAGGCCGCACATCATCTTAAAGGTGGTAGACTTGCCTGCACCGTTTGGCCCCAGCAGGCCGAAGATCTCTCCCCGCTTAACGGCAAAATCGACGTTATCCGTCGCCGCAAAGTCACCAAATTTTTTGGTCAGCGATTTTGCCTCAATCACCGTCTCTTCCGGTGAACCTTCCACGGTGTGCAGGATCGCCCCGAGAGGCGACTCCTGGGCTCCCGCCCCGCCGAGCAGGTCGATAAACGCATCTTCAAAGCGCGGCGTGGTTTCGGCTATCTCAATCTCCGGCATCCCCTCAGCAGTGCGGATATCCTCTGCGCTGGCCTCTTTCTTGAGGATCAGGCGCACCGAGCGGCCCTGGATCATGCCGTCGCTCACCTGGGGCAGTCTCAGTACCCGCCGCAGCAGCCTGCGGTTGGACTCCTGCGGGCTGTGCAGCAGAAAGCTGCGCCCGGCCATACTCTGGGTCAGCGTCGTGGGCTGGCCCTGATACAGCAGCTCCCCTTCGTTGAGCAGCAGCACGTCCCGGCACTGCTCGGCTTCATCAAGATAGGAGGTGCTCCAGAGGATCAGCATCCCTTCGCCCGCCAGCTCGTGCACCATCTGCCACAGCTCGCGGCGGGAAATGGGATCCACGCCGACGCCGGGTTCATCCAGCAGCAGCACTTTCGGTTCGCCCACCAGGGTACAGGCCAGGCCCAGCTTCTGCTTCATGCCGCCGGAGAGCTTGCCTGCCAGCCGGTTGGTAAAGGGGCCGAGGGCGGTAAATTCCAGCAAGCGGGCAAAGGTTTTCTGCCGCGAATTACCGATAACGCTGCGCAGATCGGCATAGAGGTTTAGGTTCTCCATCACCGTCAGATCTTCGTACAGGCCGAACTTCTGCGGCATATAGCCCAGCGAGGCGTGCAGGGCGCGGTCATCGTTAATGGGATCGAGACCCAGCACGCGGGCGCTGCCCGCGTCGGGCTTCAGCAGCCCGGCAAGCATGCGCATCAGCGTGGTTTTACCCGCGCCGTCGGGACCCACCAGCCCGGTAACATACCCGCTCTGAATGGTAGCGGTGAGAGGGGCGACGGCGGGCTTCGCCATGCCCGGAAAGCGTTTCACCAGGTCATTGAGGCGGATCGCTGCGTCACTCATTGTCCTGTCCGTCGTTAAACTGGACGGTGACCGGCATTCCCTGACGCAGGGCGTCATCGGCGTCGGTGACGATAATACGCAGGCGGTAGACCAGATCGGTGCGCAGATCCGGCGTTTCGACGGTTTTCGGTGTGAACTCGGCGGTAGGGGAGACGAAGCCTACCTTACCGCGATAGGGCCTCTCCGGACGGCCATCGGTGTAGAGCAGCAGTTCGCTGCCGGGGTTGGCCCGGCCCAGATTGGGTTCATCAATATAGGCGCGAACCCATACCGGGCGGGTCAGCGACAGGGTCAGCACGGTGCTGCCCGCGTTGAGCATGCTGCCCGGCTCTACGGCGCGGGTCATCAGCGTGCCGTTGGAGGGAGCCACCAGGGTAGTGTCATGCAGATCCAGCTCGGCCTGCGCCCGCTGGGCCTGAGCCTGTTCAAGGCTGGCCTTCGCCTGGGCGATATCCTGCGGGCGGTTACCGGTGCGGTACTGGCTGAGCTTATCCTCGGCGGATCTCAGCGTTGCCTGAGCCTGATCCCGGGACGAACGGGCGTTTTCCAGATCGTTGGCTGAAATGGTGCGGCTTTTCCACAAACCCTGCTGGCGGGCGTAGAAGTTCTGTGCGTAGTCGTAAGCCGCTTTGGCCTGCCGCACCGCCGCCGCGGCCTGGGCAATCTCCTCATCGCGATAGCCCGCCTGCATCAGGTCGTACTGCGCCTGGGCGACGGCGACGCTCGCGTTGGCCTGCATTAGCGCGTTTTCGTAAGGCGCTTTGTCCAGCGCCCCCAGCACCTGCCCGGCTTGGATCGCATCCCCTTCGTCAACGGCAAGGGACGCGAGGCGGCCGCCAACGCGAAAGCTCATATTGACCGTGCGGATATCGACGTTGCCGTAGAGGGTTAAGCCGCGATCCTGGTGGCTCTGATACCACAGCCAGCCGCCGACGGCAGCGGCCAGCACAACCACCACCGCCAGCAGAGCAACGACGGGTTTTTTCATAGACTTAGGCCTCCTTGCATTTATATGCATGGGGATAACCTTATCGAACTTATGGATTGGGGAAATGCCTTATGGGATATTTTATGCGGCGCGTCACAAAAGCTGGTACACTCCGCCCCTTCATGACACTGTGGTTTTTGTCATCTGTTTCGTTATCTATCTCCCTGAAAACTACACCTGAAACGGTCGGGGCGGTTCGGAGTTGTTATGTCTTTTGAAGCACTGGGTTTAAACCCTGAGATCCTGCGCGCCGTTGCCGAGCAGGGCTACCGCGAACCCACCCCGATCCAGCAACAGGCGATCCCCGCCGTGCTGCAGGGACGCGACCTGATGGCCAGCGCCCAGACCGGCACCGGTAAAACGGCGGGCTTTACCCTGCCGCTGCTGCAGCGCCTGATTACCAGCGAACCGCACGCCAAGGGGCGTCGCCCGGTACGTGCGCTGATCCTCACCCCGACCCGCGAGCTGGCGGCACAGGTAGGCGAGAACGTGCGTGAGTAC
The DNA here is from genome assembly GCA_032055545.1 of Pseudescherichia sp. Taxonomy (GTDB): domain Bacteria; phylum Pseudomonadota; class Gammaproteobacteria; order Enterobacterales; family Enterobacteriaceae; genus Pseudescherichia. The sequence goes on along the minus strand of DAMBQR010000001.1, from coordinate 95,868 downwards.
AGTCAGTACCTCAACGTTCGCTCGCTGGTGGTTTTCGGCGGTGTGAGCATTAACCCACAGATGATGAAGCTGCGCGGCGGCGTTGACGTCCTGATCGCCACGCCGGGCCGTCTGCTGGACCTTGAGCACCAGAACGCCGTTAAGCTGGATGGAATTGAGATCCTGGTGCTGGACGAAGCGGACCGCATGCTGGACATGGGCTTTATCCACGATATTCGCCGCGTGCTGGCGAAGCTGCCGGCCAGGCGCCAGAATCTGCTCTTCTCCGCGACCTTCTCGGATGAGATCAAAACCCTGGCGGAGAAGCTGCTGCATAACCCGCTGGAGATCGAAGTCGCGCGCCGCAACACCGCCTCTGAGCAGGTGACCCAGCACGTTCACTTTGTTGATAAGAAACGCAAGCGCGAGCTGCTGTCGCAGATGATTGGCGAGGGCAACTGGCAGCAGGTGCTGGTCTTTACCCGCACCAAGCACGGTGCGAACCACCTGGCGGAGCAGCTGAATAAAGACGGCATCCGCAGCGCCGCCATCCACGGTAACAAGAGCCAGGGTGCACGTACCCGTGCGCTGGCCGATTTTAAATCCGGCGACATCCGCGTGCTGGTGGCAACCGACATTGCTGCCCGTGGCCTGGATATTGAGGAGCTGCCGCACGTGGTTAACTACGAGCTGCCGAACGTGCCGGAAGACTACGTGCACCGCATCGGTCGTACCGGTCGTGCAGCGGCGACCGGCGAAGCACTGTCGCTGGTCTGCGTGGACGAGCACAAGCTGCTGCGCGACATTGAGCGCCTGCTGAAAAAAGAGATCCCGCGCATTGCTCTGCCGGGCTATGAGCCGGATGCCTCTATCAAAGCCGAGCCGATCCAGAACGGTCGCCAGCAGCGTGGTGGCGGCGGTGGACGCGGGCAGGGCGGCGGTCGCGGCCAGCAGCAGCCGCGCCGTAATGAAGGACGCAGCGAAGGCGGCGCGCCAAAATCAAGCCAGCCGCGCCGCAGCGGTGACGCGAAGCCTGCCGGGGAGCAGGCGCGCCGTCGCCGTCCGCGTAAACCGGCGGCATCGCAGTAATCCTGAAGCCCGGCCGCAAAGCCGGGCTTTTCTTTTGCCGCAGACCAACGATCGTGAGACAATAGTGGCTGTTTATACAGTATTTCAGGTCTCCCGATGGCTCTTTCCGCCGCGCTGAAAGCGCAGATTGCCGCCTGGTATAAGGCGCTACAGCAACAGATCCCCGACTTTATCCCGCGCGCACCGCAGCGGCAGATGATCGCTGACGTCGCCAAAACCCTGGCCGGGGAGGAGGGACGGCATCTGGCCATTGAGGCGCCGACCGGCGTCGGTAAGACTCTCTCTTATCTGATCCCCGGCATCGCCATCGCTCGCGAAGAGCAGAAGACGCTGGTGATCAGCACCGCCAACGTGGCATTGCAGGATCAGATCTTCAGTAAGGATCTCCCGCTGCTGAAGAAGATTATCCCGGATCTGCGCTTTACCGCTGCCTTTGGCCGCGGACGCTACGTCTGTCCACGCAACCTGACGGCCCTTGCCAGCAGCGAAGCTACCCAGCAGGATCTGCTGGCCTTTCTCGATGACGAGCTGACGCCCAACAGCAAAGAGGAGCAGCAGCGCTGCGCCAAACTCAAGGCCGACCTCGACAGCTACCGCTGGGACGGCCTGCGCGATCACACCGATCAGAACATTGAAGATAACCTCTGGCGGCGGCTCAGCACCGACAAGGCCAGCTGCCTGAACCGCAACTGCCACTACTACCGTGAGTGCCCGTTCTTTGTCGCCCGCCGCGAGGTGCAGGAGGTCGAAGTTGTGGTAGCCAACCACGCGCTGGTCATGGCGGCGATGGAGTCAGAGGCGGTGCTGCCGGAGCCAAAGAATCTGCTGCTGGTGCTGGATGAGGGCCACCATCTGCCGGACGTCGCCCGCGACGCGCTGGAGATGAGCGCCGAGATCACCGCCCCCTGGTATCGGCTGCAGCTCGATCTCTTCAGCAAGCTGGTAGCGACCTGCATGGAGCAGTTCCGTCCGAAGACCACGCCGCCGCTGGCGCTGCCGGAGCGGCTCAACGCACACTGTGAAGAGCTGTATGAGCTTATCGCCTCGCTGAACGCTATTCTCGGGCTTTACATGCCTGCCGGTACGGAGGCGGAGCACCGCTTTGCCATGGGCGAGCTGCCTGACGAGGTGATGGAGATCTGTCTGCGGCTGGCGAAGCTGACCGAGATGCTGCGCGGGCTGGCGGAGCTGTTCTTAAACGACCTTAGCGAAAAGAGCGGTCAGCACGACATTGTCCGCCTGCACCGGGTGATTTTGCAGATGAACCGCGCCCTGGGCATGTTTGAGAGCCAGAGCAAGCTGTGGCGGCTGGCCTCAATGGCTCAGGCGTCGGGTGCACCGGTAACCAAGTGGGCCACCCGTGAACTGGTAGAGGGGCAGATGCACCTCTTCTTCCACTGCGTCGGCATCCGCGTCAGCGATCAGCTGGAGAAGCTGCTGTGGCGAAGCGTGCCGCATATCGTCGTCACCTCGGCCACCTTACGCTCCCTGAATAGCTTCTCCCGGTTACAGGAGATGAGTGGCCTGAAGGAGAAAGCCGGGGATCGCTTCGTGACTCTCGACTCGCCCTTTAATCATATTGAGCAGGGCAGGCTGGTGATCCCGCAGATGCGCTACGAGCCGCTGATGGAGCACGAAGAGAAGCATATCGCCGAGATGGCGGCCTACTTCCGCGAGCAGGTTGAGAAAAAAGCGCACCCCGGCATGCTGGTGCTGTTTGCCAGCAACCGCGCCATGCAGCTGTTCCTGACCTTTGTGACCGATCTGCGCCTGATGCTGCTGGTGCAGGGGGATCAACCCCGCTACCGGCTGGTGGAGCTACACCGCAAGCGCATTGACGAGGGTGGGCGCAGCGTGCTGGTCGGGCTTCAGTCGTTTGCCGAGGGGCTGGATCTGAAAGGGGACTACCTGACCCAGGTACACATCCATAAGATCGCTTTTCCACCTATCGATAGCCCGGTGGTGATCACCGAAGGCGAGTGGCTGAAAAGCCTCAATCGCTATCCCTTTGAGGTTCAGAGCCTGCCGAGCGCCTCCTTCAACCTTATCCAGCAGGTGGGAAGGCTGATCCGTAGCCACAGCTGTCGGGGCGAAGTGGTGATCTACGACCGGCGGCTGCTCTCCAAAGGCTACGGGAAACGGCTGCTCGACGCGCTGCCTGTTTTTCCTATTTCCCAACCGGACGTGCCTGACGTTATAGTAAAAAGCAAACCAAAACAGAGTCGTCGTCGGCGGCGCTGACCACGATGTATGACGCAAGGAGTTAGCTATGGATTTCCGCAAAATCATCAAAGAGGTCGGGCGGGGTAAAAATCACGCCCGCGATCTGGATTTTGATACCGCACGGGCGTTGTACAGCCACATGCTTAACGGCGAGGTAGCGGATCTGGAGATGGGCGCGATCCTGATCGCCCTGCGTATCAAGGGAGAGGGTGAGGCGGAGATGCTGGGCTTCTACGAGGCGATGCAGGCCCGGACCATGCGTCTGACCCCACCGGTAGCTAAGCCGATGCCTGTTGTCATTCCTACCTATAACGGTGCGCGCAGGCAGGCGAACCTGACTCCGCTGCTGGCGATGCTGCTCCAGCGGCTTGGCTTTCCGGTACTGGTGCACGGCGTGAGCGAAGATCCCGACCGCGTCATCTCGGAAACCATTTTTCGGCTGCTGGGCATTGAGCCGACCCTGACCGCTGGCCAGGCGCAGGCGAAGCTGGAGGGGCGAAATCCGGTATACGTGCCCATCAGCGCGCTCTGTCCGCCGCTGGAGAAGCAGCTGGATATGCGCTGGCGTATGGGGGTGCGTAACAGCGCCCATACCCTGGCCAAGCTGGCGACCCCCTTTGCGGAAGATGCTGCCCTGCGTCTCTCGAGCGTCTCTCATCCCGAGTACGTCACGCGGGTGGCGAAGTTCTTTGGCGATATCGGCGGACGCGGGTTGCTGATGCACGGTACGGAGGGGGAGGTGTATGCCAACCCTCAACGCTGTCCGCAGCTGACGCTGATCGATGCCCAGGGCGCGCGGGTTGTGAGCGAGCGGCAGGACGAAACGGTGCAGGCTGCGTTGCCCGCCAGCAAAGATCCGGAGGTCACCGCCCGCTGGATTGAGCGCTGCCTGGTGGGAAGCGAGCCTGTACCGGAATCGCTGAAGCGTCAGATCGCCTGCTGTTTTGTAGGAACGGGGCAAGTAGAAACCCTGGAAGAGGGGCTGGCACGGGTAGCGAGCGCTTTTTAATAAACCGCAGGCAAAAAAAAAGCCCGTCCAAACCGGACGGGCAACAAGGGTAACAACAAACAGGGTCAATGCAGTAATAATGAGGGTAATACAACCCGCCGGTGATGAGCCGACGGGGCAGACACGGTAAGGCGATTACTGATAGATAACCGCAGTACCGCTCATTTTGTTGTAGGCGTTGGCAGAGGTGATGCTATAGCCTTTCGCGCCTGCGGCAGCGGCTTTCTGAGCCAGCTGTGCTTCCAGACCATCCAGCGTGGTCGCGCCCTGCGCGGAAACAACGCCAATTTTATGCATGCTCTGAGCCTGTTCAGCGGTCACTGCCTGGGCGGCGAACGCACCAAAGGAGAGCGTCGTCAGTGCAAGAGCAGCAACAGCATATTTGATGGTTTTCATGGTTCAATTCTCGCAGTTTGTTCTGTATGGGAGACGATGTTCCGTCGATGTGATGAGTATCACGTTTTTCTGCGAAAGATTAAATCGAATAGAATTGACGACCTTCATCTAAAATTTTGAACGATCGTTAATATATTGAAAATGAATGATTTTTAACAGGAATTATTCATCGGTTGGCTAGTTTACCGCGTGCCGCTAGTTTAGCGGCACAAAATGCCACTTCAGCAGCGCTTTTTTGTGATGCAAATCGCAACCGCTTGCGCTGCCTCCGTCGCCGTTATTCAGTTAACGAAGCTGGCTGTCTTTCGAACCTCTACGGTTATATCCTGAAAACGCATCATTTTTCAAATCTTTCTTCTGCTGGCACTCCACGCACAGCCTGACGCCGGGGATCGCTTTACGGCGCGCTTCGGGGATGGTTGCTCCGCACTCTTCGCACTCGTGCAGGCTCTCACCCTTCGGCAGTCCCCGGCGCGCGCGGGCGACCGCATCGTCAATGGTGCTGTCGATCTGATCCTGTACTGCACCGTCGTTTGCCCAACCTGAAGCCATAGCGCTCTCCTTAGTGAGGAATATGACTTAAGTTTAGACTATCTCCCGGCTTCCTCGCGCAGCCACTGCTGGAGCAGCTTGCCCTCGTGGGTCATCTCTACATCCTGGCGCACACAGAGGTAGTAGTCGCGCCCGTCATCGATGGGCAGGTCAAAGATCTTCACCAGCTCGCCGGTTTGCAGATAGGGCAGGATCATCGGCTCGCGCATCAGGGCGCAGCCCAGCCCGGCCTGCACCGCAGCCAGCGTTAACAGTCCATCCTCAAACATCGCCCCGTCCCGGCGCACGCGTTTCACCTGCTGCTCGCCAAACCACTGCGTCCAGGTGGCACGCTCTTCGTCATGCAGCAGCGGCATCTGCGCCAGCTGCGCCGGGGTCTCAATGTAGCCATGCAGGCGGATAAACTCCCGGCTGCATACCGGGATCATGCGCCCGGAGATCAGCTTCTCGCTGCGGTAGCCTACCCACTGACCGTTGCCAAAGCGGATCGACATATCCGATGCGTCGCTCAGGTAGTTGCGATGATTGGCATAGACCACGTTGATCTCCATCTGGGCGTGGGCCTGGATAAAACGCGGCAGGCGGGGAATAAACCAGCCCATTCCAAAAAGCGGGATCAGGCTGATCGTCACCTGACGCGAGCGGCCCTGCTCAAACAGCTGGCCGGTGGCCTGGCGCAGCACGCTGAAGGCGGCGCGTATTGAGCGGTAGTACTCGCGCCCCTCGCTGCTCAGCACCAGATGACGTCCCTGACGAAGAGTCAGCGGCAGCTGGAGAAAGCTCTCCAGCACCTTGAGCTGGTGGCTGACCGCCGAGGGAGAGACGCATAGCTCCTCGGCAGCGGCGGCCACGCTGCCCAACCGGGCAATGGCTTCGAAGACCCGTACAGCACGCAGAGGCGGATCGTCCGGCAACCCACTCTCGCTTAACTCTTCTGTTTTTTTCATATGTTGAGACAAACCCTGTCTGATTCTCAAAAATCGTTTTTATTTTATAATTCAATATCAGTAAGTTAGTGAAATACGCTTTTATAATAAGAAAGAATATATCTGTATTTCAAAATTAAATTCAATTGTTGGATGCTTGCGCTGAAAAAATTCTCAGCAGGCACGTATTGTGGACACACTTATTCAGCAATTGATCAATGGCATGATGCTGGGCAGCATCTATGGCCTGATTGCCCTCGGCTATACCATGGTGTATGGCATTCTGCGCATTATTAACTTTGCCCACGGCGACATCTTAATGGTCGGCGCGCTCACGACCCTGTCGGGGATCAATCTTCTCTCCCAATGGTTCCCCGGCATGAACCTGCTGGTGCAGCTCACTCTCGCCCTGTTGGCGGCGATGGTGGTTTGTGCTCTGCTGGCGATGGCGGTAGAGCGTTTTGCCTATCGCCGCCTGCGTAACGCCCCCCGGCTGGCACCGCTGATCAGCGGGATTGGCATTTCGGTACTGCTGCAAACCGTTGCCATGCTTATCTGGAGCCGTAACCCGCTGATGTTCCCGCAGATCCTGCCGATGGATCCCATCGAGATCACTGCCGGCAGCGCTGAGCATCCCCCGGCAATTATTACTGTGACCGGCATGGTCACCCTGGCCGTCACCTTCCTGGTGATGCTCGGCCTGTGGCTGCTGGTGGAGTACAGCCGTCTGGGACGCGGGATGCGTGCGGTGGCGGAAAACCCGCAGGTTGCCAGCCTGATGGGCGTCTCCCCGAATCGGATTATTACCCTGACCTTCGCCATCGGCGGCGCGTTTGCCGCCCTGGCGGGGGTGATGATGGCCAGCAACTACGGCAGCGCCAGCTTCTCTATGGGCTTCCTGCCGGGTATTAAAGCCTTTACCGCAGCGGTACTGGGCGGCATCGGCAATATTCGCGGTGCCATGCTGGGCGGCATCCTGCTCGGGCTGATCGAAGCGCTGGGAGCAGGCTACCTGGGCGATCTCACCGGCGGCGCGTTCAGCAGTAACTATCAGGATATCCTCGCCTTTATTGTGCTGATCCTGGTGCTGGTTTTCCGTCCTGCTGGCCTGCTGGGCGAGCGTGTTGCACAGCGTGCCTGAGGATCCTATGACTATCTTAACTTCCGAACGCAGCGCCGCGCCGCGTCTTAACATCGGCATCATTCTGCTGGTCGCCGGGCTGCTGCTCGCCCCATGGCTGGCCTCTGCCGCAGGCGGCAACTACTGGGTGCGGGTGATCGACTTTACCCTGCTCTATATCATGCTGGCGCTGGGTCTTAATATCGTGGTCGGCTTTACCGGCCTGCTGGATATGGGCTTTATCGCCTTCTACGCCGTGGGGGCCTATCTTGCGGCGCTGCTCGCTTCCCCCCATCTGCTGGATGCCTTCCCGGTATTGCAGGGCTACTTCAGCGACGGGCTGCATGTTTCCTACGGGGTGCTGATCCCGCTGGCAGCCTTTATTGCCGGGATCTGCGGCATCCTGCTGGGCGCGCCGACTCTGCGCCTGCGCGGTGACTATCTGGCGATTGTGACCCTCGGCTTCGGGGAGATCATCCGCATCCTGATGCGCAACCTCGATCGCCCGGTCAACATCACCAACGGCGCGAAGGGGATCTCGGGCATCGACTCCCTGAGCCTGTTCGGCCTTGAGTTTCGCGGCGTCTACCATCTGTTGGGAGTGAAAATCCCGGCGCTCTATCTCTGGTACTACCTGTTTGCCGCGCTGATTGTGGCGATCGTCTTTATCTGCATCCGCCTGCAGCGCTCCAGGGTGGGCCGGGCCTGGCACGCCATCCGAGAGGATGAAGACGTGGCGCGGGCGATGGGCATCAACGTGCGTAACTTTAAGCTGTTGGCCTTCGCGATGGGCGCCTCTTTTGGCGGCGTTGCCGGGGTAATGTTTGCCTCGTTCCAGGGCTTCGTTTCGCCGGAATCCTTTACCCTGCAGGAGTCTATCGTCGTGCTGGCGATGGTGGTGCTGGGCGGCATCGGCCACGTGCCGGGGGTGATCCTCGGCGCAGTCATGCTTTCGGCGCTGCCGGAGCTGCTGCGCAGCCAGGCCGTGCCGGTGCAGGAGGCGCTGTTTGGCACCGTGCTGGTGGATCCTGAGATCCTGCGTCAGCTCTTCTACGGTCTGGCGCTGGTGCTGGTAATGATCTTCCGTCCGGGCGGCGTATGGCCTGCTAAACACGCGGGGGCAAAAGCATGAGCCTGTTAACGATCCGTAATCTGAGCAAGCGCTTCGGCGGCCTGGTGGCGGTCAACGACGTCAGCCTGTCGGTGAAGGCGGGCGAGATCTACGGCCTGATTGGCCCCAACGGCGCGGGGAAAACTACCTGCTTCAACCTGATCACCGGTCTCTATACCGCCGACAGCGGCGAGTTTAGCCTGGCCGACCAGCCTTACTCGCCACGGGCGATTGAGAAAGTGACCCAGGCTGGCATTGCGCGCACCTTCCAGAACCTGCGTCTGTTTAACGACATGAGCGTGCTGGAGAACGTGATGATCGGTCGGCATGTCCGCACCCGCAACGGTCTATGGGCCGCCATCACCCGTCATAAGCGGGCGCGGGAAGAGGAGGCGGAGACCGAACGCCAGGCCTGGTACTGGCTGGAGTACACCGGTATCGCGCAGTTTGCCCACTACCGCGCCTGCGATCTCGCCTATGGCCATCAGCGTCGTCTTGAGATCGCCCGCGCGCTGGCAACTGACCCTAAGCTGCTGGCCCTCGACGAGCCGGCGGCAGGCATGAACGCGGCGGAGAAGGTGGCCCTCGGCGAGCTGCTGCGCCGCATACGTGACGATGGCAAAACCATTTTAATTATTGAGCATGACGTGAAGCTGATTATGAGCCTCTGCGATCGCATCAGCGTGCTGGACTACGGCAAGGTGATTGCTGAAGGGGAACCGGAGGCGGTGCGTAGCCATCCGGAAGTGATCCGCGCCTATCTTGGAGGAAACGCCCATGTCTGAGCCTATTTTGCAGGTGCGTAACCTCTCTGTGCACTACGGCGGCATTCAGGCCGTGCGCGGGATCGAATTTAGCCTCAACGAAGGTGAGCAGGGCACGCTGCTGGGGGCCAACGGCGCGGGCAAAAGCTCCACCGTGCGGGCCATCGCCGGGCTGCAACCCTACGGCGGGGAGATCCTCTGGCAGGGCAAATCGATTCACCGCCGCGCCCCGCAGGATCTGCTCCGCGACGGCGTTGTTCTCGTGCCGGAGGGGCGGGGCATCTTCACCCGCATGACGGTAGAGGAGAACCTGCTCATGGGGGCCTGGCGGCGGAAAGGGCGGCAGGCGGTGAAGCAGGAGATGGCTCAGCTCTACGACCGTTTTCCGCGTCTTGGCGAACGTAAAGATCAGCTGGCCGGACTGCTCTCCGGCGGTGAACAGCAGCTGCTGGCCCTGGGCCGGGCGCTGCTCAGCCAGCCGCGCCTGCTGATCCTTGACGAGCCATCGATGGGGCTGGCCCCGATCATGGTCGAAACCATTTTCAACGAGATTGCTACCCTGCGCGACGCGGGCGTCACGCTGCTGCTGATTGAGCAGAACGCCCGGCTGGCGCTGGAGGTCACCCACCGCGCGTGGGTGATGGACAGCGGATCCATCGCCCATCACGGCGACTCCGCCGCGCTGCTGGCCGATAACCGGATCCAGGAGATCTATTTAGGCGAAACGCCTGTTTAAAACACCACCAACATCAGGGAAAAATAATGAAAATTAATCAACGTATGAGCATGCAACGCAAGGCGCTGAGCGCCATGATTGCACTCGCCGCCCTCGGCGGGGCAGCGGTCAACCCAGCCCAGGCCGATGATACCGTGATTATCGGTCTGGCCGGCCCGCTGACCGGCCCGTCAGCGCGTATCGGTAAGGATCTGGAGAACGGTGCGCAGCTCGCCATTGATGACGTGAACAAAACCCACCCGACGATCGGCGGCAAAGCGGTGACCTTTAAGCTGCAATCCGAGGACGATCAGTCCGACCCGCGCACCGCCGTGGCCGTGGCCCAGCGTCTGGTAGACAGCGAAGTGGCAGGCGTGGTGGGTCACTGGAACACCGGGACCAGTATTCCGGCGGCGCGCATCTATCACGATGCAGGCATCGCCCAGGTTGCTCCGGTTGCCACCGGTCACGCCTACACCCAGCAGGGCTTTGACACCAGCTTCCGCGTAATGGGTCACGACGACGACGGCGGCGACTACGCGGCAAAATATGCGGTGCAGACCCTGAAGGCGAAGCGTATCGCGGTGATCGACGACCGTACCGCTTTTGGTCAGGGGCTGGCCGACGAGTTTATTAAGTCGCTGGAAGCGCAGGGCATCAAGCCGGTCGATCGCCAGTACGTTGATGAGAAGACCGTGGATTTCAACGCCGTGCTGACCGCCATCCGCAGCAAAAATGCCGATCTGGTCTTTTTCGGCGGCGTGGACAGCCAGGCAGCACCGCTGGCGCGTCGTCTCAAGCAGCTGGGCATGAAGGCCACGCTGATGGGCGCGGGCGGCTTTGTTAGCCAGACCTTCCTGAGCCTGGCACAGAAAGAGGGCGAGGGCGTGGTTGCGCTGGAGCCGGGTCTGCCGGTAGACAAAATGCAGGGCGGTAAGGCGTTCGAGCAGGCCTACCAGTCGAAATACCATACCCATATCGAACTTCACGCGCCGTTTGCCTATGACGCTACCCGCGTGCTGATCGCTGCGATGCAGAAAGCCGACTCCGTTGACGCCGGGGACTATCTGCCTGCGCTGCGCGCCATCAACTATGCGGGCGTGACCGGCAATATTGCCTTTGACGAGCAGGGCAACCTGAAGGATCCATCCTTTACCGTCTACAAAGTGGTGAACGGTAAGTGGGAACCCCAGACCGTGCTGGGCGGTAGCGCGAAGTAATTTGTGAGGCAATGATGAGCTGTGAGCAAAAACAAGAGCTGGGCATTCTCGCCCGCCGTAAAATTGAAGCTGAAATAATTAAACCTATCTATGAGATCCTGGTGCGCGAGGTGGGTAAAGCCCGCGCCCAGGCGGTGATTGGTGAAGCCATTGAGCAGGCGGCCATTCAGGCCGGGCAGAACTTTGCCGCCGCCGAACCGAAAAAAGCGGATCTGCGCAGCTTTGTCGATCTGCAATATCTCTGGGAGAAGGATAACGCCCTCGACGTGCGGGTGATCGAAGATGACGGCCAGCGCTACGACTATGACGTAACGCGCTGCCGTTACGCCGAGATGTACCATGAGATGGGCCTCGGCGAGATCGGCCATCTGCTCTCCTGCGCGAGGGACGATAAGTTTATCGTTGGCTATGCGCCTGACGTTGAGCTGACCCGCACCCAGACCATTATGTCCGGCGCGCCGTGCTGCGATTTCCGCTATCGCGTTAAGGACAAGGAGGCGTGATGGCGTCTCCTCTCCAGGTAGATAGTGCCCGCCTGTGGCAGACCCTTAACGAGTTTGCCACCCTTGGCGCAACGGCGGGGGGTGGGGTGACCCGGCTGGCGCTGAGCGATGAGGATCGGCGCGGGCGTGACCTCCTCACCGCCTGGGCGCGTGAGGCGGGCTTTAGCTGTGACGTTGACCGGCTGGGGAATATGTTTATTCGCCGGGCGGGCAGCAATCCCGATCTGACTCCGGTGCTCACCGGCTCGCACGGTGACTCCCAGCCGCTGGGCGGCAACTATGACGGTATCTATGGCGTGCTCGCCGGGCTGGAGGCGCTGCGCACCCTTAACGATCGCGGCATCACCACCGAGCGCGACCTCATCCTGGTGAACTGGACCAACGAAGAGGGGGCGCGATTTGCCCCGGCGATGCTGGCCTCCGGCGTCTGGACCGGCGTATTCAGCGAAGCCTATGCCCTGGCGCGGGAAGATCGCGACGGTATCAGCGTTGGCCAGGCACTGGCGGCTATCGGCTATCAGGGCGAGCGTCCGGCGGCAGCTATCCCGCTGCACGCCTGCTATGAGCTGCATATCGAGCAGGGTCCGCTGCTTGAGGCGGAGGAGACGGATATTGGCGTCGTCCACGCCGCCATGGGCCAGCGCTGGTATGAGATCAACCTGACCGGCTTTGCCGCTCACGCGGGCACCACGCCAATGGATCTGCGTCGCGACGCCCTGTGTGCCTTTGCCGAGTTGACCCTGGTGGTTGAAGCCATTGGCCGCCGCTTTGCGCCGGACGGGCGGGCAACCGTAGGCAGCGTGCAGGCGACGCCGAACTCGCGCAATGTGGTGCCGTCAGCGGTCTTCTGCACCGTCGAGTTCCGCCACCCGGAAACCACCGCGCTGGTGGCGATGGAGTCGGCGTTGGTGGAGGCGCTGAGCGGGCTGTCGGCCCGTAGCATTGACGTCGCCTGGGAGCGTATCTTTGATTACGCGCCGGTGAACTTCGATCAGGGCTGCATTACGCGCATTGAGCAGGCTACCCGTGAGCTGGGCTATTCCCAGCGCCGGATGGTCTCCGGAGCGGGTCATGATGCCTGCTACGTTAATCGCGTCGCCCCTACCGCAATGATCTTTATCCCCTGCGAAAAGGGCATTAGCCACAACGAGGCGGAAAACATCACCTCGCAGTGGGCAGAGCGTGGAGCAAACGTGCTGCTCAACACCCTGCTGGCGGCAGCTAACGAAAACGAGTCCTAAGGTAACCAGCGCTCGGCGGTGGCACCTTCATCGTAGTGCAGCGGTGAGGGGAGGGTAATCAGCTCGATCAGCACACCAAAGGGGGTGCGGCAGAACCAGGTCTGGTTGCCGGCTCCCTCCTCCTGGGCGAAGCTATTGCTCGGCCCCTCAAGCATCTCCGCCCCGTGGGCGCGCAGCGTTTCTCCCGCCTCTTTAATATCATCCACATAAATTGAGAAGTGGTTAATTCCCGGCTGGCAAATGTTGGTTTGCTGGTTATTCACGCCCGGATCCAGCTGGAATAGCTCGACGTTGGCACCGTTGCCCAGCCGCAGCATCGCCAGGCCGACCACGTGCATATCGACGGGAAAGCCGTTAAGCGGATGCATGCTCTGGCCGTCAACGGCTTTCGCAGGCTCATCAGGGGGAACGATACGGTAGAGCACGCTGGCACCCAACGCGTTAACGAAGAAGGTTTCGGCGGCTTTCAGATCGCTAACGGTAATGCCAATATGCTCTATGCCCTTGAATTTCATCTTCTACTCCTCAGCTTAAGGTGAACGTTAAGGGTAGTAAAAGATATCCGCGGGGTAAAAAAATGCCCCACAAAAGACTCGTCAGGCTTTTACGGGGCGGTGGGGAAAAGCTTATTTGTAGATGGTTGCCGTGCCGTACATCTGGTTTTCACCGCCAGCGGAGTTAATTACAAACCCTTTTGCACCCTGCTCACGCGCTTTTTCAGCGAGCTGGTCCTGGAGATCGTCCAGGCTCAGCGCGCCCTGTGCGGAGACCGTGCCCGCCGGGCGTAGCGTCCCGGTATCGCCTCTCATCAGTTGCTGTGGTGCGGCAAACGTGCTGACTGTCATGGCGGAAAGCGCCAGCGCGGCAGCCATTGCCAGATATTTTTTCATCAAATGGCCCTCTGGAGACCTCGCCCGGTCGGGTGGGGAGTAAAGGAGGGGACTAAACAACCTGACTTCTTTTTGCTTGACCACTGTCAATACCTCTCACACTATTGCGTGTATTTTATGACGCCATGAAACGCGCATACAAATACCGATTCTATCCAACATCCGATCAAGCTGAGTTACTGGCTCAGACGTTCGGGTGTGTACGTTTCGTCTACAACTCAATCCTGCGCTGGCGCACCGATGCATGGTATAGGGATCACCAGAAAATGGGTTACGTTCAGGCCAGTGCACGGCTAACGGCCCTGAAAAAAGAGCCGGAATTTGCCTGGCTGAATGATGTTTCCTGCGTACCGCTCCAGCAATCGCTACGCCACCAACAAACCGCCTTTTCAAACTTCTTCGCCGGGCGCGCCAGATACCCCAAATTCAAAAGCAAGCGCTATAAACAGGCCGCAGAATTAACCGCCAGCGCCTTTAAATACCGTGACGGCAGGCTGTACATGGCAAAAAGTAAAGCGCCACTGGACGTGCGATGGAGTCGCCCATTGCCGTCCGTTCCGTCTACTGTCACCATCACTAAAGACACTGCTGGACGATATTTCGTGTCCTGTCTCTGCGAATTTGAACCTTTATCACTGCCGATTACCGCAAAAACAGTCGGCATTGATGTTGGTTTAAAAGATTTGTTCGTCACCGATATCGGGTTCAAATCCGGCAATCCCCGCCATACCGCTAAATACGCGGCACGCCTGGCGCTGCTCCAGCGCCGGTTAAGCAAGAAGACCAGAGGCTCAAAAAACCGCGCTAAAGCCCGCTTAAAGGTGGCCCGGCTCCACGCGAAAATTGCCGATTGCCGTCTGGATGCCTTGCACAAGGCCACCCGCAAACTGATTAACGAGAACCAGATTGTTTGCGTCGAATCCCTAAAGGTGAAGAACATGATGTGTAACCCGTCATTGTCCAAAGCGATAGCAGACGCAGGCTGGAGCATATTTGTGCGCCAGCTACAGTACAAAGGCGAATGGGCAGGGCGTAGCGTGGTCGCAATCGACCCGTTTTTCCCGTCCTCAAAACGCTGTAGCTGCTGCGGCTTCACCATGGAAAAAATGCCTCTTGCAGTACGTCAATGGCACTGCCCGGAATGCGGAGCAGACCACGATCGCGACGTTAACGCGGCCCGTAATATCAAAGCTGCCGGGCTGGCAGTGTTAGCCCACGGAGAGCCTGTAAATCCTGACTCGCATAAAGCGGCTCAGGTCCGGCTCTGTGAAGTGGGAATCCTCGCCCATCAGGGCGGGGATCAGTCAACGTGACATCCTCTTATTAGGGAACCGCAAGTTAAGTTTAGGCCCGGCGAAGAGGGGCTTACGGGCAAATATTTCGTCAAGATGAGGCGGTTTTTTGCATGAGTCGCTGTTTACCCCGCCGCCTTCAGGGGGTATCTTACGCCGCTTATTACAGGAGAATGCCATGAATGCCCAGAAGCCGGGATTACACCCGCGTAACCGTCACCGCAGCCGCTACGATCTCGACGCACTCTGCGCCGTAGAGCCGCAACTACGCGGTTTTATCATTGCTACCCCGACGGGGGAGCCGACGGTCAACTTCGCCGATCCCGATGCCGTGAAGGCGCTGAACAAAGCGCTGCTGGCGCACTTTTACGGCGTGGCGCACTGGGATATTCCGCAAGGCTTTCTCTGCCCGCCGGTGCCGGGTCGCGCTGACTATATCCACCACCTGGCGGATCTGCTGGCCGAAACCGTGGGCGGTGAGATCCCGCGCCAGGCGAGCGTGCTGGATATCGGCACCGGGGCCAACTGCATCTATCCGCTGATTGGTCACCATGAGTACAGCTGGCGCTTTACCGGTACCGAGGTCAACGACGCGGCCTTTGCCAGCGCCCAGGCGATCGTTACCGGCAACCCTGGCCTGACCCGGGCCATCCGCCTGCGTCGGCAGAAAGATCCGGCCGCCATTCTCAACGGCATGATCCACAAGAACGAACAGTACGATGCCACGCTGTGCAACCCGCCGTTCCACGACTCCGCAGCAGCAGCCCAGGCGGGTAACGACCGCAAGCGGCGCAACCTGGGTCAGAGCGAGGCGAGCGGCCTTAACTTTGGCGGCCAGCAGCAGGAGCTGTGGTGCGAGGGTGGGGAAGTGGCCTTTATCAGCAAGATGATCGCCGAGAGCCAGGCCTTTGGCCGTCAGGTATTGTGGTTCACCTCGCTGGTATCACGCGGTGAAAATCTGCCGCCGCTTTACCGCGCCCTGACCGCCGCCGGCGCGGTGAAGGTGGTGAAAAAAGAGATGGCCCAGGGGCAGAAGCAGAGCCGCTTCATTGCCTGGACCTTCCTGGACGAGGCCCAGCGTCGCCGCTGGGCGCAGATGCGGTTTAAAGCGTAGGTTCCGCAGGGGGCTGGAGCAGGCTCTGCCCGGCCCCCGGCTGCGCTGCCGCTGGGTTAGCCAGCACCTGGTAGGTTTGTACCGGCGCACGTACGTCGGCGAGATCAAAGTGCTTTTTCACCATGCTGTCGAGGGCAAAGCGCACCGTCCACTGCTTCAGCGGCTGGGTGGTAAAGGTTACGCGCAGCGTGAAGGCGGTGTTGGTCAGCCCAACGATACCGACAAAGGTCGGCTCGCCAATGATCAGCTTGCGAATATCTTCCTGCGCCATCAGTTCGCCCACCGCTGCCTTCAGCGCGTTATTCGCTTTGTCAGCATCTTCATGGCGATCCACATCGTAGTTCGCCACGATCGAACCAATTCCGCGCACAAAGTTAGCGAAGGTGGTGATCGACGACCACGGGATAATGTGGTACGCCCCGGTATCCTGACGCACCCCCACAGAACGGATCGACATCCGCTCTACCGTGCCGGTGAGCGGCCCAATGGTAACCAGATCCCCAGTGTTCATCCCGTTCTCAAACTGGATAAAGATCCCGGTGATAATATCCTTCACCAGGGTTTGTGACCCGAAGGAGATGGCCAGACCCAGCGCCCCGGCACCCGCCAGCAGCGGGGCGATGTTAACCCCAATCTCTGAGAGCACAATCATCACCGTAATGGTGCTGATAATCACCGCCAGCGCGTTACGGAACAGGGTGAGCAGGGTGCGGGTACGGGCGCTGGGCAGCGGACGTCCGTGGATATCGGAGGAGAGACGGTTTTCGATCAGGCTGGCCAGCACGGTCCAGCCCACCGCCGAGAAGAACAGAATCAACGCGATACGGATCAGAATATCAACCGCCTTCTCACCCGCGCCATAGTGCAGCCAGCTCCAGAAATCGAACAGTCCCCACGCGCTGAGCAGCAGCATGATAGCAACGATAACGGTGAGGAAGCGCGCCACCTTCAGCGCCGTTGACAGCCAGCCGTTTACCCGCTTCTGCAGCTCAGGGTAGTTACGCTGCACCTGGGCTGAGAGGGTGATCCGCTTGGCTATCCAGCGCGACAGCATGCCGGAAACAAAAGCCGCAACACCGATAATCGCCAGGCTGCGCACCGTCGCGCCCATCATAAATTTCAGGCTGTTGCCTGGATCGAAGAGCGAAAAGAAGAACAGCACCACGAAATAGGCGCAGGCCAGCCAGTGCCAGATCAGCGCAAAGGCGCGAATAAACAGGCTAAAGAAGGCCAGCGAGCGGTCGGCGAGGTGGGTAAGGTTCTCCTGCACCGTGGTCTTGTTGTGAAAAATAAGATAGAGCGCCCAGCTGGTAATGCACAGCATGATTAGCACGTTCGCCAGCGCGCCAAACTGGACGTTGACCTGGTTTGAGATGATCGGCACAGCCACCAGCAGGCCATAGCCAATCAGACTGCTGAGGGCGCTCAGGCGCAGGTGCCAGTATTTCGCCGCCTCGTTTTTAATCGAGAAAGGACGCAGATCCGGGAAGCGCGGGCAGAAGATGAGCCGCAGGATCGCCTTGAAGAACTCAATGAGCGCAAAGGCGTTGAGGAACAGGCTCTGCTGAAAGGCAATGGTACGGTTGCCGCCGTTCAGATTGTCGCTCAGCAGCTGGCCGACAAAGAGGGTAAGCGACAGCAATATCAGGTCGATAATAAACGCCCCGACGATCATTGCAGGCAGCTGTAACCAGTTGGCCCGGTCATGATTCTTACGCCGTCCCCATTTGCCCATCTTGCGATAGAGCGGGACGGCGCAGAGGCGCACCAGCCAGTAGAAGACAAACACCAGCCCGGCGAGCAGCAGGAAGTGACCAGCGGCGTTAATAAAGGTCTGTGGGTTAAAGGTCTTGTGCGGCGAGCCGGTAATATTGCGGTAGAGCTGGGCAAAGCGCGACGACAGCTCCTCGCCGTAGTGCCGGCTGATCTCCTGCACGTTCTCCAGCACCGTCTTCTCTTCAGCGACCTCTTCCGGTGGCGTGATGGTCGGCACCGGCTCCGGCGGCGGCGTTGCGGCGACCTTGCGCAGCTGACCAATTAGCTCCTCACGGGAGCTGGTATTCTCCAGCACGTCCGCCAGGGCGGCATAGGCCGCTTTCTTTTGCTCGAGATCCGGCTCGGCGGCAGGTGCGGTCTCGCTGGAGGCAGGGGCAGCGGACGTGGAGGTGACGCCCGGAATGGCAGCCGCGTGGAGCGGCATGATGAACAGGCTAAGCAGCAGCAGTAACCACGGCACGGTCTCTCTCCTGAGAAAATAGTGCAAAAGGATAAGTATAGATGCTGCCAGCGCTGCGTCTGGAAATGGGAGGAATCCGGCGGAGGAAAAAAAACGCTCCCCGGATGGAGAGCGTTAGTAACTCAGGATACGTGCTGGAGGAACTCTTGCAGACGCGGGCTGGGCGGGTTCTCGATCAGCGTTTGCGGATTGCCATCTTCAGCAATGCGGCCCTTATCGATAAAGATCAGCCGCGAGGCGACCTTTTCGGCAAAGCCGATTTCATGGGTCACGATCACCATCGTCATCCCCTCTTCGGCCAGGTCCTGCATCACCTTCAGCACCTCATGACGCAGTTCGGGGTCGAGGGCCGAGGTCGGCTCATCAAACAGCATCATCTTCGGCTTCACTGCCAGCGCACGGGCAATCGCCACGCGCTGCTGCTGACCGCCGGAGAGCTCAGACGGATAGTGATTGGCACGTTCGGCCAGGCCGACCTTCGCCAGCAGATCGTTAGCCAGCTTCTGCGCTTCGCTCTTGCTCGCGCCACGCACGCGCAGCGGGCCAAACATCACGTTCTCCAGCGCCGTCAGGTGCGGGAAGAGGTAGAACTGCTGGAACACCATGCCCGCCTCCTGGCGGATCAGGCGCTCGTCCACCTTCGGATCGTTTACCTTCAGGCCGTCCACGATCAGATCGCCGCTGGTGATCTCTTCCAGCTTGTTGATGCAGCGCAGCAGGGTTGACTTACCGGAGCCGGAGGGACCAATGATGACCACCACTTCGCCCTGATTAATGTTCAGGTCGATGTTATGCAGCACCTGGGTTTTACCAAAGTGCTTAGAGACGTTTTTAAATTCAATCACAGGATTTTCATCCTTCTTTCAAGACGACGCAAAATAAAGCTCAGAACCAGGGTAATGATCAGATAGAACACCGCAACGGCGCTCCAGATCTCCAGCGCGCGGAAGTTGCCGGCGATGATCTCCTGGCCCTGACGGGTCAGTTCGGCCACGCCGATAACAATAAACAGCGAGGTATCTTTGATGCTGATGATCCACTGGTTACCCAGCGGTGGCAGCATACGGCGCAGCGCCAGAGGCAGGATCACCCGGCGGATGGTCTCGCGCTTAGAGAGACCCAGCGCCAGGCCGGCTTCGCTAAAGCCTTTGTGAATGGAGAGTACCGCACCGCGGGTGATTTCGGCGATGTAGGCTCCGGAGTTGATCATAATGGTGACAACGGCGGCACTGAACGGGTCGATGCGCAGATCGTTAAAGGCCATCGGCAGGGCGAAGTAGATAAACATCACCTGCACGACGATAGGCGTGCCGCGAATGATCTCGATAAATACCAGTGCGATGTGGTTTGCTATCCAGCCGCCGAAGCTACGGGCGAAACCGGCTGCAAGGCCGATAATTAAGCCGCCCGCCAGACCGAGGACCGAGATCCACAGGGTCATCTTGACGCCTTCAAACAAAATGGGAATGGCAGGCCAGATGGCACTCCAGTCAAACTGCATGATAAATTCCTGTATACCGTGGTGAAAAGCTAAGATGTAGGCCCGGTAAGCGCAAGCGCCACCGGGCGTTACAAACCTGAATTCAGGCTGAATTATTTAGGTTCTGTACCGAACCATTTTTTATAGATTTCGTTGTAAGTGCCGTTCTCTTTCAGGGTTTTCAGCGCGCCGTTAACCTTCTCACGCAGGTCGTCGCTGCCTTTCGGGAAGGCGATACCGTACTGCTGCGCTTCCAGAGAGTCGCCAACCGCTTTGAA
The DNA here is from genome assembly GCA_032055545.1 of Pseudescherichia sp. Taxonomy (GTDB): domain Bacteria; phylum Pseudomonadota; class Gammaproteobacteria; order Enterobacterales; family Enterobacteriaceae; genus Pseudescherichia. The sequence goes on along the minus strand of DAMBQR010000001.1, from coordinate 75,730 downwards.
CTGGCCTTTACCGGCGGTCTGGATGAAGTACAGAATATTCGGCGTGTCGTGCAGCACCGCGTCAGCGCGGTTGGTGCCCAGCTCCATGTAGGCGTTGTCAATGTTCGGGAACTGGCGCAGATCTTTGGTTTTAATATTGGCTTTCGCATAGTCAACGGAGCCGGTACCGCTCTTCACTGCCACCACTTTACCGTCGAGGTCTTTTACGCTTTTAACGTCGTTGTTGTTGGCTTTAACCATCACCAGCAGACCGCTCTTGTAGTAGCCGTCAGAGAAATCGACCGCTTTTTTACGTTCGTCGGTAATGGTGATACCCGCCAGCGCCAGGTCTACGTTCTTGGTTTGCAATGCCGGAATGATGCCGCTGAAATCCATCGGCTTCAGGGTGTAATCCAGCTTCAGCTCTTTCGCTACCGCGGCCCACAGATCCACGTCAAAACCAACGTATTTATCGCCCTGTTTAAATTCGAACGGAACGAACGCGGTATCGGTCGCCACAACCAGTTTGTCGGCGGCGTGGGATGAGACCGCAAAAGCCAGGGTAAGTGCAGCAAGGGAAACTTTAAACACAGACTTCATAACATTTCCTTTTATATCCACGGGGCGATCCCCTGAGAGAACGTACGCAGTATGAAAAAATCGTGCCAGGTTTACAACCTATTGTTTTGTAAAGGCGATATTTTCAACTGCCGTACAAAATACCTGCACAGCTGAGCGATACGCACCATTTCAGTGACCCATTTTGGTGCGTCGGTGACATGTTGCACAATGTGCTGCTATTAAGCGCATAAAGCGGCGATAAAACAACCCTTGATTAACAATTGTGTGAGGTAATTATTACAAGTGATTTACTTTACGGCGGGGATAGAGAGGACGGTGATATCTGGGTTGCACTATAGAAGTGCAAGACCCCTCTCCCGGGCGGGAGAGGGTAATAGATAAAGCTTATGGCTTATTCAATGTTAGATTCGATAAACCACAGGAATTTATCCAGGTCGCGTGAGGCGGCGGTGAAGATATCTGCGGTATCTTCATCTTTCGCTTCGCTAATAGCTTTACGGGTGCTGTTTGCCACAATGGCATAGCGCTCGGCCAGCTCTTTCAGGTGATCCTGAACGGTATGAATATCCAGCGGGTAGCTCTTCAGGGGAGTCTTGCTGTTGACGACCTGAGTCGTACCCAGCGCCACACCACCTAACTGGACCGCACGCTCGGCAATCGTATCGAGGTGATCGGTCAGAGCGGTACGGAAGCCGTCCAGCATCTCATGAACGCCAATAAAGTTAGCGCCGCGCATATTCCAGTGAGCCTGCTTGGTGATCAGGGACAGGTCAATGAACTGGATCACCTGGCGGTTCAGCAACTCAACGGTTGCTTTCTTATCGTCGTCCGCGACATCGTTACGAGTATAAAGCAGATCGGATGATTTGGTTTTTACCAGTTTAGCGGTACTCATAATCTCATATCCTCTTGATGTATGTTCCCAGGTAATTACTGGAACTAAGTATAGCACCGGTTTCAGGCTTTGCTATTTTTGCTCTTCCTATCGGTTCAATAGTAATAACAAAGGTGCAAAAGGCTATTTGTTACATATCATTAACTTACATTTGATCGGAGAGATGATTCTTAATCTATATAAGGCGTTGAGAATGTTAATGAATATTATTCAGGGCGAGAGGTGGCGCCGGAGGGATAATTCTGCACGGCACGAGACCGTGCAGGAAAATAATTAACCAATATCAACTTCTTTTATTTTACTCTCACGGCGCAGCGTCAGCGTAGAGCCAATAGAAGCGGCAACAATGGCCAATAGCGCCAGCCACTGCACCAGAGTCAGGGTTTCACTCAGGAAAATCATCCCCGATACCGCTGCCAGCGCAGGCTCCATACTCATTAAGGTGCCAAAGGTGCGGGTAGGCAGGCGTGTCAGGGCCACCATCTCCAGCGAGTAGGGGAGAGCAGTAGAGAGAACGGCCACGGCCAGCCCCAGCGGCAGAATTGACCAGTGCCAGAGCGCGTCCCCCGCCTGGATTGCGCCAAGGGGGACAAACACCACGGCAGCAATCAGCGAACCCAGCGCTACGGTGGCCGGACCGTGCTCCTCTCCGGCGCGCTGGCCGCAGAGGATGTAGATGGCCCAGCAGGCACCCGCCCCGAGCGCAAAGGCCGCACCGGTAAGATCGACATGAGAAACGTCCTGTCCCAACGGCAGGAGGAACCACAGCCCCAGCACCGCCAGTACAACCCAGATAAAGTCTACCGGACGGCGAGAGGAGAAGAGTGCTACCGCCAGCGGGCCGGTGAACTCCAGTGCCACTGCAATGCCCAGCGGAACGGTCTGGATCGAGAGATAGAAGAGATAGTTCATTGCCCCCAGCGCCAGGCCATAAAACAGCAGCGGCTTACGCTGCTCAGGCGTAAAGCGCAGCCGCCAGGGCCGGAAGATAATGACGAGGATGATTGTTCCCAGAGCAAGACGCAGGGCAGTCACACCGGGCGCACCAATCAGTGGGAAGAGCGATTTTGCCAGCGATGCGCCGCTTTGAATCGACGCCATAGCAATCAGCAGTATTATTATAGGTAACCAGACGGGTAATTTGCGGGGTGAACCAGGCATCCTTTCTCCTGTCAATTTATGTCAAACCGAGTAAAGAGGGCAGTGTAATGGAAATAGATGTCAGCGGTTGAGCCTCCGTTGAAAATAAATGTCAGGAAGGCGGTAGAATGGTGACAAGTTGCTGGATTATTCACCGTATCTTTAGGAATAATCTGGATGAATATGTCGCTTTTATGGCGCGATAATAGTGACACAACTTGAAAAAAGGCTTTTTTTTGAAAGAGATACGGAGCAGAAGAAACGTTCTGTTACATCAAAAGGCCCGTTAGACAGCGTGATGCGCAAAGAGTTTCTCAATAATTTTTGTTATATTTAATACTTAGGACTTACTTGAAGCACATTTGAGGTGGTTATGAAAAAAATTGCATGTCTTTCAGCACTGGCAGTTGTTCTGGCTGTATCCGCAGGTTCCGCTGTAGCGGCAACCTCTACTGTTTCCGGCGGTTATGCTCAGAGCGACATGCAGGGCGTGGCGAACAAAGCTAACGGTTTCAACCTGAAATATCGCTACGAAAACGACACTCCGCTGGGTTACATCGGTTCCTTTACCTACACTGAAAAAGATCGTACCGAAAGCGGCGTGTACAACAAAGCACAGTACTACGGCGTAACTGCAGGTCCTGCTTTCCGTCTGAACGACTGGGCAAGCATCTACGGTGTAGTGGGTGTTGGCTACGGTAAATTCCAGCAGTCTCAGGATGTTGTTAACCATTCTGACAGCAGCGACTACGGCTTCTCCTACGGTGCGGGTATGCAGTTCAACCCAATCGAAGATGTGGCTATCGACGTTTCCTACGAGCAGAGCCGCATCCGTAGCGTTGACGTTGGCACCTGGATCGCAGGCGTAGGTTACCGCTTCTAATCACCCCGGTGATAGTCTAGACATAAAAACGGCCCCCAGGGGCCGTTTTTTTATGGGCGCAGTTTAGAGATCCTGATAGAGCGCCGCCGGGCATGGGTGTAAACGCCGGGTGGCGCTGCGCTTACCCGGCCTACAAATCGTAATGACACTGACGTTACGCATACTGTATACTTAATGCTCATCCACTACGGGAGGAGTTCATTATGCCAACCGCAAGCAGTATGGCCATTAAACGTGAGACATTGAACCTGCGCATTAAGCCCGCTGAGCGCGATCTTATCGATAGGGCAGCCAAGGCCAAAGGTAAAAACCGAACTGATTTTGTCCTGGAAGCAGCACGCGCTGCTGCCGAAGAAACATTAATCGAACAGCGTATTATTCTGGCCGATCCCGAGGCGTATCAGCTGTTTCTTACCCGCTTGGATCAGGCACCTGCGCCCAACGCAGCGTTGCGCAAAACCATGCAAACAGCTGCTCCATGGGAGCAGAAAAAATGATTGCAGCCCCTGAGCCTCTTCATGCCCGGCATCTTTTAACGTCATTTTGCTGTGGTGTGGATTCTATGGATAGCTGGCTTACACAGCGGGCGCTAAAAAACCAGATGACAGGCGCATCCCGTACCTTTGTTTGCTGTGAGGATCTCCGGGTATTGGCCTATTATTCGCTGGCCTCCAGTGCCGTGACAACAAACGATGCGCCGGGTCGCTTTCGCCGCAATATGCCCGATCCTATTCCCGTCGTCGTATTAGGCCGTCTTGCAGTAGATAAATCTCTACATGGTAAAGGTGTGGGACGGGCACTCGTGCGCGATGCTGGATTACGTGTGATTCAGGTCGCCGAGACGATTGGCATTCGAGGAATGCTTGTTCATGCCCTTTCTGACGATGTACGAGAATTTTATTTGAAGGTCGGTTTTGAACCCTCTCCTGGCGATCCGATGTTGCTTATGATTACCCTGGCTGATTTAGAGGCGAGCCTTTAAGCTCGCTCATAGGCCCGGCAAGCGTAGCGCCGCCGGGCGTGAATATCCCTTATCGTGAGCGGGTCTCGAACAGGTCCGTGCCCAGATGGTTGTAATCTACCTTCTGCAGCTTGAAGTTGGTCACCCAGGTTGGCCCGGCTTTGTCATTAGAGATAAAGCGGTAGCGGGAAACGATCTCTTTGGCGGTTATGCCGGTCCATTGTGAAAAGAAGCTCAGGAAGTCGTTCGCCGAGCGGCGGGCCTTAATCAGCCGGTGGCGGGTGTCATCGCTGGAGAGCACCATAAACGGCACCTGGAAATTCTGCTGAAACTTGTCGTCATGCGCCAGGTACTGCACCTGTTTGCCGCGCTCCTTGAAGGCCAGCCCGTGATCGGAGAAGTAGACCATCGAGAAGGTGCTGCCGCTGTTGTGCAGCTGATCGAATAGCTTGCTGAGCAGGGTATCGGTTTGCGTCACCGAGTAGAGGTAGCACGAGGTCTCCTTCGACTGCACGAAGTCCGTGTACTTGCCGCCGGTGCGATCGCAGGCCTGCGGGTGGGATCCCATCAGGTGCAGGACGATCAGCTGCGGCTGGCTGCGCGGGGTACTTAATACCTGCGCGGTCATCTTCAGCAGCGCCTCGTCGCGGGTGTTCTTATCCGCCTCGAAGTCCCCACTTTTTAAGAACTGCACCTCGTCGGCGCGCTTTGCAATGCTGGCGATAGCGGTATCGTACTCGCCAATCTGCCCCTGGTTAGAGAACCACCAGGTCTGGAAACCCGCCCGGTTGGCGAGGGTAACGAAGTTATCCTGATACTGCGGCTTGTTGTCCATCACCCGGTTCAGGGTCAGGCCCAGCGATTTTTGCGTCGAGCCGCTGGCCGCCACGTAGTCAGTAAAAAGCGTGCCGTTAACGCTGCTGGCAAAGGGGCTGTTCTGCCAGTGTCCGCCAAACGCGCCCACCGCATCGCGGCGCACGCTCTCGCCAATCACCACCACGTAGGTGTGATACTTCGGCTTCACCGCCATCACGTTCCAGCTGTCTTTCATCCCGGCAAGCTGCGCCATTCGGCTCTGCTCATCAAGGACTTCGCGGTTATTTACCACGACATCTTTCACAAAGCGAAACACCGGGTAGCCGGTATCTTTCAGATTGAAGACTCCGCCGTAGACCAGGTTCTGCACCGGGGCGACAAAGACGGTGGCCAGGCAGAAGGCGACCCCGAGGTGATCCCATTTTCCCCAGGCGGCGGGTTCGCTGTTTTTACGCCGCACGGCGATAACCCCAAGGCCAAAGATAAACAGGCCAATCACGTAGTTGTACCACGGGAAAATGGTCAGGATCTCCGTGGACTCCTCCATGTTGGTTGAGTGCAGCGCCAGCAAGGTATTGAAGTTAGGCGCGCCGTAGGCCTGGCCAAACGGGTAGTAGGAGGCGGCAAGCAGGGAGAAGATCCCCACCAGCACCTTCTGCGTCCGCGGCGCGTGACGCCACAGCAGCAGCAGCAGGCAGGCGAACGCGGTGGTATAGAGCAGGCTGAAGGGGTAACCAAGGGCGTAGTTAATCAGCAGCGACTGAAGAAAGTAGAATCCCGTCCACGGGCTGAGAGCCTGGCTACGGGCAGCGAGCGTTTCTTTTATTGTTAAATTCATATAGCTGTATCGCGAAAACGCCATGTGCTCACCCTGGCGTAGAGGGTCAAAACCTGCCGGAGAGGGCGTTGGGAGAAGAGAGCATTCCGCATCCGCGAGCCGCATTTGTGCAGGGCTGCGAGAAGATAGAGCGAGAGAGGGCGAAGATCAACTGCTTACAGAGGGATCTTTTGCGAGAGTGGTTGCAAAATCAGCAAATAAGAAGATTTTTTTATGACTGAACGTCAGTACGGCGGAGAAGTGTGACAGAAAAATGAAGCGGCGTACCGCGACGCCGCCTTAATGGGGTTTTTTATCATCCTGCTGTGGTTTGCCGTTGAACATATCGCACAGCATATTGAGCAACAGTAACCGCACCTGGAATGGTGAATGGGTAAACACGCTAAGGCACCTCTTAAGTTCGTTCATATCAACCTCCTCCTGTTTGATGTTGTGACGTTCAATCCATGAAGGTTGTCTGCATTACATACAGATATAGCACAGGCTATATTGTATAGCTATGGCTATTACCTAAATTTTTTGTGCTGGTCTACTTATGGTTTACACTGGACGCAACCGTATATGATGCATTTATCGCGTTACCCATGAGGAAGTCCAATGAGCCGTCGCCCAGGCAAGACAACAACAAAAAAAGTGACGCAATTGGTGAATGTCGAAGAGCATGTTGAAGGCTTTCGTCAGGTGCGGGAAGCGCACCGCCGGGAGCTAATTGATGACTATGTTGAGCTGATCTCCGATCTGATCCGCGAAGTAGGGGAAGCCCGCCAGGTGGATATGGCTGCCCGCCTGGGCGTCTCCCAGCCGACGGTGGCCAAGATGCTCAAGCGTCTGGCAACGGTGGGGCTGATTGAGCAGATCCCCTGGCGCGGCGTATTTCTCACCCCGGAAGGGGAGAAGCTGGCTCAGGAGAGCCGCGAACGACACCAGATCGTTGAGAGCTTTCTGCTGGTGCTGGGCGTCAGCCCGGAAACCGCCCGTCGCGACGCCGAAGGTATGGAGCACCACGTCAGCGAGGAGACGCTGGAACGTTTTCGCCTCTTTACTCTTCAGCAGGAGCACACTGCGGAATGACCCTGCCGTTCGTGCGTGCGCTGGCGCACGATCGCTTTCTCCAGCTGCTGCTGCTGATCGGCATCGCCCTGAGTTTTTTCGTCCCCTTTAATCCCGCCGCGTGGCCGGGGGCGATCGACTGGCGCACCATCCTGACCCTGAGCGGACTGATGATGCTCACCAAAGGGGTGGAGCAGAGTGGCTACTTTGACGTGCTGGGCCGCAGAATGGTTCGGCGCTTCGCCACCGAGCGGCGGCTGGCGATGTTCATGGCGCTGGCGGCGGCGCTGCTCTCCACTTTCCTGACCAACGACGTGGCGCTGTTTATTGTCGTGCCGCTCACCCTGACGCTGAGAAAGCTGTGCGAAATCCCGGTTAACCGGCTGATTATCTTTGAGGCGCTGGCGGTCAACGCCGGCTCGCTGCTGACCCCTATCGGCAATCCGCAAAATATTCTGCTGTGGGGGCGCTCCGGCCTCTCGTTTGCCGCTTTTAGTGGACAGATGGCGCTGCTGGCGCTGGCGATGATGGCGACTCTGCTGCTGCTCTGCTGGATCTTTTTTCCCAATAAGGCCCTGACCTACCACAGCGGAAGCCAGGCTCCGTCATGGCAGCCCCGGCTGCTCTGGAGCTGCCTGGGACTCTACGTGGTCTTCCTCATCTCGCTGGAGATGAAGCTTGAGGTCTGGGGCGTGCTGGTCGTCGCCGCGGGCTTTGCTGTTCTTGCCCGTAAGGTGCTGAAGAGCGTGGACTGGACGCTGCTGCTGGTGTTTATGGCGATGTTTATCGACGTTCATCTGCTGGTGCAGCTGCCCGTTTTGCAGGGATCGCTCAACGGCGTAGAGCAGCTCTCAACGCCCGGATTGTGGCTCACGGCCATCGGCCTGTCGCAGATGATCAGCAACGTGCCGGCGACTATCCTGCTGCTGAACTACGTCCCGCCCAGCCAGCTGCTCGCCTGGGCCGTGAACGTCGGCGGCTTCGGCCTGCTGCCCGGCTCGCTGGCGAATCTCATCGCCCTGCGGATGGCTAACAACCGTCGCATCTGGTGGCGCTTCCATCTCTACTCCATTCCGCTGCTCATTTGGGCCGCGCTGGTGGGGTATGGGTTACTTATTATCAGTTAATGCGAATTTGTCAGTTTTTCCTGGCAAATGTATAGCAACCTCCTAACTTTAGATAACGGCGCATCTGTCGCGCCGTTCATCGACAGGACTGTTGCAACGCTATGGCTGAAAACGAAAAGAATCCTGACGCGGCTCAGGAAGAGAAAAATAACGATCAAAACAACGATCAAAACAACGATCAAAAAAATGGACGTAAGCGGCCCGGTAAAAAACCGCTAATCATTCTGGGTATCGTGGTGGTGGTAATGGTGATCGTGGCCCTGGTATGGTGGTTTATGACCCGTAACCAGGAGACTACCGACGACGCCTTTACCGAAGGCGATGCGGTGACGGTTGCGCCCAAGGTAGCAGGTTACGTAACCGAGCTGCGGGTGAAGGATAACCAGCGGGTGAAGAAGGGCGATCTGCTGGTGGTGATCGATCCCCGGGACGCCACCGCCCAGCGCGATCAGGCTCAGGCCCAGCTGGGACTGGCAACTGCACAGCTGCATCAGGCCCAGGCCCAGCTGGCGCTGTCGAAGGTCCAGTACCCCTCCCAGCGCGACGAAGCGCAGGCGCAGGTGCTAAAGGCTAAGGCTGATTTAGCCAATGCCGAAGCCGCCTATCGCCGCCAGCGCGGCGTTGACCCGCGCGCGACCACCCAACAAAACATCGACAGCGCCAATGCCCAGCTGCGCAGCGCGCAGGCCCAGCTTGCCAGCGCCAATGCTCAGCTGGAGGTGGCAAGCCAGATCAACTTACAGATCCGCCAGCAGGAGACCAACGTCGAAGCCCGGGAACAGCAGGTGGAGCAGGCCCGCGCCCAGCTGGAGACCGCGAACCTCAATCTCTCTTACACCGAAGTGCGCGCCCCCTTTGATGGCTTCGTCACTAAACGTAACGTGCAGAACGGCACCCTGGTGCAGGCGGGTACGGCGCTCTTCTCGCTGGTCTCTACCGATATCTGGGTGGTAGCGAACTTTAAAGAGTCGCAGCTCGAGCGGATGCGCCCCGGCAATAAGGTCACCATCGGCGTCGATGCCTACCCGGATCTTGAGCTGGAGGGGCATATTGACAGCATCCAACAGGGGAGTGGTTCGCGCTTCTCCGCCTTCCCGTCGGAAAACGCCACCGGCAACTTCGTGAAGATCGTCCAGCGCGTGCCGGTGAAGATCGTTATCGATAAGGGCCTGGACGCTAACCAGCCGCCGCTGCCGCTGGGGCTGTCGGTGGAGCCGAAGGTGACCCTGGAATGAGCGATCACAGCCATGAGAACTGGCGTCCCGCCAGTAACCCGTGGGCGGTGGCGATTGTCGTCACCCTCGCGGTGTTTATGGAGATCCTCGATACCACCATCATCAACGTGGCGCTGCCCCACGTCGCTGGTTCGCTCTCGGCCAGCTACAGCGAATCCACCTGGGTACTCACCAGCTACCTGGTGGCGAACGGCATTGTGCTGCCAATCTCGGCCTTCCTGAGCCGCGTCTTTGGCCGCAAGCGCTTCTTCCTCATCTGCATCGTGATGTTCACCGTCTGCTCGTTCCTGTGCGGGATCGCCACCGAGTTGTGGGAGATCATCCTGTTCCGCATCCTGCAGGGTTTCTTCGGCGGGGGTCTACAGCCGACGCAGCAGTCGGTGCTGCTGGACTACTTTAAGCCCGAGGATCGTGGCAAGGCCTTTGGCCTCTCGTCAATTGCGATCATCGTTGCGCCGGTGCTCGGGCCAACCCTCGGGGGCTGGATCACCGACAACTACTCCTGGCGCTGGGTCTTCTTTATCAATATCCCGGTGGGGATCGTCACCGTGCTGGCGATCTACCAGCTGCTGGAAGATCCGCCCTGGGAGCGTAAATCAGAAGAGAAACTCTCCATTGACTGGACCGGCATCGGGCTGATTGCGCTGGGGCTGGGCTGTTTACAGGTCATGCTGGACCGTGGGGAAGATGACGACTGGTTCGCCTCTAACTTTATCCGCACCTTTGCCGTGCTGACCCTGATCGGTATTATCGGGGCTATCTACTGGCTGATGTATGCCAAAAAGCCGGTGGTGGATCTGCACTGCATGAAGGATAAAAACTTTGCCGTCTCCAGCCTGCTGATGGCCGGAATGGCAATGATCCTTTACGGCAGCTCGGTGGTGATCCCCCAGCTGGCGCAGCAGGATCTTGGCTATACTGCCACCTGGTCCGGGCTGGTGCTCTCGCCGGGGGCGGTGCTGATCGTGCTGACCATACCGCTGGTGCTAAAGCTGATGCCGGTGGTGCAGACCCGGTGGATTATCGCCTTCGGCTTTACCTGCCTGGCGGTGGCCTTCTTCTGGTCGCGCAACCTGACCCCGGACGTCGATTTCGAAACCCTGGTGCTGTTCCGCAGCGCGCAGTCGATTGGTCTCGGCTTCCTCTTTGTGCCGCTCACCACCATCGCCTTTGTCACTATACCGCGCCAGCTCAACGCCGACGCCGCGGCGCTGTTTACTATGTTCCGTAACGTCGCCGGATCGATCGGTATTTCGCTCTCAACCGCCGCCATTACCGAACGCGCCCAAGTGCACAGCGCCTATTTGAGCGCCCACACCACCCCCTTTAGCGAGCAGTTCCAGCTGGCGGTGCGCGAGACGGCCGAGGCGATCCGCAACTTCACCACGCTGCCGGGGGATCCGCTCGGGCTGGCAACCGGGCAGATGTACCGAACCATGATCGAGCAGTCGCGCTTTCTCGCCTACGTTGATGTCTTTACCATCCTCAGCGCCGTGGCGTTTCTACTGATTCCGTTTTGTCTTCTGCTTTCGCCGATCAAGAGCGAAGGCAGCGCAGGAGCACATTAAGATGCACAGGATACATACCCCGACGCTGTCGTTACTCACCCTGCTGCTGGCGGGCTGCGCCGTGGGGCCGGACTACCAGCAACCCGTGCCGCCTGCGGTGAGCCACTGGAACGACGCCGGGGATAAAACCGTGCCGTCGCAAACCTCAACCCAGGCGGTGGATCCGCGCTGGTGGACCAGCTTTAACTCGCCGCAGCTTAACAGCCTGATCGAGCGGGCGATCGCCGGCAACCTCTCCCTGCAGCAGACCGTGCTGCGCATTGCCGGGGCACGAGAGCAGATCAACCAGGCGGGCGGTGCCTTCCTGCCAGCGGTCAACGGCAACCTACAGGCCACCCGGCAGCAGCTGGGGCTGGAGGGCGAGCTGAAGGCGCACGACGTTTACGGCCAGCTGCAGGATGCCGACCCCGAGGTACGTAACGCCCTCGGCGTGCTGACCCAGCCGGTGAACCTTTACCAGGGCAGCTTTGACGCCCAGTGGGAGCTGGATCTGTGGGGCAAGGTGCGTCGCCAGGTCGAGGCCGCCGACGCCCAGCAGCGGGCGGCTATCGAACAGCGTAACGACGCGCTGGTATCGCTGGAGGCGGAAGTGGCGCGTGCGTGGCTCCAGCTGCGCGGGGCGCAGAGTATCCTGGCCACCATGAACACCCAGATCGACACCGCAAAGGAGACGCTTAGCCTGACCGAAAGCCGCCAGCGCGGTGGATTATCGCCGCAGCTGGATGTCGAAAATGCCCGGGCGCAGCTGGGCAACCTGGAGGCGCAGCTGCCGCAGTACCAGGCTCAGGAGCAGCAGGCGATGAATGCCCTGGCGATCCTGATTGGCAAGCCGCCCGGCGCGCTGGATGCGGAGCTACGGTCGGTGCAGCCTCTGCCGAAGCTGCCGGATATCATCCAGACCGGGATCCCCTCAACGCTGGCCCGCCGTCGTCCGGACGTGCGTGAAGCCGAGGCCAACCTGCATGCGGCCACCGCCCAGATTGGCGTCTCGGTGGCCCAGTTCTTCCCGAGCCTGACCCTGAGCGGCCAGTTTGGCCTGCGCAACAGCGAAACCGACTGGCTGACCGACTGGAGCAGCCACTTCTACAGCTTCGGGCCGCAGGTGTCGATTCCCATCTTCCAGGGCGGACGGCTGGTCTCCAGCGTTAAGCTGGCCCGAGCGCAGCAGGGCGCAGCGGCGCTCAACTATCGCCAGACGGTGCTGAGCGCGCTGGGTGACGTAGAGAACGCGCTGGTCAGCTACCGCACCGATCAGCAGCGTGAAGCCGGGCTGAGCAAAACCATTGAGGCGTTGCAGAGCGCGTTCGATCTCGCCAGCGACAGCTACCGCCAGGGGATCGCTACCTTTATTGACGTGCTCGATGCCCAGCGCCAGCTGGCGCAGGCCGAGCAGCAGCGCGCCCAGGCACGGGTGCAGAGCAGCCTCGATCTGGTGGCGCTCTACAAGGCGCTGGGAGGCGGCTGGGAGCCGTATCAGACCGTACAGCTACCGGACTATCCGGTCTTTGGCGAGGCGACGCGGGGATAAAGTTCAGAGAATTGGGCAAGAAACGCGCAGGATCCTCACATTCGCGATCCGGCGCGTCGGAGTATAACTACTGAACACTCACTGACATCCAAAGGAGCGTTCTATGCGTTATCAAAAACTTGGCAGTACCGGTCTGTTTGTTTCTGAGCTGTGCCTGGGCACCATGACCTTCGGCGGCGAAGGCGGCATGTGGGGCAAGATTGGTCAGCTGCGGCAGAACGACGCTGAGCGGCTGGTGGGCGACGCCCTCGCGGCGGGCATCAATTTTATCGATACCGCCAACGTCTACTCGGAAGGGCGCTCGGAAGAGATCACCGGCCAGGCGCTGAAAAACCTCAAGATCCCCCGCGAAGACGTGGTGGTGGCGACCAAAGTGTTTGGCGAAACCGGCACCGGCGGGGTCAACTCGCGCGGCAGCTCCCGCTACCATATTATCGGCAGCGTCAAAGAGAGCCTGCGCCGTCTCCAGTTGGATCATATCGATCTCTATCAGCTGCATGGCTTCGATCCGGCAACGCCGATTGAAGAGACGCTCTACGCCCTTGATAACCTGGTTCAGCACGGGCACGTGCGCTATATCGGCGTCTCCAACTGGGCGGCGTGGCAGATCATGAAGGCGCTGGGCATCTCCGAGCGCTTAGGACTGGCCCGCTTCGCCTCGCTACAGGCCTACTATACCGTTGCCGGGCGGGATCTTGAGCGTGAGCTGGTGCCGATGCTGCAAAGCGAAGGGGTGGGGCTGATGGTCTGGAGCCCGCTGGCTGGCGGCCTGCTGAGCGGCAAGTATGACCGTAGCGGCAGCGGAGAGGAGGGCGCCCGCCGACTGGCGTTTGACTTCCCGCCGGTCGACAAAGAGCGCGCATTCGACTGCGTGGACGTGATGCGTAACATTGCCGAGAGCAAAGGCGTGTCGGTGGCGCAGATCGCCCTGGCGTGGCTGCTGCATCAGCCGGTGGTCAGCAGCGTGATTGTCGGTGCAAAACGGCCGGATCAGCTGGCGGATAACATCGCCGCGACGGAGATCCGCCTGAGCGACGAGGAGCTAAAACAGCTGGATGCGGTCAGCGCGCTGCCCCGCGAATATCCCGGCTGGATGCTGGAGCGCCAGGGTGAGTATCGCCGTAACCAGCTCGCTCCACACGAAGAGTAGGTCGGGTAAGGCGCAGCCGCCACCCGACAGTAAACCCCGGTGGCGCTGCGCTTACCGGGGCTACGTTCCCTCGCGAAAACTAGTTCAGACGAACCGGCATCCCGGAACGGTTCTGAATTGCCTGCTCGACAACGCTCTGGTCGGCGTCCGGCTGGCTGGTGATGCTCTGCACGCTCTTGGTCAGCATGATAGGCACGATCTCTTTGCCGTTAAACTGCGCTTCGGTGGTAGAGAGCGGGTTATGTACTTCGATGTAGCGGCTGCCGTCCGGCTCGGAGGTGGCTTTTACCGGCTCATCGATAAACTGCACGCGGGTACCCACCGGCACGTTCTGGAACAGGAACTTGATATCGTCGTTACGCAGACGCACGCAGCCGTGGCTCACGCGCAGGCCGATACCGAAGTTGGCGTTGGTACCGTGGATTGCATACAGGCGGCCAATGTACAGGGCGTAGAGGCCCATCGGGTTATCCGGACCGGCCGGAACCACTGCTGGCAGCGGGTTACCCGCTTCTTTATACTCCTGGTGCATCTTCGCCGTCGGGGTCCAGGTCGGACCGGCTTTTTTACGCTCAACTTTGGTGGTCCAGTTGATCGGCGTATCTTTACCCAGCTGGCCGATACCGATTGGCAGCACGATCACGGTGTTAGTGCCTTTCGGATAGTAATAGAGGCGCATCTCGGCGCTGTTGATCACAATCCCTTCGTGCACGGTGTCCGGCAGGATCAGCTGCTGAGGAATGTTCATCACGCTGCCGCCCTTCGGCAGGTAAGGGTCAATCCCTGGGTTCGCTTCCATCAGGTTAGAGAGACCCATCTGGTACTGGGCTGCATAGTACTCCAGCGGCTGGCTGTTGTTCTCTGGCAGGGTGATAACCTGGTTCTGGCCAACCAGACGGCTACCGTCGGTCGGCAGCGGATACGTTACAGCAGACGCGGATTTGCAAAACCCTACTACAGCGAAAGCCGCCGCTAAAATTGTTGTTAATTTCATATTCATGGTATGCGAGGTTTCTATGCCACAGGCCGTTTAGTTAAGAATGCTCAAAAGGATGGGAGCGCATTATATGTGCATTCCCACGCGCATGGAATTGAGATGTGTACGAAATCACGTTTTTTTCTCTCACCCTATTGTAGCAACTGTTCACGGCAGCGCGATTTCAATTCGGAATTGTGGCATAATGCAGAGTTTGTCACACATTTTCAGGATAACACCGTGTTAGTTACCAGCAACGTCACCATGCAGTTTGGCAGTAAGCCGCTGTTTGAAAACATCTCCGTCAAGTTTGGCGGCGGCAATCGTTACGGCCTGATTGGGGCGAACGGTAGCGGAAAATCCACCTTTATGAAGATTCTCGGCGGCGACCTTGAGCCGACGCTGGGTAACGTCTCCCTCGACCCGAACGAGCGTATCGGTAAGCTGCGTCAGGATCAGTTCGCCTTTGAAGAGTTCAGCGTGCTTGACACGGTGATCATGGGCCACGGCGAGCTGTGGGAAGTGAAGCAGGAGCGCGATCGCATCTACGGCCTGGCCGAGATGAGCGAAGAGGACGGCTATAAAGTGGCCGATCTCGAAGTGCTGTATGGCGAGATGGACGGCTACTCCGCCGAATCCCGTGCGGGCGAGCTGCTGCTCGGCGTCGGTATTCCGGTAGAGCAGCACTACGGCCCGATGAGCGAAGTGGCGCCCGGCTGGAAGCTGCGTGTGCTGCTGGCCCAGGCACTATTCTCCGATCCGGATATTCTCCTGCTCGATGAACCGACCAACAACCTGGACATCGATACCATTCGCTGGCTGGAGCAGGTGCTGAACGAGCGTAACAGCACCATGATCATCATCTCGCATGACCGCCACTTCCTGAACATGGTCTGCACCCATATGGCGGATCTGGATTACGGCGAGCTGCGCGTCTACGCGGGCAACTACGACGAGTACATGACTGCGGCGACCCAGGCACGTGAACGTCTGCTGGCCGACAACGCCAAGAAAAAGGCGCAGATTGCCGACCTGCAATCCTTCGTCAGCCGCTTTAGCGCTAACGCCTCGAAGTCCCGTCAGGCGACCTCGCGCGCGCGCCAGATCGATAAGATCAAGCTGGACGAGGTGAAAGCCTCCAGCCGTCAGAACCCGTTCATTCGCTTTGAACAGGATAAGAAGCTGTTCCGTAATGCACTGGAAGTGGAAGCCCTCACCAAAGGCTTCGATAACGGCCCGCTGTTTAAGAACTTCAACCTGCTGCTGGAAGTGGGCGAGAAGATTGCCATTCTGGGTGCTAACGGCGTGGGTAAAACCACCCTGCTGAAAACCCTGGTGGGCGATTTGGCGCCGGATAACGGCACCGTGAAGTGGTCTGAAAACGCGAAGATTGGCTACTACGCGCAGGATCACGCCGCCGACTTTGATAACGATCTCACCGTTTTCGACTGGATGAGCCAGTGGAAGCAGGAGGGGGACGATGAGCAGGTGGTGCGTAGCTTCCTGGGGCGTCTGCTCTTCAGCCAGGACGATATCAAAAAGCCAGCGAAGGTGCTCTCAGGGGGCGAGAAGGGGCGTATGCTCTTCGGCAAACTGATGATGCAGAAGCCGAACATCCTGGTAATGGATGAGCCGACCAACCACCTGGATATGGAATCTATCGAGTCGCTGAACATGGCGCTGGAGATGTATCCGGGCACGCTGGTATTTGTCTCCCACGACCGTGAGTTCGTGAGCTCGCTGGCGACCCGGGTGATTGAGATCACCCCAGAGCGCGTGGTGGACTTCAGCGGCAACTATGAAGACTACCTGCGTAGTAAAGGCATAGATTAATTTCCCGTCGTCTTTCACGCTACAGGTGTGTTGGCTGCACCTGCTCACCCCGGTCACTTACCTATGTAAGCTCCCGGGGATTTACAGGTTTGCCGCCTTCCTGTAACGCGAAATACTTAGGGAAATTCGAGCGTCTTGCTGCTGGAAAAAAAACACCCGGTGGCGCTGACCGGGCCTACGGCCAGGTTTTGTAGGCCGGGCAAGGCGGAGCCACCGCCCGGCAATCTGCCAGAAGTGATACTTAGTGGCGTCAGTAATCCAACCGGCTTTAGCCGGTTTTTTTACGTCTGGATATGTACCAATTAACGCTTTTATGTAAATTTTTTTTGCCGTCATTGGAATTGAAATCTGTAAAGCGGGTATAATCTGACCGGATAACTTTTAATCATTTGAGGTGTCATTATGGATGATGGTATCAAAGTTGTTATGCCACCAATTCAACTTGCTGCGGCCCTGTCTGATAAATCTGTTACAGAAGGCGAGACTTTCAGTAATCGTTTATATGGTGGACTTGGGCTTATTATGGGTGCGCTCGAGCTTGCTGGCGCTACTGCGCTTTGTATCGCACCAGAGCCAACTGGGTTAACAAAAGCGGCTTGTGTCGTTGTCGGTGCCCATAGCATGGACAGCATCAATACTGCGGCCGATCAGGTTCTATCAGGTAAAAATGTACGCAGTGCAACCTATCGCGCAGCTGTTGAAATGGCTAAGCAGTTTGGTGCTGATGATGATACAGCATGGAAAGTAGGTCTAACCATTGATGTAGCCGTACCCATTGCTTTTTCACTTGGGTTAGGGGCAGCAAGAGTTGCTTCAGTTCGAGTTGGAAAAATTAAACTTATTCAACATGAGTCGGTTACGGGGTTGAAGCCGGGAGGGCATGCGATTTTAAAGCATGTTGGAAAGACACAAGAAGAATTAGCAGCACGATTAAAACTAACTGAAAATATGGTGCGAAAGCCCAACGCAATAAGTTCATTTAGTAATATTGACCTCGCCGAGGCATCTATTTCTAAAGCACTAAGTGTGAATAAAGAGTGGATAAGAGCTTGGGCAGCCAGCCAGCCAGCCAGCCACGACATAATCTTACCGTTACATATAATACGGGGAAAGTAATAGGATATTCTCTGTTTCGCGGTAGCGATAAACTTGCACAGGCGACAAAAGTTAAAGTTGTTCTGAAATGCGAAATGTATAATGGCAAGCCATACTACATTCTTACCGCATTCCCAGAGGTATAATTCATGCTTTTAACGACCAATCTCGACATTATGATCGAAGGCACGCTCAATCAGGATTTTGATTATATTACCGGCGCTGAATCTATAGATGATGCTATTGATATTTATACCAGCGAGCTGGCAGCGAATGACCGGGCTGATTTAAAAAAAGAGGTATTAGCTTTTCTTGCCTACGATGAAAAAACAATCGAGTCTGAGTTCAGGGCGCGCTACATAAATTCTTTTGCACCAGAAGAGGGGAAAGGATTGTTATTGCGCATCCTCGAAGGGATAAACAACGCTGAAAAGCCATGAAACCTCTGCGTAAAGGCGGATACGACCGGGACAGCGTCGTACCGCCGTAGCGTACAGCGGCTAAGCCATGCCCAACGCGCGCTTGCCGTGCTCGTTCAAATCCGCAACCGTAAAGCGGTTCTCCCACTGCGCTTCATAATCTTCACGCGGGAAGTCTCCTGGCGACACGCCATTCTCCAGCGCTACCTTGACCTTGCGGGCATAGGCCTGGTTCTTCTCGCACAGCGGTGCGGCGGGAATATACATTACGTTGCCCCAGCCCTGCTGGTTCTCCACCGGCGCGACGGCGTGGATCACGTCGCAGTGCCACCATACCGAGTCCCCGGCCTCCAGCGCCGGAATGCTGGTTAACGCCTCCATCAGCAGCGGGTGCCACTTCTCGGAGATGGGCAGCACGCGCCCAGGGGCTACGCCGCACAGCTCATCCTCCGGCACGTCGTCCAGCAGCGGACGCAGCAGAACGTAAGCCATCGCCTCGGGGATCGGCACTACGTGCAGCAGCCCCTGGCCCGGCAGCATATCCGACAGCGCCGTCCAGCCCTGGAAGGTGCGGAACACCGAGCACTTGGTGGTGTTATCCACGGTGTACTCTTCTACCTCGGTACGGTGTGCGGCGTGCCACGGATCGTAGCTGTCAATGTCGCCGTTAAACACCGAGGCAAAGACCTGCTGATAGGCTGGCAGCAGCCAGCGCTCCAGCGCGCCGGAGTCGGTATGTGCCCCCAGCCCCTTCGAGGTGGTGCCCGGCGGGCGGCGGCGAATACGGTCCGGATAGATCACGCTGACGTCAGGATCGAACCACTGCTTGCCGTCGCTCTTAAAGGTCCAGAGACGGTTAAGCAGGGACTGCACCTGGGCCATCTCACTGCTCTGGCGGGCCTGCATCTGCGCCTGCGACCAGTAGATGGGGTAGATTTCGGGACGCGAGGCCTCCAGCGTGCCGAAGAAACTGTCTCCCGGCCCCTTGTAGACATCGTCGAAACGGTTCTGATCCAGGTAGGCCAGCATGGATTGATCCCAGCCCAGCGCCTGCTCGCGTGGGAAGTGGCCTTTGATGACTGCGCAGCCCCGGCGCTTGATCGCTGCCCGCTGCACCTCGCTAACGCGGCCGCTCTTCACATCCTCAAAAGGGATCACCGGCCAGACCGTTTCGCCTTTCGCTTTCAGGGCATTGATCTCAGCCACCTGAGCGGCGATGCGCTCTTCAAGGCGATTAAAGACGGCCTGCACGTCGCCAATCTGCGCCCGCAGAGCCTGTTTTACCTGACGAATCGCCGCCTTATGATCGGCAGGCAGCGTTTCGCTTGCATATATTTCAGTCATATCATCCTCTCGTATCTTTCATTCGAAAGTAATCAACTTACATATGCTAATTTAAGTTAAAAGGAAGTTAATGCAAGTTTAAAAAGATGATGGGGTGCACAAAAGAGAGAAGAGGCTAACGCCAGCCGCGAACGTGCTGGCGTAGAGGTGCTTAGGCGTTAAACGGGGAGGTGCCGTCGAGCACGGCCTGAATCACATTCAGCGCGCCCTGCTGGTTATTATCGTCGGTCTGGAAGTTGGCAATCTCTTTGATGGCCTCGCCAGCGTTAGCCATGGCAAAAGAGTACTTCGCCATGCGCAGCATCTCGGCGTCGTTGCCGCTGTCGCCGATGGTGACGCAGTCGCTGGGCGAAAGCTCCCAGCGCTTAAGCAGGCGGGTGATACCATTGGCCTTGTGCAGACCGGGAATGATCAGATCCACAAAGCCGAAGCCGCTGGTGACTGGTTTCATAATGCCATCTAGGGAGACGTGCAGGGCGTCTACCAGCTGCGGGATCTCGCTATCCGGCAGGTTAAGGGAGAACTTAAACATCTTGTCGTCGATCTCGCGGTAGTCACTCACCAGCTTGAGGCGGTGATAGTGATGCGACATCAGCTCGACAAACTCCGGCGGCGCATTTTTGCTGACGTAGGCGCTCTCGAGACCGCAGGCGACAAAGTTCAGGCCTTCACTCTTAAGCAGTTCGCCCAGCACGATCTGGTACTCGTGGCGGGTTAGCTCGCCGTGGAAAAGCTCTTTGCCATGCTCGTAGACCAGCGCGCCATTTTCGGCGACGAAGGAGATCTCGTCTTTGATTTCCGGAAAGAAGGAGATGAGCTGATAAAACTGGTTGCCGCTGGCGACCACAAACTCAATGCCGCGCGCCTGAAGCTCGCGGAACTGGCTGAGGAAACGGCTGCGGTCGTACGTTTTGGCATCATCAAGGAAAGTTCCGTCCATATCGGTGACGATAACTTTTACGGTCATACGTTATGCTCCCAGGGTAAAAACAGTCAGGAGCATTCTAGTAACGATGTGAGCAAATGCACACCTTTAATTTCATATGAAAGTAAAGCGTAGGCCCGGCAAGCTTGCGCCGCCGGGCATTGCTGGTTACAACGTGTGCTCGGTACGGGCGATAATATCATCCTGCGCGTCCGGCGACAGGGCGGTAAAGAAGGCCGAGTAGCCCGCTACACGCACCACCAGATCCCGATACTGGTCAGGGTGCGCCTTCGCCGCCAGCAGGGTCTCACGGGAGACGATGTTGTACTGAATATGCCACCCTTTATGCACCTCGAAGAAGGTGCGCAGGAGCAGCATCAGCTTCTGCCGATCGCTGTCGTTTTCCAGCGTGGTTGGGTTCAGCTTCTGGTTAAGCAGCACGCCGCCGAGAATGGCTTCCGTCGGCAGCTTGCCCACGGAGTTGATCACCGCCGTGGGGCCGAAACGATCCGTCCCGGAGGCCGGGCTGGCCCCCTCTGCCAGCGGGGTCATGGCTTTGCGTCCGTCCGGCGTCGCCATGGTTGCCGCGCCAAACGGCACGTTAGCTGAGATGGACGAGGTGCCCGCGTAGTAGTTGCCGCCAATGGGGCCGCGTCCGTAGCGTGGATTGTGATACTGCTTCAGCTCGTCAATGTAGGTCTGGTAGGCGCGGTTCAGCAGCAGATCGACGCTGTCATCGTCGTTGCCGTACTTCGGTGCACCGTTGATCAAGCGCTGGCGCAGCTGCTCGTGATTCAGACCGGCGAAATCCGCCGCCAGCGCCTCGGCGAGCTGCTGCTGGCCGATAATCCCCTGGTCAAAGACCAGCTTTTTCACCGCTGCGAGGCTGTTGCCAAGGTTGGCGATCCCCACCTGCAATCCAGAGACCCAGTCATACTTTGCGCCGCCCTGTTTAATGCTCTTCGCCCGCTCGATGCAGTCATCCACCAGCGCCGAGCAGAGAATGTCATGGACGTTCTCCTCCAGCATGGTGTCCACCACGTATTCGATCTCAATGGATTTACGGGTGTAGTAGCGGATCTGTCGGTCCCAGGCGGCCATTACCTCGTCGAAATTCAGAAAGTTACCGGCAGAGAGCGCTTCCTCCTGTGGCAGGAACACTTTGCCGCTGGTGGCGTCGCGGCCCGCCTCCAGCGCGGCGAGCATCACCCGGGTGAAGTTGATAAAGCTCATCCCGGTGCAGCGGTAGCCCCACTTGCCGCCGACGGCGGTCTCGATACAGCCGATCGCCGCGTAGTCCCAGGCATCATCCGGCGCGATCCCCAGCTTGATAAACTCAGGAATAACAATTTCATCGTTATTAAAGGCGGGCATGCCGAAGCCGCAGCGTATCACCTGCACGCAGGCGTCGAGGAAATCGTTACTCATTCCGGCGTGGTAGCGCACGCTCAGATTTGGCTGGGTTGAACGCAGGCGTCCGCAGGATTCAAGGATGGCGTACGAGAGCGGATTAACCGCGTCCATCGGTTCACCGTTAACCCGCTTCTGCCCGCCGATGGTGACGTTTTGATAGAGCGGGCTACCGGCAGAGGCCTTCGAGTGCGAGCCGGAGCGGATCTTGTTCACCTCCAGCAGCTTCAGCCAGCAGCCGTGCAGCAGCTCAATGGCCTGCTCGCGGGTGAGGGTTTGATTCAGCTCGACGTCGCGACGGTAGTAAGGATAGAGATACTGATCCATGCGGCCAAAGGAGACCGAGTGGCCGTTGGACTCGATCTGCAAAATCAGCTGGATGAAGTAGCAGAGCTGTAGCGCCTGCCAGTAGGTTTCCGGTGGGCGATGGGCGATGATGTCGCAGTTCTCGGCTATTTGCAGCAGCTCATCCCGGCGGCTGGCGCGCGGCTCGGCGCGCGCCATCTCCCGGGCGAGGGCGGCAAAGCGTTTGATATGGTCGCTGACGGCATGGAGAACGATATCAATCGCCTTCAGGAACTGCTCCCCGTGCAGATCCGCCAGTACGGTGAGATTAATACGCGACCGGCGCTCGGCCACCTTCGCACGCAGGCCGTCGAGGCCCTTCTCCAGCAGCAGGGGGTAGTTCACCGCCAGGTGCGCGTCGCCGGAGGTCATATTGCCCTCGGCCTTAATGATGCCGGTTGCCAGCAGGGCTTTCTGCTCGTCGGTAAACATGCCGTAGCAGCGATCCTGCACCGTCTGGCCGCGCCACCACGGGCAGATCTCATGCAGCACGCGCTTGTTCTCTTCGCTCACCGCAAAGCCCGCGCCGGGGCGATCGGCCAGGTCGTCGATCTCCTTTTCGATCCACGACACGGTGTACTCAGGGAAGACAGGCGCGGCGCGAAGCTCGCTCGCCTGGTTGCCGATAATCAGCTCGTCGTGCTTGATCCAGATAGTGCGCTCGGCAAGATGGTGGGCGAGGGCCAGCGCCCGCCGTACCGGAATAGGCTTATCCAGATGCTGGCGGTAGGCATCGGTATAGTGCCGGGCGCGTTCGGTGCAGACCGGCGGCTTAACAATGTGCACCAGCGCATCTTTATGCGCCTGAATGCGGCGGGTCAGGGTATCAAGACGTAACTCGGTCATGGCATTATCCTCGTAGGGTAGCGGTTAAGCCGCACGCGCGGGCGTATTGCTGGGCGAAGGCCAGCAGATCTGGCGCGTCGAGCGGCTTACCGGGCGCGGTATAGGGCTGATTCAGCAGGTGATATTTGTTGATGCCCAGCGTGTGGTAGGGCAGAAAGTGGATCTCATGAACGTTAAGCTCGTCGGCGGCAAAGCGGGTAATCGCCCTGATGGAGGCCTCGTCAGCGTTAAAGCCGGGGATCAGCGGCACACGAATAGTGAGCTGTTTCCCCCGCGCCGCCAGCCGTTTCAGGTTCGCCAGCACGCGCTTTGCCGATCCGTCGGTCCAGGTCTTAAACACCCTGCTGTCAACGTGCTTGAGGTCGGCAAGGAAGAGATCGACCCAGGGCAGGGAGGATTCGATATAGCGCCAGGGCACATGCAGGCAGGTTTCAACCGCGGTATGGATACCGTGCTCAACGCTGGCTTTTAGCAGCGCGACGCTCAGCTCCGGCTGCATAAAGGGTTCTCCTCCGGAGAGGGTGATCCCGCCCCCGCTGCGCAGGTAAAAGGGCTTATCCCGCAGCACGGTGGCCATAATCTCCTCCACGGATTGGGCTTCACCGCAGACGGTCAGGGCCTGCCCAGGGCAGCACGCCTCCAGGGTATCGAGTTGCGTCTCACTGAGTTTTTCGCGATGGATGAGCAGGCCGTTGATTACCCGGTCGATAGCGTCCGGCGCGGCCTGCTGGCAGAGATTGCATCCGTCGAGGCAGAGGCGGGCGTCGAAGAGCACCTCCCGCGTCGGAGCGCGGCTCTCCGGATTCTGACACCAGCGGCAGGCCAGCGAGCAGCCTTTTAAGAAGACGACGGTGCGAATGCCGGGACCGTCATGCGTGGAGTAGCGCTGAATGTTGAAAATCATAATCTGCCCTCATGTTTCATATGTAGATTAAATAACTTTCGAATGAAAGTTATATTGATTCTGGTCAACATAGAGGCAGGTTGAAATGGGTAAGTTTTAAACCATGCTTAATCTCTTACTTTGAGGAGTTCATATGGAACTGTATCTGGACACCGCCGACGTGGCGGCAGTAAAACGGCTGGCCCGCAGCTTTCCGCTGGCCGGAGTCACCACCAACCCGAGCATCGTTGCCAAAGGCAGTATGCCGCTGGTGGAGCTGCTGCCCGCCCTGCATGATGCGCTGAATGGAAAAGGGCGGCTCTTTGCCCAGGTATTAGCGAATAACGCCGAGGAGATGGTGGCCGAGGCGCATAAGCTGCGCGGTATCATCGCCGATATCGTGGTAAAGGTGCCGGTGAGTGCGGAAGGGCTGGCGGCGATCAAGATGCTGAAAGCCGCGGGGATCCCGACTCTGGGCACGGCGGTGTACGGCGCAGGACAGGGCCTGCTGAGCGCGCTGGCCGGAGCCGAGTATGTGGCTCCCTACGTCAACCGCGTGGATGCCCAGGGCGGCGACGGTATTCAGACGGTGGCGGACCTACAGCGTCTGCTGACCCTCCACGCGCCGGGCTCAAAAGTGCTGGCGGCAAGCTTTAAAACGCCGCGCCAGGCGCTGGATTGCCTGCTGGCGGGCTGCGAGGCGATTACTCTGCCGCTGGACGTGGCGGAGCAGTTTATCGCCGCCCCGGCGGTAGAGGCGGCCATCGTTAAGTTTGAGCAGGAGTGGCAGACGGCCTTTGGCCGGGCCGGTATCTAACCGTTAACCGCCGCACACCTCGCACTGCGGGTTGCGCATCAGCTTCATCTCGCGGAACTGGCAGGTCATGGCGTCGTACAGGACAATTTTTCCGGCGGCGCTCTGACCAAATTTTGCCAGCACCTTGATCGCCTCCATCGCCTGCATCGTGCCAATTATGCCTACCAGCGGAGCCATCACGCCAGCCTCTACGCAGGTCAGCGCCGTATCGCCAAACAGGCGGCTCAGGCAGCGGTAGCACGGCTCTCCCTCCTGCCAGGTAAAGACGCTAATCTGCCCCTCCATGCGGATCGCCGCCCCGGAGACCAGCGGCACTTTGGCCCGGAAGCAGCCATCGTTGAGCTGGTTGCGGATCTCAACGTTATCGGTACAGTCGAGCACCAGATGGTGGGCGGCAATCTGCGCGTTCAGCGCCTCGCCCTCCAGTCGGGCATCGAGGGTGGTAAAGCTGACGTGCGGATTAATGCGCGCCAGCGATGTCCGCGCCGAGACAACCTTCGGCTGGCCGATCGTCGCGTCGCTATGCAGGGTCTGGCGCTGCAGATTCGACAGCGACACGGTGTCAAAATCCAGCAGGGTCAGATGACCGATGCCCGCTGCCGTCAAGTACTGGGCGGCAGCGCAGCCCAGTCCGCCGAGGCCCACCACCAGCACGCGGGAGGCCTTCAGCGCCTCCTGCCCATCAAAATCGAAGCCGCGCAGGACAATCTGCCGGTTGTAGCGCAGCATCTCGCTGTCGCTTAGCTCAACGGCCATCACAGCCCTCCGAGCAGGTGGTTAAACGGCTCGATCTCTACCCACTCTCCCGGCTCGACGCTGCCGCGTTCGCGCTCCAGCACGATAAAGCAGTTGCCCTGGCTGAAGGAGCTGAAGATATGGGAACCCTGATGGCCGGTGGTGCTCACCTGTAAATTGCCCTCGGCGTCACGGGTAACGATGCCGCGCTGGAAGTCGAGACGCCCTGGGGCTTTCTTCAGCCGGGTGGCGGCGCGGACCCGCAGGCGCGGGGGCAGGGCGCTGCCAGGCTTGCCGCTCAGGCGGGCCAGCAGGGGCTGCACCAGCTGGTAGAAGGTCAGCGCCGCTGAGACCGGGTTACCCGGCAGGCCGCAGAACCAGGCGTTGCTGAGCTTGCCGAAGGCAAAAGGTTTGCCGGGCTTGATCGCCAGCTTCCAGAAGGCAATCTCCCCCAGCTCTTCCAGCAGGGCTTTGGTGTAGTCTGCTTCGCCTACCGAGACGCCGCCGGAGCTGATCACCACGTCGGCCTGCTGGTCCGCAGCAATAAAGGCCTCGCGCAGCCGGGCGGGATCGTCCGGGATAATGCCGAGGTTGATCACTTCACAGCCGAGCTGCTCCAGCATGATGTGAACCGCCAGCCGGTTGGTGTCGTAGATCTGCCCATCGCCCAGCGGCTGACCCGGCAGCTGCAGTTCATCGCCAGTAGAGAAGAGCGCCACCCGCACCTTGCGCACCACCTCAACCTCAGGAATACCCAGCGAGGCCAGCACCGGCAGCTCTGCCGCCGTCAGGGTGGTGCCCGGCGCATAGACTACCGCGCCCTGGGTGATATCCTCTCCGGTGCGGCGGATGTTTTGCCCGGCACGCACCTCGGCGGTAAACAGCACGCCGGCATCGCTCTGCTCAGTCTCCTCCTGCATCACCACCGCGTCGCAGCCCGGCGGGATTGGCGCGCCGGTCATAATGCGGATGCAGCTCCCCGCAGGCCACTCGCCGTGGAACGGCTGCCCGGCAAAGGCTTTACCCGCCACCGGCTGCGGCACGCCCGCCAGCGGCGCATCGAGGCGCACAGCGTAGCCATCCATCGCGGCGTTATCGAAACCGGGCACGTTAAGGGGAGAGGTAATCTCCTGCGCCGTGATGCGGCCAAAGCAGGCGTGCAGAGGCAGAGTTTCATAGTCGGTGAGCGGGGTAATACGCGACAGCATTTGAGCAAGCGCTGCGTCGAGCGGGATCAGCCCGGCGGTATGGTCCATGAGTTCACTCCTGGGAGGGCAATCTGGAAAATCGATGCGCCATTATGGCAGAAAACCAGGCCAGACTGAATGTACCCATTATGTGCCATTGCCACGCGCGCGCTTTACATCACCGTTTCGACTTTCTATAGTCAAAATTCGTATGAAACTGCGGCGACGATAATGATATTTATAGAAAAAGCTGCCAGATGAGCGATAGACAATGATTAAGCCGCAAATTCAGCAAACAGAAAATAGCCCCGTGCTGGACGTCAGCAACCTGAACATTAGTTTTGAAAACGAAGGTCAGGTGACCCAGGCGGTGCGCGATCTATCGTTCAGCCTGCAGCGTGGCGAGACGCTGGCCATCGTGGGCGAATCCGGCTCGGGCAAATCGGTTACTGCTCTGGCGCTGCTGCGCCTGCTGGAGCAGCAGAGCGGCGCCAGCATGCACTGTAGCCATATGCGGCTTCAGCGGCGCAATCGTCAGGTGGTGGATCTCAACGCCTTAAGCCGGGCGCAGATGCGTGGCGTGCGCGGGGCGGATATCGCCATGATTTTCCAGGAGCCGATGACCTCCCTCAACCCGGTGTTTACCGTCGGGGAGCAGATCGCCGAGTCGATCCGCCTGCACCAGAAGCTGGGGCGTGAGGCGGCGCTGGCGGAGGCGAAACGGATGCTGGAGCAGGTGCGTATTCCCGAGGCCGATGCGATCCTCACCCGCTATCCGCACCAGCTCTCCGGCGGCATGCGCCAGCGGGTAATGATTGCGATGGCGCTCTCCTGCCGTCCGGCGGTGCTGATCGCCGACGAGCCGACAACCGCGCTGGATGTGACGATTCAGGCACAGATTTTACAGCTTATCAGCGTGCTGCAAAAAGAGATGGCGATGGGGGTGATCTTTATTACCCATGACATGGGCGTGGTAGCGGATATCGCCGACCGCGTGCTGGTGATGTACCAGGGCGAGGCGGTTGAGACCGGCACCGTCGAGGCCGTTTTCCATAATCCGCAGCACGCCTACACCAAAGCGCTGCTGGCCGCCGTTCCGCGTCTGGGGGCGATGAACGGTAGCGATCTGCCTCGTCGCCTGCCGTTGGTAAGCAAAGAGCGTCCCGACCGGCGCGAAGCCGAGATCGAGCAGGATACGGTAGTTGAGGGCGAACCGATCCTCCAGGTGCGCGACCTGGTGACCCGCTTCGGCCTGCGCAGCGGCATTCTCAACCGCGTCACCCGTGAGGTACGCGCCGTAGAGCACGTCAGCTTCGACCTCTGGCCGGGGGAGACGCTGGCGCTGGTGGGCGAGTCCGGCAGCGGAAAATCCACCACCGGGCGGGCGCTGCTGCGGCTGGTGGAATCCCAGGGCGGGTCTATTCTGTTTGAAGGCAAACGTATCGATACCCTGCCAGACAGCAAATTGCAGCCGCTGCGCCGGGATATCCAGTTTATCTTCCAGGATCCCTATGCCTCCCTCGATCCGCGTCAGACGGTGGGCTACTCGATTATGGAGCCGCTGCGCGTGCACCGGCTGATGGGGGAGGAGGATGCCCAGCGCCGGGTGGCCTGGCTGCTGGAGCGAGTAGGGTTAAAGCCCGAGCACGCCTGGCGCTATCCCCACGAGTTTTCCGGCGGCCAGCGGCAGCGCATCAGTATTGCCCGGGCGCTGGCTCTCGATCCGAAAGTGGTAGTCGCCGACGAGGCGGTGTCGGCGCTGGATGTCTCTATCCAGGCGCAGATTATTAATTTGCTGCTCGATTTGCAGCGGGAGATGGGCATCGCCTTTCTGTTTATCTCCCATGATATGGCGGTGGTGGAGCGCATCAGCCATCGGGTGGCAGTGATGTACCTTGGGCAGATCGTCGAGATCGGCCCGCGGCGCGCGGTGTTTGAGAACCCGCAGCACCCCTATACGCGCAAGCTGATGGCCGCCGTGCCGGTGGCCGAGCCGGGGCATCCTCGGGCGCAGCGCGTGCTGCTCTCCGATGAGATGCCCAGCAATATCTATAAGCCGGGTGATGATCCACACCGCGTGGAGCTGCACAGCGTCGGGCCTGGCCACTTTGTTGCCCGCTCGACGCCCGGCAGCACGCAATCCCGTTTTTGATCGTTAACAGGCAGGGAAACTCAGGAGAATAAGATGACACAATTTGTTGCGCGTAAATGGCGTCTGGCGCTGGGCGTTGCCGCCGCGCTCGCCGTGGCACCGGCCTTCGCTGCCAAAGACGTGGTGGTGGCCGTGGGGTCGAACTTCACTACCCTCGATCCCTATGATGCAAACGACACGCTCTCCCAGGCGGTAGCGAAGTCGTTCTATCAGGGCCTTTTCGGCCTTGATAAAGATATGAAGCTGAAAAACGTCCTTGCCGAGAGCTATACCGTCTCCGATGACGGGCTGGTCTACACCATCAAACTGCGCAGCGGCATTAAGTTCCAGGACGGCACCGACTTTAACGCTGAGGCGGTGAAGGCCAACCTCGACCGCGCCAGCAACAAAGAGAGCGGGCTGAAGCGCTACAACCTCTACAAGAATATTGCTAAGACCGAGGCGGTGGATCCCACCACGGTGAAGATCACCCTCACCCAGCCCTTCTCGGCCTTTATCAATATTCTCGCCCATCCGGCCACGGCGATGATCTCGCCTGCCGCACTGAAAAAGTATGGCAAGGAGATCGGTTTCCACCCGGTAGGTACCGGTCCATACGCGCTGGAGACCTGGAACCAGACCGACTTTGTGAAGGTGAAGAAGTTCGCTGGCTACTGGCAGCAGGGGCTGCCGAAGCTGGATACCATCACCTGGCGTCCGGTGGTGGATAACAACACCCGTGCGGCGATGCTGCAGACCGGCGAGGCGCAGTTCGCCTTCCCGATCCCTTACGAGCAGGCCGCCGTGCTGGAGAAAAATCCCAAGCTGGATCTGGTCGCCAGCCCGTCGATTATGCAGCGCTACATCAGCCTCAACGTGACGCAGAAGCCGTTTGATAATGCGAAGGTGCGCGAGGCGATCAACTACGCCATCAATCGCCAGGCGCTGGTAAAGGTCGCCTTCGCGGGCTACGCCACCCCGGCTACCGGCATCGTGCCGCCGTCTATCGCCTACGCTCAAAGCTACCAGCCGTGGCCCTACGATCCGGCTAAGGCGCGCGCGCTGCTGAAAGAGGCGGGCTACCCGAACGGCTTCACTACCACGCTGTGGTCCTCCCATAACCACAGCACCGCCCAGAAGGTGCTGCAGTTTACCCAGCAGCAGCTGGCCCAGGTGGGCATTAAGGCTAAGGTAACGGCGATGGACGCCGGACAGCGCGCCGCTGAAGTTGAAGGTAAAGGGCAGAAGGAGAGCGGGGTGAGGATGTTCTACACCGGCTGGTCGGCGTCAACCGGCGAAGCAGACTGGGCGCTGTCGCCGCTGTTCGCCTCGCAAAACTGGCCGCCAACCCTGTTCAACACCGCGTTCTACAGCAATCCGCAGGTGGATAAGGATCTCGCCGCTGCGCTGAAGACCACCAGTAATGAGGAGAAGGCGCAGCACTATAAGGCGGCGCAGGACACCATCTGGAAGGAGTCGCCGTGGGTGCCGCTGGTGGTAGAGAAACTGGTCTCCGCGCACAATAAAGATCTGAGCGGTTTCTATATCATGCCGGATACCGGCTTTAGCTTTGACGACGCAGACTTAAAATAGTCGTGCCTGGCCTTCGTTCATTGCGGCGGGGGCCAGAAACAGGGTAGAAGATGCTTAACTATTTTTTTAAACGCCTGCTCGGCCTGATCCCTACGCTGCTGATCGTGGCGGTGCTGGTCTTTCTGTTCGTGCATATGCTGCCGGGGGATCCGGCGCGGCTGATTGCCGGACCGGAGGCCGACGCTCAGGTGGTCGCGCTGGTGCGCCAGCAGCTGGGACTCGACCAGCCGCTGTGGCAGCAGTTCTGGCACTACATCACCAACGTGCTGCAGGGCGATTTTGGTATGTCGATGGTCTCCCGCCGCCCGGTGGCGGAGGAGATCGCCAGCCGCTTTATGCCCACCTTCTGGCTCACCATCGCCAGTATGGTCTGGGCGGTGCTGTTTGGCCTTGCCGCCGGGATTGTCGCCGCCGTCTGGCGCAACCGCTGGCCGGATCGCATCGGCATGGCGCTGGCGGTAACCGGCATTTCGTTTCCGGCCTTTGCCCTCGGCATGCTGCTGATGCAGGTCTTCTCGGTTGAGCTGGGCTGGCTGCCCACCGTCGGGGCGGATAGCTGGCGGCACTACGTTCTGCCGTCGCTGACCCTTGGGGCGGCGGTGGCGGCAGTGATGGCACGCTTTACCCGCGCCTCCTTCGTGGATGTGCTCAACGAGGACTACATGCGCACGGCGCGCGCTAAAGGGGTCAGCGAGAGATGGGTTATCCTCAAGCACGGCTTGCGTAACGCCATGATCCCGGTAGTGACCATGATGGGCCTGCAGTTTGGCTTCCTGCTCGGCGGCTCGATTGTGGTCGAGAAGGTCTTCAACTGGCCCGGTCTTGGCCGCCTGCTGGTGGACTCGGTGGAGATGCGTGACTACCCGGTGATTCAGGCCGAGGTGCTGCTCTTCTCGCTGGAGTTTGTTCTTATCAACTTAGTGGTGGATATGCTCTACGCCGCCATTAACCCCTCTATCAGGTACAAGTAAGGATGCGGCTTTTAAACTGGCGCCGTCAGGCGATATTAAAGGGTATGCCGGGGATCAAGCCGGCGCGTATCCGTACCCCGTGGCATGAGTTCTGGCGGCGCTTCCGCCGTCAGCCGATGGCGATGACCGCCGGGCTGTTTGTGGTGCTGCTGATCGTTGTTGCTGCCATCGCGCCGTGGATCGTACCGTTCGATGCCGAGAACTACTTCGACTACGATCGGCTCAACGAGGGGCCGTCGATGGTGCACTGGTTCGGCGTTGACTCTCTCGGGCGGGATATCTTTAGCCGCGTGCTGGTCGGGGCGCAGATCTCGCTGGCCGCCGGGGTGCTGGCGGTGCTGATTGGCGCTGCGATCGGCACGGTGCTCGGTCTGCTGGCGGGGTACTATGAAGGCTGGTGGGATCGCATCATCATGCGCATCTGCGACGTGCTGTTTGCCTTCCCCGGCATTCTGCTGGCGATTGCGGTGGTGGCGGTGATGGGCAGCGGCATGTCCAACGTGATTATCGCCGTGGCGGTCTTCTCGGTGCCGGCCTTTGCCCGACTGGTACGCGGCAACACGCTGGTGCTCAAGCAGCAGACCTTTATCGAGTCGGCGCGCAGCATCGGCGCAAGCGATGCCACCATTCTGTTCCGCCATATTCTGCCTGGAACCATTTCGTCCATCGTGGTCTACTTCACCATGCGCATCGGTACCTCAATCATCTCCGCCGCCAGCCTGTCGTTTCTGGGGCTGGGCGCGCAGCCGCCAACGCCGGAGTGGGGGGCGATGCTCAACGAGGCGCGGGCGGATATGGTTATCGCCCCGCACGTGGCGCTCTTCCCGAGCCTGGCGATCTTCCTCACCGTGCTGGCCTTTAACCTGCTGGGAGACGGGCTGCGGGACGCGCTGGATCCGAAGATAAAGGGCTGAGGTTAATGCCGGGCGGCGCTACGCTTGCCCGGCCTACGTTGGGCACGGTGCAAATTTGTAGGCCTGCGTAAGCGAAGCGCCACCGGGCGCTGCTGGCATTATTTAAATCCTTATTTCCAGCAAAAATATTCTGATTATGCAGTAAAGGGTCATGCCTACCAGAAATTGTAGATCTGCTTAGATAATAATTTTAATAATCAACCAATTAGGGATTTAACATCAGAGCAGAAGCTGGAGTAAACCAATTGTAAAATTTATACTATTAAAAGTTTAATAACATTAAATATTGTAAGGATTACAATGAAAAAGATACTTCTCTGCGGTATGGTTCTCCTTTCTGCCTCCTGTGCAGATTTTCAGAAAAACATGAGTGACGGGATGAAAGCGGTCAATACCGCGCTGACGCCTAAATCTGCTACCCCTGCACAGACGGGAACCCCAGGCAAACAGGTCGGCACTATTACTAATGAACAGTGCAAAACCAGCGTCGGTAAGACCCGGGGTTATTTTGAACAGATCGTCGGTTTCAAGCTGAATGAAACCAATTCACCCGGCTATACCTCATTCTCAGAAGAGTACAGATTTAAGATCTCCGATCGTAAGGATCGCTTCGGCGGTGATTTACCGGTTTGCATGATCTTCATCGATCCGAAAACCGATAAAGTCACTACCTTCTCAATGCCGCTGTAATAGCAGTCGACGCGTCGGATAGCGATACCGGGAAACGGCATTCTGTGCGCCTTTCCACAAAAGCATAAATTCGACGCCGTTGCTTTCCCCTGCGGTCTCGGTTTGCGGGCATCATACTCGCAGAACGAGGCATTAAGGGGAAAGCAATGCGCGATGAATTAGTGACGTTTTTGGCAAATCAAACTGACTTTTTCGATCCGGAAAAGCTGAGCGAGGTATTTACCGCCAGCTATCTGGCGCAGCGCTTTTCGCTGAAGAGAAACACCGCCAGCCACTATCTGAACCAGCTTGTTGCCCAGGGCGTGCTGGTGAAGATCAACACCCGTCCGGTCTACTTTCTGCACAAAAAAACCTTCAGCCAGCAGTTTTTTCCTCTGGCCGCCAACGAGTATGAGAGCGTTGCCCAGCTGCTTGGCGACGGCGGGCCAGAGCCGGAACGACCCGATCACTTTTCGTTGCTTATCGGTCACGATGAGAGCCTGAAAAAGCCCATTGAGCAGCTTAAAACCGCGCTCTTTTATCCGGACGGTGGCCTGCCGCTGCTGATTACCGGCGACAGCGGCACGGGCAAAAGCTACATGGCGAAGCTGATGCACGAGTTCGCTATCTCCGAGGGGCTGCTGGCGGACGATGCGCCCTTCATCAGCTTTAACTGCGCCCAGTATGCCAGCAACCCCGAGCTGCTGGCGGCTAACCTGTTTGGCTATGCCAAAGGTGCATTTACCGGAGCGCAGACGGACCGCCAGGGGGCCTTTGAGGCGGCCAACGGCGGGATGCTGTTCCTTGACGAGGTGCACCGGCTCAATGCCGAGGGACAGGAGAAGCTCTTTACCTGGCTGGATCGCAAGGAGATCTTTCGGGTCGGGGAGACGGCGCAGGGGCGTCCGGTGGCCACGAGGCTGGTCTTCGCCACCACCGAGGAGCTGCACAGCACCTTCTTAACTACTTTTTTGCGGCGTATCCCGATTCTGGTCACGCTGCCCGATCTGCAAAGCCGCTCCCGGCAGGAGAAAGAGGCGCTGATCCTGCTCTTCTTCTGGCTTGAAGCCAAAAAGCTGGCGGTGCGTCTGGCATTAACCCCCCGGCTGATGCAGGTCCTGAACCACTTTGTCTACCGGGGCAACGTCGGCGAGCTGAAGAACGCAGTGAAGTACACGGTGGCGGCGTCGTGGGCCAGGCAGCGGGGCGGCGAGGAGCTTGTGGTGGGCATTCAGCATCTGCCGGAGAAGATTGCCGCCGCGATCCCCGCCTCTGGTGAACCGCTGGCAGTGGATGAGAATCTGATCGTCGAGCCGCAGACCAGCCTGGTATGGCTTCTGCGCTCCCGGGATCCTACCCGAGGCGTGATCTACGACGCCCAGTGTCAGGTGCTGGCGCTCTACGAGCAGTGGATGAGCGGTCATGCGGACTGGGAGGAGGCGCGCAAACGGATGGGGGAGGCGATCGAGGGGCTTTTCGATCGGCTTATTTTTGATAACCGTGACGCCACGGACTCGCCGATGCTGCTTCTGACCACACAGCAGGTGCGCGAGGAGTTCTACCGCCTGGAGAAGCAGTTCAATATTCAGTTTAACGGCAACTGCATCTACGCCCTCAGCCACTACCTGGTGCATCGCTCCCGGAGTACCCCCTCCCGTCTGAGCCAGGAGCGGATCCGCAGCCTCGACGATTTTCTCGCCCAGAAGTATCCGCTGCTCTACCGTTTTTGCCAGGCGATCGTAACCGCGCTGGCGCAGAAGCTGGATATTGAACCGCAGCGGATCGATGCCCTGCTGCTGGTGCTGTGGCTGCATCAGTCCGGTGCCGTCAGCCAGCCGCACGTGACCCGCGCCGTGATCCTGGCCCACGGCTATGCCACCGCCAGCAGCATTGCTAACGTTGCCAATCGGCTGTTAAAAAATCACCTGTTTGAATCCTTTGATATGCCGCTGGACGTCACCCCGGAGGCCATTGCCCGCCAGGTGATGGACTACATCGAGAGCAATACGCTGGCCTCCGGCGTCATCATTCTTGTCGATATGGGATCGCTCAACGCCATTCATTCCCACTTCCAGCGCCGGGTCGCAACGCCGGTGGCGATTGTCAATAACGTCTCCACCAGCATGGCGCTTTACGTGGGCGAGCGGATTTTACGCGGCGATCTGATTGAAGAGATCGCCCGCGAGGTCAGCGGCGATCTGCCGGTTGAGCATCAGATCTTCTGGCCGCAGGCCAACCGTCCCCGGGTGATCCTCACCACCTGCGTCACCGGCCTTGGGGCGGCAACCAATCTCTGCACGCTGCTGAAGGCCAGCATTCCGGAGACGTTGGGTATTGACGTGATCGCCTGCGACTACGACACGCTTAGCAACGGCCAGGAGAGCGCGCTGGCGTTTAATCGCTACGAGATGCTGGCCGTGGTTGGTACATTCGATCCGCATCTGCCCGCCGTGCCGTGGATCTCGCTGGATTCACTCATTGCCGGGGACGGTCACGCCCAGCTGATGCGTATCTTTGGCGATATCGCTACGCCAGAGCAGATCGACGAGATCAACAATCTGCTGCTGAAGAACTTCTCCCTGCGCCGGGTGATTGAGTCGGTCACTATCCTCGACACCAGCAAGGTGCTCAACCAGGTTGAGCAGTTTGTCCTGCGCTACGAGCATCTGGCAGGCTGCCAGATCCCCAACGACCGCAAGGTGGCGCTCTACGTGCACATCAGCTGCCTGATAGAGCGGCTGATCCGTAACGCCTCTCCTGTCAGCTATGCGGGACGGCAGTGTCCGGAAAGCGAGCTGGCGGATATCAAGCAGGCCTTTAGTGTCATTGAGAGCAGTTATAGTGTCAAAATCCCCGCCGTAGAGCTTTGTTACATCCACAATATTCTCACCCTGCAAACAGAATTTATCTCGCAAGATCAAGAGTTTTAACCCTCACGCTCCTCTGTCGTGGCGCATTTCACCGTGCGCCACTTTTTCGTGGCACGCCGGTTGCAATACCTCCGGTAGTGGAACGCATTTTCGAGGACAGGATGAAACGACACTACATTTTTGCCAGCCATGGCACCCTTGCCCGGGGCGTGCTCGACTCAGTTGAGCTGATCCTCGGTAAGCAGACAGCTATTTCGACCCTCTGCGCCTACGTTGAGGAGCAGCGGGACCTCACCGAGCAGGTCGCAGAGCTAATGCAGCAGATCCCGGACGAGGATGAGATCGTGGCGATCACCGATATCTTCGCCGGCAGCGTGAATAACGAATTTGTTCGCTTTCTGCAGCGTCCCCGATTCCACCTCGTGTCGGGCCTCAATTTGCCGCTGGTGATCGATCTGCTTATTTCCGACGACGAGCCTGATACCCGGAAGCTTATTGAGGAGGCGTTAATAAGCTCCCGGGAGAGCATTCAATACTGTAACGACACCATCTCCAGCGCAATGCAGGCGGATAAAGATTTCTAAGAGGGAGGAAACAGGATGATTACGTTAATGCGGGTAGACCATCGTTTATTGCACGGCCAGGTGGCTTTCTCATGGACGCAGTACGTCGGCGCAGACTGCATTCTGATTGCCAACGACAGCGTCCCCAACGACGAGTTGCGTAAAACCACCATCAAGCTGGCTAAGCCGCCATCGGTGAAGCTGGTAATTAAGAATATCGCTGACTCGATTGAAGCCATTAAAAGCGGCGTTACCGACAAATACAGGCTGTTTATCGTCGTGGAGTCGGTAGAGGATGCCTGGCGCTTAGCCCAGGAGATAGCGGAAATAAAGAGCATCAACCTCGGCGGAATTAAAGCCAAAGAGGGCAGCCGAAATATCTCGAAGGCGGTGAACCTGCTGCCTGAAGAAATTGCCAGGCTCGATGAACTGGTGGGGCAGGGGGTGGAAATAGAGATCCGCCAGGTTCCCAACGATCGCAAACAGCTCATAACGGAATGTTTGTAATTCCTGAGGATTCACTATGGTAGAGGCACTTTTACTCGGGCTGGTGGCGTTTATCGCCCAGTCAGAATATGCCCTGGGCACCTCACTAATCTCCCGGCCTATCGTCACCGGCTTATTAACCGGGCTGGTGCTGGGTGATGTCCAGACGGGCGTTATCATGGGCGCGACGCTGGAGCTGGCCTTTATCGGCTCCTTCTCG
>DAMBQR010000001.1:0-38736 GCA_032055545.1 Pseudescherichia sp. | reverse complement strand
TGGGCGCATCCATTCCGCCGGACGTGGTGACCGGCGGCGTGCTGGGCGTGGCGTTCGCTATCACCTCCGGCGCAGGGACCGAAACGGCGCTGCTGCTGGGGCTGCCCATCGCCACCCTGACGCTGGTGTTAAAAAATGTCTATCTGGGGATGTTTATCCCGATGCTCAACCAGAAGGCGGATGCCTATGCCGACGAGGCCGATACGCGCGGCATAGAGCGGATGCACCTGATCGCCGGGTTCGGCCTGTCGCTGATGCTGGCCACGGTGGTGACCGTCTCCTTCCTGGTGGGCAGCAGCGCGGTGAAGTCCCTGCTGGATGCTATTCCAGAGTTTATTAAGCACGGCCTCAGCGTGGCGACGGGAATTATTCCGGCGCTGGGCTTTGCCATGCTGGCCCGGCTGCTGATCAATAAAAAGGTCGCGCCTTACTTTTTCCTCGGCTTTGTCCTGATGGCCTACCTGAAAATTCCGGTCACCGGCATTGCGATCCTCGGCGCTATCGTGGCCGTGATTATGGTCAACGTCACCACCTTTACCACGCCCCGCGCCACCACTGAGCAAGGAGTCAGCCATGACGACGAAGATGATTTCTGAAGAGACCCTGTCTGACGTGCAGGATGAGAAGGTCATCACCGCCCGCGATCTGCGCCGCGTCTTCTGGCGCTCCTTTCAGATGGAGTTCTCCTGGAACTATGAGCGGCAGATGAACCTGGCCTTTGTCTACACCCTTATTCCGGTGCTGAAAAAGCTCTATCCACAGAAAGCGGATCTCAGGATTGCCCTGAAGCGTCACCTGGTGTTCTTCAATACCACGCCGCACATCGTCACCCTGCTGCTGGGCATTACCACCGCCATGGAGGAGAAGAACAGCCAGCAAAACACCATCGATGCCGGAGCAATTGATAACGTCAAGGCGTCGCTGATGGGTCCGCTGGCGGGGTTAGGCGACTCCTTCTTCTGGGGCACGCTGCGCCTGATCGCGACCGGGATCGGCACCAGCCTGTCGCTGCAGGGCAGTATTCTCGGGCCGATCCTCTTTCTGCTGGTGTTTAACGTCCCGCACATTCTGGTGCGCTGGCTCTTTACCCGCTGGGGCTACGTGCTTGGCACCGGGGTGCTGCAGCGCGTTCAGCAGAGCGGCATGATGGAGAGCCTGACCTACGGCGCATCGATCATGGGGCTGATGGTGGTGGGGGCGATGACTGCCTCGATGATCAACATCACTATCCCCATCAGCTTTGGCGCCGGAGAGGCGAAGACCGGGGTGCAGGACATTATCAACAACGTCATGCCCTGCCTGCTGCCGCTCATCAGCTTCGGCATCGTCTACTGGCTGCTGGGCCGCAGGGTAAAACCGCTCACCATTATCGGCGGGATGGCGCTGGTGGGCATTTTCGGCTCGTGGATTGGCCTGTTTTAACTGGAGAAACCTATGTCACCTACCATTATGTTACCAACCATGATGACCTATATCGAAGAGGAGCCAGCGGCGCTGGCGACGATCCTCCGCGAGCATCGGCATAGCCTGGCGGCAGTTGACGCCTT
This sequence comes from Pseudescherichia sp., assembly GCA_032055545.1. Lineage (GTDB taxonomy): Bacteria > Pseudomonadota > Gammaproteobacteria > Enterobacterales > Enterobacteriaceae > Pseudescherichia. The sequence continues at coordinate 37,189 of DAMBQR010000001.1, read as the reverse complement.
TGCCCGCGAGCGCCCGGTGCAGCGCCTGCTGCTGCTGGCGACCGGCTCCTCCTTTAACGCTGCGCTCTGTGCGCGGGATTTCTTTGAGCGGCGCTATGGCCTGCGGGTGGAGATCAAAGAGCCGTATAACTTTGTCCACTATGAAACCGTCGATCCACACACCGATCTGGTGATTGCTGTCTCCCAGAGCGGCAAGAGCGCCTCGACGCTGGCGGCGATGGAGAAGGTGCAGGCGGCGGGATTGCCGGTATTTGCCCTGACCTCGGATCCGCAAAGCCCCATCGGCAAGGGCAGCGATGACGTGCTGGATATCAACACCGGCATCGAGCAGGTGGGCTTTGTTACCCGGGGTTTCAGCGCCACGGTGCTCAATCTGCTGCTGATTGCTGTCACCCTTGCCAGAGTACAAAAGCAGATTACGGATGAGGAGGTGCAGGCCACGCTGCATGAGCTGGACCAGCTTGTTGCCGCTATCCCTCAGACGATAGCCCGGACAGAGGCATTTTTCGACCGCCATCAGGAGACCTTACAAAGCGGGACGCGCTTTGTGGCTATCGGCTACGGGGCGCTGACTGGGGTAGCGAAAGAGTTTGAGACCAAGTTCACCGAAACGGTGCGCGTCCCGTCCAGCGGCTTTGAGCTGGAGGCCTACATGCACGGCCCCTATCTGGAGGCCAATGCCCAGCACGTGATGTTTTTTATTGAGGATGCCCCGGACAGACGCCTGCGGGCGCTGCGGGACTACATGGCCCCGGCGGTAAACCAGACCTTGCTGGTGACCCTGAGCGATGAGCAGGATCCGCAGACGCTGTCCCTCAACCTCCCACTGGCGCACGACCTCGCCTCGCTGCTGCTGATTGTGCCGATGCAGGTGCTGGCCTGGCGCACGGCGTGTGCCAAAGGGATCGATCTTTCGCTGCGTATTTTTGATGACTTTGACCGCGTATTAAAAAGTAAGATCTAATTAATCAGGAGAGAAAATATGTTGGGTTTTAATCAGGACGAGTACCTGACGAGTGCTCGTGAGATCGTTGCTGCGCGTAAACAGGCTGAGCAGGCCGCTGATGAGATATTTCAGCAGGAGTTTGATGCGCTATTTTTTGCGTCGGTAGGCGGCTCTCTGGCACCGATGATGGCCATTAACGCCTTTGCTAAGGAGATGACCACGCTGCCGGTTTATCTTGAGCAGGCGGCGGAATTAATTCATACCGGGCATAAGAAATTAACTAAGCAATCGGTGGTGGTGACCCTCTCTAAATCCGGCGATACTAAAGAGTCCGTAGAGCTTGCCGAGTGGTGTAAAGCCCAGGGGATCCGCGTCGTTGCCATTACTAAAAACAGCGACTCGCCGCTGGCCAGCGCGGCAGGCTGGCATATTCCGATGCGCCACAAAAACGGCGTGGAATATGAGTATATGCTGCTCTACTGGTTCTTCTTCCGTCTGGTTAACCGTCATGGTGAATTTGCTGAGTACGATCGGTTTGCCAGCCAGCTGGAGTTATTACCGGAAAATCTTTTACAGGCGAAAATAAAGTTTGATCCCCAGGCGGATGAAATAGCCCGTAAATACCACACCAGCGACTATATGATGTGGATTGGTGGGGCGGAGATGTGGGGCGAGGTCTATCTCTTCTCAATGTGTATTCTTGAGGAGATGCAGTGGAAGCGGACAAAATCCGTTTCCTCGGCCGAGTTTTTCCACGGCACGCTGGAGCTGCTGGAGAAAGAGGTCCCGCTGTTTTTAGTGAAAGGAGAGGGGAGATGTCGGGCGCTGGATGAGCGGGTAGAGCGCTTTGCGGCGAAGATCACTGACCATCTGGTGGTTATCGATCCGCGGGATTATCTGCTCGACGGGATTGATGACGCGTTTCGCGGCATCCTGGCCCCCTGCGTGGCGTCAACGCTGCTGGTGGATCGGCTGGCGGCGCACTTTGAGCACTATACCGGCCACAGTCTGGATATTCGCCGCTACTACCGGCAGTTCGAATATTAATAGAACTAACGCCCGGCGGCGCAAGCTTGCCGGGCCTACGGTGTTGTAGGCCTGATAAGCGCAGCGCCATCAGGCGTTATGCTCAGGGTCGATTAAACCCGGCTTCCCCACAGGTCATACTCGTCGGCGTTTTCCACTTTCACGCGGACGACGTCGCCCGGCTTCACTTTCGTTTCGCCGTTGAGATAGACCGCGCCGTCAATCTCCGGTGCATCGGCCATGCTGCGGCCAATCGCACCCTCATCATCGACTTCATCGATAATTACCAGGATTTCGCGGCCGACTTTCTCCTGCAGGCGCTCGGCAGAGATCTGCTGCTGCAGCTGCATAAAGCGGTTCCAGCGCGCCTCTTTTACCTCTTCCGGCACCTGGTCCGGCAGCTCGTTGGCCGTCGCGCCTTCAACCGGGCTATATTTGAAGCAACCTACGCGGTCCAGACGCGCTTCGACGAGGAAGTCGAGCAGCATCTGGAAATCTTCCTCGGTTTCACCCGGGAAGCCGACAATAAAGGTCGAGCGCAGGGTAAGCTCAGGGCAGACTTCACGCCACTGCTTGATGCGGGCCAGCTGGCGATCGACGGAGCCAGGACGCTTCATCAGCTTGAGGATGCGCGGACTGGCGTGCTGCAGCGGGATATCCAGATACGGCAGGATCTTGCCTTCGGCCATCAGCGGAATGACGTCGTCAACGTGCGGGTAGGGGTAGACGTAGTGCAGACGCACCCAGACGCCGAGCTTCGACAGCTCTTCGCACAGGCTAACCATGCTGGTTTTCACCGGCGAGCCGTTGTAGAAGCCGGTGCGGTGCTTGACGTCAACGCCGTAGGCGGAGGTGTCCTGCGAGATCACCAGCAGCTCTTTCACGCCCGCGTCCACCAGACGTTTGGCCTCGGCCAGCACGTCGCCAATCGGACGGCTGTCGAGATCGCCGCGCATGGACGGAATAATGCAGAAGGTGCAGCGGTGGTTGCAGCCTTCGGAGATTTTCAGATAGGCATAGTGGCGCGGGGTCAGCTTGACGCCCTGTTCCGGCACCAGGCTCAGGAACGGGTTGTGCTTCGGTTTCGGCACGTAGTGGTGCACGTGCTCCAGCACCTGCTCATAGCTGTGCGGACCGGTGATCTCCAGCACCTTCGGGTGCACTTCGCGGATCTGATCCACTTTCGCCCCCAGGCAGCCGGTGACAATTACCTTGCCATTCTCATTCAGGGCTTCGCCAATCGCCTCCAGCGACTCCTGCACGGCGCTATCGATAAAGCCGCAGGTGTTAACGATCACCATATCGGCATCGTCATAGCTCGGCACCACATCGTAACCCTCGGTGCGCAGTTCGGTAAGAATGCGTTCAGAATCCACAAGGTTTTTCGGGCAGCCCAGGGAGACAAAACCAATACGCGGTTGTTGTATGCTCATACGCTCACAAAGTAAACAGAAGAAAAAACCGGGCGATTTTACACGGGTTTGCGGCGACTCTCTACTGCTAACTCAATCGGTTAAATTTTGCTGACGTTGTCACACTGTAAAAATTGTTAAACGCTGGATAATTATTGACCCAGCGCATAATTTTGAACAAAAAATGATCTTATGCTTGATTTGCGATTAGGCCGACAAGGGGAGGATCACGTATGACCGTTGACAGACTGAGACGAAGTCTGCTGAGAAAACTTGCCAACGCCAGCATCGATCTTGCGGCGTATGTCCAGCTCAGAAAGGCGAAGGGTTACATGTCAGTCAGCGAAAGCAACTATCTGCGTGACAGCTTTTTTGAACTATCAACACAAATACGTGGCCTGGAGCGGCATGCTTATGCCGTCCCGGATGCGAAAGAACGTGAAATGCTGTGCCGGGCAGAGGGGGCTCTCTCCTCTGCGGGTATATGTATGATGAGCGGCCACCATGACTGCCCAAACTACATCGCTGTGAACGTAGAGACGCTCGACCGCTGTCTCAAAACCCTTAACATATGTATTCAGAGCCTCAATGAACATCAACCGCTGGTTGTGGAAGCCTGAATCCCCGGGGGAGGCAACTCCCCCTTCTTGTTACACGGTAAGACTATGCGACCGTTTTGCGACGATGTTCGATCAGTGCTGCTGCGATGGTTTCAACTTCCTTAAAATCCCTGGACGCACTGGCTCGTAGAGCAAGGTTCCATTTGCTTAATACGCGAGCGTTGTTCGCCAGCGCGCTGCCCTCTTTTAATCGGCCATTTTTTAACAACCACTGCGCAACGTCCGCCCAGTCCCAGAGCGGAGACTGGCCTTTGATACGCTGGACGGGGCAAGGGAAATCGCCGCTGCCGCGAGTGCCGTCTTTCAGCATTGCAATCGCCTGGCGCGACATTTCAGTCATTTCAGCAATATCACTCAGGCCTACCAGAGCAGAGTCGACAGATTCAACGATAGCGCCAATTCCGGCGGATTCGATATTTTCGACCGCAGATGCAATTGCCTCATCCAAAGAGCCGGCTTCACGGTCGAACTCAATGTAGACAGAGTTTCCATATGCACAAATCAGCGCATCGTCACAACCGCTTACGTACAGCGCATCTTCCAGCCCTTCGGTCCCATACGTTACGCCTCCCTGCTGTCGCACGCTGTCTACGGCCAACGTTTAACGTCGTATAGGGTATCAGAATCAACCGGATCATCACTGCCGAATAACCCTGGTTTTTTTGGGCCAAAATTACACCGTCTGCCAGCATCAGAATGAAATCGAATGAGAAACCACGCGCTTTTATGGCATGGTAGAGTGTAGCTTAACCCAAAAATAATAAGAGGTTTATACGATGCAACAGATTGATTTTTACATGGTAGATGCCTTTACCACCGAAACTTTTGGCGGTAACGCCGCCGCAGTCTGTCCGCTTACGGCGTGGTTGCCCGACGAGACATTATTGAAAATGTCTAAGCAGCATAACCAGTCAGAAACGGCGTTTTTTGTCGCAACGGACGGTGGCTTCGAGTTGCGCTGGTTCACCACGCAGGGTGAAATAGGCTTGTGTGGGCATGCCACCCTTGCTGCTGCACACGTCATCTTTGAGCATCTTACTTACCCGGATACAACTATCCATTTTGATACCCGCTTTGTTGGCCCTCTGACGGTGACGCGCAGTGGCGAATGGCTGACGCTGGATTTTCCTGCCTGGGAGAGCGCGCCCGTTATGCCGCTGCCGTTGCTGCTGGAAACCCTGGGCATCACGGAATGCAAAGAGGTGCGCGTGGCGCGTGACTACATGGTGGTGATGGAGAGTCAACAACAGGTAGAAGCCGTGCGTCCAGATATCAACGCCATGCTCCCGCTGGAAAAAATGGTCTGTATAACAGCCCAGGGCGAAGGGGAGTACGACTTTGTCAGCCGTTTCTTTTGTCCGGGAGAAGCCGTCGCAGAAGATCCCGTCACCGGTTCAGCACATAGTATGCTTATCCCTTACTGGGCGGAAAAACTCGGCAAAAACCAGATGCAGGCACGTCAGGTATCCGCGCGCGGCGGTGATTTACGCTGTCAGCTGAAGGGCGATCGCGTGCTTATCGGCGGTCAGGCTGTCACGTATCTGGTGGGAAAAGTGCTGCTGCGCTAAAGCGGGTAAATCTTGCTTGACGCCTTTACAGCTATTATGTCCGCTCTGTGCCAGGAGCGGACGTTGTTGACATCCGTATACGAAGCAAATTTCTTTTTGCCAATCATCAAATCAAAGCTACTGTCGGAGGAACCGTTATCAACAGGATGAGAGATCGGTGCGATCGCCCCGAGTTGTCGGATGCGAGATAACAATAAACTCTACGGCTAATTCGCTGTCATTCCTGGCTTGATGTTTTGCCTCAGGGGGGATTTCAAGTCCCTGCCGGGCGTTGATTTCATGTTTAACCCCTTCCAGCTCTATGGTCAGGTTCCCCTCAAGAACATAAAAAAACTGTCTGGAAATGGAGTGGATGTGCCGCTTCTCTTGCGTACCGGGTGGCATTTTTTCATGAATAACTAGCATGTCCTGCCGGTTTACCAGATACCAACCATCGCAATCATCACCCCAGATATAGTGCTCGGCGTTATCTTTTGAAATCATCGTCCTTCTCCTGTGTAAAAATTTCTTGTTTGTCATCCTTTAAATACAGACAGACTAGCGTGATAATTATCTATGTTTTTATTTGCCGTTCCGCGAGAGCATCTCTTGCTGCGCTTGATGCCCATTCATCAGATTGGTCAGGGTGTTCAATCTCTGATTCTGTTATTGGCGTTACACGGATCAGGCAACTGAACCAAAAGGCAAATTATCAATCCTGCGGTCATCAAGACTGAGGATGATTCGGGTCATTGGGTTATATTCGTCTGGTTGTGTACGTTTGCGTCATCTCGTTCAGCAATAATGTTATCTGACATGTCGCCATACCTTTTCCAGAATGCTCGCCTTGTGACAGCTGCAGCGGGGGCCTTGTTTAAGGCCGAGCGTAAGTCCCTTGCCGCATCGGAGTTTGAATATGCTCTCATATCTGTTCTTTAGCTTCGCGTGTTAAGTCATCACACATTTCTTGTAACTCATTGACCAGCCTTGCCAAATGGAAACCATCACATACGGAATGATGTACCTGAACGGCGAGAGGCAACACTACTTTTCCATCTTGTTTGTAGTATTTTCCCAGAGTAAACATGGGAGCAAAAAAATTCTTCATGTTAGCAATGTTGATATTGAAACTGGTAAACGTTACCCAAGGGATAGCCGAGACGAAAAAAACATTTTCCGGGGACTCTCCCTTAGGCCAATAAGAGAGATTATTACCATAGCGTGCAACGTCTTCTGAATAGACGCTCTGGAAGTGATGGACATTGCCATCGTAGGGACTCCATAAGGATGAAAAGGTCTCCGTTTCCTTATGGAAAATTGTATAGCTAGGATGAGTTTCATCCCATATGACAAGCTCATCATTCTTCATGGCCATACGGAACTCCGTATGCCTGTTTACGATTTTAGAAAGGAGGAAAATCATAGTAGGGTAAAATTTCCAGCCAACCTCTTTTATATCTTTTAGCAATGCGGTAATGTCTAACAGAACAGTCTGGTTAATCGTAGATTGAGCAAACGACTGAAATATTTCAAAATGTTCCCTCCTTGCCCAGCGAGATAAGTCAACAGACATATATTTTGGCGTGGCGTCTTTCATTTTTCTTCCTTCGACTGGCAATTATAAATAAGAGTATAGTATTGCGCCAAAAGATGGCGTTACGTGTGTGATATCCCTCTGGATGGCGGGTGATTGAATGGTCCTGTCGTTCAGCCAAAAAGCACCAAAACCACCGTCGATGAAGGCCTTGCACACAATGATGCTATGAGCCTGCACAAACCACTTAACCTTAATTTTTGTGTTGGTTTATTTGCGCTAACTAAACGCATAGATTATTGTTTGTACAGGTATGATGAGTTTTAAAGCACCAAAAAGATAACAGCACGGACCTTTAATGATCAACATTTTAAAGTGGATCACAGCATAACTCATTGATTTTTATTGGTTAAATTATAAATTCTCTTAGTGGATTGTTATTCGCCAGGCGGCATGTATAAATGACATAATAACTCAATTATAATTGTTTTATATTCGGTGGATAGGTAGGTTAGAATGCAGTTAACTGTTGTGTTGTTAGGCTTTGTGATCTCCATGCAGGCTTTAGCTGGGGAACTTCCCAAACCTGCTGGGAAACCCCTTTTAACACTGTCCGGCAATATAGAAAATACAAATGGAGAGGGTAAAGCCGTTTTCGATATCGCCAGCCTTGAGAAGCTGGGAATGGTGAGTTTCCAGACCGCCTCTCCCTGGTATAATGGACGTACAACGTTTACGGGTATTCCACTGAGAACTCTTATGGATTACGTCGGGGCGAAAGGCACAATCGTCAAGGTCACTGCACTCAATGACTACACCACCGTTATCCCTCTCAATGATTTCAAAAAATATAATGTGATCCTTGCTGTAAAAATCAATGGCGAATACATGCGTGTCCGCGATAAAGGTCCGCTATTCATCGTCTATCCCTATGACAGCGAACCTGAACTGAATAATCAGCTCTTTTATTCAAGATCAGCATGGCAGGTTAGCAAAATGAGCATTGAGTAAGGTCTCAGAAGAACAACATGAACAGAATATTGACTGGTATAATATTTGCACTTTTTATATCTACCGGATATATATCTTTCCTTGTGCATGAAAGGCAGCAAGAGTTGCAGAAGTTGACGCACTATGCCAATTCATGGTCTGCTGGACAGCTGGTCGCGGAGTATTACCGTTTCGAATCATGGCTTGGTCTTTACACTATCGATGAGACCATGACACGGGATGATGTGCGTCTTCATCTCGACATTATGCTTAGCCAGAGCGATTTACTGAAGGAAGGGGACTTAGGGCAATATATATATAGCAATAAAACGCTGCATGAATTGGCGGTAAAACTCGAAAACACCCTTGATTATCTGGATGCTAATATTGAGAAAATGACGCGCTCAGAAATCCAGGACTATTTGAAGGTAATGTATTCGCTTGATGCGCCACTAAGCAGCCTTTCATCCGCTGCTTTAAATAAAGATATTAATCTTATTAACAGCGCCAACAGTAACATTCAAACCCTGTACTCTATTTATTCAGCGGTTTCTGTGCTGCTGATAATACTGAGTGCGATACTGGGTGTGCTGATTTTTTATCAAAACAGAAATATTCTAAAGGCGCATCTTCAGGTTAAGACGCTTGCTGGAGAGCTTCAGGAATCTAAAGAAAAACTGCAAATCCAGAATGCAAAGCTGGAGTATGACGTTTACCATGATCCTCTTACAGAGCTAAGTAACCGGCTGTTTTTCTGGGATAATTTAAATAAAACTATCGAGATAGCCACAAGCAATAAAAGCGCTGTGACCGTGATGCTGTTTGATCTGGATAGATTTAAAGAGGTAAATGATACTTATGGTCATGATGCCGGTGATATGTTATTGCGCCTCATATCTCAGCGTCTGATTTCGATGCGTCTTCCTCCGGATTTTCTTTATCGCTTGGGTGGCGACGAGTTCGCATTTCTCTCGAACGATCTGACAGAAAGTCAAGCGGTTACGTTAGCCCAAAAAATATGTGACTGCATTAACCAGCCCTACACTATCTATAACACAATTATAAACATAACCACCTGCGTGGGCATTGTTAACTCAGAAAATGAGCGCCGTTCCGACTATCTCTATAAATTTGCCGATCTGGCCCTTTATGAAGCCAAAAATGAAGGCGCGGGCAAGATTAAAGTTTTCCGCCAGCGAATGTTAGATAAGCTGCTGGAAAGCAGAACTCTTGAGCATGACATGGCATTGGCGTTAGTGAATAAAGAATTTGTGGTTTATTATCAACCGATTGTGGATTCGTTCAGTCAGGAAATTTACAGCTATGAAGCCCTGATTCGTTGGGTACATCCGCAAAAAGGTCTTTTGCCACCAGATAGCTTTATTCCTGTTGCTGAAAAAACAGGAATGATTAGCGAGATGGGGAAATCTGTGCTTGAAATGGCCTGCCGAGAAGCGGCTTCCTGGGCCATTCCGGTAAAAATTTCAGTAAATGTCTCACCTGTCCAGCTAAGCAGCAAAGCCTTTGCAGGAATAGTGCTCTCTATACTGAAAGAAACGGGGCTTCCGGCTGACCGACTTGAACTGGAAGTTACTGAATCCTCTCTCTTTATTGAGAGCAATACGCCGATGAATACCCTAAATAAACTTAGAGAACTGGGCGTGAAAATCTCTATCGATGATTTTGGTACGGGATACTCCTCTCTTTCCCGGCTGAGCCAGCTGGCTTTTGATAAAATCAAAATAGACAAATCCTTTGTGCACTCGATATCGACAAAGGAAGATGCTCTTAATATCATCAAACTGATCGTCGGCATGGCAAAATCCCTCAATATGAGGACTGTTGCAGAGGGTGTCGAAACGCAAGAACAACTGATAAATCTTCAGGCACTGGGCTGCGATTTCGTCCAGGGATATCTGTTTAGTAAACCTCAGCCCTTCATCGCTGGGGAAATCAGAAACGGTTCAATCTCGAATGATGCTCCTGCCCTGTTACAGGCTCCGCCAGGCTGAATGCACCCCTTCAGCCAGCATCCGCGCGTGCCAGAAGCGGACGTTGATACTAAAAATCCGCTGAAAGAGAAAGTGTCATTAGCTGTATTGCGAAAAACGCTCGGTGATCCAGTCAATAAATACCCTTACCCGAGCGTTCAACTGTTTATTAGGTGGGTAAATAATCGAAATCGGGATCGTTGCTTTGGTTATGGATTCAAGGACTGGCACGAGCTCGCCGCTCTCCAGAAACCTTGCCGCAACAGAGGTAAAAGTCTGGCCGACGCCCAGCCCGTTAACCAACATGCCAACCTGTGCTGCGCTGTCATTTGCGGCAATATCGAAGCGTATAACCTGCGTTTCTGTCCCTTTTTTACGAAAGCGCAAAGGCCAGACTTCACCCGTATCGGCGCTGAAGTAACCCACAATCGTATGATTCTGCTCAAGATCGTCCTGGCTTAATGGCAGGCCGTGTTGCGCTACGTAGCGCGGACTGGCGCACGTGACTAGCGTATCCCGGTACAGCGTTTTTGCAATCAGTGATGAATCAGCCAGTTCGCCCGCGCGGATAACACAGTCAACACCTTCCTCTATAAGATTTACCGGTCGATCGCCCACCCCCAGTGCCAGCTGTATATGCGGGTAACGCTGTCGGAACGCATCCAGAATCGGGAGTAAAACGAAATTGGCCATTGAGGAGTGCAGATCAATCCGCAGACGCCCTCTGGCCGCACTGCCCATCTCCCGCATGGACTCTTCCGTATCGTCAAGCATGGCAACAATACCGCAGACCTTACGGTAGTACTCGGCCCCTTCAGGAGTCAGGCTGACAGTACGGGTAGTACGCTGCAAAAGCTTAACGCCAAGATGCGTCTCCAGCTCTCGTAATAATTTGCTGACGGTTGAGCGAGGCGTGTCGAGATGTGCGGCAGCCCGGGTAAATGAACGCGTCTCAACGATGCGCTGAAAAGTGCGTATAGCAAGCAAATGATCCATCCGCAGATTCTATACCATTGCACCCGATTGTGCACACAGGTGGAAACAGAAGGCGTAATTAAACAGATTATCTGCGCAATATGTATCGCTATCCTGAACGTCTCAAATGACCGACGTGGAAATTTTTATGACTAATTCTGCCAAAAAAGGTGCCGATCTGCTTGAGCAACGTTACGGGACTGCGCAACAAAAACCGGAAAATATCATCTGGAACCCGATGGTCGAGACACTTCTGGGCCATAAATCCGTCCGTACTTTTTTGCCTGATGATCTGCCCGAGGGGGCGCTGGAGACGATGATCGCCGCCGCGCAGTCTGCTTCTAACTCATCAGCGCTGAATCAGTGGAGCGTTGTAGCCGTCTCGGATCCGTCGCTTAAGCAGCACATTGCAGATACCGTTGCGCGAACCGTGCCGACAGACCGCATTCCCTGGATTGAAGAGGCACCAGTACTGCTCCTCTGGGTGGCAGATCTCTCCCGTGGGGCAGAAATCACTCGAGAGAAGGGGGGCGAGCCGGTGGCGCTCGACTATCTGGATTCCTTTCTGATGGCATCGATTGACGCCACGCTTGCGGCTCAAAACGCAGCAATAGCAGCAGAATCCATCGGGCTGGGCATTGTTTATCTCGGCGTAATGCGTAACGCAGCAAAGGAGCTGGCAGAAATAATCAATCTTCCTGCCCACAGCTTTATCACCTTCGGGATGGCCGTAGGGCATCCCGATGCGCACAGAACCAGCGCCATTCGCCCGCGCCCTGCGCAGCCTGTGGTATTGCACCATAACAAATACGTACAGGGTCGCTATAAGCAGTACCTGCAGAATTATGAAGCGGCTTGTGAAACTTTTCGCAGCCAGCAAAATATGCGACCAAAGACCTGGCAGAATGCCGTTTATGAGTCGGCAATCAGTATGGATTACATGGGCGGGAGAGAACATTTACGGGAAACAGTACAGGTGCGCGGGTTCAGACTGAAGTAACAATAAATTCGATCCCCGACTTGACGCATAAAGCCGGGTAAAGGTTGACGCCCTGTAACAGAGGGCGTCAACATGAGCGCTTTCGGTCAGAAGAGATAGCTCATACTCACCGAGACGCTACGCGGTTCGCCATACACCGTGGAGCTATCAAGATAAGAGTCGTACACCCGATCGAACAGGTTGCTGACGTTAGCCTGTACCGCCAGCTGTTTGGTCAGCTGATACTGTGCAAACAGATCGACCAGCGGATAGCTCTCCTGATACAGCCGCTGGGTCTCTCCATTCGGGCCAGAAACATCCTTATACACGCGATCCTGCCAGTTTACGCCGCCGCCGACGGTGAGGTCAGGCAGCAACGGCACGCGATAGCGGCTGAATAGCTTTAGCTGCGTCCGTGGGGCGAAGCTGTTGTACCGGCCATCCGAATCACGGGCGACATAGCGCGTAGCGCTGAAGGTCAGCTGCAGGTCATCGGTAACGGCACCGTTAACTTCAAACTCTGCCCCTTTGCTCACGGCCCCCTGTGTTGCCCGATAAGCCTGCTCGCTGGAGCCGTTAACAAATACACCGCTGATGCCCTCCGCCGCGTTCTCCTGTTCAATGCGGAAAATGGCGAAGTTGGTGGTCAGGCGACCATCCATCCAGTCGGCTTTCAGACCGGTTTCATAATTTTTCCCGGTCACCGGCGACAGCCACGCACCTTCTTTATCGCGTTTGGTTTGCGGGGCGAAAATCGAGGTGTAGCTGGCGTAGGCGGAGAGGCTGTCGCTGATGTCATATACCAGTCCGCCATAAGGGGTGGTGTTGTATTTACGCATATCACCGCTGCTACCGTCAGTGCTGTACTGGGTATAGCGTGCGCCTAAGATCAGCGACAGCGGATCGGCCAGCGAGAAGCGCGCCGCCGTGTACGCTGATTTTTGCCGAACGATATCATCTGCATTGCGATACCAGTCGTTCCACTCCGGCTCAGCCACGCTGCCGTTCCACCTGTTGTCAAAGATGCCGATCTGGTCGCTATCCATCGGCCCGTCTTTACTGAAGGTGACGTTATGCTGGCGGCTGTAGCTGGCACCCGCCATCAGCTGATGCTGACGCCCGAGCAGGTCAAAGGGACCGCTGGCGTAGGTGTCGAAAGAGTCTACGGTGCGCTTGCCCTTATCCTTACTTCCCCAGCCGGAGGCCCCCTCACCGGTACTGGCATCCGGGTTGCCCATAATATAGAGCAGCGTGTCGTTAAAGGTTTGCTCGCCGTGAGTGCCGTTGAAGCGGAGTGACCAGCCGTTATCCCAATTGTGGGTGACGTTAGCGATCGCTTTGCGCGACTCGACCATATATCCGGTCCAGTTCGCCGACGTGTTGACGTGGCGATCGTAGTGGGTGCGCGCGCCGTTGCTGTAGAGGCTGGGCAGGCCGCCCCAGGTTGGATTTGCGGTATTGGTCTGCTGATAATCCCAGCCCAGCGAGGCGGTGGTATGGTCGGTAACATCGCCTTCCAGCACGCCGTAGAGGAATTTTTTACGCTTGCCGTAGCGATCCAGCCAGCTGTCCTGATCCTGATAACCCGCAACGACGCGTCCGCGCAGGCTGCCGTCGGCGTTGAGCGGCGCGGAGACGTCGCCCACGTAGCGCTGTTTATTCCAGCTGCCGTAGCTCGCGCTGACGTTGCCGGCGAAGGTTTTACTGTCGGCGCGCTTACGCACCATATTGACCGTTGCGCCCGGATCGCCTGCGCCGGTCATCAGCCCGGTTGCGCCGCGTACCACCTCAATACGGTCGTAAATGGCCGTATCGCCTGCCGCGTCGCCATAGTTCCACGCGTCGCCCATCGACGTGGGGATCTCATCGTAGGCGAAATTGGTAATCTCAAAGCCGCGAGAGTAGTAGTTCGAGCGCTCGCTGTCGACATGCTGTGCCGATATGCCGGTGGCATTCATCAGCACGGCGTCGATATTTTGCAGATCCTGGTCCTGAATGCGCTGCCGGGTCACCACGCTGACGGATTGCGGCACGTCGCGCGGGGTCAGCAGCATCTTCGTACCCGCGCGGGTGGTTTTCACCGCATAATCCTGCTGTGCTTCAGCGTTGCTATTTGCCTCGCCGTAAACCAGCATCGCTTGTTCATCTCTGTTCTCAGCCGCCTGGGCCATCCCGGCATGCATTGCCAGCGCAAGCAGTGAAATCGTAAATGGTTTATGCACTGCCCGTACCGGTGCACTCCTGTGGCGGTCCCCGCTTTTTAAAATCATCATTAACCCTGTGTTGTTGTTTTTATGTGCAAATCACTACATAAATAGGAATGGCAATGATAATTATTTGTATTATCATGAATAGATGGTTTTTGTCATTTAAATGTAAGTAAATGTATATCTATGCAAATTCATAGGGTTACCTGATGGCGAGCATCAGCAAGCCCTGGCTACGCTTTATGCCAGAGACCCTTAAAGGAGTGTTCCATGCGCCGCAACATCCTGATTGCTTTACCTGCGCTATTCTTTTCCGCCTCGCTTTTCGCCGCGCCCGCGCCGGTTAAGGTCGAGGTGCTGCAAACCAAACTCGATCACCCCTGGTCGCTGGCGTTTCTACCCGACAATAAAGGGATGCTTATCACCCTGCGCGATGGCCAGCTGCGCCACTGGCAGAGTGGAAGCGGGCTGTCCGATCCCCTCTCCGGCGTGCCGAAAGTGTGGGCCAACGGGCAGGGCGGGCTTTTTGACGTGGTGCTGGCCCCGGACTTTGCCGAGTCGCGCCGGGTGTGGCTGAGCTATGCCGAGGCGGGCAACGACGGCAGGGCCGGAACGGCGGTGGGCTACGGACGGTTAAGCGACGATCTTACCCGGCTCGAGGCCTTTAAGGTGGTCTTTCGCCAGGCACCAAAGCTCTCTACCGGCAACCACTTCGGCGGGCGGCTGGTCTTTGACGGCAAGGGCTATCTCTATATCGCCCTTGGCGAAAACAACCAGCGGCCTACCGCCCAGGAGCTTGATAAGCTGCAGGGTAAGCTGGTGCGTCTGACCGATGAGGGTGCGGTTCCCCCGGATAACCCCTTCGCTAACGACGCCAGCGCCCGCAAGGAGATCTGGTCTTACGGCATCCGCAATCCGCAGGGGATGGCGATGAATCCCTGGAGTAACGCGCTGTGGCTGAACGAGCACGGACCGCGCGGTGGCGACGAGATTAACATCCCAGAGAGAGGCAAAAACTACGGCTGGCCGCTGGCGACATGGGGCATCAACTACAGCGGGATGAAGATCCCGGAGGCGAAGGGGGAGATCGTTGCGGGTACCGAGCAGCCTGCTTTCTACTGGAAAAACTCCCCGGCGGTGAGCGGTATGGCGTTCTATAACGCGTCAACCTTTCCGCAGTGGCAGCGCAAGCTGTTTATCGGCGCGCTGAAGGATAAGGACGTGATTGTAATGAGCGTGAACGGGGATAAAGTTACTGAGGACGGACGCATTCTGGGAGATCGTAACCAGCGCATCCGCGACGTGCGCGTTGGCCCCGACGGTTACCTCTATGTGCTCACCGACGAGTCCGACGGCGAGCTGTTGAGGGTTAGCCCGGCGGGAAATTAGGTCACCGGGATCATCACAATTTTACGGTAGGCGGGACGCTCGCTCAGGGCGTCATACCAGCGTTGCAGGTGCGGGCGCGGCGTCCACGTCAGGCCAACGTTCCACAGGTTATAGACGAAGGGCGCCACGGCGATATCCCCGAGGCCAAACGCCTCTCCCGAGAGCCACTGCGTTTTTGCCAGCGCGTTATCAAGGATCTCAAACAGCGGCTCGCAGGTGGCAATGCCCGCCTCAATCACCGCCGGATCGCGCTTTTCCACCGGGGTGCGGACCAGGTTCATTAACAGCACCCGGTGAGCCGGGGAGAGCGTGCCGTTAGCCCAGTCCATCCACTTCTCCGCCTGCGCACGGGCGGCGGGTGGCTCGATCCACAGGCGTCCCTGACCGTACTGAGCTGCCAGGAAGCGCACGATGGTATTCGACTCCCACAGCACGCTGTCGGTCTCATCGTCGCGGAACAGCGGTACCAGCCCGTTGGGATTCAGCGCCAGATACTCCGGGCTGTGGTTCAGGCCATGCTCCAGCCCGGCCAGGATTTGCGTATACGGCAGCTCCAGCTCTTCAAGAGTCCATAAGACTTTTTTTACGTTGGTCGAGTTGTTTCTGCCCCACAGCGTGATCATAAAAACTCCTTCTTTTCGTCAGCAACCGGGCGCTGTCGTCAGCACCATATGGCTGACATAGTGAGATAAAGTTAACATTCAGGCAACGACAAACAAAAAAATCCCGCTCGCGGCAGCATCGGGATGTGATATTGCGTAAACTTTAAAAAACTTTACCAGCAGGCGGTTTTCTTCACTGCTTTTGTACGTTACTACTCACCGTTTAGCGCGTAGCGGTGAGCTAACGCGGTTTTTTAGAATGGATACTCGGGTGGCCTTTATGACGCATTTCTCTCTGTCCCTCCGCAGCCTGGCTACGGCTTCGGCGCTTGTGGTTCTTTTTTCTCCCTCTCTCTTTGCCGCCGAGCAGGTCGCGGCCCCCGCAGCACCTGCAGTTGATGCCCGGGCGTGGATCCTGATGGATTACGCCAGCGGCAAAGTGCTGGCGGAAGGCAACGCCGATGAGAAGCTGGATCCGGCCAGCCTCACCAAGCTGATGACCAGCTACGTCACCGGTCAGGCGCTGAAGGCAGGAAAAATTCACCTTACCGATATGGTCACCGTGGGTAAAGACGCGTGGGCCACCGGCAACCCGGCCCTGCGCGGCTCGTCGCTCATGTTCCTTAAGCCTGGCGATCAGGTCTCGGTGGCGGATCTCAATAAAGGGGTGATTATCCAGTCGGGGAACGATGCCAGCATCGCCATTGCAGACTACGTGGCGGGTAGCCAGGACGCCTTTGTCGGTCTGATGAACAACTACGCCCAGCGGCTGGGGCTGACCAACACCACCTTTAAGACGGTGCACGGCCTCGACGCGCCGGGGCAGTTCAGCACCGCCCGCGACATGGCCCTGCTGGGCAAGGCGCTGATCCACGATGTGCCGGAAGAGTACGCCATCCACAAAGAGAAAGAGTTTACCTTCAACAAGATCCGCCAGCCGAACCGTAACCGCCTGCTGTGGAGCACCAACCTCAACGTTGATGGGATGAAAACCGGCACGACTGAAGGGGCGGGCTACAATCTGGTGGCCTCGGCCACGCAGGGTGATATGCGCCTTATCTCGGTGGTGCTCGGGAGCAAAACCGATCGCATTCGCTTTAACGAGTCAGAGAAGCTGCTGACCTGGGGCTTCCGCTTCTTCGAAACCATCACCCCTATCAAGCCCGATGCCACTTTTGCCACTACCCGCGTCTGGTTTGGCGACAGCCGCGAGGCGAAGCTCGGCGCAGGCGAGGCTGGCTCAATCACCATTCCTAAAGGGCAGCTGAAAAACCTGAAGGCGACCTGGAAGCTAACCGAGCCGCAGCTCACCGCGCCGCTGAAGAAGGGTCAGGTGGTAGGCGCTATCGACTTCCAGCTTAACGGCAAATCCATTGAGCAGCGTCCGCTGATCGTTATGGAAGCGGTGGAAGAGGGGGGATTCCTCAGCCGGATGTGGGACTTCGTGCTGATGAAGTTCCATGAGTGGTTCGGCAGCTGGTTCTCTTAAGCCGTATCAGTAGAGCAGGGCGATGCGCTGCGCTTTTGCCAGCGCAAACAGGTTATCGTCCGGGCGGACGTCGCTGGCAATAGCATCAAACTGGCTCAGTTCGCCCATGCACGCCGGGCGTACTTTGCCAAACTTGCTGTGATCGACCACCAGCACGTGGTACTGCGCCCGGGTCATCGCCCAGTGCTTTACCGGCAGCTCCTCAAGGTTAAAGCAGGTCGCGCCCATCTCCGGATGAACCCCCGCGGCCGAATAGAAGGCGAGATCCGGGCAGAGGTTGTTGAGCGTCTCTTTAAAGTTGAGCGGGTTGAAGATGCCGTTGCTGGCGTGGAACTCGCCGCCGCAGAGAATAGTCCGGCAGAGCGGCTTCTCCTGTAGCGCGAGGAAGGTGTTCAGGGCATAGCAGACGGCGGTGAAGGGCAGCTCGTCGCTGATGGCGTCAATGATCCACGGCGTGGTGGTGCCGCAGTCGAAAAATACCATCTGATGGGCCTGCACCAGGGTTGCCGCATGGCGGGCTGCGAGGCGCTTCTCCTCCACCAGGCGCGTTTTCTGATCGCTCAGCAGGTAGTGGCTGGCGGTGCGCGGCTCCAGCACCAGGTAACCCCCCAGCAGCACAACCGGTGCGCTTTTGGCGTTCAGATCGCGACGAATGGTCATTTCAGACACGCCGAGCAGGGTGGCCGCCTCTTTCAGATGCAGCTTGTCGCTCCGCTTCAGCGCCTGTAACAGCTGGCCGATCCTTTCGTCACGTTTCGTTTCCATAAATCCCCTGGCGTAATAGTAAAAGCCCTGCATACGGCAGGGCGTCCAATATTACCTGCGCGG
The DNA here is from genome assembly GCA_032055545.1 of Pseudescherichia sp. Taxonomy (GTDB): domain Bacteria; phylum Pseudomonadota; class Gammaproteobacteria; order Enterobacterales; family Enterobacteriaceae; genus Pseudescherichia. The sequence continues at coordinate 18,654 of DAMBQR010000001.1, read as the reverse complement.
CCAGGTTAAGTCACTCACGCACCCAGCCTTTGCGGATAGGTAGAGCAAAACAGCGGCGGTAGATGAGATGCAGGGTCCGATGCAGCCCCATCCCGCAAACCTGCCAGATCATCTGCGCGGCCAGGCAGCCGCTGAAGGCAATCAGCAATCCGCCCAGCATATCCAGCGGCCAGTGAACGCCGAGATAGACGCGCGACCAGGCGATGCTCAGCGCCACGGCCAGCAGCACGCAGCCGGACCAGAGCCGATGCCAGAACAGAAACGCCAGCGCGAAGGTAAACGCCACCGTGCCGTGATCGCTGGGATAGGAGTAGTCCGCCGAGTGATGTAAAAAATTATAGCCCGCGTGCTGGGCGAAGGGTCGGTCGTGGGGAAAAAGATGGCCCATCAGCCAGGAGAGGCACATGCTCACCGCCAGCGCCATCGCGGTTTTGATCACCAGCTGGCGCTGGGCGCTTACCTGGCCATGCGGACCCCAGAGCCACAGCGCCGCCGCCAGCAGCGGCAGCAGGGTGATCAGATCTTTGGCGATATATATCGCAGCGGCAATCAGCCAGGATGGCGAGTCGGGGGTGGCGTTTAGCCAGTAAAACAGCGTGTGGTTGAGATTTTCCAGCATGGGGTGTCGTCACTCCTGTTGACCATTAAATAAGGCTTCCATTGTGCAGCGCATACCTTAAACGAACCTTAAGCTATTAAAGCGTATTAAACGTGCGCTGCCACAGAGAATTTACTACCGCCAACGCGGCGATTTAACTACACTCTGCGCGATCTTAAGGATAAAGAGGCTACATGCAAAATCGTTCATCTTCCAGAGGCCGTTTAGGCCGCCAGGCACTGATGTTTCCCCTGTGTCTGGTGCTCTACGAGTTCTCAACCTATATCGGCAACGACATGATCCAGCCGGGGATGCTGGCGGTGGTTGCTCAGTACAATGCTGGCATCGAGTGGGTGCCGACTTCCATGACCGCCTATCTGGCTGGAGGGATGTTTTTACAGTGGCTGCTCGGGCCGCTGTCGGACCGCATTGGCCGCCGTCCGGTGATGCTTACCGGTGTAGTGTGGTTTATTGTCACCTGCCTGGCGACCCTGCTGGCGCAGAACATTGAGCAGTTTACTATCCTGCGTTTTTTGCAGGGGGTAAGCCTCTGCTTTATTGGCGCGGTGGGCTACGCCGCCATTCAGGAGTCGTTCGAGGAGGCGGTGTGCATCAAGATCACCGCCCTGATGGCGAACGTGGCGCTGATTGCCCCCCTGCTCGGCCCGCTGGTGGGGGCTGCCTGGGTGCACGTTGCACCGTGGGAAGGGATGTTTGTTCTCTTTGCGCTGCTGGCGGCCATCGCCTTCTTTGGCCTGCAACGGGCGATGCCGGAGACCGCCACTCGCCTTGGAGAGACACTCTCCCTGAAGGAGTTGGGCCGGGACTATAAAGCAGTGCTGAAAAACGGCCGCTTTGTTGCCGGGGCGCTGGCAACCGGCTTTGTCAGCCTGCCGCTGCTGGCGTGGATCGCTCAGTCGCCGATCATTATCATCAGCGGCGAGGGGATGAGCAGCTACGAGTACGGCCTGCTGCAGGTGCCGATCTTCGGCGCGTTGATTGCGGGTAACCTGGTGCTGGCCCGCCTGACCTCCCGGCGCAGCGTGCGGTCGCTGATCATCATGGGTGGCTGGCCGATCGTTGCCGGACTGCTGGTAGCGGCCGTGGCTACGATGGTGGCATCCCACGCCTACCTGTGGATGACCGCCGGGCTGAGTATCTATGCGTTCGGTATCGGCCTCGCCAACGCCGGTCTGGTGCGCCTGACCCTATTCGCCAGCGACATCAGCAAAGGAACGGTATCCGCCGCCATGGGCATGCTGCAGATGGCGATATTTACCGTCGGTATTGAGCTGAGCAAGCACGCTTACCTGAGCGGCGGCGAAGGGCTGTTTAGCCTCTTCAACCTGGTAAACGGCCTGCTCTGGCTGGGATTGATGGTTATCTTCCTTAAGGACCGGTCGGTGGGGCGCTCTCTGAACGGCTAGCAGAGGTCTGGCCCGGCTTCGCTACCGCCCGGGCCACGATGACGGCAACTACCATCAGCGCCAGCACCACCATCATGGCGCTACGCAGGCCGTAGTGCTCACCTAAGAAGCCTAACAGCGGCGGCCCTACCAGAAACGCCAGATAGCCGGTCGTCGCTACCACGCTCACGCGGCTCGCGGCATCCGGCCCGGTGTCGCTGGCGGCGGAGATGGTCAGCGGGAAACCAAGGGATGCCCCCAGACCCCATAGCAGGACGGATACGCCTGCCACCCAGGCGCTATCGACGAAGATAATCAGCGCAATCCCCAGCCCACCCATAATCGCACTGGCCCGCACCACCGTAACGCGGCTGTAGCGGTCGATAAACCAGCCCCCGGTGAAGCGTCCGACGGTCATGCCGAGGGTAAAGCCGGTGTAGATCAGCGATCCGGAGGTGGGGGTAAAGCCGTGCCCGTCCACCATCAGCAGCGGCAGCCAGTCGTTGGCGGAGCCTTCAGCAAAGGCCATCGCCAGCACTACCACGCCAATTAGCATTAGCTGGGCATCACGATAGAAGGGACGCCCTTTGCGTTCCCGCTGCGCGTCGCCTGCATCGTTGCGCCCGGTGCCGTCGGGGATAGCGGTTATAGCAATCAGGATCGGTACGATTGCCACCAGCGCCGCCAGCAGAACGTGCAGGGTTGCAGTCACGCCCCAGGCGGTGAGCGTCATGCCGATCCCCGCCCCCACCAGCGTGCCGAGGCTGTAGAAGCCGTGCATCATCGGCAGCACGGTTTTGTTCATCTTCTGCTCCACCACCGCGCCTTCAATATTAATCGCCACTTCGGCTGCCCCCAGGCTGCTGCCAAACAGCGCCAGCCCAACGGCAAACAGCAGCGGCGAGGCAAACCACAGGGCGAGACTCAGCACCATCATGCCGAAGACAGACAGTGACATGCTGGCGCGGATCACGTTGCGGGTGCCGAAGCGCTTGACCAGCCATGCGGAGGAGAGAACGCCGCTCATCGAGCCGATAGAGAGACCAAACAGCACCGCGCCCATCTCAGCGGTGGAAACCGACAGGATGTCGCGAATGGCCGGGGTGCGCGTAGCCCAGGAGGCCATCAGCAGGCCAGGGATAAAGAAGAAGGTAAACAGAGCCCAGAGACGGTGGGTCAGGGCAGTGTTAGAGGAGGCAGTCATAGCGTCTTATCTTTAGTTATGGTTTTGGCGTCGCTTAACAGTAGCAAGATTTGGCGAGGATTGCAGGTGGGAAAGGTGGGGGTAGGTCAGCCCGTAGGCCCGGCAAGCATAAGCGCCGCCGGGCGTGCTATAACCAGGAAAAAAGTATATATACATTTTGTTAAAAGGTCGCGGCCCTTGGCCACAAAGGATACATAAAACATTAAGCAATTACGAATCTGCTAATAAATTTAAGCTTACTTTTTCAGCCGTTGTTGTTAAAATCGATGAGGAAGCTTCAGATAGTTCATCAACAAAGGATAATTAGCAAGCTTAAGGCAATAAACAAAATATCAATGGTGGAGTGTTATATTAGATAAGGGGTTTTATTTTGTCTCAAGATAATTTTTTTAATTTAATGTTTACTCGTGCATATGCATATGGTGCGTTGACAATGTTCGCTATTGTTGCGATTATTTGGGTTTGTCGTCGCTTTAAGAAAATGGGAAAAGTTATTTATGTTGTTAAAGGAGGATTTAAAGACGCATGTGAAGAATTGGCTATAATATTCTCAAGCTCAAAAAACACCGATAAAAAAATCCTTAAAAAGATAAGTCGGGCTGCCAATCACTTTCAGTTCAGGCTTCAAAAGCTCATTTTTTTAGGGTTGATATTTATTCTTTGCCTTAAAGGCTTTTTTGAAATTCTTCAATCTGTTGGTATGTTTAGTCAAAATCTATATGAGCTAAGAAGTTCTCACGCCTATGTGTCTAGTTTTTTGGCAATTAAAACGCTTGTTTATGTTGCCTCAGCGTTAGCAATATCATGTGGGATTCAACTAGCATATATGTTAATTACTGACGGGCCTGATGAAGCGGTTGAGCCATTAATGCTGGGCATAGCATCGACAACACTGTTAGTTCTTTCTGACAGCAATGCTCAAAACTGGACCTCCGATCGTTCTTTTGCAGTAATAATGCTCGTTGTATGTATTCCTATATTGTTTGCCTGCTCGCGATGGATGGAGAGGGTACGCAAAAATAAAAAGTAATTACAAGCATATATTTTTAAGATGTTGATAGCCAGATTTGCTTGGCCAAATGTTATCTGTTGGTTGAAAAATGAGCGCGGATTATTCATATCAGGTTGGGCCATCTCTCAATGAGAATATTTCCACGGAGCGATAAACCATGAGAGTTGTAATCATCCTAGCTACCGTGAATTTTGTCTTAACAGGGTTCACACAAGATGCTGCAGGCCGGTAGCTCTAAAGTTACTAACCCCCACAAACAAAAAAACTACTTATGCAAACGGGTTAGTGAAAACAATTACTTGCAATATAATCAATAAGTTAGGTTAGTAGTAGGCGTGGCGATTACGGGGCAATGCCAACCGCTGTCGCCACTTTGTCGTCACTTCTACTCTTAAGGGTTTATCTCTTGCGTTGGTAACTTTGAACTTTAGAACTTTAAAGTTCCATACTGTTATTAGTAAATATATCATGCTGGAACTTGTATTTTTCCCCAAATAGGCGCGGTTTCTGCGGTAAAAAAATCAACAATACATCCTTTTTTTGATAAAAAACGATGAGCATTTGCTATAGCTTTTTTGTTGTTTTCATCATTCTCATTGCCATAAATACTTACAAACACTTTAGTGATTTGACTTTCTCGGATTTGGTCAAATATATGCCTATCATTCTTATCCATTGAATGTCCGTATATAAACAATGTCCCTTTCAATTTACGTAGCAGTAGTTTAAATATGGATTGTGGAGAATCCTCTCTTTTTTCTTTTCACTTGTTGGTTCGGAAACAAAAAGAGGGAAAGCACCTGCGTCTAAATTTATCTGAACCTGTTCGATGATAGTGTTACCATTATCACCACTTATATGTTTCTTTATTAAAGAACCTTCCTCATACAAATGTAGTGCGCCATGCAAGAAAAATATTTCTTGATCAGTATCATAGCGTTGCCATGTTCCTCCAAACCTAAAGCCATCATCTGTCTCAAAGTTTAAAGGTTCAAGGTTGTTTTTATTTCTAGCCCAATACATTAATAAATCATAGTTAAGCGTGAACAATCCTTCAAAACCAGATAAGAATGACCTTACAGAAGAAAATTGCCTGTCTAATATTTCATGAGGATATGTTGGGTGCGAATTAGAGATGGCATTGATAAGAGCTGTTTTCAGGGTTTCTTGATGTTCGTTGATTAGGTTTATTAATTCGCAGTGGGGGTCATAATGTTTAATTATTTTATTTGCTGATGAAAGTTTATCCATTACTGATTCAAAATCAAATGTATTTAGCTCTTGAAATAATTTCCTTATTAACTCTTCATGCTCACAAAAGTTGGCATTATCAAGAATACTTCTGTAATTGAATATTTGTGGAGACCAAGCTTGAGAAAAACCATTCCCCATAAGTAAAGAAGGTTTTTCCCCTTGTGGTAAGGAGGCTAGTGCTTGCGCAAATGTGTGCATAGATCATACTCATTATTTGTATATTGTTGACTTGATTATATTTTAGATTCATAGCGCATAAAAGTGGGCTTATCACATTTTTACTGTAAGCAAGGTACAGCTTCAAGCTTTTAGCTACACGTTACTCATTGTCGCAAGTGGGTTAAATCGAAGTGCTGTTTCAAGATGAGCGTAGCGCGTGGTCATTTTTATGTCGTGATAGCCCTGAATTTTCTGGAGCGCAAGAATGTTTCAGCCCGACATCATAAAGTGTGCTGCGAATGTATGGCGCAGAACGTGAGTAAGCTGTCCGCGAAGAAGCACGATAGAAGTTTTGTCCATCACTGACAAGAACTGGAAGTAGCAGTACGTAATGAACTTGAGTACGTCCAGTGCAATGATTTTCTCGTATAGCTCTTTGCTTATTGGGATACTGCGGTTCTTCTTGCCTTTGGTCCTGACAAACGTGATTCGGTACTTTGTGACTTGGAAGCGCGTCAGGTCCACAGCTTCGCGCCAGCGTGCTCCTGTACTCAGGCAGATTTTAACGACCAGAGTGAGGAGGGTTATTTGGCGTTGGCAGTCGTACAGAACTTCCGTGATTTGCTCATGTGTAGGCCAGGCCATTTCCTTTTCTGCAATGATGAACCTACGCATGTTTTCCAGTGGATCCGGCGCAGCCTATTTTCAAAGACGGCCAGTTCGCTAATGACTCCGTTCAGATAGCGTTGCTCAGGATTGATGGTTATCGGGCTGGCCTCTTTTCTCCACTTCTCTCTAAAGTAGATTTCACCCGTCAGGCGTTTATCGCGATAGTGCGCGAACAATTTGGAGCTGAAATCTGTTGCGAGAGGGGTTTGCAAGTGCATCGACCATCAGGACCAACTTGTCGTAAATATGTTCACCAGCGGTCAGAGATTTGCCGTGCAGTTTGAACCAGAGTTCAATCACATCTTTCAGAGTCCGACAGTCTACTGATTTTCTCAGCCAGGGTTTTGATTCTGCTTCATCCATCCTGTGACATTCAAAAGCTAATGCTGCGCCTTTAGTAGCGAACTGCTTACGCACGCGCCTTCCGCTGCGCGGCGGGGAAGCATTCGCAAATCCATTTTCCTATATTGAGTTTTCGTATTGTCATAAAAAAAGCCCCCGTGGCCGAGGGTTTAATTTAACTGCATATTTGAATAGTAATCAATTTTGATTTCCTATTTACAAAATATTATCTTCACCATTGAGGAAGTCCGCTACATTCATTAACCAAACGGGAGTTTTGATTTCTTGTGAATCTTCTAGAATTTTAATGTAAGTTTTGCAAAGTTCATTTTTTTTGCTTGGCAATTCGAAGTAATTTATAAGTGATTGTTGTTCTTTAACGTTAAGATTTAAAACGCCACCAGATACAGAAGAGTGCAATAATTTCGGGTTTTTCATAAATGAGAGGGCTGGCTCTCCTTTATTGAAAAGAGCTTTCAATGCTTCTACATAAAAATCAGCATCTAAAGCCTGCTCTATTTCAGTTGGTGGATAAACACCGTCATCAGTTACTTTTACGAGATTTATACTAGTCAACTCTTTGTTGAGAAGAAGTCTTCTTATTTTTATGCTCGGAATAGAGTCTGAAGCATGAAATAAACTATATTTCTGGTCAGTATCTAATAGGAATAATGCTTTTCCGGAAATTGTTTCTTTTCGGTCTTCTAACGCCATTACCAGTAAATTATATATTTTCTTAACAGTGGGCGAACCACCTACTGATAAAACTATCAATTTATCAACGTCTTCTGTTTCTAAGTGAGATGAGATGTATTTTCTGTCGGTTTTTCCTTCGCATAATATCCATTTATAATTATTCCCTGAAGTAATGGAGTAAACAATTGATTGAGCCAAGTCATGGTTACTTTTCATTTCCAGAACATCCAGGTAAGAACCTCTCGACTCTTTAGTTAGTTCTTTTAATTCATCTTTGTAATTTTCGAGATTTAACGATTTAATATATGCTTGAGAAGGTGAGATATATATTGCTGTTCCTGAGCCGGTAACAGGTAAAAAACCATACCAATGAGTTGTGCAAATCGTTTGGATTCCAAGTTCACTGATTTTTTTAATTTTTTCAAATTGGTTAAAACATGATGTGGCATGTAACGATAATTCAGGTTCGTCAATAGCAAGGATCGTTGAATGTTGAGCTTTCTGAGGATTGTGTTTCAAAAAATTAGAGGCCAAGTCCAAAAGTGCTTTTCTTTTTTCACCCGAGCTTAAATTTTGTATAGGTGTGTCTTTGTTAGAATTATCAATATGATGTAGTATTTTATCACTAAAATATGATTCTATGATTTTAGATATCATATGGCGTTGTGTGAAATTATTTTGACGCTGTGTTGGCTTTTTAAACTGGTAACGGCCTTCAAGTTTTATAGTTAATTGGTTAATGAATTTATTAAGATAGGTGTTTATTTCTGCTATGTCTTTTTTTTTGATGATTTTGCTTATTTTTTGTTGTAGATTTTCACCAAGTAGAGATTGTAATAAATCGCTTTCGATTCTTGAGTATTCGGAGGTTGTAATTTCTGCTGGCAGATAAATGTAATTGTACGCGTCTTTTATAGTAGTTAGTAATTTAGGCAGTGTAATCTGGAAAAAATATTTTTTAAGAGTTGCTGAACTATTCTCAGGAATTAATTCATCTATTTGTGAACGATAGTCTTCGATAGACTCAAATATTGACATATAAGGGCGTGGTGTATCATTTGCATTATCTTTAATTATTCCAAGCGGAATAAGCAAATAATCATCCGATGAATATTGTGATTCTAATATGCTTCTATGTGCAACAAATTTTTCGGCTAATACACGTTGCAATGTATTGAAATCATCACTTTCTAATTGCCATGTAATATCACTAATGATTTCTAAAACTTTGTATAAAGCAGTATTGCTTTTTAGCCTGCTTTTCCTGATTAAATAAATGGGAACGATAAATGGTTCCCTTGTATCATAACCTTGGCTCCGAGCGTCATTGTTTATATCAAGTCTATTAATATCAGTCTTGTTGAGGACAATATCTAATGCCTGCAATATAGAGCTTTTTCCAACTCCGTTTTCACCAATTAACCAAGATGAACGGTTATTTACGGTTAGTGGAATGTAGTGCTGATTCCTAAAGTTTTTAAAATTTCGTAAAATAACACCAATAATCATTTTCCCATCCCTTAAAATTTATTACTTACCGGTCATGATTACCTTAGCAATGATATTAGTATCATCAATGAAACACTCTATCTTTTTTGAGTTTGTTTCAAATAAGACTCGATTGTTAGGTAATCTCACCAACTCACATACGGAAACAACATTATTAATAGCAATCACCCATAAACCATCGTTGATCTCGTTCAAATTGCATCTAATTAAATATACTAATTTGTCAGACTCAATGAACGAGATGCTATTCAAGATCCTAGGAAATAAAGAAAAATTAAAAATAACATAACCACCCTCGCTGACTTTACCTTCATCATTTCGCTCATTAGAAATCTTTATTATTTGTGATCTTGCATCCAAATGCATTGGGCCATCAGTTGTAGCCAACCTCAGAAGCGAAACACACGTTTCTAATACGCATTGTATTATCCAGTCAGCAGGGAACGTATCCCGCATGTACCTATTAGCCAAAGTGCTTTTTAAGACTTCTTGGTGATCAGCTAATGCCTGTCGCGTTGAAAAACAATGCACCTCTACCAATCGTTCAATCGCAGCTTTGCCGCCTTGATTGGTATTTATTTTGATCTCACTTGGGTACTTTGATGTTGACATATCTTATATGCGATCCTGATATCGGTTTTATTCCCATTTGGGGATTTGTCACGATTACAAACGGCTCACTACAAGCAAATAGGAGATATTGCATCATGACCCCTAATATTTCAATCACTCTGAACACATCGCACGTCACAATCGAACACTATAGCGAGCTAACTGGGCTGCCTGTGGACATCATTAACCGCAGCAATGCGGAGCATATCGCAAAGACGCAGTGAGAGCACCTGCAGCGCGGGGTGGCGTCATTCTCACTGCAGCTCGCATAAGGCCGTACAGATCTCTACACTGAAATGCCGGTGAAGGTGTGCGGCTATAAACAGCCCATTGATGATGCGGAGTGGACTATCACCACACCCACACATACGTTCAACCCGGACACTGGCTTTACGACCAGTCTGGATCTCGAAGTCAAAATAGATGAGTTTGAAATTGAATGATTAGTTCAAAATTGAGAACAATAATTCATCATTATTGCGAACTGGTTCGGAATGAGGGCTGAACGAAATGATGAATTATTCTATGTGCGGCCAGGCCGTGCATACATGCAGTAGCTTTCAGGTTCCCAGTGAAATCAAAGAACGATACAACCAGTGCACCAAAATTGAGTGCGGTCATACGTTCGTGACGCATGAGACTTTGTCGATCCGTGTGCCGACCGCATAAAATCATTGCCTCATTGCCTCATTGCCTCATTGCCTCATTGCCTCATACGAAAGGGGTGGATGAACAATTAGCTTACTGATACTGACCCGCCGCTGACGGGTTTTTTATGACATATATCCACAAAACATACTTAAGCTCTAAACGTCAATTTGCTACCCGTAAATCATTTCAGGTGATTAATACATGCTAACTTTTCTTTCGTCTGCAATGTGAGGATACGTGAGTAGGGAGAGTCTATGAGTTCGGGTAAATATTGGATAAGTAATAACTACATCTACGGGCCTAAAGAGTCAGGCCGCTTCTGGATTTCAGGAGGATACATCTATGGGCCAAGGAATTCTGGGAAATACTGGATAAGCGGTAACTACATATATGGACCAAAACATGGTGGGAAGTTTTGGATTAGTGGTGGCTATATCTACGGACCTTCCGGTCTGGAGCTGCCATGGCTGTCTTAACACTGCCGCCGTTATGTCGCTATACACGGGAAGTGTCAGCATAAGTAATTGATTAAAAAAGATATAAGAACCAGACAACAAAAAACCCATCAACCTTGAACCAAAGATGGCGGGGTTGATGGGCTCCACAAAATGGGGACATCAAAGAAAAGCAGTGGCACTAGTTATGACTGGCACTTCTATAAAAAGTTCGGCTGATGCCAGAAAATTTTTACCCAACTGCTTATCTTCAGAGTTATCCGAGGCCGGGCCAGATGATGATGATCAGCGTCCCGGCTAAGGTCAGCAGCACGTTGGCGATGGCGTAGGTGCCCGCGTAGCCAAGTGCCGGGATGTTGCTCCGCGCCGTGTCGCTGATAATCTCCATCGCCGGGGCGCAGGTGCGTGCTCCCATCATCGCACCGAAGAGCATGGCGCGGTTCATCCGCAGCACGTAAGCGCCGAAGAGGAAGCAGATCACCACCGGTACGAGGCTTACCAGCAGCCCGGCAACCAGCATCTGTCCGCCCACCGCGCCAAGGCCGTGGCCGATGCCGCTCCCGGCGCTCAGGCCAACGCCCGCCATAAAGACCATCAGGCCAAACTCCTTCACCATGTTCAGCGCCCCCTGCGGGATGTAGCCGAAGGTGGGGTGGTTGGCACGCAGGAAGCCGAGCATGATCCCGGCGAACAGCAGGCCCGCCGCGTTACCGATGCCAAAGCTAAACGAGCTGAACTGGAAGGTGATCATGCCGATCATCAGGCCGACGATAAAGAAGGCGCAGAACGCCAGCAGGTCGGTCACCTGGCTGTGAATGGAGATAAAGCCGATGCGATCGGCGATGGTTTTTACCCGTCGCGCGTCGCCGCTCACCTGCAACACATCGCCTTTATTCAGCACGATGCTGTCGTCGATCGGCATCTCGATCTGGCTGCGGATCACCCGGTTCAGGAAGCAGCCGTGATCGGTGAGCTTCAGCTGGGCGAGGCGGCGGCCCACCACGTTGTGGTTCTTGACCACGATCTCTTCGGTGACGATACGCATGTCGAGCAGGTCGCGGTCAAAGACCTCTTTGCCGTTACGGAAGCTAGGGTCGAGGCGGGCATGCGCATCAGGGTAGCCCACCAGCGAGATCTCATCTCCCATCTGCAGGACCGCATCGCCGTCCGGGGTCGCCAGAATGCCGTTGCGGCGAATACGCTCGATGTAGCAGCCGGTCTGGCGGTAGATACCCAGCTCGCGCAGGTTTTTGCCGTCGGCCCAGGCCACCAGCTCCGGCCCCACACGGTAGGCGCGGATCACCGGCAGGTAGACCTTGCGGTTGGCGTCGGTGTCGAGACCGCGCTCGCGGGCGATCTGCTGGGCGCTGGTCTGCAGATCCTGATGCTGCAGCTTCGGCATATAGCGCGCGCCGAAGATCAGGCTAACCAGCCCGATAAGGTAGGTCAGGGCGTAGCCGAGGCTGAGGTGATCCAGCGCGGTGGTGAGCTGGCCGCTGGGCATGCCCAAATGGCGCAGGGTATCCCCCGCACCCACCAGCACCGGCGTCGAGGTCATCGATCCGGCCAGCATCCCGGCCGTAAGGCCGATATCCCAGCCAAACAGCTTGCCCAGCCCCAGCGCAATCAGCAGCGCGCTGCCGACCATCACCAGCGCCAGCATCAGATAATTTTTGCCGTCGCGAAAGAAAATTGAAAAAAAGTTGGGTCCGGCTTCCACGCCCACGCAAAAAATAAACAGCATAAAGCCCAGATTCAGGGCGTCGGTGTTAATGGCGAAATGCTGCTGGCCTAATAATAGCGAAACCACTAAAACGCCAATGGAATTACCGAGTTGTACCGAGCCTAACCGTAATTTTCCGAGGCACAGGCCCAGCGCCAGCACCACAAATAATAACAGTATGTAATTCCCATTTAACAAATCTGCGACGTTTATATTCACGGAGGCTAACTTCTTGTTTACTAGTAAGCTGTTGAAAGAAATAATGATTTACGCTAATGTTTTTCTTAAGGCAGCGGGGCTGAGCGTCGCGCTGCTGCAAAATAAAACAATGACCGCAAAACAGATCAGGCCGTTAGTTTAATCGTATTGATAAACAACGGCTAGCTAAGAATCGCGCATTCGCGTGGGTGCTTTTTTGGCAAGGATTGCCACACTGCTTTATCAAACCGAACGTTCCTTTGGGGCGAAGAAATGTTCGATAGAGGCGATGTCAGGAGGATTATTTGAAGTCTAAACGTGGTTGGGCGGGCGCTTTTTGCTGCTTCCTGCTTTTTATTGTGGTCTACCTGTCACATATATTGAACGTGAGAGGGGCCTTCCAGCCTGCCGGCCGTCCTGAGCTGGGGCTACTCTTTTTTATTATTCCTGGCGCGGTGGCCAGTTATATCTCAACAAAACGTCGCGTGGTGTTGCCTTTAGTCGGGGCGATGCTGGGAGCAACGGTCTGCTTTGTGCTAATGCTGCTCTTCCTGACACCGATACGCTCGGTCTGGCAGGAGATGGCGTGGCTGTTTAGTGCGGTGTTCTGGTGCGCGCTGGGGGCGCTCTGCTATCTGTTTATTCGTAGCCTGTTAGTGAGGCGGGGACGCGGATAACGCCCCCAAAGCGGCTTACTGCTCAGCAAAGAGGCCCAGATGCACTTTGGCATAGGCTTCAAAGTCGGTGCAGCCACCGATGTGCTTCTGATCGAGGAAGATCTGCGGCACGGTCTCGACGGGCTTGCCTACGGTCTTTTCCAGATCGGCTTTAGTGATCCCTTCCGCATGAATATCGACATAGCGATAGCTAAAGTCGTCACGCTCGGTGCTCAGTTTATCTGCAAGTTCTTTTGCGCGTACGCAGTACGGACAGCCGGGGCGTCCAAAGATGACAGCGAACATACTCTCTCCTTAACGTTAAGCCAGACAACAATTAAGGTTATGATGCCCATTACCTCAGGTAATAGAAAGAAGGTTTTGCCTGTCGTTTCGATGCCAGAAGGCTATGTTTCGCCAAATCAGGGCGAGGCGATAAATCCCGTTCATCCTGCGTCTCGCTGCGTGTATGATAGTGGGGCAGCTGTGACACTGTCATTGTAGAGAGGTGCAGGGTGAAAATTGCCATTTTGTCCCGGGATGGAACGCTCTATTCGTGTAAACGCCTGCGTGATGCGGCGACGCAACGGGGCCATACGATCGAGATCCTCGATCCCCTCTCCTGCTATATGAACATCAGTCCGGCGGCCCCGTCTATTCACTACCAGGGCCGCAAGCTCCCTTACTTTGATGCGGTGATCCCGCGCATTGGCTCTGCCATCACCTTCTACGGTACGGCGGCGCTGCGCCAGTTCGAGCTGCTCGGCAGCTACCCCCTCAATGAGTCCGTCGCCATCACCCGTGCCAGAGATAAGCTGCGCTCGCTGCAGCTGCTGGCGCGCCAGGGGATCGATCTCCCGGTTACCGGCATCGCCCACTCTCCGGATGACACCAGCGATCTCATCGACATGGTCGGCGGTGCGCCGCTGGTGGTCAAGCTGGTAGAGGGCACCCAGGGCATCGGCGTGGTGCTGGCGGAGACGCGCCAGGCGGCGGAGAGCGTGATTGACGCCTTTCGCGGCCTGAATGCCCACATCCTGGTGCAGGAGTACATTAAAGAGGCGAAGGGGTGCGACATTCGCTGCCTGGTGGTAGGGGATGAGGTGGTGGCCGCCATTGAGCGGCGGGCGAAAGAGGGCGATTTCCGCTCCAACCTGCACCGGGGCGGCGTGGCGACGGTGGCCAACATTACCATGCGCGAGCGTGAGATGGCCCTGCTGGCGGCGCGCACCCTCGGGCTGGACGTGGCCGGGGTAGATATTCTCCGTGCCGATCGCGGGCCGCTGGTGATGGAAGTCAACGCCTCGCCGGGCCTGGAGGGGATTGAGAAAACCACCGGCGTGGATATTGCCGGGAAGATGATTGCCTGGATCGAGCAGCAGGCGACCCCCGGCTTTTGTCTGAAAACGGGCGGCTAGGCGCTTTTCCGGCAGTATAAATGGTATACAGAGCGTTTTTTGCGTAAGCTATGCCCGCAAATTTTTCTACAGAGGTCACCCCCTATTATGGATTCACTCGTCGTACCCGGTCTGGACACCTTGCGTCATTGGCTTGACGAGCTGGGCATCAGTTTTTATGAGTGTGACACCTGCCAGGCGCTACATCTGCCGCATATGCAAAACTTTGACGGCATCTACGACGCCAAGATCGATCTGGTTGATGACATTATTCTGTTCTCGGCGATGGCAGAGGTGAAGCCCTCAGCGCTGCTGGCGCTGGCTGCCGATCTCTCAGCCATTAACGCCAGCTCGCTGACAATAAAAGCCTTCCTCGACATCCAGGATGATAATCTGCCGAAGCTGGTGGTGTGCCAGTCGCTGTTCGCCGCCCCTGGGGTGAATCTGAAGCAGTTTGGCTGGTTTATGCGCCACAGCGAAGAGCAGGTCTCCATGGTGATTCTGGAAGCCTGCGCGCAGCAGCAGCTGTTTAATGCAGAAGAAGATGAGGCGGTTGCCGGCGAAACGGTGCGCAATTTTCTTCACTAAACCCTCATGACATAAGCGCAGTCGCTGCCATAGCGGCTGCATTCTTCCCCGCTTTTATTCTGCATTCCCTGCCTCCTACCAGTTTTATTCACCGCCATGATGGCGCTATCGGCCTATCGTATAGACAAAGAGTGAATAAAAAATTGATAAAACCCGGTTTTTAACCTGACCTATAGTCTCTAACCCTGGCTACAGTTATTCTTGCGCTGCTTTAAAAAGCTTGCAGCGTCTGCCGGGTGGCGTCTCATACCCGAAGCTGTGCAGAGTGAAAAGTATGCACGATTCTTGCATATCTTTAATGCGTACATTTAGTTCGTCTATTCACGAACTTTCCAGAAGGAATGAGATATGACCACCCTGAATAAAAAATGGTTGTCCGGTCTGGTAGCAGGCGCGCTGATGGCGGTCTCCGCCGGGACGCTGGCCGCCGAGCAGAAGACGCTGCACGTGTATAACTGGTCTGACTATATTGCCCCGGATACGGTGGCAAACTTTGAAAAAGAGACCGGTATCAAGGTTGTTTACGACGTGTTTGACTCCAACGAGGTGCTGGAAGGCAAGCTCATGGCGGGCAGCACCGGTTTCGATCTGGTGGTGCCCTCCGCCAGCTTCCTGGAGCGTCAGCTGACCGCGGGCGTGTTCCAGCCGCTGGATAAGAGCAAGCTGCCAAACTGGAAGAACATGGATCCAGAAGTGCTCAAGCTGGTGGCAAAACACGATCCTGATAACCAGTACGCGATGCCGTATCTGTGGGCCACCACGGGCATTGGCTATAACGTCGATAAGGTAAAAGCCGTGCTGGGCGACGTGCCTGTTGACAGCTGGGATGTGGTGCTGAAGCCGGAAAACCTTGAGAAGCTGAAGAGCTGCGGCGTCTCCTTCCTTGATGCGCCGGAAGAGATCTTCGCTACCGTGCTGAATTACCTGGGCAAAGATCCCAACAGCACTAAAGCGGACGACTACACCGGCCCGGCGACCGATCTGCTGCTGAAGCTGCGTCCCAATATTCGCTACTTCCACTCCTCCCAGTACATTAACGATCTGGCTAACGGCGATATCTGCGTAGCCATCGGCTGGGCGGGGGATGTCTGGCAGGCGGCGAACCGCGCGAAAGAGGCGAAAAACGGCGTTAACGTCTCCTATATCATTCCGAAAGAGGGAGCGCTGGCCTTCTTTGACGTCTTCGCCATGCCGAAAGATGCCAAAAACAAAGAGGAAGCCTACCAGTTCCTCAACTACCTGATGCGTCCGGACGTTATCGCTCACATCAGCGACCACGTCTTCTACGCTAACGGCAACAAGGCCTCTGTGCCGCTGATCAGCGCTGAAGTACGCGAAAACCCGGCGATCTTCCCACCGGCTGACGTCTTCGCCAAGCTCTTTACCCTCAAGGTGCAGGAGCCGAAAATCGACCGCGTAAGAACCCGCGCGTGGACCAAAGTGAAGAGCGGTAAATAAGATCCTGGCCGGTGGCGTTCTCGCCACCGGACATCAGGCACCGTTTTAGTGCATATGCACCTGTTTATCTGTATGCCGGAGAGCATCCCGTGAATGACGCAACCCCCCGCCCACAGGCGAAACCTCGTAAGGCGCTGACGCCGCTGCTGGAAATTCGTAACCTGACCAAATCGTTTGATGGTCAACACGCCGTGGATGACGTCAACCTGACCATCTACAAGGGCGAGATTTTTGCCCTGCTGGGCGCGTCCGGCTGCGGGAAATCGACCCTGCTGCGTATGCTGGCGGGCTTCGAGCAGCCCACCACCGGACAGATTATGCTGGACGGCGTCGATCTGGCCCACGTTCCGCCCTACCTGCGCCCCATCAATATGATGTTCCAGTCCTACGCGCTCTTCCCGCACATGACCGTGGAGCAGAACATCGCCTTCGGCCTGAAGCAGGACAAGCTGCCGAAGGCGGAGATAGCCAGCCGGGTCGCGGAGATGCTGGGCCTCGTGCACATGAGCGAGTTCGCTAAGCGTAAGCCGCACCAGCTCTCTGGCGGTCAGCGTCAGCGCGTGGCCCTGGCCCGCAGCCTGGCGAAACGACCGAAGCTGCTGCTGCTCGATGAGCCGATGGGCGCGCTGGATAAGAAGCTGCGCGACCGGATGCAGCTGGAGGTGGTTGATATTCTTGAGCGGGTAGGGGTGACCTGCGTAATGGTGACCCACGATCAGGAGGAGGCGATGACCATGGCCGGGCGTATCGCGATCATGAACCGCGGTAAGTTTGTGCAGATCGGCGAGCCGGAGGAGATCTACGAGCATCCGACCACCCGCTACAGCGCAGAGTTTATCGGCTCGGTGAACGTCTTCGAAGGGCTGCTGAAGGAGCGTCAGGAGGATGGGCTGGTGATTGACTCGCCGGGGCTGATGCACCCCCTGAAGGTCGATCCGGATGCGTCGGTGGTGGACAACGTGCCGGTCTACGTCGCTCTGCGTCCGGAGAAGATCATGCTCTGCGACGAGCCACCTGCCGACGGCTATAACTTTGCCGTGGGGGAAGTGGTGCACATTGCCTACCTCGGCGATCTCTCTATCTACCACGTTCGCCTGAAGAGCGGGCAGATGATCAGCGCCCAGTTACAGAACGAACATCGCTACCGCAAAGGCCTGCCAACCTGGGGCGATGAGGTGCGCCTCTGCTGGGACGCCGACAGCTGCGTTGTGTTAACGGTTTAAGGAGCGGTGATGAGCACATTAGAACCCCCGGCCCGCGTGGAAAAAACCTCCCGCTTTACCCTCTGGCTGGCGCGGATGCAGATGAAGCACGGGCGCAAGCTGGTGATCGCGCTGCCCTACATCTGGCTGTCGCTGCTGTTTTTACTGCCGTTTCTGATCGTCTTTAAAATCAGCCTGGCCGAGATGGCGCGGGCGATCCCGCCCTATACCGATCTGATGGAGTGGGCCGACGGCCAGCTCTCGATCACCCTTAATCTGGGAAACTTCCTCCAGCTCACGGACGATCCGCTCTACTTTGAGGCCTATCTGCAATCATTGCAGGTGGCGGGCATCTCGACAATCTGCTGTCTCCTGCTGGGCTACCCGCTGGCCTGGGCGGTGGCGCACAGCAAGCCCTCGACGCGCAACATCCTGCTGCTGCTGGTGATCCTGCCGTCGTGGACCTCGTTTCTGATCCGCGTCTACGCCTGGATGGGGATCCTGAAAAACAACGGTGTGCTGAATAACGTCCTGCTCTGGCTGGGCGTGATCGACCAGCCGCTGACCATCCTGCATACCAATCTCGCGGTCTATATCGGCATCGTCTACGCCTATCTGCCGTTTATGGTGCTGCCGATCTACACCGCCCTGACGCGCATCGACTACTCGCTGGTGGAGGCCTCGCTGGATCTCGGTGCCCGGCCGCTGAAGACCTTTTTCAGCGTGATCGTGCCCCTGACCAAGGGCGGGATTATCGCAGGCTCGATGCTGGTGTTCATCCCGGCGGTGGGTGAGTTCGTGATCCCGGAGCTGCTCGGCGGCCCGGACAGCATCATGATTGGCCGCGTGCTGTGGCAGGAGTTCT